>NZ_JBHTDI010000001.1:1538915-1575833 GCF_042666415.1 Sphingomonas sp. GCM10030256
GTCGCAGCCGACGGCACCTGGAGCTACGCGCTCGACAACGGGCTGGCCGCGATCCAGCAGCTGCCGGCAGGCGAGACCCTGACCGACACGCTGACGGTGGCCAGCAAGGACGGCACTGCGACCCAGCAGATCGTGGTGACCATCACCGGAACCAACGATGCGGCGGTGATCGGCGATTCGACGGTTGCCTCGGTGACCGAGGATGTGGCGGTCAGCAATGGCAACCTGGTGGCCAGCGGCTCGATTTCGATCAGCGATGCCGACCAGAACCAGGGCGCGTTCCAGACCACTGTGACGGGAGGGCAGGGCAACCTGGGCAGCCTGACACTGGCAGCCAACGGCAGCTACACCTACTTGGTGGCGAACAGCGCCACACAATACTTGGGGCTGAACCAGATCAAGGTCGACACCTTCACGGTGATGGCGCTGGACGGCACCACCAAGCAGGTCAGCTTCACAATCACCGGCACCAACGATGGTCCGGTGATCGGCGATCCAACGGTTGCAGCGGTGACCGAGGATGTGGCGGTCAGTAACGGCAACTTGGTGGCCAGCGGATCGATCTCGATCAGCGATGCCGACCAAAACCAAACCTCGTTCCAGACCGCCGTGACGGGAGCGCAGGGCAACTTGGGCAGCCTGACGCTGGCGGCCAACGGCAGCTACACCTACTCGGTCGCCAACAGCGCAACCCAGTACCTGGCGCTGAATGAGACCAAGGTCGACACCTTCACGGTAACGGCGCTCGACGGCACCACCAAGCAGGTCAGCTTCACAATCACCGGGGCCAACGATGCGGCGGTGATCGGCGGGACTAAGACGGGCAATGTGACAGAAGCCACCCCGAACAACGCCGGCACGCCGACCGCCTCTGGAACCTTGACCGCGGCAGACGTGGACAATTCTCCGAACAGCTTCCGGGCGGTGACCAGCGCGCAGGCATCCAGCAATGGATACGGCGCGTTCACGCTCACGGCAGCCGGAGTATGGACCTACACGCTGAACAACAGCAATGTCGCCGTTGATGCTCTCAACAATGGACAGTCGCTGAGCGATAGCTTCACGGTCCAATCAGCTGATGGTACAAGCGAAGTAGTTACCATTCTGATCGCAGGCGCAACTGATACGATCACCCTGGTTCCACCGCCCGTCTTCGATGGCGCAGACCCGAACGACTTTGACACGCTCGTTGGAACGTCGGCCGTCAACAACAGTGCGAACATCAACGGTGATAACCAAGCAGGCGACAACATCACGGGCGGCTCAGCCGACCAGAACATCGACGGCAAGGGTGGAAACGACACCATCTATGCCGGCGGCGGAAAGGATACGGTCACCGGCAACACCGGCGATGATCTACTCTATGGCCAAGCTGACGATGATAGTGTGAGCGGTAATGGTGGCGAAGACACTCTCTACGGCGGTTCCGGGAACGACGCGCTCCTGGGAAGCAACGAGAATGACGTAATGTATGGCGGCAGCGGCACCGATAGCCTGCAAGGCGACAATGGCAACGATGTCCTAATCGGCGGCTATGGTGCTGACAAACTAAGCGGCGGTAATGATGTCGATACCTTCCGCTTCCTAGACGTGAAGGACACAGGCGACACGATCACCGACTTTGTTCTCGGGACCGACAAACTCGATTTCTCCGCGATCGATGCCAACTCCAGCAGCGCTGGCAATCAGCAGTTCGCTTGGGGAGGGGACGACCCAACTGCTTTCGGCATCTGGTATGCGCAGGTTGGGGGAAATACCATCCTGTATGCGGATACTGATGGAAATGCGGCCACGGCGGAGTTCATGGTTACGCTGCAAAGCTTCATCGGTCTGAACCCCTACAGCAATCCCGGAAGCTCTCCGCCCGACTTCTTCCTTTGAAGGATGCGAAGTAATGACAAAAGCCTCCTTGGATCGTTTCCGAGGAGGCTTTTCGTTGTTCCCCCAGCGAAGATGCTCTCAGGCGGTAACCTTTGAAGCCGGAATTCCTGAGGTTGAGAGCCCCAGCAGTCCCAAGATTCCATTCTGTGAGGCATCCGCTTGTCCGCCAGTTATGGGCGTTTATCGCTTCTACCGGTCTGGTGGGCTATATCGACACCAACCAATTCACTACCAAAACCGACAATTGATGTGCGACCAGGCACATTTTGCTTCTGCATCGCCATGCGTCGGTCAAGGAGCGTTGGTGCACGGTCTCATTCGTCAGCCCCTCGGCTGCCAACGGCAGATTGTTGGTCGTCTTGAGGCGGCGAGTACATCCGCTCGCCCCCATCGCCGTGCTCTGACTGGCCAGAACAACATTGCCTGTGCTTCTTCGTGCGCTAAAGAGTGACTGTATGTTGGGCGAGGGGGCCTGACGTCGCGTAACGGGCTATACCTTTGTGAAGTCTTCGCGTTTGGCGGCGCCGGGTGCGCTGTATCTAGCACTTGCCGGCTACGCCTTGCTGTTTGCGCTCCTTCACGAGCTGAGCGCAGCTTGGTCGACATCGCTTTACTACAGCCTCTGGTTCCCGCCCGCGGGCCTTCGATTTGCTCTGCTTTGGTATGCGGGCGCGCGACATGCTCCCAAACTAGCTGCCGTAGAGACGATTGTCGTGCTGCTCATCACTGGGCTGCGGTACGGCTCACTTGATCAGCAGTTACTCTATGTCCTTAGCATCGCCGGCCCGCCTCTGGGCTACGGCCTCGCTATCTTTCTAGCGTCCTGGCTGCTTAGACGCGGATCTAGTGAGCAGGGCCCCGACATGCGGTTGGGGCTTGCAGTTCTGATTGCCCCGATCTTCGGTGCGCTCTGCAGTCTTCCGCCGCACTATCTTCTCGATCGGGGAGATGAGAGCAGCCTCACTGCGCTGGTTGGTACGGCGTCCATTTTCGTGCTTGGCGACCTGCTTGGCGTCCTGATCCTAGCTCCGCCACTTTTATACCTCGCGAAAGCTATTGAGAGGCGGGCCTGGCCTTCCCTTGGCTCACCCAAGCAGTGGGCCGAGAGCATCATTGTGGGGTCTGTTGGGCTGCTCGCCGTGTGGGCCCTGAACTTTGCAGGGTATGGGATCAGTCTCGAGCCGCTTCTCATTGCAGTTGGATGGATAGGCTTGCGTCAGGGGCGCCTAGCGTCATGGTTCGCTATCGTCGCGGTCGCGGTCACTATGCTGCCGTTGACAGTGCATGACCCAACCGATCCGCAGCGTATCGGAGATCACCTCCTGCTCGGCGCAATTGCGGCCATGGGCTACCTTGCAGGAGTTTACTCCGATGCGAGCCGTGAGCTTCGGCGCGACCTTCGGGTCAAGGACCGGACAATTCGGCAGGCCGAACGCTTGAAGTCGCTGCAAGCGATGTCACTCGCGGTGATCCATGAATTAACTCAGCCTCTCTCGACGCTTAAGATCGAAACGAATTACCTTTCGCGCATCGCGTCCACCCCGTCTGCGAAGGAAGGTGAGATCAAGGATTTGGCGCAGCTGATTGCTCGCAAGGCCACAAATATCTCCGACCTTCTGGACCGGCTCCGCGGCTACGGACAGCCAAGCAGCGATCAGGCCGAGTTCGTGTCACTAGACGATCTGTTGCGGCAGGTCATCGACATCGTGGCACCTGAGGCCCGAGCCGCTGCCGCTCGGCTTGAGTTCCGATTTGAGGAAGGTCTTCAGTTGAAGGGATCACCCATCGAACTTCAGCAGGCGCTGATCAACCTCCTCAGGAACGCCATCGCTGCCAGCCCGGGTTCGACCATCCGGGTTGAAGGAAAACAGTCGAATCGAATGGTCGAGATCGCGGTCATCAACGAATACAAGCCCGGTCAGTCTTCCGCGGCAGGGATGGGCATGGGGCGACCAATCGTTGAAGCTATCGCAGAACTGCACGGGGGGCGGTTCGAGGAACGCAAGAGCAACCCTGGCACTTGGGAAGCCGCCCTGATCCTTCCAGATGCGATGCAGCCAACAGCATGAGCGAACTAGGCCGCATCTACGTCCTGGATGACGATGCTGATCTGTCTGCGTCGCTCGCGCGGCTGATCGCACGAGAGGGCTATGAAACCAAAACTTTCGTCGAGCCCGCCGCCCTGGAGCAGGCCTGTCGGGTAGCGGGACCAGACGCAATCCTGACCGACATCATGATGGGTGAAGACAACGGCTTTGACGTCGCTGAATCCTTGCGTTCGGTTGACCCATCGATCGCCTGGATCTTCATGACAGCATGGCCGCACGCTCACGCGGCAGTCGATGCTGTGCGGCGCCACCAAGGCGTCGACTACCTTGCCAAGCCAATCGACGAGGAGCGCCTATTGGCAGCTTGTGCTCAGGCCGTGGGTTGGTCGAGGCATCGCCGCGCGGCCTATCGCCGGCTTGCTAGCCTGACACCCCGGGAATGGGATGTATTCCGCGCACTCTGCAGAGGTCTGAGCAACAAGATGATTGCGGCCGAACTCGACATCAAGCCGAAGACGGTGGAGGATCATAGGGCGTCCATCATGGTGAAAACGCAGGCGGTTGGCCTCGCGGCTTTGATCGAGCTTCAGCGAGCCATCGACCGGCGCGACTAGCTCGCCACCGCGAGTTCAGTCCGGCCGTACTGATCTTCCAGACGAACGATATCGTCCTCACCGAGATAGGCTCCGCACTGCACTTCGATCAGCTCTAGCGGAATCTTGCCCGGATTTTCGAGACGATGCTTCTCACCGGCAGGGATGTAGGTGGACTCGTTTTCTTGCAGCAACCGGACCTGCTCACCGATCGTCACACGTGCAGTTCCTTTCACCACGATCCAGTGCTCGGAGCGATGGTGATGGAGCTGGAGCGATAGCTGTGCTCCGGGACGAACAACGATACGCTTGGTCTGGAATCTGTTACCCCGGTCGGTAGTTTCGTAAGTCCCCCACGGCCGGTGAACCCGCGCATTCTCGAGGTGAGCAGTACTGCCTTGCTGCTTCAATCTGTCCACGAGCAGCTTGGTATCCTGAGCCTTCTCGCGAGGAACAACGAGTACCGCGTCTCGGGTCGCTACGACCACGAGATCATCACATCCGGCCGCGGCGATGAGCTGATCGGTCTCGCTGCGCAGAAGACTGCCTTTGCATTCCTCCGCAAGAACATTGCCTTGCAGCACGTTATCACCGGCGCCCTTCGGGCTTACTTCCCAGAGAGCATGCCAGCTGCCAACGTCGGACCAGCCCATCTCGACTTCGGGAACAACCATGGCCTGAGCGGTCTTCTCCATGACTGCGTAGTCGATGGATACCGCGGGGGCTTCGTTGAAAGCTGAGCTCGGGCGCACAAAACATCCGTCAAGGGTCGCACCAGCAATCGCTGAATCGCAGCTCTCTGCGATTTCAGGGGCATAGGTCTGGAGCTCAGCTAGGTAATTTGCGGCTCGCATGAGGAAGATCCCGCCATTCCAGAAGTGGCGTCCCGAAAGGCAGTAAGCAGCCGCGCGATCTTCGGTAGGCTTCTCGACGAACCGCCGCACGGGCCGTGCTCCGCCTTTGTCAGCGTGCTCGCCAGCTTCGATATAACCATACCCAGTTTCGGCGTGACGCGCCGCGATTCCGAACGTCACCAAGGCTCCTGAGCGCGCAGCAGGAACGCCTGCCTGGATCGCCCGCTGGAAGCTCGCAAGATCCGAAATGACGTGATCGGACGGCATGACAAGCATCAGTGCGTCAGGATCAGTACGCGTCAGCCAAGCTGCAGCGAGAGCAATGGCAGGTGCGGTGTTGCGAGGGCTTGGTTCAAGGATGATGGCACCAGCCTTCGTGTTAAGCTCAGTAAGCTGATCCCGGACTAGGAAACGGAGGTCCTCGCCAGCAACCACGATGGGGTCTGCAAAGCGATCGCTGCGCGTTCTCGCCACGGTTTCCTGAAGCATGGTCCCGCTGCCTGCGATCGAAAGCATCTGCTTGGGCATCACAGCACGGGAGAGCGGCCACAGCCGAGTTCCCGAACCACCACAGAGGATTACCGGGTGGATGGTGCCTTCATTCAAGCGATGATCTGCCATGTAGGATTCCAACAGGTAGTGCAGCGGTCAGGCCTGCAACCCGCCACTTAGAGAGCGGCTTGCTAGGGGCTAAGCCATCCATCTCGCAAACCGGGAAAAATCCGGATGTGCGCTCCTCGCGTCCATGGGCAGAGCCCCAGCCTCGGCAGGGGACCGCCCTGTCTGGTTAGTTTAGGGGAGGGAACTGCAGGGGTGCTGAATTCGCCGGCCTTCGGGCCGACTGCCCTGAACGATGCGTGGCCGCTGCCGCGAGCCACTGCCCTCCAGCAGCAGCAACATCGATCGCGTTCTTCTGCGCTCCCAGAGCGGCAGAACCAAAGACTTCGTTTGTACGGCCTCCTGGTTCTTGTCGACGTCGCGGCGCTGACGCTCGCATTCCTGGCAGCCAGCATGCTCCGCTTCCACTCACTCGATGTGATCGAGGGACTGCGCCTCCTCGCACTGCTGATGCCGCTCTATCTGGTCACGGCGATCACGCAAAAAGCGTACGGGCTCGATGTGCTTGTCAGCCCCAGGTACGGCATTGAACGCGCTTTGAAGGTACTGCTGCTCACCGCGGCGCTCGCCATCGGTGTTCTCTTCATCCTACAGGCGGGCGAGGCGGTTTCCCGTCTCGTCCTTGGGCTGGGAGTGTTGCTCAGCGCAGTCGCGATCGGCGCGTTCCGCTGGAGCGTAGGCCAAGCCATTGGGCGCGCGAACCGCTGGCGCTTCACGAACGACATTCTGATCGTCGATGGCGCGCCCACCCGACCTCAGGCCGGCGAATTGGTGGTCATCGCTGATGGTGCCGACGACTTCTTCAACCAGGATGCGGTTGTCATGGATCGTCTCGGAAAGGCCTTGCTCCACGCCGACCGGGTGGTCCTGGCGGCAAGTCCCGACCGGCGAGGGGGCTGGACCCGCGCCCTCAAGGGCATTGGTATTGATGTAGAAGTTCTGGCGCCAGAGCTATCCGGGCTCGGGCCAGTGGCCCTCCGCAGCTATGGCTCCACGCCCACGTTGGTCGTGGGTTTGAAGCCGTTGGGAATGACGAACCGGGCAAAGAAGCGAGCACTCGACCTGGCAGTCACTGCCCCGGCGCTGCTATTCCTGGCGTTGCCGCTTCTGCTCATCGCCCTGGCCATTCGACTTGAGAGCCGCGGCCCAGCCCTGTTTCGCCAGCCAAGGGTAGGGGAGGGCAACCGCATCTTCTCGATCCTGAAGTTCCGGAGCATGCGCGTCGAGGGCACCGACAGCGCAGGTGTCCGCTCTGCTTCTCGCGAAGATGATCGTGTCACCCGGATTGGGCGCCTGATCCGGCGCACCAGCATCGACGAACTGCCGCAGCTGCTGAACGTGCTGAAGGGGGACATGAGCCTTGTAGGACCACGGCCCCATGCGCTCGCCAGCAAGGCTGAGGAAGCCTTGTTCTGGGAAGTGGATAATCGATACTGGGAGCGCCACGGCATCAAGCCGGGCATCACAGGCCTTGCCCAGATCCGAGGCTTTCGGGGTGCCACCGAATGCCGCTCGGACCTCATCAACCGAGTTCAGGCCGACCTTGAATACCTGCAGGGTTGGAGCCTCAGGCGAGACCTCATGATCCTGATCCGGACACTCCGGGTCATCACCCATCCCAACGCGTTTTGAGGAAGAGCATTTTGCATGTCGTCTAAAGTTGCATTGATCACGGGCATCACCGGTCAGGATGGGGCGTACCTTACCCGTCTTCTGCTCGACAAAGGCTATCGCGTGCACGGCGTGAAGCGCCGCTCGTCCTCGTTCAACACGGGTCGAATCGAGGACCTGTACGAGGATCCGCATCTCGATGATCCGCGTCTTGTCCTGCACTATGGTGACATGACTGACGCCACTAACCTCATCCGGTTGGTGCAGCAGGTGCAGCCCGACGAAATCTACAACCTGGCGGCGCAAAGCCATGTCCAAGTGAGCTTCGAGACGCCGGAATATACCGCGAATGCCGATGCTCTTGGTGTCCTCCGGCTTCTCGAAGCGATCCGCATTCTGAAGCTGGAGAAGAAGACCCGTTTCTACCAAGCCTCGACGTCCGAGCTGTACGGGCTGGTGCAAGAAGTGCCGCAGCGCGAAACGACGCCCTTCTATCCGCGCTCGCCATACGCTGCTGCCAAGCTCTACGCGTACTGGATCGTCGTGAACTATCGTGAGGCCTACGGCATTCACGCGTCCAACGGCATCCTCTTCAATCACGAGAGCCCTCTTCGCGGTGAAACCTTTGTCACCCGCAAGATCACGCGGGCCGTGGCGGCGATAGCACACGGCCGGCAAGAGACGCTTTGGCTGGGCAACCTCGACGCCAAGCGCGACTGGGGGCATGCCCGCGAGTATTGTGAGGGAATGTGGCGCATTCTGCAGCAGGACGAGGCTGACGATTACGTACTCGCTACGGGCGAGACGACGCCAGTGCGCACCTTCGTCGAGTGGGCCTTCGACGATGTGGGTTTGAAGATTGAGTGGCAGGGCGAAGACGTTGACGAAAAGGGCCTATGCGCCGAGACGGGCAAGACCTTGGTCTCCATCGATCCACGATACTTCCGCCCGACGGAGGTGGAGCTCTTGATCGGTGACCCGACCAAGGCTCGCGAGAAGCTTGGTTGGACCCACAAGACCAGCGCGCGCGAGCTCTGTCGTGAGATGGTCGAGGCTGACCTTTTCATCATGCGTGACGCTCCGCTTGGGCGGCTCTCGTGACGCCGGAGATCTACTCTCTCGCCGGGAAGCGAGTCTTCGTTGCTGGTCATCGTGGGATGGTCGGCAGTGCGATCGTGCGCCGGCTTGCGAGCGAGAACTGCGAGGTACTTACGGCTTCGAGGGACGAGCTTGATCTCAAGGATCAGCAAGCCGTTGATACATGGTTTGCAGCGAACCGGCCCGAAGCCGTGTTCCTGGCCGCGGCCAAGGTCGGCGGCATTTTGGCTAACGACCGATTTCCAGCCGACTTCCTCTATGACAACCTGATGATCGAAGCGAACGTGATCCACGCGTCGCATCGTCACGATGTGGGGAAGCTGCTGTTTCTGGGCTCTAGCTGCATTTACCCGAAGTTTGCGCCACAGCCGATCACGGAGGACGCGCTACTCACTGGTCCGCTTGAACCGACGAACGAGTGGTACGCGATTGCGAAGATCGCCGGCATCAAGCTGTGCCAGGCCTATCGCCGGCAGCACGGCCGCGACTTCATCAGTGCGATGCCGACCAATCTCTACGGACCCGGCGACAACTTCGACCTGCAGTCCAGCCATGTGCTGCCGGCTCTGATCCGGAAGGCACACGAAGCGAAAGAGAGCGATGCACCCAGCATCGAGATTTGGGGCACCGGAACGCCGCGCCGTGAATTCCTCCACGTTGACGACCTCGCTGACGCCTGCGTGTTCCTGATGCAGCGCTATAGCGATGAGGAGCATGTGAATGTCGGTTCCGGCGAGGATATCGCAATCGCCGACCTCGCCAAGATCGTATGCGATGTTGTTGGCTTCGAATGCGAGCTCGCATTCGACACGAGCAAGCCCGATGGCACACCACGGAAGCTCATGAGCAGCGAGCGACTGATCTCTATGGGTTGGAAACCGGCCGTGCGGCAACGCGATGGCATCGCAGCGACTTACCCCTGGTTCCTCCGTCAGCAGCAGACGGCCGTGTGATGGCCACACCCCTGTTGTCCATCGTGACGGTATGTTTCGAAAACCCGGGTGAGCTGCTCCGCACGCTACAATCAATCGCTCGACTGCCTCGAGCTGAATTTGAGGCCATAGTAATTGATGGCTCGCGAGATGACAGCTGCAAGCACGTAATTACCAGCCTTAGCTCTTTGCCTCGTTACGTGCATGAGCGAGACCGAGGCATGTACGACGGGATGAATAAGGGAATACAAGCAGCATCCGGAGCGGCGATCCTTTTCCTGAATTCAGGGGACGAATTGGCTCAACCGGACGAATTCGCAAGGGCCGTATACGAAAACCGCTCATTGCTTGGCACCCATCTGCTCTATGGGGACACGATTGATGACTTTGGAACGAGACAAGTTCTTCGTCATGAAGACCAAGTTATAACCGACGACAGCATCCGGAGGGGTGACTTACCATGTCATCAGTCCATTCTGGTCCCTTCATCGTTCTGCAAGCGCAACCCGTACGATCTAGCCATCGGAACGTCAGCAGATACACTCTTTCTTAGGAAAGCGTTCAAGACGTTGCCGCAAAAGAAGATGTCAGTCCCGGTATCTGTCTTCCACTATGGCGGGGTCTCCAATACGGCACCGCCCTGGAGCGGCTTTTTCCGTTCGTACAGAGAAGTGCTGGCAGCGCGAAAGCTCCGCTTTGCGGAGAGGCTCCATGTTTTCGGGCAACTGCTCGTTCGGCAGATTTTGAGCTCGCTCCTTGGCAGTTACAAGTACAGGGTTCTACAATCGAGGCGCGCGCAAGCCCGCTCTGCAAGACAAATTGCGACAGGATCGTGACCCAAGTGAGTAAGAAGCGGATAGCGGCGTTCTTTATTGGTACACTCTGCATAATAGAGGTGCCACTAGGAGGGCGGCTGATGGGTACTGATCTGCTGTGCATAGTCGGCGGCGTTTGTGCGCTCTTGCAAGGTTCGTGGACAAAAACCTCAAAGACGGTGCGTAGTGCGGTACTCTTCGGATTGCTCTGGCTGTTTGGCGCTATCGTAACTGACCTCTACCGTGCCACTCCAATTGAGGATTTCGCCCGTGGGTGGCTGAAGGTAGTCGTTCTAATCTTCGCCTTGCTAGCTCTTGATCGTGCCGCCCGGCAGGATGCTTTCCTGCCGCGCTTCTTTTGGGTCGGCGTAGTAGTTGGTCTCGCAGCGAAGCCCCTTTTTTTTGAGGTTTACGGGTTCGCTGAAGCTCCTTGGAAGTTTGGGTTAGGTCTCGCGGCTGCTGGGGCGTGGTTCTCTTTGCTGCCCCGTCGAATGCCGGACACTATCCGAGCCGTGGGATCGTTAGCTCTAGCTGTGTTGAGCCTTTACTTAGACTTCAGGAGCTTCTTCGCGATCCTCATGTTGTCGGCAGCGGCTGTTGTGTTCCGTCAGAGTATCTCTAAATACCTTTTTGGGGACCAGGCAAGCCTGCAAACACGAGCAATGATTGTCATTATTACCGTCGGGGTGTGTGCTGGCACCGTATCGATGTACGAGTACGCGGCTGGTTCTGGCCAGCTTGGTCATGCGGCACAAGCCAAGTACCGAATGCAGTCTGACTTGGGCCTTTCATTGCTTCAGGCTGGTCGGCAGGAAACTCTGGTATCTGTGCAGGCGATCGCAGATGCTCCGTTGCTGGGACATGGTTCATGGGCGAAAGACTGGACTTACGTCGACATGCTCGCGCAAGAACTGCAGGCCCGTGGTGCATTCATCCCACCGAGCTTCGGCAAAGACGGTCTGGTGCCTTCGCATTCTTATATTCTGGGGGCGTGGGTTGAGCACGGCGTTTTAGCAGTGCCATTTTGGATTTTGTTTGTCACAGTTTGTGTCAGGGCTATCAAGGCTGGCGTATCCAGCACGGACTCAAGTCGTCGGATCCTGATCTTTCTTGGGCTGCTCAACCTCTGGGACATGTTCTTCTCGCCATTCGGTGCCCAGCAGCGGGTTCTGGTGGCGGCAGCGATCGTTATGACTGTTTCGGAGCACTCAATCGGAAAGCAACGCCGCCCGGTCCGCCGATCGCTTTTACCTTCGACACGTTTGGCTTCCGCCGGATGAGCCACTCACTCCGCAGCAATCTGACTGCAGGCATGATCGTCCAAGCGAGCAACCTTGTACTTCCTTTGCTGACCATACCCTTGCTCGCCCGCTCATTCGCCACGGATGGGTTCGGCAGGTACGTGATCGCCGTCGCGGCGACGACCTACGTGTGCCTAGTCGTGGAATGGGGACTCACCATCAGTGCCGCGCGTACTGTAGCTCACCATAGGGATGTTCCCGACAAACTCGCAGAGACATTTTGGGTAAACATCGCTACTAGATTCATGTTGCTTGGGCCGGCCGCAGCGATCCTGGTTTTTGTGGACTTCTTCTTTGTTCGTGACTTCAACTTTTCAGCAGTAGCCATTCTTGCGCTACTCGGAACAGCGATAAATACGGACTGGCTTCTCCTTGGACTCGAGCGGGGGCGCGACATCGCAACCCGAGTTCTACTTGGAAGGCTTGTGACGACCTTATTGGTGTTTGGGCTGGTTCGCGGCCGGTCCGACATTATACTAGCCTTCTCCCTTTGGGTGACTGGAGGTTTTATAAGTTCGCTCCTTATTTTTATTTCATCAAAGCGAAGAGTGCCCCCCCTCAATTCAGCAATCACAATGGCTAGTGTGTTTAAGAATATCGCAGATCAGCGTCACTCGTTCACAATCCGGGCGGCCGCCCTCTTGTACGCCATCTCGGCTCCAATCATTGCCGGAGCAGTTACAGGCCCCGGAGCGGCAGGTCTCTACGGCGGAGCAGATAGGATTGCGCGTGCCGCCTTAGGTTTCTTCGGGCAAATCAGCAACGCAGTAACGCCGAGGACTAATTATCTGTTTAGGGCTTCGCCAAGTGAAATGATCCGGTTCATGCGGATATCGGCTACCGTTCAAATAGTAGTTGCATCAGTTTGCTGTATATTCATTTTTGTTGCTGCGCCGCTCCTAGTGCGATACATTCTTGGCGTTCCCTTTGTGGATTCAGTCGAACTTCTCAAGGTTCTGTCGGGACTTGTTCCACTTGTAGTTATAAACAATATACTGGGCGTGCAATTTCTTGTTCCCTTAGGGTCCGAGAAACAGGTTGCCCGTTCAACTCTCTTCACGCTGCTGGCTTTTCTAATTGGCTCTTTTCTTCTCGGATTGCAATTCGGTGCATTCGGTGTTGCGATTGCCACTATTTTGGCGGAGATGTTCTGCTTGTCCTTGCTGATGTCTACCCTGCTACGCCTGCACCCGGAGGTCCTGGGAACAGGGAAGGGGTGGCAAGCATGAAGGTCGCTCTGCAAGCTGGAGCCCAAATTCTGCTTTGGCTCTTCCCATGGGTAATCCGGAGGCGAGTTCTAAACTCCGTGTTCGGTTTCGCACTGCATAAAACATCAAAGGTGGGTTTTTCTCTTATCTTGGCGCGCCAATGCTCGATTGGGGCACAGGGAAGGGTCGGCTCAGGCACCATCATCAAAGGCTTAGACTTACTCGAAGTCGGTGATGGAGGTCGAATAGGAAACTTCAACTGGATTACCGCTCTCCCAAGAAACCGGGCCAATGGCTATTTTTTGGAACAGGTCGGCCGAAAACCAGTACTGGTACTCGGGGGGTATTCTTCTATCACCGCCGGTCATTTAATTGACTGTACAGATGCGGTCTCGATTGGGCCTTTTTCTGTTGTAGGAGGCTGGCGCAGTCAGTTTCTGACGCACTCCCTTGAAATAATTGATGGCCGTCAGTCCTGTGCGCCAATCCGGATCGGGCATCATTGTTTTATTGGTACAGGTGTTATCCTGCTGAAGGGCAGCCTTTTGCCGGCACGATCTGTGTTGGCTGCCGGTTCGGTCCTTACCGGTCGGAATGATGCGGAGTGTATACTCTACGCAGGCAACCCTGCCCGGCCGGTAAAGGCGCTGGAAAGATCGAGCGCTTACTTGAACCGAGACGCCAACCATGATGATCGTTGAGCCCTAAATGCTTGCCTCACGAAGCTTCCCTTTATCGCATCGGCTCCTCCGGGCGGTTTGGAGCCTAACCTGGCTTCTACTCGCCGCTTGGACACCTCCACCCCTTCATGCTTGGAGGAGAGTGCTTCTCCGAGCGTTTGGCGCCCAAATTGGTGATGGCGCTCGCATCTATGGTAGCGCGCGCGTCTGGTATCCTCCAAACCTCACAATGGGTGAGGGTTCGGTCTTGGGTTGGAAGGCCTTCGCTTATACCCAAGCTCGAATTCAGATCGGAGACTATGCCGTCGTCTCACAGTTTGCTCATCTTGTTTCCGGTACCCACGACATCCACGATCCTCAATTCGGATTGCGAACTAAGCCAATCATCATTGGGCGTCACGGGTGGGTGGCCGCAAATGCGTTCGTCGGCCCCGGCGTACATATCGCGGAGGGAGCCATTCTAGGCGGTGCTGCAGTCACGTTTCGTGATCTAGAGCCCTGGACGGTTTATGTGGGTAACCCAGCAGCAGCGATAGGAAGGCGCGCGGTGTTTACGACCGTTGGTGAGAAGTTGCCCCGATGAAAGTTCTGCATCTAATCCTCACCGCTGACCCCAAGTTTGGAGGCCCGATTGAAGCTGCTCAAAGTTTTGCTCGTGAGTGGATTGCCGCGGGGGTGGAGCACGACCTTCTTACTCTTGATGCACCTGGATCAGATTACTTGCCTGATTTCCCGGGGAGGGTGTTCTGTCTAGGACCACGTCCAGGACACGGTCCACTGCATCGCTATCGCTACAGCAAGCAGTTTCGCGCGTGGCTCCGCGCTCACAAGACCGATTACGATGCTGTTTTAGTAAGTGGCCTATGGCGTTATCTAAATCGCGCCGCGCGATGCGAGCTGGTTGGAGGTGACAAACCTTACTTTGTGTTTACGCACGGAATGCTTGATCCGTGGTTTCGCCGCACTTACCCGCTGAAGCATATAGGCAAGCAGGTCTCTTGGTGGCTCGCAGAGGGGCCGCTGCTCGCAGGCGCCCGGAACGTCCTTTTCACGTGTGAGGAAGAAAGGCTGCAAGCTAATCAAGCATTCTGGCCTTACAGGGTAGAAGGCCAGGTGGTGAATTATGGCGCGAGCGATGTGCCCAATGACGCGGAGCGGCAAATTGCGGCATTTCGTGCTGCGGTACCGCGACTCGGCAGTCGGCCGCATTTGCTCTTCCTGAGCCGCATTCATGAAAAAAAGGGATGCGATCTGCTGATCGATGCTTTCGCCTCTATAGCTGCCGAGTATCGGGAGATGGATCTGGTCATAGCAGGCCCAGATCAGGTCGGGCTTGTATCAAATTTGACTGAACAGGCGAGAAATCTCGGCATCCAACATCGGGTGCACTTCCCGGGCATGCTCCAGGGAGAGGCCAAATACGGAGCCTTCCGCAGCGCAGAGGCATTCACGCTAACTTCGCACCAGGAAAACTTCGGTATCGTCGTTGCCGAGGCGCTAGCTTGCGGCACACCCGTGCTTATCAGTGACAAAGTCAACATCTGGCGCGAGATCGTAGAGGACGAAGCCGGGTATGCAGAGCCGGACACCCGCGAGGGATCTCGGCGGCTTCTTCAGCGCTTTCTCTCGATGTCTGCTGATCAGAAGAATGAGATGCGCCATAAAGCTAGGCAGTGCTTCGAAAGACGTTACCGAATGGAAGACGCAGCGTCTCGGCTGCTAGAGTTCCTCAAAAAGCGGGTTCACTCTTAAGCCTGAACGGCCCTTGCTGGATCTGGCTCAACGCGCTTGCGAGAATTGCCGCCTTAGACCAGCGCGCCGCTGCCCTCTCTTGCGCCGCTCGGCCAGCTTCTTCCCGCAGTTGTGTATCGTTCACCAGCCGCTCTATGGCCGCAGCAAAGGCGTTAGGAAGTTCAGGTTCGACAACCAAACCGCAACCTTGCACCTCCCTCGCTAGGCCGGTTCCGGGCGCCGCCATGGCGACAACGGCTTTGCCGGAGGCGAGCATATTGGTCAGTTTGGACGGAAGAACTAGATCTGCGGCGTCCGCCTTCTGCGGCAGCAGATGGACTGTGGCGAGTCCAAGGAGTTCGTTCAACCGCTCAGTGGGCTGGAGCTTCTGAAAGCGGATATTAGGCAGATCCGCGGCAAGCATCTCTAGGCGATCGCGAAGGGGTCCCTCACCACAGATTACAAACGTCAAATCGGCACGGCAACGCAGGAGCCTTGCCGCCTCTACTACGTCCTCCAAGCCTTGCTTGTTGCCTAGGTTTCCTGAGTAAAGCGCCACATGCGGTGTGCGGATGTTCCATTCCGATCGGTATGACGATCCGCTGCTTTCGCTCGGTGTAATCCGCTCCAGCGCCGCCCAGTTGCGTAGTTCGCCAATACGCTCTGGTCGTCGAACACGTTCTCGCACGCGAGCGACCATTTCGGGGCTGATTGTCGTGATGCGGTCGAAGGCCCCATAGATCTTTCGTTCGGCCCATCTTCCAGCACGCTCCGTCACTCCTCCTTTCGGAAGCAGCCCCGTTGCGATGCTAGCGTCGACCTCTAGATCCTGGATGTGCAACCAACTGCGCGCTCTAGTCAAACGCGAGACCAACGATGCGAGCGGAGCCGACAGAAGGGAAGGAGCGACTGTGAAGACGAGATCTGGCCCAAACCGGAACGCAGCCCTGAGTGTTGGAAGGAGCGCAGAAGCGGCGAAGGAAAAGTGATGGACCAGGCGCTTGAGACCGGTCGGGTGGGCAGGAACATAGATCGGGCACCGGATGACGCGGACGCCGCCCTCAACCGTTACGTGGTAACCTCCACCGTATCCAGGGAAGGTTGCCCAGCGCGGATAATAGGGGTGTGCAACAACGGCCTGCACCTCATGCCCGGCTTCTACAAGCGCTTGGCAGAGCTCAGCCGAGTACAAACCGATCCCGATTTCCTCAGGGGCGTAGTTCAGTCCGATGAACAGGATGCGCAAGGCTTAGCCCTGACCAAGTTGCGCGGTCTCACCCGAACCGTATCGATACGAGTACCCGTACCCGTATTCTCCATACCCGATCTTGCGGGCGTCGAACTTCGTCAGCACGGCGCCAATCATCCTAGCGCCGCCGCCGCGGAGGCGAGCAAGGGCGCTCTTCGCAGCGCCGCGATGAGCGCCGTTGGCCTCAATCACGAACAGCACGCCCTGAGCCGCCGCGGCCAGCCTCGGAGCGTCTGCTAGGCCGAGCACTGGCGGCCCGTCGATGATGACGACATCGAACCTTGCCTGCAGCGTCGTGAAGAGCTCGCCGAGGAGGTTCGTGGCAAGGAGTTGGGCGGGGCTTGGGGGGAGGGGGCCCGAAGACAGGAACATGAGACCTGGCTGGTCGGTCGGCTGAATCACCTGCTCAAGGCCCATCTGCCGCGCAAGCACGTTCGATAGCCCTGCCTTGTTGGGGAGGCCGAGGATCCGGTGGACGCTCGGCTTGCGGAGGTCCGCATCCACCAGAAGCACGTGCTGACCGGCCGCGGCGAAGTCGCGGGCGAGGGCGAAAGCAGTGGTCGACTTGCCTTCGGACGGGCGGCTCGAGGTGAGCAGCAGGGTCGGGGGCACGCCGTCGGCGCTCGCCAACTCAATGGAGGAGCGGACGCTCTGCTGGGCCTCAGCGACACTCGAGCGCGGGTCCCTAAGTTGCGCCCGCACATCCGCGCCCTTGTTCACCAGCGGCACTACGCCAAGGAGTGGCAGGTGGAGCTTGGCCTCGACGTCATCCGGCGCGCGAACCGCATCGTCGAACTTCTCGCGGGCGAAAACCAGCAGGAAGGCAAGCGCAAGGCCGGCGAGACCAGCAAGCGCCATGTTGATCGCTGGGCGGGGACGGACCGGCGTACTCGGCGCTTCGGCCTTGTCGACGATCGAGATGTTATTGTTCGTAACGCCCGCCTGTGCGCCCACTTCTTTGTAGCGCTGCAGCAGCCCGTCGTAGAGTTCGCGGTTGGTGTCGACCTCGCGCTTCAAGATGTTGTAGCGAACCCCGCGATCCTGCTCGGCAAGCGTTGCGCCCTTCAGCTGGCTCACATTGCCGGCGAGCGCCTGCTCCTGGCGCAACGCCACTTGATATTGCTCACGGATGGAGTTGCGGATGCTGTTCGCAAGTGTGGCGATCTGACGGTCTAGCTCACCGATGTTCGCCTTCGCCTGTACGACAGTCGGATGCTCCGCGCGACGACGCTTAAGCTCCTCGCTGTAGGTTGCTTCGGCCTCAGCTCGCCGTTGCGTCAACTGCTGAACAGTTGGGTTGGAGAGCACTTCCGGGAGGCTCATCAGCGGAGTTGCCTGAGCCTGGTTCCAGCGTTGCTCTTTCTCAAGCCGCGCCGACCGCGCCTGCGCGAAAGACTGGTTCAGCTGCACCAAGTTTGCCGTCGTCAGGCTGCGCGGTCCTACTTCGGCTGCCGAGCCTGAGGCGCCGGCACTCGCGTCGATCAGGCCCGCGCTCCGAGAATAAGCGATGAGCGAGCGCTCAGATTCTTCCAGCTTCGCCTTGGTGAGAGCCAGTTGCTTCTGGAGAAACTCGCGCGAGTAACTCGATGTGTCGAAGCGGCGCTGCAGGTTGGAGGAGATGAAGTTCGACGCATATGCGTTGGCGACACTTGCGGCGAGTGTCGGATCGCGGCTTTCAACGGCTATGGAGACGACCCTGCTATTGCGGGGAAGGGTTACTGTGAGGCTGTCCTCGAGAAGTGCAAGCGCCTGCTCCCGCTTTTCCTTTGCGCCGTCTTTGCCTGTCTTCAGCGGCTTAGCACCCTGAGCAGCGAGGAAATCAGGCTTTCCAGCGAGACGAAGCTCGTCAACAACCTGGTCCGCAAGAGCACGGCTCTTGATGATATCCACTTGCGTTTGGAGGAAGCGCTCAGCTTCTTGGGCGCTTGGGACCGGCTCAAGGTCCTCGGTCCCCAGGATCTTAGCGGATTGCTGCTCTATCTGGACGGTGGTCGCCGCACGGTAGGTGGGTGTGGTCAGCAGAATGCTCGCTACTCCGGCAGCAAGCGCCAGACCAATGACTGCGAGGATCAGCCAGCGGTTGCGGTACAGTGCGGACCAGATCGCGCGGAGATCAATCCCGTCCTGCTCCTCAACGACCTCATAGTCGGCTTTAACTCGTTCGCTGACGCGATCCGCTAAGAGAGCAATGAGGCGATCGTCAGACGCCGCAGAGAGGGCGCGGTCGGCCTTGTTCATTTCGATTATTCTCTCTGCTGCCGTTAGTAGGCGATTGGGCGAAGGACGTTGAGGATCGGCGCAGCGGTCAACACGTCCCGCCAGATGTTCTTGGCGTTCGAAAGACCGACAACGACAACGTCATTGCCGAGCACGGCTGGATCGGCAGCTTTGCCCGCCCTGATCGCGCGCACGTCGAACACACCGCCGAAGCGCTGCCCGTTCACCGTGCGGAAGAGGACAACTTCCCTCAGGGCAGCAACCCGCGTCTCACCCTTTGCAAGAGCTAGCGCCTCGAGGAGAGTGGTCGGTCCCTTGAGATCGTAGACGCCGGGCTCTGTAACCTCGCCCTGCACGGTAACCTTCTGCGAAACCGATCCGACGAGGGTCACGGTCACCTGCGGGTCAACAAGATACCTCGCATTGAGGCGAGTGGCGATCTCGGATGCGAGTTCTCCTGCCGTCAGTCCCTCCGCCCGAACAGTGCCGATCAGCGGCACGTTCAGGTTGCCAGCGGCGTCAACTTTCCAGGGCTGTTGGGGCGAACTCGATAGCTCGGGTTCCTGGAATACGGTAACGGCCACGGTGTCCGAAGCGCCGAGGCGGTAGTCACCGCCCCGCCGCTCTTGAGGAGCGGCTGCCGAAAGAGCGGCATATGCGGCTTCACCCCGGGGAACGTCAGCCGAAATGCGTTCACCGCTCGCGCACGCTCCCAGAATGAGCGAGAGGCCCGCCGCCATCACCAACCGCAACATCGAATAGAATCCCCTAGTGCCCGCTCTTCCGGGTGGAGTTGCGCGCTATCTCGCAAAGGGTTGCTGAACTTGATCCGGGAAATTCCCGGAAGGTCCCGAGATAATCTGTTTTGTCAGCTACTTATCCGCCGAATGCGTGGGGCATTTAGCTTCACATCTGAGCGGCTCAGCTGCCTGCCGGTCCAGCGGAGCTCAAGACTGATCACGGAGCAGTTCGCTGGCACGTTCAGTTGAGAGGTTCCCTCCGGCACGAGATCTGCCTGCTGGCCTTCAGTGCACTGTGCAGTCCAACGCAGAAACTCGCTCTCTCGGCCGAGGTCATCCACATCGATAGCGTATTGGCCTGGAGCAAGCGCAAGCCGCCGCGTGAGCACGGCGCCCGCTGTGCCAGCATCCGCCTCCAAGCTTAGCGTACCATCCTCCTGGAGCTCTGCCGTCGTACCCGGGAGATCGATGACCCGCCATTCAAATGGGGTTCTCTCGTCGTCAGGTGCCTCAAGAGCAGCAAAGCTAGCCTCGTTCGGCCGCAGTCCTAGTGCAACCGCAGCCTGCCAGGCGTCCCGCCAACGCTCAGCTTCGCCCAACCTTCTCACGGCCGCGGCAGCCTCACTACGCTTGAGCTGACCTTTCTCCTGAAGAGATGTCAGCAGCGAAAGGTCCTCGCCTGTCCCCCAGCCTGCTGAAAGGAAGTGCCCACGCCAAGGAGGATCCACGGCCAACCGGTCCACGATGAGCGCTCTTGCCTGCGGCTCCTTTGCGAGGCGTCGTAGCACCTCGCTGACCTTCTCTCGCTCAGTACCGAGGCGCAGGGCCGCATCGCTTCGCAGCACTGCAAGCTGCAGGTTCCCGGTTCTCAGGCCATAATCGACGAGCCAGAGGTTTGTCACTGGCTCACGCCATCCGGCAGATCCAGCCCAACCCATCAGGTTCACGGCAGCCTGGTCGTCGGCTCGGAAGGCCAAGGCGAGGAGGGCAGGGGGAAGTGGCCGATTGGGCGCCTGGTCGATGGCCTCGCGGGCGCTTGCCTCAAGCCTTGATGCGTCACCCTCCCTGAGCGCAGCCAGAGCTTTCTGTTCTGCCGCTCTCCCATCTGCGACCCACGGCAGCGATAGAGGCGCGGCGGCCGATGGCTTGGCTGAGCTGGCAGCCTGATCAGTGAGATAGAACGACCAAGCCGTCGCGAGCAGTAGCAATGAGGCAGGAAGAACCGCGTAGACCCCAATCGACGCGCGCCTTGGTGCAACAAGGCCGTTTGGCGCGCGCTTTGGCTCGAAGGCGCACTCTGAGGCGGGGAATGGCGCAATCTCGCTATGTCCAGTCAGTAAGCCAGCGAGAAGACCTGCGAGCGCGGACAGCGCCGTCATCCGGAGCGGATAGTCAACAACGCTATGAACAAGGAGTAGCCCCAGACCCAGAAAAGCGGCTGTTTGAAGCGCGTCACCTCGGCCCCGCCACAGCTGCCATGCTGACCGACACAAGAGAACGAGGACCGCGGTAAGCGCGATCGCTCCAAGTACCCCAGCCTCCATGACCAGCTCGAGCCAGTCGTTGTGAGCGTTGTTTGGGAAAGCCGTGGTCACATGGTCCAGTGGCTCAAACCGCGGCAGAACAGTTGGGAACGTGCCAAGCCCGCTTCCAACTGGCCAATATTCTAGCAGCGCTCCGAGAGCATCGCTCCAGAAGGTGAAGCGCAGGTCCGTTTCTGCTGTTGCGAAACGAGCAATCACCTTCTGTCCTGCTGAAGAAAGAAGCAGGATTGAAACGAGGGCAAGCAATCCCGCTAGGCCGGTCACCAAGGTTCGGCGTCGCCACCCAGCAAAGGCTAGTACGCTGGAGGCGAGTGCTAGTGCCAACAGGACTAATCCCGCTCTCGAGCCTGTGCCAAGCACACCCGCCGAGAAGAGGATTATCAGCGCTGCTCGGGCTGGGCTGCTAAGGTTCATGCCCGCCCGGGCGGAGCTGCTATGTTTTGAACGCGCGGGGCCTGCGAACGCTACGAGGACAACAGCAAGAGCGAGGAAAGCGGCCTGGTGGTTGCGATTGCTGAAGAACCCTGTGCCCCAAAGCCGATGAGCCGGATCGGCTTGCCAACCAACACCGATGAGCTGTGCAGCTTCGAGCAAAACTGAAGCGGCTGCGAAAAGAATGACAGCCAGAGCCAACTGCCCGCGCTGTCGTGAAGACGCCGCGGCTGTGGCGGCGAACAAGGCAACAGCTGGGAGTAGCTCCAGCAAAGCTCTCCACGTCGCACCGGGATCAAGTGAGAGGGGCCGCCATCCAAGCGGCAGGTCTGCAAGACGGAGAATCTCGACTGCAGGCTCCCTTCCAGGAAAGCTCATCCACACGGCTGGGGGCAAGGGCAGCAGGTGAAGGGCAGGGAGCAGAAGCGGAAGAAAGACCAGGCGCCAAGGTAGGGCAGTGCGCTTAACAGCGAGCCCACTGAGCAGCAGCAGCGATGAGGTCACCGCAATTGCACCAGCCAGCGGGAAGCGATCGCCGGCTCCGCCCAGTAAAAGGGCAATCAGCAGGACGCCAATGGTGAGCAGGAGTAGTGGCCGAGGCAAGCCGGAGGGGCCAGGCTGAGGCGAGCGTTGCAAGGAAGGCACAGAAAGAAAGGGCTTTTTTTAAAGTGATAACGCGACTTGAATGTTAACCTGCGTTGCAGTTATAGCCCCGCCTGTCGAGTCCGTATTCCAAGGAACAGTTGATGTCGAAGTCGTCCCGCGTAATTGGGTCTGCGCTTGTTGCGTGCGCTCTCGTCGCTGCTCCGGCCTCCGCCAGTGGTACTCAGCCAAGCGATGCGACGGCTGCGACTGCAGCATCGGTGTCGCAAACGTCCACAGTGCCTGCGAGCTCGACGACTGCAGCCCAGCCGGCTCCCGCGAAGCGGGCTACCGTCAAGCCGAAAGGCAAGGGCCTTTTTGGCACGAACCCGGCTGTGCCTGTGCTGGGCGCGATCGGGCTTGGTGGTGCCGTGGTCGCGGCGGTCGCATCAGGCGGCAAGAGCAACGCGAGCCCAAGGTAGGCCGAATCGGACGGGGCACTCCGTCCGGTTCGCCACTTCACTGCAGATCATGAGAATGAGCACCGCTGAGTAGTCTCTCAGCCGGGGGGAGTTTGTGATGTTGAGTGCGTTTAGTCGGCGCCGGCCGTCAAAACCGGCACGCTATCACTTCTACGTCTGGGAAGATGGCAACTATCGACCGCTGAGCCCATGCGAGCTACCGAGCGATGCCGCCGCAGCTGATTTCGCTCGGCAGCAGGTAGGGGAGGGCGCACCTGTTCGCCCGGCCAGCCTCGATGCGCCGCATCTTCATGTCGTCCGCGAAGATGGCGTCCACATCATCACAGTCGATCTTCCCGAGCGCGCCGATACTGTGACCCTCGCCAAGGTCGCGTAACTCAAGCTTGCGTCGGGTCTGGGCAGGCGATCATCGCTGACCCATTCGTGCGCTGAATGCCCGCGGCCCGGCTACCTACGGAAAACAAGGCGCGGTTTAGGGCTGTGCGGAATTGGGTTCAAACCCGTTGGCACTCCCGCAACTATGTTTAGATCTAACCAGATCATGAAGGTCGCAGTGCTGCGTCTGAGCCGTGTCGCCTGGGCCGGCGATCCTTTAGAACATGCGCGTAGATGGGCGCTCAGCCGAAAGGCGGCTGGTGGCCGGAAACAGACTGGTGGCTTACAGGCGAGCAGAGAAGAGAAAGCCGGTGTTACTGCGTCGAGAGGACTATGGTACCCACTCGCTGCGCCGGACGAAGGCAGCGCTCATTTACAAGCAGACAGGCAATCTGCGCGCAGTGCAGATCTTGCTCGGTCACACCAAGATCGAAACGGCTGTCCGATACTTCGGTGTCGAAGTGGAAGACGCCTTAGCGCTGGCAGAGGCGACAGAAATTTGAGCTTGTGGTGGGCTGGTGCGCCGGCCCACCACTTCCCGCCCCGTGCGTCCGCACCTGGCCGGAAGCAGATGTTTCGGATTTCGATTTAGATACGTCTTAAAGCAGGTTTGACTGGCGCCGACCGAGCCGTTCTTACGGCTACCGGAAAGCCGATCAGGACCAAGCTAAGGTAAACGGGAGCGCCCCACCTCGGCGAGGCTCGAGCACCCAAGTCATTATCCGAAGCAGCGCAACGAAGGCGGTGCACTCGTCGCCTGTCCCTGACGGCGCCGCAGGGCGAACTCCACAGCCGCAGTTAAGGCGGACTCATCAGTCGGCTTGGTGAGCACCCCGATAGTTCCGGCGACGCCGGTGCCCAGCAGCTTTGGATTGGCGGTTAGAAATAGCACGCTGGCATTCTGCTCTTTTGCAAGCCATTCACCGATCTGGGGGCCCGTGAGACCGTCGCGAAGGTTCAGGTCGACGAGAGCGAGATCGATCTGCTCGTGGGCGAAGGCCCTTGCGCCGACTAAGTCAGCGGCAATGCCGATCACACGGTAGCCGCGTGCCTCCAGAATGAGTTCCATGTCGAGTGCGACGAATGTCTCGTCCTCGACGATCAGAATCGAAGCCGTCATGGTGAACGAATTCCGCACCGTGGAATGAGTTCCGCTCCTCAGGATTATTCAGGAGCGATGGATCGAGGAAAGCGGAAATTCAATCCTGACCTGTAACCCGGAGGGAGCCCAGTCCCGCTCCAGCTTGCCATTGAGCTGCTGGATGACGCTGATTTCGGTCAAGCGGCTGCCGAAGCCCGAGAGAACGGGCGACCTGACAATGGGCGGGCCATCCTCTTCCTTCCAAGTCAGGACAAGATGTTTGCTGATCTCACTAGAGGTGATCTGCACGCGCCCCTCCGGGACAGAAAGGGCGCCGTACTTCGATGCGTTGGTCGCGAGCTCATGAAAGACCATGCCGATGGGTGTCGCGCTTCTGTCGTCCACGATCTGATCGACGCCCTCGATCGTAAGACGTCCTTCCTCAAGGGCCGGATAGGGGCTCAGGACTTTCGCAAGCAAGGAGTGGAGGGTCGAAGGCCCCTCCTGGGGCGCGCTGTCCTCGCTGTGAGGACGGACATAGTCGTGGGCGCGACCTAAGGCAGCGATGCGGGCTCGCAGTTTCTGTGAGAAGGTCCGCGCCTCTGCGAATTCGCGAGCCGAGAGGCTGATAAGAGCATTCACGACGGCGAAGATATTCTTGATACGGTGGCTTAGCTCGCGGCTTAGAACACTGTTGTGCTCCGCAATGCGTTTCTGCTCATCGATGTTGGTGCAAGTCCCAACCCATCGAACAATAGCCCCTGCCTCGTTGCGGATCGGCAATGCCCGCCCCAGGGTCCAGCGATACTCCCCGCTGTGGTGTCGAAGGCGGTATTCGATCTCGTAGAGCTCGCCGGTGGCAAGACTGTGTCTCCACCGCTTCCAGGCTCTCTCCTGGTCGTCTGGATGGAACATGCCGTTCCAGCCTTCACCATCGGTCGAGCCTTCAGGGACGCCCGTGTAACTGTACCATTGTGCATTGTAGTAGTCGTGATGACCGTCCGGCAGCGTCGACCAGACCATTTGCGGCATGGCATCGGCAAGTTGCTGAAACGAGATGTGACCCGCGGCACGTGGCGAGGGATTGGACGACAAGTCGCGCGTCGCTTCGTTAGAGGAACCTGGCAAGAACTTGCTCCTGATGATTTGATCTTAGATGAGAGCGCGGCAGCGCACGTCAGGTAGCGCCGAGTAACGGCAGGCGCTCGCCATTGCCGCTCGATCACGGATGACCAAGCGACGTTGGTCGAGTTCGGCCCAGCCCCGATGCTTAATGTCGAGCAAACTCGCGCCTAGCTGAGCCCGAGATACACCGATCATATCCGCCATGAGTTCATAGCTGAGCGGCAGCTCGAAGCTGTCGTCCTCCAGATAGCCGCGCCTGCTGAGCCGGTCCTCGATCTCCAAGAGCAGGTATGCCAGCCTCTGCGTCGAGCGGAGCCGTCCAAGCATCAGCAAGCGCCGGTCCGCTCGATGCTCCTCGTACAGAAGCGTGGCCATGAGGGCTTCCGCGAGATCTGGGAGGTCCTCGAACAAAGATTTGAACTGATGTCCATCAAGGACGCATAGAGACACGGAGGTAATGGCCCTGACAGAGTGACGAATCTGTCCGGTCAGCGGAGATTGCAGGCCGATGAGATCGCCAGGCAACATGACGTCGAGGATCTGCCGGGCAGTTCCGTCGAGCATCATGTAGCGGAATGCCCATCCGGAATAGAGCGTGTAAAGCTGCCCCGGCTCCCCCGCTGTGATGATTTCGCTTCGCGCCGGAAAGTCGATCTGATCGCGCTTAACGGAGCGGACGAATTCGAGTTCTTGCCCTTCCAGTGGCCGGAACTGGGCGGTCTGCCGAAGAGGGCATCGATTGCAGTCGACGTACAACGGGTCTTCTCCACCCGCCACCGAGACTCCGAGAGAGCCTCGCTCGGCAATTTAAACCATCGTCGACGTGGCACCAAGCCTTCGAACGGCTCTTGGAAGGCAGGCCAACCACCGCCGATTAGTAGAATCGATGCGCGCACGTAACGGTCCAATTCTGGACTATCGAGAGCAACATAACTTCCGCAGGCTCCGACCCTTGCCCAGCGCCATGACGATCAACACAAGCTGCCAAAAAGGTTCGCTTGTGGAGGTCTCGACGGGCACTTAGCAGCCGCCTTGTTATGTCGGGATTGGTCGATTCCGGACATGAGCCACTTAGCCAACGAGCGTCCGCTTCCGGGTGCCGGCGCGAGATGCACCCGAGTGTCCGTGGTGGGCGCTGAGCCAACATTCCGCTTGCATGAACGAGCGTCGGCCTTTCGCCCCCACTCACCCGAAAGCGGCCGGTCCGCTAACCACCACAACCAGCTGTTCGGGGTAGAATAGTCCGAGCGTCCGCAAGTGGCCGTTAGCGGACGTTCCAGGTCCGGCAGAGAAGCGGCTGAAGCAGTCGCACAATCTTCCGTCGAAAAGTGATAGTGTGCTATCGGGCGGCCCAGTGTCGGCGCACTTCGTCAGCCAAGGTCAGCGGGTCGAAGGGTTTTGGCAGCACGGCCAGTGCCCCAAGCTCCAGCAAGCCTTCGATATGCTTTGGCATCAAGCTGGCTGTCATGAACAGCACGGGCCAATCGCGGGTCCGCTGGTCGGCCTTGAGATGACTGAGCACCTGTGCCCCGTTCATGCCGGGCATGCGATAATCAAGAATAATGAGGTCTGGATCAGCCTCGATCACCCCGCCGAGCGCCTCTTCCCCCGAAGGGAAGTGAACCAACTCGAGCCCACCGATCTCCTTCAACGCAATTTCCGCCAGGATGGCGATGTCAGGATCGTCCTCGACCAGCACGATCTTACGCAACTCACTCACGCTTCCTCCCTTGCCAATGGCAGGCGAATCCAGAAACAGCTTCCTTGCCCCACCTCACTGTCGAACCCGATGTCGCCCCGGTGCCGCTCGACGATAGCCTTGCTGATCGTCAGCCCGAGGCCGCTCCCGGCACGACCTTGTTGGTGGTCAGGCCCCGCCTGCGCAAAGCGCCCGAAGATGTGCGGTCGGAAATCGATCGGGATGCCGGGCCCTCGGTCTTTGACCGTCAGTAAAGCCTGATCAGCCTCTCGCTGACCGCGGATCGTCACCTTGCCGCCGTCCGGCGAATATTTGCAGGCGTTGGACACAAGGTTCGTCAAGGCTTGGTGAAGCCGGCCGGCATCGCCTGTCGCGGCAAGGGGCTCGTCGGAGATGTCGAGCGCCAATTCCACGCCATGTGCGGCGGCGAAGGGGCGGTTCTGCTCGGTGACCTCGCGCAGTACCTGCGCCAGGTCCAAGCGATCCTCGCTCATGGTGAGCACGCCCGAGCCGAGCTTCTCGATGTCCAAAATGTCGTTGATGAGATTGGTCAGGCGTTCCGCATTCTTGCCGGCCATGGCCAGCATTTGCGCGCCGCGTGCATCGAGCCGCTCCTCCGCGCCGCGTGCGAGGATCGCCAGCGAGCCGCGAATGGCGGTCAGCGGGGTGCGCAACTCGTGGCTTACAGTGGAGACGAATTCGTCCTTCATCCTCGCAGCCCGGCGCTGCTCGGTGACGTCCTGGATGGTGAGGATCGACCGTCCGTCCGAAATGGCGGAGCGCCAGGCATCGAGGATCCGGCCGTCCGGCATGTTGAGGTCCATGCGCCGGCTTGGCGTGGTCCGGACCGACTGAAGGAGGGGAGCGACGATTGCCTCGGGTTTGCCAGGTCCGAACGCCCCTTCCCGGGCCGCCGCCAGGAGCAGCTCCTCGGCGGTGCGGCCTTCGCTGATCAACTCGGGGGGAAGCCGCAGCAGGTCGATGAGCAGGCCATTCCAGAGCACGAGTCGAAGGTCAGCATCGAACACGCCGATTCCCTGCTGGACATGGTCGATGGTCGCCCTCAGCAGTTCGGACTGCCGCTGCAGCGACTGTTTGCGCTCCTCCGCGACACGGCTGCCGATGCGAAGCTCGATCATGTCCGACACCGTGCGGGCGAGCATTATTAGCCGCGTCGCGTCGCGCTCGCCAAGCTGGCGAGGCTTGCGGTCGATTAGGCACAAGGAGCCGACGGCGATCCCGCCATCCACCACTATCGGCGCGCCCGCGTAGAAGCGGATGTGCGGCGGTCCGGTGACCAGCGGATTGTCGGCGAAGCGATCGTCCTGCGTCGCATCCTCCACCACGAACACGTCGTTCTGCTCGACCGTGCGATTGCAGAAAGCGACGTCGCGTGCGGTGCCGTCGACGTCGAGGCCGCACGACCCGCGGAACAGCTGGCGCTCGCTCGACAAGACCGTGACGAGGGCGATCGGCATGTCGAACAGCTCGGCCGCAAGCTCCGTCACCGCGTCGAACTCGGAATCCCTGCCCCCGCTGGACAGCTGATAAGCCGCGATCGCCTCCTGCCGGCGCTGCTCCATGTCTGCGGAAGTGGTAAGCATTCTCGCCTCGTCGAACGAACATCCGGGTGAACCGTTCACCGTCAGATCGCCTGCGGCATATACGAGTGCTTTACGCTTCCAAGCTAGGCCGGAGACGAGAAGGAGCTGTAATGAGCGCATCCACGATCGTCCTGGCGCTGGCGATTAGCGCCGCACCGGTGCTTCCTCGAACGTCGGGCGCCGCGGCCACGATCAATGTGCACGGCTTCGTTCCGGCCAGTTGCAGGGTCACGACCGCGACCGCCACCTGCAACATCGCTGTCGTCAGACGCGTCGTGCCGGCACGTTCGGGCCGCCCGCCGGTCGTCTTGGTCAGTCCGCTATTCTAGGGAGCGCCGCAGCTGGCGCCGGCCTGCGGGTCGAGCAGCGGCGTGATCGTGACCACCAGATTGTCCTGGTAAACGGGCGCGGGAAGCTTTCCCTGCCCGCCTTGCTGCAGGTTTACCGTGAGCGGAATACGCACGCCCTGTCCCGAACTGCTGCTGGCCAGACCGGCACGGGTACAGACCTGGCGGATGCTGCTGGTGTCGGCCGGGCTCCTGGTCTGCCCCAGCAGGTTCGCCTGGTAGGCGATCGACTGATTGGCAACGGTCGGATTGCCACCGGGATAGGAGAGCCTGTAGCCCTTTTCGGAGCGCATCTCGACCGAATAGGGGCCCGAGCTGGCGACGCGAAGGTAACCGGTCCGGGGTCCTGGATCGGTCGGTGCCTGCGCATCGGTCTTAGTCCCGACTTCGCCGAAATCGAGCGCCGGGCCGACATAGCTCGCCTGCAGCGCCGAGAGCACATTGACGTTGATCTGAATGGCATTAACGAGCTTGGTCGGAACGCTGACGTCCTTCATGCCCCCCGTGCCGTTGCAGACGTAAGAGATGTCGAAGCGGATCGGCTGGCCCGCCGACAGATCAAGCCCCGCCGGGACGGTCATCACCAGGTTAAAGGGCGTCGACTGGTCCGGGGCCGAAGCGCCGCCGAAATTGTAAGAGATTTCGCCTGAGCTCTGCGAGCCGATGGACGGCCGATTGCCAGTCTGACCTTCAGTGTAGAGGACGCTCACCCCGTTATAGAGCACCTGGTAATTGGGGGTGCCGGCGGCCTTGGTCAGGACGAAGTTAACCGTCTGGGTTTTCGCGCCGCCAACGGCATAGCGGGTCAGCACTAGCGGGATGGTCACCTGCTGAAGCCCATTCGGGCCGAATGGATCGTAGGTGATCGACGAGGATGCCTGGGCCGAGCCGGTGACCCCGCAATTCTGCGCGAGCGCCGGCGTGGCGCAGAACCCCAGGAGCAGCGCCAGCAGCGCGACGAACCAGTGCGACTTCATCAGTTATCCTGCTTTCCAGCCGTTCCCGACGGCTTCAACTCGCCCAGGCTAAGAACGCCCTCTGCATTCCGGCCGATGTCGATGACGAAGGTGGAGCCTGCGTCGTCGTTCATGGTGATCCGCCAGCGACCTGGTGCCAGCCCGCTCGCGCCGAAGCGGCCTTCGCGATTGGTGAACAAGGCAGTCGGCTCGGCTTGCGGCTGGTCAACAGGAATCGCGCTACCGCTGATTAGAGAGAGAGGTTGCCCGCCCGCATCCAACAAGCGGCCCACGGCGGTGACGTTGTTGGCCGACCCAACGATAAGCTTGTAGCCGCTTCTATAGGCCGGTCGGAGGCGGAAGCTTCCCTGGCCAAGATCAACGGTGACGGGCGCGTCAGGCGCGTCCACCACGACCGTTCGGTCGATGTAAGATGCCAGCGACGGTGCAACCGCCGTACCGAGCGCGCCGGTCTCCGCAACATAGCCGAAGGGGGAGCGATCGACCTCGACCGAAGCGCCCTTCAGCGATCCATGTCCTGCAACAAGCGCAAAGCTATCGCTAACCGGCCGGCCGATCGACACGCTGCCATCGGCAAAAGCCAGTGATCCGCCGACCCGAAGCGAGGTGCGCTGGGAGACCGAGCTGCCGAACAGATTGTCGAAGCTGCCGTAATGGCTGAAGCCGAACTCGGCCCTGTTCGCTAGATAGCCGGCGTTGATATTGGCTCCCGAGCCGGAGTCGCTCCGGTCAAGGTCAGCGCTGAGGTTGTAAGAGCCTACGCCGTAGCCCTGAAAGCTGGAGTATGAGAGGCGTGCTCGGTTGAAGCGGGTGTCGTAATCAGCGCGCAGGTTCGAGCTGCGCCCGAGGCGCATGGTCGCGGTAAGCAGGCCGGAGACCCGCCGCTCGACATTGTCCTTCTCGTATCGGATCTCGCCCGCAAGGCTGACGTCGCTGCTCAGCCGGTAACCAATCGTGCCGCGCGCATTGTAGATGGTCGGCTGATCGTCACGACCGCGTGAGTAGCGCCCGTCGAGACCGGCAAAGATGCTTCGCCCAAGCGTCCGGGAATAGCCTCCGCCGACTTCCCAAGCGAAAGGGTTCAGCGGGCTTAGCGTACCGAGCACGCCAAAATTCCTGCTCCGGCGCTCGGCGAACAGGTTCAGGGAATCCGCACCGCCCCCTTCGCGCTGAAATTGGCGCTGAAAGGTGACGAGAACGGCGCTCCCTAGGCCCAACTCGCGCACGTTTGACAGCGACAGCGTGCTCCCGAAGGTGCCGAGGGGCGAGGACCAGATGGCTTCGACCCCTCCCATCTGCGCACGCCCGTCGCCCTGCAGGTTGAGGCCGGCCGTCAGGCGATCGCTGAATCCATGCCGAAGGAAGCCGCTTGCGGCGAGGCTCCTGCTATATTCGGGACCGCGGAAGCCACTCGGAGCAAGCACGCCGGCATAGGCGCCGAACTCAGTAAGCCCGCTGCCGAGCTGGGTCTGGTCGAGAAAGACGTTGAAGCTGAGCGCCTGGGTCCGCCCTCCGTCGTCGCGGATAGTCAGCCGGACATCGTTCGCCCCCTGCGTGAAAGGAAAGTCGCGCAGGTCGTAATTGCCCGGCTCGAGCTGCAGGCGCCGAACCAGTTGGCCATTGACCTGGACGTCCACTGTCGACGGTCGCGACAGGGTGAAGGCACGACCGCCGCGTGGGCGGGCGATGCGCTGCGGCTCCAGCACGCCATAAGAGCGGAAGACGGACAGGCCGGCGATCTCCGGCAACGCCTGAAAGCCGCGGCCAATCGGCTGCAGATCGCCGAGCGTCCACCGCATAAGCCGATCGCGGTCATCGTAGACCAGCCGCGAACCAACCCGGGTAAAAACGACGCCATCGCCGCCCGGACGCCACAGCCCCTCGCCTTCGGCTACGACGCCCGCGATACGGGCCGCGCCATCGAGTGCGATGAGCGGGGCCGCAAATCCGGCATCTCCGTGGAGGTAATCGAAATTGCCTCGGGCGTTGAGATAGGCGCTGACCCGCGCCGGCGCGATCACGTTGCCGACCGTTTCCTGGTCCAGCAACGCCACCTGCAGCCCCCGGACGGCTCGGCGATCTGCCGCCAGTTCGAGGTCCAGTGCCAGATCCTGCGCATTGTAACGCAGCCTGATTCCGGCCTCAGCAAGATCGTCGGGACCGAGCCTCGGCTTGGCGCCGAGCTGCTCGACGAGCTTGCGGTCGAGGGTTCCGCCAATCAGCTGGAACAGTCTGGCGGAGGACAGACTGACCCGATCGTCCGGCGTAATGTCGACCACCACGTCGCCGATATAGCGACCGGCGTCGCGCAGCGGCACGGTCAGGGTCACCGGGCCCTGGGTGGGGTTGATGTCGCCGGCCCCCGGGTCGGCCGGGAGCACCAATTGCGCCACTGCGGCAGCAGGCGCGGCCGCAGTGGCGACATCGGCTGCGCCCGCCGCCTGCGGCAGGAGTAGCTGGGTAGCGACGCTACCCAGGAGAAGGAGCCGGACTGCTCGCATGCTCAGCCGGCGGGCGTGTACTGGGCTTCGATACGACCGGCGTTCGAGGGAAGCTCAACGGGAAGCGTCACCTTCCGAACCTGGCCCGCGCCCATCAGGCCATAGCCGATCGCCTGCTGTACTTCGGGAGCAGTGAATTCGCGGCGGAAGATTTCCTTGCCGGCGGCATCCTTCTGCACGACCCGAATCTTGCCGCCGGCGAGAAAGCCGTGCGCAGTCGAGGCATTGCTGAATGTGATCGCGGGGACGAACTTGCCGTCACCGGTGCGCTCGAACGCGGCCGAATCGACCTTGATCGCCGGCTTAGCCCCGGTCGGACTGACGCTCGCCAGCACCTGGAAGTTGTAAAGCACCTGCACTGCCGACTGGCCCTGCTGCTGCTTGACGGGCAGCTGCGCCACGTTGACGTAATAGTGCTTGCTTCGCGCCAGTGCCGGATTGCCGACGTACTGCACGCGGAACGTCTGGGTCTGGCCCGGCTGGATCAGGGCGGTCGGCGGGAAGACGACGAGGTCGCCCGGGTCCTTGCCCGTCGAGCGCACGCCCGAGGCTTCAGCCGTCAGCTCTTCAACCCGAAGCTCCACCGCCAGCGGATAGGTGAAGGTGTTCGTTACCGTCAGAACCTGGGTTATGTTCCGGCCGCCGGGCGAAAGGTTCAACACCACGGGCTGCACCGTCATGGCCGTTGCGACCGCCGGCATCAGAAGGGCCAGGATCATCATGAGCCCGCCATGGAAACGTTTCAGTAGTTTATGCACGCGTTACACTCCGTTGATCGCGTGAGGCTAGAGCGCCGGACTCACGGTGATCGTCAGGACATCCGAATAGCTGCCAGCGACCAGCACCGACGAACTGGTGCTCTGCGCCGGCGCGCTGATTCGGACATAGGATCCGGGCTGATTAACCGCAGCCGACGCCAGTTGCAGCCCTTGGGTCGTGCTCGCCTTGCCGGCGAAGCCGCAGGTCCCGCCGCTGGCCAGGGTCGAAGCCGCGCAGGTCGCCTCAGCCTTGGTGCCGTTGTTGGCGAGCAGCAAGAGGCTCACCTGATAATCGGCCTTGTTGCGGTAGCCGGTCGGGGCTGCCGCACCAGTCATCAGGCCGCCGTTCGAGGAACTCACCGCGACGCGCGAGGGACCAGTGCAATTCAGCGAAAAGTCGAACTGGGCCGAGAAGCCGGTCTGGTCGAAGTTGTCCTTGTTGAAGCTGCCCGACGGCAGGGCGCCGTCTACGAAGCCGCACCGCCCTCCGACAGACGCGGTCACCGGAATGGTGAGCACGACCGGGCTTCCCCCCGCATAAGCGGTCTGAGCGCTCTGCGCCTGGGCCGAGCCGGTCCATGACAGTCCGGCCAGCAGGAGGAGAAGGAGACGGAACACGATTGCGGCAAAGCTCCGGCGGACAAAGACACGGTTGGACCGGGAAGGCACGGGTGCCTTCCCGGTCCAACCCCCCGGGGGTTAGAGTGTCGGCGTGATCGAGAGGCTGATCACGCTGTTGTACGTGCCCTGGTTGAGGACGCTGCCAGCAGCGGTTCGCAGGTTCGAGACGTTCACCTCGACGTTGTCAGCAGTGCCGCCGGCAATGCGCGAGCCGAGCTGGGCAGTGACCGCAGCGCTGTTGTTCTGCGTGTCAAACTTCACCTCCGCGAGCGGGTTGGTGGCCGACGCAGTCTTCACCCGAAGGGCGGCGACATAGTCGATCGAGTTGGCGTAGCCGGTGCCGGCATCCGCAGCGCCGGCAATCGCCAGCTTAGTCGCGCTGACGCCGATCGTCGGGTTGCTGCTGGTGCAGACAACGCGGGCGGTAACCTTCTTGGCGTCGGCCGGATTGGCGCTGGTAGCGCTGGTCAGTTCCGAGCGCAGCGTGCCGTCGGCGGCGTCAAGGCGGCCAAGGTCGATGGTGCCCGAGAAGCTGGTCTTCTCCAGGCCCGACTCGATGACCGAGCAGCGGCCAGCGACCGTGCCGGTGACGTTGACGGTGCCGGTGACCTGCTGGGCAGCGGCCGGCGTGGCGGCAATGGCCGAAGCGGTCATCAGAACGGCAAAAGCGAACTTGTTCACGTTTATTCTCCTGTACCCCAGTAATCTGGTGAACAGGCTTTTGCCCCGGAGCCGCCGCCTCCGGTATTCAACGGAAATTCAAATCGTCATGCACCAACGGCAGGGCGGGGATATATCTCTTGGTATAGCAGAGGCCGGATTAGTCCCCATTTCGGGCTGCCAGCAGCGCCAATTCCATCCGGCTGGTCACCCCCAGCTTCTCGAAGATGTTGTGCAGGTGGACCTTCACCGTGCCCTCACCGATCCCCAGCTCCCCCGCGATCTCCTTATTTCGCAGGCCTTGCAGCAACAGGCCGACGATCGCCCGCTCACGCTTGCTGAGCGGTGCCAGCGGGTCGGCCTGCGCGCCTTCGGGGCTGAGGCTGAGATCCATCACCCGCTGGAGCACGTCATGGTCGATCCAGCGACGCCCAGCGAACACTGCATCCAGGCAGGTGATCAGGTCGCGCGGCGCCTGAGCCTTGACCACCAAGCCATTGAGGCCCAGCTGGAGCGCTTCATAAACCCTCTTGTCCGACATGCTGCCGGTCAGCAGCACCACCGGGCGCTTGTCGCCCCGCTCGCGGAGCGTCCGGAGAACGTCCAGCCCCGTGCGCTCGGGCATGTCGAAGTCGATCAGCAGCAGGTCCGGGCGAAGCGCCGGCATCTCTTTAAGCAAGAGGCTGCCGTTGTTGACTGTGCCGATCACCTGGTGGGTAGAGGCGGAGAGCAGCAGCTTGATCCCTTCCAGCGTGAGGGGATCGTCCTCCGCAACTAAGATACGCCCCATCAATCCCCTTCCGCCGCCACCGCTAGCAGTGACGCGCTTAATTCCCGCGCCAGCCTGAAGGTCGCCTCGTCAGATCCGAGGCGACAGGCCTCGGATAGCCGCTGAGCCTCCTGCGACAAAGCGGGAAAACCGAACAGCCCAGCACTTCCCGTGATGTCGTGCGCCAAGCCCCGGAGGGCCTCCAGATCGCCCTCATCGCAAGCCTGAGACAAGGCCGCCCCACGCTCCGCGCAGCGCACACGAAAGCGCTGCCGCAGCAGTTTCATCTGGTCCGAAATGCGATCTTGCGGGGTCATAGAGGCTTGATAGGAGATCTCAGCGCCAATGAAACCGAGCAACTTGCACCGAGTTCGGGCAAGGACGTCTGCATGATGAACGAACGTCCCGGACGAGGTTGGGCTGGCTGGACTGATGCCGCAGCTATTGCTCTTCGGTGGGGCAGACAAATGCTACCCGTACAGCTGCTCGCCGTGAATAATCCGGCCCGTGGCACCTCGCGCAACACTCTAAGCCGATCGACGGTCCATACGGGCAAACGTCTGTTATTAGCCTCTGTGTACTCTAAGCAGCCGTTCCGCTTTCCACCACAACCAGCTGTTCGGGGTAAATAGTCCGAGCGTCCGCAAGTGGCCGCCAGCAGAACGGCGGCTTCCAGCGGATTGGAGGCAGAAGCAGACGCTTCTGGTGCGTTTCCGATCCCAGTGACGGCGCTCAGCGCATGTGATGGCGGATCTTCAGCTTGGCATTCTTAATGTCCAAGCCACGAACGAAGCTGTTTCTTTCCTGAAGTTCCTCAGCACTCACCCGGCCTTCAAGAAGGTCACGCTCGTCCTGCTCGCGAGCAAGCTGCTTCTCGCGAATGCGGTCTTCAGGATCGAATTGCCGGACTGACATGGTGCCAATCTAATCGAGCGAATGCCGCTCCGCTACCCGGACGACCGAGATTGGCCGAAGGCGGACTGCCCGCTTTCGGGTGACATTCGTCAGGAGCCGGAACTGCTCTCGCCGACTTAGCCCTTCTTCCTGCTGACCTTCATTACCAACGCTGCTTGAGGCGTTTTCTCAACCTCAAGCTTGGAGCCGGGGTCTGCTCCAAGGTGTAGCAGCACATCAGATGGGAGTGTCACCCTTCCCGAGGCGTCCAACTTCATCGTCACCATAGCTCCTGTGAGTGAACGCTGAGGTTGGTGCCCTTGGGGAAGTATTGGCGCAGCAGGCCGTTGGTGTTCTCGTTCGAGCCGCGCTGCCACGGGCTCTGCGGATCGCAGAAGTAGACCGCAGTGTCGGTCGCCAGCGTGAACTGCTTGTGCTGCGCCATCTCCTTGCCGCAATCCCAGGTCAGCGATTTCAGCAGCTCGTCCGGCAGCCGCCTCGCCTGCTCGATCAGCGCGGTGATCACCGACTGGCTGTCGCGGTTCGGGACCCTGGCCAGCAGCACGTAGCGTGAGTGCCGCTCGACCAGCGTCACGATGTAGCTGTTTGACGCTCCGCACAGCAGGTCGCCTTCCCAATGACCTGGCACCGCACGATCATCGACCGAGGCCGGACGCTCGCGGATCGAGATCATGTCGGCAAGGCTGCCGCGAGCATCGCTCTTGCCGCTGGCATGACGCGATCGCCGGATCACCCGGCCCGAGCGCAAATGCGCCTGAAGGTCCTTCTTCAGCACGCCGCGAGCCTGGACGAACAGGCTGCGATAGATCGTCTCGTGCGACACCTGGTGAGCCTCGTCATCCGGATAGGTGTGCTTCAACCAGCCGGCAA
>NZ_JBHTDI010000002.1:0-669023 GCF_042666415.1 Sphingomonas sp. GCM10030256
GTCCTCGGTGACCACTGCACAGCTCCAACAAGCGCCCGGCGAGCGGACCTTTGTTCGACTTCGCCTCATGTCTGCGGCTGGTGGGAAGCGGAAAGGCCGCTTTCAGGCTCCAACACAAAGAAAGCAGACGCGGATGAGCGCCGGAGCTAGTTCCCACGCAACCCGCGAGACATGAGCATAGACCGATGCAGACTGCGCCGAAAAGACGCTGGCGCAACGTTGCAGACTCCCTTCCGACCACCGGCGATGGGTCTTGACCAGCTTGGTTTTGCGGCAAAGGCAAGCCACAAGAGCAGGATGAGCTTGCTCCTTCAGATCCTCGCCGCCATTTCGCCCCAGGCTCCCTCCGCCAAGGCCCCCATCGCCAAGGCCCCCATCGCCATGCCGGCACCAGCTGCCACCCAAACGAGGTGGCCCGCTCGTGAAGCCGATTTCCTGATCCGGGACTTCCGTTTCGGCACCGGTGAGCGCCTCTCTAATCTGCGCACTCATTATACCACCCTGGGGAGTCCACACCGGAACGCCGAGGGCGAAATCGACAATGCGGTGATGGTCCTCCATGGTACTGGCGGCACCGGGAAGCAGTTTCTTCAGCCGCAGTTTGCTGATGAACTCTATGGCCCAGGCCAGCCGCTCGACATCAATCGCTACTGGATCATTCTTCCAGACAACATCGGGCATGGCGGCTCTTCGAAGCCGTCCGATGGTATGCGCATGCGCTTTCCAAGGTATGACTACGCTGACATGGTCCGAGCGCAGCATCTGCTTCTGACCAAGGGGCTCGGCGTCCGGCGGATGCGGCTGATTATGGGCACGTCCATGGGCTGCATGCATAGCTTCCTGTGGGGCGAAACCTGGCCTGATTTCGCCCACGCGCTCATGCCGCTGGCCTGCGAACCGATAGAGATCGCAGGGCTCAATCGTGTTTGGCGCCAGCTTCTGATCGACGGCATCAAGGCTGACCCGGCTTGGGCTGGCGGCGAGTACAAGACCCAGCCATTGCATGGCCTGCGGACCGCCGCGTCTATGCTGCTGGTGGCAGGCGCAGCACCGCTCAACCTCCAGGAAGTCTATCCCACGCGTGAGGCAGCGACCCGATACGCACGCCAGCGGATCACCGCATCATTGAAAGGTTTGGACGCCAATGACTTGATCTATCAGGTTGAGGCATCACGGACCTACAATCCATGGCCGAAGCTTGAAAGTATCAAGGCGCCGCTGACATGGGTCAATTCAGCAGACGACTTCATCAATCCGCGTAACCTCAACATCCCCCAGCGAGCTATCATCCGAATGCCGAATGCTCGCTTCCGGCTGATCCCCGAGACAGATGAAACACGTGGACACGGCACTCATACATGGGCTCGGTTCTGGAAATCAGACCTTACCGATCTGCTCAAGCGATCCGAGAGGCCAGCGCGGGTCCAAAGGTGAGCGGCGGCGCCCTTCGCAGCATGTGACGCCGCCAACGTCTGCGATTGGTGGAAAGCGGAACGGCGGGTTTTGGGAGCAGGCAAATCTATAGCAGACGTTCGCCCAGACGAAGTTTCAGCCGGCTCAAGCGCAAAGCAGCCAGTTCGCCCCGCAGCTCGCGGAGCAATCGACTGCACTTATCGAAGTGGACGCGAGCACGCTCAACAAGTTACCTCGCTTATCATGAAGCACGAGCAGGAAGCGGACCTCCCCTATCTGAAGAAGGTCGTTGGAGCGTCGATGGCCGGTACGGTGGTCGAGTGGTACGAATTTTTTCTCTACGGCACCGCCGCAACGTTGGTGTTTGGCAAGCTGTTCTTCCCTGCAACGGGCAACGAGTTAGATGGCGTCATCGCCGCCTTTGCGACCTATGCAGTGGGCTTTGTTGCGCGCCCGCTCGGGGGGGTGGTATTCGGACACATCGGCGACAAGATCGGCCGCAAGTCGCTGCTCCAATTTAGCTTGGTTCTGATCGGCATCTCGACCTTCTTGATGGGCTGCCTACCAAGCTTCGCCACCATTGGTTACTGGGCTCCGGCTCTGCTTGTCCTGCTTCGCTTCGTTCAAGGCTTCGCGCTGGGCGGCGAATGGGGCGGCGCGGTTCTGCTGGTTACCGAGCATAGTCCCAACCGCAGCCGGGCTTTCTGGGGTAGTTGGCCGCAGGCGGGCGTGCCCCTTGGAAACCTGCTTGCGACGGCGATCCTGCTCGTGTTGTCGGCAACCCTTAGCGAGGAAGCTTTCCTATCCTGGGGATGGCGCATCGGCTTCTGGCTCTCAGTCGTGATCGTGGCTATTGGCTACTACATCCGGACCCAGGTCTCGGACTCGCCAATTTTCAAAGCCGCTCGAAAGGAAGTCGAGCAGGAGGCGGTGGCTGGTTATGGGCTGACCGAAGTCTTCCGGCGCTATCCGCGGGGGGTATTCACGGCGATGGGCCTGCGGTTCGGCGAAAACATCCTCTACTACATGGTGGTAACCTTCTCGATCACCTATCTCGCCCATCGACAGGTGGACACGACACGCATTCTGACGCTGCTGTTTGCAGCTCACATTCTGCACGTAACCGCCATTCCCCTGGTTGGAGCACTCGCGGACCGGGTCGGCCGCAAACCGGTCTACATCGCTGGCGCGCTGCTCACCATGGCTTGGCCGTTCATCGCCTTTCCCATGTTTGACACTGGAGCCACTGCGTCCATCCTGGGCGCCATCATGCTCGGGCTGGCCATCCACTCGCTGATGTACGCTTCCCAACCGGCGATCATGGCTGAGATGTTCCCAACCCGCATGCGCTACTCGGGCGTGTCGCTTGGTTATCAAGTTACTGCCATTGTGGCCGGCAGCTGGGCGCCGCTGATCGGCACCGCGCTTCTACGCGAGTACGAGGCTTGGCAGCCTATCGCCTTCTACATTCTCGCTTCCGCGGCCGTGAGTCTCGCCGCAGCCCTCATAATGAGGGAAAGCAAAGGAGCTTCGCTGGAAGCGATCGACGAGGAAGACCGCAGGAAGCTACAGGCAGCATAATCAATGCTGCGCCCGATGTTGGCTCCGTGTCGCGCGAGGTCTCCTGAGCTGTGAGCCGTGTCTTGGCGGCCTTGTCACAGCGGCAAGTGTAGAGCAGCGATACGGCTCAACACGAGAATGCCAGTGGTGGCGGCTCTCACTGGACTTCTATCCCGTATGCGATAAGCCTACACTCGTCAAAAGGGGGAAAGCTCATGGGTCCGGTTCTGCGCGGCATAATAGCAGTTCTTGCGACCTTACCGTTCATCAGTTCGCCCCTGAGTGCGAGAACTCCTGATCGCTCGCAAATGGAAACTGCCGTTAAGTCCGAGCATTCCGCGAACATCAAACGGCTTCAGGACTGGATCGCAAACCCTACGATTGCGGCCGAGAAACTAAATGTCGACAAGGGCGCTGAATACATGCGCCAGATGCTGCTCGACGCGGGTTTTCAGCAGGCGAAAATCGTACCGACCAGCGGTGTTCCGGGCGTCTTTGCGACCCTTGATGCGGGGGCCCCGAGGACGCTCGGCATCTACTTCATGTACGACGTCAAGCAGTTCGATCCCAAGGAATGGTCCTCGCCGCCGCTCGAAGGTAGGATCGTTGATCGGCCAGAGGGCAAGGCGATCATGGGTCGGGGTGCGGTGAACCAGAAGGGGCCAGAGATGGCGTTTCTGGCCGCGCTCCGATCTTTCAAGCAGACTGGACGCAAGCTACCGGTCAACATCGTCCTCGTTGCAGAAGGGGAGGAAGAGATTGCTTCCCCGAACTTCAACCAGGTCATAGCGAGCCCGGATGTGCGCGCCGCTATGAGCAAGGCGGTGGGCGTCTTCATCCCGATGGCCGGGCAGGAGACGAACGGCGCAACGTCGATTGACCTGGGCGCGAAGGGCGCGATTGAACTGCAGCTCATCTCGAGCAGTGAAACTTGGGGCAGAGGGCCTGCCAAAGACATTCACTCGAGCATGATGGCCGTTGTGGAGAGCCCTGCCTGGCGACTGGTGAAGGCTTTGGACACACTGGTGGCGGATGACGGATATACTCCGGCGATCGATGGCTGGTTCGAAAATGTGACGCCGCTCACGGCTCGGCAGAAGGAGCTGATTGCCGAAGGCATTCGCAACTCCAACGAGGCGGAGATCAAGCAGCAGCTCGGCGTGAAGCATTGGATCAAGGACGAGGGTTTCCTCACCAGCGCCATCCGCTTGGCCCAGCAGCCGACAGTGAACATCCAAGGCCTTGTGAGCGGCTACACTGGACCAGGCGGAAAGACGGTCCTGCCCGGTCGTGCTGAAGCCAAGATCGACCTCCGGCTGGTGCCGAACATGACCAAGGATGAAGCAGTATCAAAGCTGAAGGCTCACTTGGCCAAGCGCGGGTTCAGCGACATCGTCGTCAATGTCAGTGGTGGGTACGGCCCGACCGAGACCGACGAGAATAGCCTTTTGGTGCGATCGCAGACTGCTGCTCTGAAGAAGGCCGGAGTCACCTATGCACTTAGCCCGCGCTTGGCGGGATCTTGGCCAGGAGTGACCTTCACTGGTCCCCCGCTGAAGCTGCCTGCAGTCGGGTTCGGTCTGGGCACCGGCGGCGCCGCGCACGCGCCCAACGAATGGTATCTCGTCGAAAGCAAGAACCCGAAGGTAGCGGGCTTCGACGAAGCAGCGATGTTCTATGTCGACTACCTTTACGAACTTGCCGAGGCAGCAGGCACCGCAGCGCGATAGGGCTCAAGGGCCTTCGGTCGCTCTGCCCCATACGTTTTCTTTCTGCCCCGTAGCGGACATCCAGGCTGAGCGTCTGACTTCAACGCGGCCGATCAGCTTGCACCTTCGTAGGGTGGCTTGATGGTGGAAGGCGGCTCGGCAGGCTTCGGGTCAGCGGCATCGAAAAGCCGACGCTCGCTCATGCGGATAGCTGGCGGCTACATTCTGCGCCTGACTGGTGTCCTGTTTCGATCACCGTCCAAGCTCCAAGTCTAGCTCGTCGGAACTCATTACCCCTGCATGAGCCTCCGCTGTACAGAACCGGACGTTCTCCAAGCGCCCGTGGGCCGATGCTCAAGCTGGCCTACCCGAACGCCTGTTTCTGGTGGTAAGCGGAACGGCTGCTTTCGGGTAAGTTGAGGCGAATAGCCGACAGTCGTTCATGTGGAGCAGGCGCCGGCTTAGCGTCCGTCCTGGACTTTCCGGTGCACCTCAGGGCTTTGATTCTCAGCACGTTGAAGGAAGACGGCCCGGTTCACCCTCCCGGCCCCGTCACCTTCGGGCAAGTAGTTCCCCTTGCTTGATCGCCAGTCTGGGCCGGCGAAGGGCACTGAGGTCCTCCAGTGGGTTGCCTTCCAAGGCCACCAGACTTGCTTCGGCACCCTCCACGAAGGTGCCGATGGCGCGATCGGGAAAGAGAACGCGTGCGCTGTCCTGCGTCGCAATCCGGAGCAGCTCATTCCTAGGAATAACGTTCAGCCGGTCCACGCTCTCGATCTCGCCCACGACGGACCCGCCGACATCATCTGAGCCAAAGACGATCTTGACTCCCGCCGCCCTCAAACGCCGAATGTTATCGACATAGTTGCCGCGAATGACAGGCGCGAGTTTGGGTGACTTCTCCAGAGCAAAGCGGGAGATGGCCGTCGTGGTGATGATTGTGACCCGTTGCTTTGCCGCGCCTGCGATCGACACATCGGAAAGACGATAATCCGCTGCCGCCTTGCCCCTGCCGATTTTGTATCCCGGCAGATGCGCGATGATGTCCGCGCCTCCGGCAACTGCCTTGGCGAAATCGTCTGCGGTCTCCGCGTGGGCAACTAGGCGAGCTCCGATCGCGTGAGTACGCTTGGCAATCTCGGGCACGAGGGCGGGATCCATGCCGTTCCTGCCGAACAGGGCCGGGTTCCTGCGATTGGCAGCGTAGTTAGCGCTGTCGATCAGCATGACCTTCACCAAGGCCGGTTTGGCTTTAGCGATCCGGTCCCACCGAGCGTCGAGATCGGCAAGGCTGTCGACAGCCCAATAAGCCTGATCCCGGATGTCTTCGGGCTTGGCCTCCATGCCCGCCGCCTTGTAGGAGTCGAGGGCCATGCCGAGCGGGTGGCCATCGGAGGCGGAGATAAGCGCTTCCACATACATTACGTCGACGGAACCTGGCGTCCCCAGGAAGCTGCGGAACGGACGGATGTCCTCGGGGTTGGCGCCCATCTGACCGCTGTAGAAAATGCCGCTGGCAAGATAGCCGGGAGCGATGCGGCCGGCTAGGAAGGCATTCTGGAGATCGTGGTTGTGCGCTTCGGCGAGCGGCGGGATGACATGGCGACCGCTAAGGTCGACCACCACATCCACCCGAGCAGGCCGGCGGCTCGTGAGCTTTCCTCCAACGGCGTACCACTCCATGGGCCCGAAACTCGACCCATCGAACCAGAACCCGCCTTTTAGGTGCAGGTTGGGCGCAGGCAGCGAACTGGGTGCTGACGTTGCATCATGGCTATAGCTAGGTGCCCCGTGCACCGCTGAGATCGGCAGGAGCAATCCCGCAAGGGCTGCGGCAAGGACCGAGCAATAGGACAAGGAGCGCATCGAAGTTCCTCACGATTATCGTGCGACTGTTCAGCCTCATCCCGGCGGCGCCGGAAAGGGGCTTGGCCTAGGCCGTGCCTTCGATGTCGTGAGCCGGGCTCGGCTAGCGACGTGCCAGGGCGAGCCGCTTCTCGAGCTCGGGACGGTAACTTCGACTCAGCGGGACACGCGCGCCGCTCTTCAGCTTCACGTCACCATCACCATTGCGGCGATCATCGATGTGGCTGACCTGGTCGACCCGCACCAGGGCCGACCGATGCACCCGCAGGAAAGCGGGACCGAGCCGCTGGGTCAGTTCGCCGATGGGCATTCGAAGCAGGTGGACGCTTCCGGCCGCATGGATGCATAGATAATGGCCGGCCGCGTCGACATGGTCGATCGAGGCCAGCGGCACGAAGGTGGTGCGACCTCCATCGCGAACCTCGATGTGATCGGGAACGGCGGGCGGGGGCACTTGAGGAGGACGGCCCAGCGATCGGCGGACCCGATCCAGCGCCCGAGCGAGTCCCTCGGGGCTTGCCGGCTTCAGGAGATAATCGAGCGCCTCCACCTCGAATGCCGGCAAGGCGTGCTGGGGAAAGGCCGTGAGGAAAACGAGCGCCGGGCGCGGCTTCGGCAGCCGCCTTGCAAGCTCGAGGCCATCCATGTCCGGTAGCTGAATATCGAGGAGGGCGAAATCGGGCGTGGCCGCGCCGATGAGCTCGATGCCTTGCGCGCCAGTAGCCGCTTCACCAAGGACTTCAATATCAGCATGGGCACCGAGCAAGCGCACGAGCGCCTCGCGGGCGAGGCTCGCATCCTCGACGATGACGGTCCGGATCATGGACCGCGTTCCGGAGCCTCGGTGAGCGGAAGCTCGAGCGCCACCTCGAAGCGGCCGTACTCGTCCGACGTGTTGAGCTTCGCCGCAGGACCATAGGAGGCGGCAAGGCGCTCACGCACGTTCCGCAGGCCCAATCCCAAGCCGGCGGACCTTGCGCTCCCCGCCGGCCGCGCGTTCGACACCAGCAAGGCCAGCCGCCCTTCCTCGACCTTCGCCGTGATCGACAGCCAGAGACCCGAGCTCATTCGGCTGAGGCCATGCGTGACCGCATTCTCGACGAGTGGCTGAAGTATCATGGCCGGAACCTCCGCCTGCCTGGCTCCGGGATCGATGGAGAGGCGGAGGTCGACTGGTGCAGGCAGCAGAATCCGATGCAACTCGAGGTGGTGCATTATCGTCCCGATCTCCTCGGACAAGGGGACGGCGCCCTGGTCGGAGGTGAGGCTGCTGCGGAGCACGTCGGCAAGGCGGCTGATTGCGGTTTCCGCCAGCTGCGCGTCGCGATGGGCGAGCTGCGCTATTCCTCCCAGAGCGTTGAAGAGGAAGTGGGGATCGATTTGCGCCCGCAGTGCCTCGAGCCGTGCTCGTGCGAGCAGCCGCTCCCTTGTTCTGGTCCGGTCGATGTAGACGATCGTCTGGCCCACCCCCATTACCGCCACGAATGTGGGTACGGAAAAGAAGCCGGTGATCACCGCCGCCCTGGCGACCTGCCCGGGATCGAACTCCAGCTGCTCCGTACTCAGAAGGGTGGCAAAGCTTTGGCCAAGGGCGCTCCCGGCTAGCGAGAGCAGCGGAAGCGCAATGCCTCCGGTCAGGATCAGCACCCCGAGGCTGCGCCCGTTTGACCCAGCTCCGAGCGGCGCACGCCATGCCACGTTCAGCAGCAGGCGGGTTGCCAGCATCCACGGCAGGAAGCCTAGAAGCACGAAGACGAAAGCGGCGGCGACATTCATCTCGCCGCCCGAGCTCATCATAAACGCCGGCGTATAGGCCATCGCAACGAGGGCCCAGGTTACCGCGATGACGCGGCGGGAGGGTACAAGATCGGAAGGCATCTCGTCGGCGATCACTCACGGTGACTAACAGACGCATTGCTCCACGGCCAAACGCGCCACCAACAGTACGATGCGTGCTGCAACGTTCGAGAGACCGACACCGCCCGCCTTCTAACCTGTTCGCGATGGCTCGAGCGGGCTGGCTTCGACCTATGCTTTGGTTGGTAGGAGCCTGAGCACTTCATCCTCTATGGAGTCCGGTAAGTTCTGCAGTGCTCCATCCAAAATCAGGCGAGCATAGCCGTGGATCATCGACCAGGCCGCGATGATGGAGGGATCAGGCACATGTGGAGCGGTTCGGACCGGGACTGCCTTACCCGTCGCTGCCCGTTCCAGAACGTTGAAGGCTATCCGGCCAGCTTCCAGGTAAGCGGCATCATCCGTTTTCAACAACTCGCGATTCCACATGATGGAGAAGATGGCCGGGCTTTGCTTCGCAAAGTCGATGTAGGCGGCACCGAGCGCCTGTAACCGGCACGAGGTCTGCGCAGCATCTCCGGCACGAGCGAGATGCTCGGCCATGCGGGAGAAGCCCTTCGCAGCAACAGCTGTCAGCAAGCCGCTTGCATCTTTGAAGTGGTGAGCTGGAGCGGCCGGCGAAACACCCGCCCGGCGCGCGGCCTCACGCAAAGAGAAGCCAGCCACCCCCTTCTCGGTGAGGATCTGCTCTGCGGCAAGAACCAGCGCGCTTTGGAGATCGCCGTGGTGATACGGGCGTGCATTGGACTTGACACTGTTAAGTTGAGCGGGCATCTGGTATCTATACGGTGTTCAGATGGAGTTGCAACTATGATCTCGATTGCTGCTGCCAGGCCCTCCGAAGCCGCTTCGCAAGCCCCTGTGGCCTTGGCGGGATCGATCGTCCTTTCGGGTGTGGCGGTCGTCGCCATGTCTGTCTTCAGCACAACGGAATCCCTGAGTGGCGACCTCCTGCACAGATTGGGTGTGCCGCTTCGCATGCTTGTGCTGTTCTCCTTGGCCACGGTCTGGCTTCGTGCAAGCCGCAGCAGCTGGCGGGCGGTTGGTCTGCGCAGGCCAGCGAGCATGGGCAAGGTCGCCCTTCTCGTGATCGCCGGCTACGTTTCCGTTGGTGCTGCGTTTGCCTTGCTGACCGGAGTTGTCCTTCCCATCCTCGGCCTCACACCTAAGACGGCAGAAGCCTTTTCGGGTCTGACGGGCAATACTGGCCTCTACATCTATCTTCTCGTCGTCGTCGCTTGGGGCTCGGCTGCGTTCGGTGAAGAGCTGGTGTTTCGTGGATTTCTGCAGAGCCGGCTCGAACTGGTCTTCGGCACGACCCGTGTTCCTGCCGTGCTGGCGGTGCTGACCCAAGCAGTAATCTTCGGAGCCCTTCACTCCTACCAGGGTGCTGGCGGCGCCATCACGGCGGGAACCACGGGTTTGATCATCGGCCTTGTGTACATCGCAGGCGGTCGCAATCTCTGGGCGCCCATCATTCTTCACGGTCTGATCGATACAGTGAGCCTCAGCGCAATTTATTTCGGCGTGGCTGGCAAGTGATCATGTCCAGGTTGTGCAGCTGTCCTGCCAGAGCCGACCCTCCGCTTACGGCCACTTGCCGACGCAGATGCTGGCCGCTGCTGGCCGCACCCCGACATCTGCTTCTGGTGGGAAGCGGAAGGCCCGCTTGCAGATCTTGAGATGCATGAGTGTCTGATCTTAGGTCGCGACTACGTTATCGTAGGTGATGCGCGGACGGAGGCGGGCATCGTCGCGTCGCGATCTCGATAAGGCACAGCATGGTCAAGTTCGAGAAAGTCCGTCACGCGAGCGTAGAACAGCGCGGGGTCCGACGGGTCCTGATCGATCCTCTCAACGCGCGCTACCGCGACATAGGCCTTACGGCCTCCGTAGGATCCGGTCTCGCGATAAAGGATCCAGTCGCCGATGAAGCGCTGGGCCACGCGGAGATAGATCCGAGGAAAATGGTAGCGCTCGGTGATGAGATCGTCGTAGCGAGAGGTGCCGCTTATCTCGAATACGCCCTTCATCCCAAACCTCGCGTTACCAACGGTCCAGATGACTTGTGCGGCGGGCGGGGCTCCATCGCAAGAACGGCATTGAGGGAGCGTCCGCGCGCCCTAATCGAATTGCATTGGGTAAGTCGAAGGCAGCTATGAGCCCACCGCCTCTGATTTCGGGCCTTTCAAATGACGATCCGGTCGGCGTGGGGCTAAGTCTCACTTACCGGTTCAGACTGAAGCTTCGCGACCAGTCGGTTGTTCCGCTTGGCGGCAACATAGCTTCGCCCAGGCTCTTCAGCTTCCGGAGAGGGCGCCAGGGGCACCCGAGCTTGAGTGGTCAAAGGCCGTCATCGTCCACGGATGTCCGGGCGAATCTCGGCATGTTTATAACCGAAGTATTACCGAGATTTGCGGCTCACCGCGCCTAAGGCACTGATTCTGCTGGTGACCCCTACGGGACTCGAACCCGTGTTTTCGCCGTGAGAGGGCGACGTCCTAGACCGCTAGACGAAGGGGCCAAAGCTTTGGCGAGCGGCGCATATGGCGAGGGTGGCGGTGCTAGTCAATCACGCGATCAGCCGGTCTGCAGGCACCTTGGCCTTCCCGAGTACCGCAGCGATGATCGCAGCAATCCGGTCCGCCGCATGGCCGTCGCCATAGGGCAGGGCGGGGGTGCTCATCCGGGCATAGGCGTGAGGGTCGGACAGTAGCCGCTTGGTCTCCGACAGAATTTTTCGGAGCAACTGCCGACCAGTAGCATGTTGCCGCTGACTACGCCCTCCGGCCGCTCGGTCCGGTCGCGCAGGACCAGCAGCGGGGTGCCGAGCGCGGGCGCTTCTTCCTGAATGCCGCCGGAATCGCTGAGGATCAGGCTTGCCGAGCGCATGGCGTCGATCATTCCGCCGTGGTCCAGCGGTGCACACAACCGCACGCCGTACAAGCCACCGAGGCGTTCGTGGATGCGAGCGGCCATTGCGGGGTTCGGCGGGACGAGGAAGTCGATGTCGATGCGGTTCTCCGAAGCGAGTTCGGCAACGGCTTGACTCACTCCATCAAAGGCGGCGCCCCAATTCTCCCGTCGGTGACAGGTGACAAGCAGCCGCGACCGCCCCTTGACGGCACTGAGGCGAGGCACGGGCACACGCCCGAGCCGGTGGCGAAGGGCGTCGATAGCGGTATTGCCGGTGACGTGGATGGCGCCTGGGACTGCCTCGGCCCGAAGGTTGGCCGCACTCGTCTCGGTGGGAGCGAACAGAAGTGCCGCGCTGCTGTCGATGGCGAACCGATTGCCTTCTTCCGGCCAGGGGAGGGTGAAGTCGAAACTCCTCAGACCCGCTTCGACATGGGCGACCGGAACGCCTCGTGCGAAGGCGGCCAGCGCTCCGCCCAAGGCGCTTGACGTGTCGCCCTGCACGATCACCAGCGCCGCTCCGCGAAGATGGGGAGCGCAGCGCTCAGCGACTTGCGCGGCATGCTCGTGAGGGTCGGGCTGGCCGGGGCAGGCGAGCCTGATCGTCGGGAACCGGTGAAGCCCGTAGGCGGCGGGGTCGAGACTGGGGTGCTGACCGGTCAGGAGCAAGGTCGGGGTGAGGCCATGCGCCTGTAAAGCCAGGACGACTGGCGCTTGCTTGATGGCTTCGGGACGAGTGCCGATGACGGCCAGGATGGTGCGCGCAGCAACAAGCGCTCCAGCAAGGAAACGCGATCCGGCCGGGCGGTCCTGCGGGACTAAGTCCGTTTTGGCAAGCGAAGTGGAGTGAACCTAGCGGAAGTTGTCGGCGTAGGCCTGCAGCTTCAGCGCCATCGGGGGCGCGGGAATGACGTGGTATTCGAACCCGTGCTTCTCGCAATAGGCGACTGCAGCGTCCCTGGTGTCGAACGACAGGCGCACCTGGGTCTTCGTATCGCCGGAGCCCGGCCAGCCCATCAGCGGATCGTGGTGCTGCGCCTGGGAGCGCTCGAACTCCAGCGACCAGGTGCCGGCCTTGGCGCGTCCGGACTGAGTGGTCTTGCGGCTGTTCTCGATGATGCGGGCGACGGTCATGAGGGGCGAAGTGGCGCAGTTTTCCCGATTGTTCAAGCCGACGCGCGCTTGGTGCGGAGCGTAGGCGGAGCGGCTGCCGGATCGTCCGGCCAGGGATGCCGGGGGTAGCGGCCGCGCATCTCCTTGGCGACGTCGCGCCAGGAGCCGGCCCAGAAGCTCGGCAGGTCGCGGCTGGTCTGGATCGGCCGGCCGGCCGGCGATGTGATGGCAAGCGTCAGCGGGACCCGGCCAGTCGCCAGCATCGGATGAGCGGTGAGGCCGAACAGGGCCTGGGCTCGGACTTCGACGGACGGCCCGCCGGGAGCGGAGTAGTCAATCGCGTGATGGCTTCCGGCCGGGCTGGCGAACTCGGCCGGAGCGAGACGGTCCAGGCGGCGCTTGCCTTCGTATTCGAGCAGGTTGTCGAGTGCGACGCGGAGTGCGGACGGATCAATGTCGCCGAGGCGGCGCTTGCCTGAAAAGAGCGGCGGGAGCCATTCGTCGAGACGCTCCAGCAGCGCCTCGTCATCAAGAGCAGGGATGCTCGGGTCGTGAGCGGCTGCAAACGCAGCCCGGTGGCGGAGCTGCCGAACAGTTTCGCTCCAGGGCAGGAGCGCCAGGCCGTGCTCGCGAACGCCGTCCAGCAGGGCCCGCTCGATGGCTGAGGGATCGGGCTTCGGGTCGGGGCCGCTGGCCAGGCGGATCGCGCCAAGCCGGCGGCTGCGGGTCGGTGTGACCGAGCCGGTTGCCGGATCGAAGGCGCCGTCGTGCCGGGTCTCGATGCGCTCGCCGAACAGGGCCAGGACGTCGGCTTCGTCGATCGCGGCGGCGGAGAGAATCCGGGCGCCACTTGCGGCTCCGGCGACTTCCGCGACGGCGAGCCATTGCGAGCGGGCTAAGGGCGAGGCGGGATCGAGCCGGAAGCCGCGGCCGCCGACGGACTGCCAATGCTCCCCGGATGGATCGCGGCGGCGGGAGAGGCGGTCGGGGAAAGCGAGGGCGGCGGCTTTGGCGATGTTCATTGCAGAACCGCTCGTCCCGAGCGAAGTCGAGGGGCGTTCTTCGGCGGAGTCGCCGTTCAACGCCCCTCCACTACGGCCGCTGGCCTCCGCTCGGGACGAGCGGGACTGATGCTCCCAACGCTTCGCCATCCGGCGTGCACCCTCCGCCCTTGGTGAACGATCGCCCATCCACCGGCGCCAGCGCAATTCCAGATCCGGCTCGTTCCCGCCAAGCCCGCGCTCGGTCAGCAAAGCGGCGGCCTCGGCAGCGGCCTGGCCGAAACCGCGACCGGTGGCTTCGATCAGCATGTGGGCGAGGCGCGGCTCGAGGGACAGCCGGGCGATGGCGCGGCCATGATCGGTCACCCGGCCGTCCGCATCGATCGCGCCGAGCGTGCGGAGGCGGGCGCGCGCTTCATCGAGCGCAGCGGGGGGCGGCGGATCGAGGAAGGGCAGGCGCGTCGGGTCACCCTCGCCCCAAAGCAGGCAGGTCAGCAGCAGGCTGGACAGGTCGGCCTCGAGAATTTCGGGCGGATCGTGCGCGGGGAGGGACGCGGTGGCGGCCTCTTCCCAAAGGCGGATGGCAACGCCGGGTCCCTGGCGAGCGGCGCGGCCGGCACGCTGGGTGATTGCGGCGCGGCTGGCCCGCTCGGTGACCAGGCGGGTGAGGCCGGCGCCGCGGTCGTAGCGGGGGCGGCGGGCAAGGCCGCTGTCGACCACGATCCGGACGTCGTTCAGCGTCACGCTGGTTTCGGCAATGCTGGTAGCGAGAACCAGCTTGCGGGTCTCGGGCGCGGGCTGCGCGAGGGCGGCGCGCTGGGCAGCGGGTTCGATGCCGCCGTGAAGCTTGTGGAGGATCACGTCCGGCGGGAGCGGGCCGAGGGCGGTGGCGGTGCGCTCGATCTCCGCGACGCCCGGGAGGAAGGCAAGGAGAGAGCCTTCTTGGTCGGCTAAGGCGCGGCGGCAGGCGGCGGCGACTTGCGGCTCAATTCGCACAGCCGGATCGCGGCCGACGTGGTGCAGAGCAAGAGGATAGCTCCTGCCCTCGCTCTCGATCCGCGGCGCATCGCCAAGCAGTCGCGCGAAGCGTTGGCTGTCGAGAGTGGCCGACATGGCGAGGATGCGCAGGTCGGGGCGGAGCGCTTCGGCGGCGTCGAGGGTCAGCGCGAGAGCGAGATCATTGTCGAGGCTGCGCTCGTGGACTTCGTCGAACAGGACGGCGGAGACTCCGGCAAGCTCCGGGTCGGCCTGGATGCGGGACAGGAACACGCCGTGGGTCATTGCGATCACACGGGTGGACCTGCCCGCACGGCTGTCGAGGCGGGTCTGGTAGCCGATCGTCTCGCCGGGATTCTGGCCGAGTTGCCGGGCCATGAACTCGGCCGCGGCGCGGGCGGCGAGGCGGCGGGGGACCAGGAGCAGGATCTGGCCACTGCACCAATGCTGGTCGAGCAGCGCCGGTGCGACCGCGGTGGTCTTGCCCGCGCCGGGCGGCGCGATCAGCAGCGCGCGCGGGCTGTCCGCGAGGGCGGCGAGCAGGTTGGCAAGGACGGCAAGGATGGGAAGATCCGCAGTCATCGCGCCCGCGAATGTTCACAATGTTCACGGTAACACGCTCGGATTTCTGCGCTTCGGCTTGGGAGCCTCAAAGGAAATTTCATGAAGCTTGCGCGATCAGCCTGCATGCCCGCCCTTTGGCAGATCGCGGGCCTGTAGGACAGGTGACTGTCCGCTATGGGTGGGAAGCGGACATCACGCGCTTCCAAATCGCGAGTTGCTGAGGACGTTTCTTAACCACAGCAGATGCACAGCGCGCCCCTACAGCCACAGGGGGCAGAAGGTGAGATTTTGGCGGATCGGTGCGTGTGCGCTGCTGTCGTCATTCGCGGCGCAAGCCGAAGCCGTAAGCACGATTTATGCAAAAGTCGGTGCGTGGGAGATTTCAGCGGAGCCACCGCGCTGCATCATGCAAGGCTTCTTCGGTGCCAAGGACGGGAAGAAAGTTGATGGCCTCACGATCCTCTATGCTGCCGACAAAGAGGGGGTCTTGCTGGTTTGGTCCAATAACTGGATGACGTATCTGCCCACCAAAGGCGAACTGGAGGTGGGGCTCGTTTTTGGGAAAGACGGCACGTCCGTCGATACTTCTTGGGGAAGCAGTCAGCTTCGCTACGAAAAAGTTGGCAACGATTACCTGTTCAGTCGCCCTTTCAAGGATGCAATGGAGGCTGAAAAGTTTCTTCGTGATCTGGCTGAAAGCCAGGTCATGGGACTAACTTTGGGTGGCACGTTGCTTGCCAGCTTCAAACTCAATGCCTCAGAAGCAATCACGAAGCTGCGTGAGTGTTCGTTGAGCGGTAGCAGCGTGCGGTGAAGCAACCGTTGCTGCCACAGCGTCGAACATCTGCTTTGGGTCGAAAGTGGGCGATGGAGAACAGCCAAAGCCGCTCGCGTCAGACCCCTTAGTGCCGCGCGAACACGGACGCCTTGCCGTTGGTGCCGATCAGCATGGTTGCATAAGGTTCGCGGTGGTTGCCGTGCTCCATGCCGGGCGAGCCCATCGGCATACCGGCAACGGCGATGCCGCGCGCGCTGGGCTTCTGCGCCAGCAGGCGCTTAATGTCGGCGGCGGGGACATGGCCTTCGATGACATAGCCGCCGATTGTCGTGGTGTGGCAACTGGCCACATTCGCGGGCACCTTCAGCCGCTGCTTGACCGCCACCATGTCGTCGGTGGCGACGGTCTTCACCGTGAAGCCGTGCTTTTCGACATGCTCGACCCACTTGCCGCAGCAGCCGCAGCTCGGGGACTTGTACATGGTCATGGTCGCAGCGTGAGCGGCCGCACCGACCGTGAGGGCGGCAAAGGCGATGGCGCCGAAAAGCGTTTTGCGGATGGTCATGACCCTCTCCCTTAAAGGAAATTCCTGCAGGTCCGATTAATAGGCTCGTGCCACCGCGAACTCGACCGCTTCGGTGAGCGCCGCTTTCGCCTTGCCGGCCGGGAAGGGGGCGAGGGCGTCGAGGGCCCGGCGGGCGTATTGGCGGGCGCGTTCGAGCGTGTCGGCGAGGGCCCCGGTGTCGCGCATCAGGACGATGGCGTGGGCGAGGTCCTCGTCCGCGACGCGGTCGCCGCCGATGGCCGAGCGCCAGAAGCTGCGGTCCTCGCTGCTGCCGCGGGCGTAGGCGAGGATTACCGGGAGCGTCATCTTGCCGTCGCGGAAGTCGTCACCGAGGCCCTTGCCCATCGTTTCGGCGTCGCTGGTGTAGTCGATCGCATCGTCGACCAGCTGGAAGGCGATGCCAAGGTTCTTGCCGTAGCTTTCCAACGCCAACTCCGCTTCCTCGCCGGCCTCCGCCACCACCGGCGCGATGCGGCAAGCGGCGGCGAACAGAGCAGCGGTCTTGGCCTGGATGATGCGGAGATACTTGTCCTCGTCGGTGCCGACCTGGCGCTGGGCGGTGAGTTGCTCAACCTCGCCTTCGGCAATGACGGCGCTGGCGTGGCTGAGGATCTTCAGCACCTTGAGGCTGCCGTCCTCGACCATCAGCTCGAACGAGCGCGAGAAGAGGAAGTCGCCAACGAGGACGCTCGCCGGATTGCCCCAGATGAGGTTGGCGGCGCGTTTGCCCCGCCGCATGCTGCTGCCATCGACAACGTCGTCATGCAGCAGGGTGGCGGTGTGGATGAACTCCACCGCGGCCGCGAGCTTGTGGTGGCGGGTGCCGGGATAGTCGAGGAGGGCGGCGCAGGCGAGCGTCAGCATCGGCCGCATGCGCTTGCCGCCGCCGGCGATCAGGTGACCCGCGAGCTCCGGGATCAGCGCCACTTCCGACTGCATGCGGTCGAGGATGATGGCATTGACGCCGTTCATCGCCGCGGCGGTGAGCTGCAGCATCGGGTCGAGCGACGGCGGGCGATTGGAGTGGAGCGGAGTGATGGTGGCGGTCACCGGCGCGGGTTAGGCCGGGTTGGGGGTCGGGGCAAGCGCCACGCGCCCGCGAGCGCGGCTTAACCCGACGGCAGCGTCAATCGCGCCAGCAGTCCCCCCAGATCCTCGCTCTCTTCCAGCGTGATCCGACCGCCGTAGATTTCCGCCACGTCGCGCACGATGGCGAGGCCGAGGCCCGTGCCCGGCTTGCCCGTCGTGTCGAGGCGCTTGCCGCGCGTGAAGAGTTCATTGCGCTGCTCTTCGGCGATGCCGGGGCCGTCGTCCTCGACGATGATATCGACCATCGGTGCTCGGTCTTCCACCGTCACGAACACGCGCCCATGACCGTATTTGGCGGCGTTCTCGACAAGGTTGCCGAGCATTTCGTCGAGGTCCTGGCGCTCCACGCGGACCTCGGCCTGCTTGTCGCCGGCGATGTCCACGGTGGCATGCTCGTACAGGCGGTCGACGGCGCGCTGCACGGCTTCGAGGCTGTCCCACACGCTGGCACGGGCTTGGGCGGAAGCGCGGCGACCGATGGCGCGGGCGCGGGCGAGGTGATGGTCGACCTGGCGGCGCATCACCGCGGCCTCGCGGCAGACGGTGGTGTCGAGGTCGGGATCGCGTGCGGTGGCGGCGTTGGTGAGAACGGTGAGTGGTGTCTTCAGCGCGTGGGCGAGGTTGCCGGCGTGGCGGCGGGCTTCCTCCGCCTGCGCTTCGTTGTGAGCCAGCAGCTGGTTGATCTCGTCGGTCAGCGGGCGGATCTCGTCGGGGAAATCGTCGGGAATGCGAGTTTTGCCCCCGGAGCGGATGGCGACCACTTCCTTGCGGACGCGGCGCAGCGGCCACAGGCCGTAGAGCGTCTGAAGCGCGGCCATGATGACGAGGCCGAGGCCCAGCAGCGCGAAGCTCCAGATGAGGACGGAACGAAGCTCGCGGATCTGGGCGTCGATGATCTCGCGGGTCTGGGCCACCTGGAAGCGCCAGCGCACTTCCGATCCCGGCAGGACGACGTCCCGCTCGATGACCCGCAGCGGTTCCTCCTGGAACTCGCCGCTGTCGTAGAAGCGCGGTTCGATCAGGTTGGGGGCGGGGCGCACCGCGAGCCGGCGGTCCCACAGCGAGCGCGAGGGAAAGGCGTCGGCACCTTCGCCGGAAATCTGGAAGTAGAGGCCGGAGTAAGGCTCAAGGAAGCGCTGGTCGGCGGGCGCGCGGGTGAAGCGGACCTCGCCGTCCGGCCCGATCTCCGAACTGGCCAGGAGCGCGTTCTTGAGCAGATAGTCGAGCTGCGAATCGAAGTTGCGGACGATGCTGGTGGTCAGCACCCGGTCGAGCGCGAGGCCGCCCGCGAACAGCAGGACGCTGATCCAGATTGCGGCGACGACGATCATGCGCCGCGTAAGGGAACCGGTACCGCGAACCCGCGCGGTCGGCGGCGATGCCGCGGTGCCCGCAGCCGCGGCGGGCGCGGCTACAGGCTCGGCATTCACGCGGCGACATCCTCCAGGCTGTAGCCGAGACCCCGAATGGTGGTGATCACGTCAGGGCCAAGCTTCTTGCGGATGCGGGTGACGAACACCTCGATGGTATTCGAGTCGCGGTCGAAGTCCTGGTCGTAGATATGCTCGATCAGCTCGGTGCGGCTGACCACCTTGCCCTTGTGGTGCATGAGGTAGCTGAGCAGCTTGTACTCCTGCGCGGTAAGCTTCACCGGCTCACCCGCCTTGGTCACCTTGCCCGAGCGGGTGTCGAGGCGGATGTCTCCGGCGATCAGTTCGCTGCTGGCGTTGCCCGACGCCCGGCGGATCAGCGCGCGGAGGCGGGCGATCAGTTCCTCGGTCTGGAACGGCTTGGCGAGGTAATCGTCGGCGCCGGCGTCCAGGCCGGCAACCTTGTCCGACCAGCTGTCGCGTGCGGTGAGGACCAGCACCGGCATGCGCTTGCCCTCCTTGCGCCAGCGGTCCAGCACGGTCAGCCCGTCGACTTCGGGCAGGCCCAGGTCGAGGACCACCGCATCGTAGTTTTCGGTTGAGCCGAGGTAGTGGCCGTCCTCGCCATCCGTGGCGAGGTCGACGGCATAGCCGGCGCCTTCCAGGGTCGAGCGGAGCTGCCGCCCAAGCGAAGGTTCATCCTCGACGATCAGCACGCGCATGCAAGTTTCCCTCTTCGTTCAGCTAGCCAAACACGTGCGAAGCTGAACGGTTGCTTGGCCGGAACGAAGTTGGGGTGGCGCAAGGAGCGGATCAAGGATGTCGGCGTTGGCGCTCGCCGTCGACCGGGACAGGCTCAGCGGTCGCCCGAGCGCCCCAGAATCCGGCCGGTCGCCGCGTCTACATCGACCCAGATCACCCGGCCACGGTTCATGAATTTCAGCCGATAGGTACGGCCGTTGAATTCAGGGCCGAGATAATCGGCATCGCCCATGAACGGCATGACCCGCCGCTCGATCTGCGGGAGGGGCATGGAGCGGCCCTCACGCAGCGCCTGCAGCGCCCGGTCCTGGTCGCGCGGACGGTCGGCCAGCGCAGGGGTGGCGAGCAGGCCTGCGCCAATGGCGGCGGCAAGAAGGGGACGGAACATCATTTGCAAAGCAACTCTCTGACGCCGTGATTAGCACAATGCATTGAATATCTTATGAACCGCAGAGCAGAAGTGCGTTCATGTGGCGGTGACGCAACGCCTTCGCTTCGCTAGAGAGCCGCGCCATGGCGGCACCAATCCTTAGTTATGAAGGTCTAGGCCTGATCCAGGGCGAAGGCTGGCTGTTCCGCGGGCTGGACGTCCATATCGGCCCGCGCGACCGGCTGGCGCTGATCGGCCGCAACGGTGCTGGCAAGACGACATTGCTGAAATGTCTCGCCGGGCTGATCGACACGGACGAGGGGCGGCGGACGCTGGTTCCGGGGCGCAGGGTGGTTCTGCTGGAGCAGGATCCGGCGATGGGAGCCTATCGCACGCTGGAAGAGTGGGTGCTGGCCGGCAAGGACGCGCCTGCGGCTCACGAAGCGGCGGCGATTGCGACCCAGCTCGGCATCGACCTGACCCGCGAGACGGCGACGGCCAGCGGCGGGGAGCGGCGGCGGGCGGCGATCGTCAGGGCACTGGCGCAGGAGCCGGACGTGCTGCTGCTGGACGAGCCGACCAACCACCTTGACCTTGCGGCCATCGATTGGCTGGAAGATTGGCTCAATCGCTTCAGCGGCGCTTTCGTTGTGATCAGCCATGACCGGACGTTCCTCACCCGGTTGACCAAGAGCTGCCTGTGGCTCGACCGCGGGAAGATGCGGCGGGCGGAGATCGGCTTCGGCGGCTTTGATGCCTGGACGGAGCGAGTCTATGACGAGGAAGCGCGGGCGGCGGAGAAGCTGGATGCCAAGCTGAAGCTGGAGCTTCATTGGCTGCAGCGGGGAGTCACTGCAAGGCGGCGGCGCAACCAGGGGCGGCTGGCCAAGCTCAACGAGATGCGGGCCACGCGGGCAGCGATGATCGGCGGGCCGGGCGTAGCGAAGCTTGGGCTGGCGCGGGATGACGTGAAGACCAAAACGGTCATCGACGCGGAGTGGGTGACCAAGCGCTTCGCTTCCAAGCCGTTCGTGTCGAGCGAAGTCGAGACACCTGCCGCGAGCACTGAGCAGCGTCCCTCGACTTCGCTCGGGACGAACGGAGAGCGTGGGGAGAGCCCGAACCGCACCATCATCAAGGACTTCACCCTGCGGGTGCAGCGCGGCGATCGGATCGGGATCGTCGGCGCGAACGGCGCGGGGAAGACCACCCTGCTGAAGCTGCTGACCGGCGAGATCCAGCCGGACGAGGGGCGGATCACGCAGGCAAAGACACTGTCCGGCATCGTGATCGACCAGCAGCGCAAGCTGATGTCGCCGGACAAGCGCGTGCGGGACGTGCTGGCGGACGGCGGCGACTGGATCGAGGTGCGCGGGGCCAAGAAGCACATCAAGGGCTATCTCAAGGAGTTCCTGTTCGATCCGTCGCTGACCGACGCGCCGGTGGGGTCGCTGTCCGGTGGGGAGCGGTCGCGGCTGCTGCTGGCACGGGAGTTCGCCCGCGACGCCAACCTGCTGGTGCTGGACGAGCCGACCAACGACCTCGACCTAGAGACGCTCGACCTCTTGCAGGAGGTGATCGCCGACTACGAGGGCACGGTGCTGATCGTCAGCCACGACCGCGATTTCCTGGACCGCACGGTGACGATCACGCTGGGGCTGGACGGCTCGGGCAAGGTGGATGTGGTTGCCGGCGGCTATGAGGATTGGGCTAAGCGGCGGGCGAGTTCCACGACGAAGACAGGGGCCAAAGCGGCTGGCGCCGCTCCTGGACCCCGGCCATCGGGTGCCCCTTCGTCGGGGAACAGGAAGCTGAGTTTCAAGGATCAGCGCGACCTGGATCGCTTGCCGGGCGAGATCGAGAAGATCGAGGCGGCCATTGAGGCGGACGAGGCCGCGCTCCACGACCCAGACCTCTTCACCCGCGATCGCGCGAAGTTCGAGCGCTTGATGAAGCACGTCGCCAAGCTGCGCGAGGAGAAGGACGCTGCGGAGATGCGATGGCTGGAAGTGGCGGAGATGGCCGAGGGGCTGGGGCGGTAGTGGTGGTCAACTGCATCGGTCGGAGCCAGTCACTTACCCCCCCAAACGATACTGCTTCAACAAATCATACAACGTCGGCCGGCTGATCCCGAGCAGCTTGGCGGCGCTGCTGATGTTGTGTTCGGTGCGGATGAGGGCCTGATGGATGGCGCGGCGGTCAGCGACCTCGCGGGCGGCGCGGAGGTTGATGGCAGCGGGTTCTTCTTCTTCGGCTGAGCCGGGGAGGTCGAGGTCGCTGGCGGCGACCAGCTTGCCGTCGGCCATGATGACGGCGCGCTTGAGGCGATTTTCGAGCTCTCGGACGTTGCCGGGCCAGGGATGGGCGTCGATCGCAGCGACCGCGTCGGGGGCCAGGCCGGTCACCCGTGGATTCATCTCGCGGGCGAAGCGGGTGGTGAAGTGCCGCGCGAGCAGCACCGCGTCGCCGGGACGCTCCGCGAGGCTGGGGATCTTCACCACGATCTCGGCCAGGCGGTAGTATAGGTCCTCTCGGAAGCGCCCGTCGGCGGTCATCGCGTCGAGATCCTGATGGGTGGCGCAGACGATCCGGGTGTCCACGGCGATCGGTGCCCGGCCGCCGATGCGCTCGATAACGCGCTCCTGGAGGAAGCGGAGCAGCTTGACCTGAAGGGGCAATGGGATGTCGCCGACCTCGTCGAGGAACAGGGTGCCCCCCTGCGCCAGCTCGATCTTGCCGGGGGTGGTCTTGACCGCGCCGGTGAAGGCGCCGCGTTCGTAGCCGAACAGCTCGGCTTCGAGCAGGTTCTCAGGGATAGCGGCGCAGTTGATGGCGACGAACTCGCCGTTGCGGCGCGGGCTCTTGTCGTGGACCGCGCGCGCAAGCAATTCCTTGCCGGTGCCGCTGGCACCGAGCAGCATGACCGACACGTCGGCGCTGGCGACGCGCTCGATCAGCCGGGCGACCTTGAGCATTTCGGGACTCGCCGAGATGATGGAGCCGAGCACGGTCGAGCCTGGTCCCGCGGCTTCGCCCAGGCGGCGGTTCTCTTCCTCGATGCCGTGGAGGTGGAAGGCGCGGGCGACGATCAGGCCGAGGTCGTCGATATCGACCGGCTTGCGGTAGAAGTCGTAGGCTCCGAGCGCGATCGCGTGGAGGGCGCTTTCCCGGGCGCCGTGGCCAGAGGCGACGATGACCTTGGTGTCCGGTTTGAGCGAGAGGATTTCGGTCAAGGTCGCGAACCCTTCGGTGATGCCGTCCGGGTCGGGCGGAAGGCCGAGGTCGAGGGTCACTACCGCCGGCTCGTGCAGGCGCACCGCGTCGACCGCCGAGGCTCGGTCGCCGGCGATGACCACGCGGTAACCGTCGTAGGCCCATTTGAGCTGACGCTGGAGCCCCTCGTCATCCTCGACAATGAGCAGGACGGGGAGGCTGGTTGCGGTGTCGGTCATGCGCTTTTCCTGAAGGAGCTGGCGGACGCTGCGGGAAGCTGAAGGGTAAAGCGGCTGCCTTGCCCGGGGCGGCTTTCGACGGTCAGGCGGCCGCCCATCGAGGCGATCAGCGAGCGGGCTTCGAACGCGCCGATGCCGAAACCGTTGGGCTTGGTCGAGGCGAACGGCTGGAACAAGCGGCTGCGGACGAATTCGGCGTCCATGCCGGTGCCCTTGTCGACGATCTCCACGGTCACCTGACGATCGGCGGGAACGACGCGGACGACGACCGGTTCGGTGAGCGGGCTGGCCTCGACCGCGTTCTGCAGCAGGTGACCGATCGCCTGTTCCAGCGCAACGGCGTCGCCGAGGATCTGGGCCGAGGTGTCGCCGATCAGCCGCACGTCGTGACCGCGGCGGTTGGCGGCGATCGCGCCCGAAAGGACGGAGCGGAGCGAAAACGCAGCCGCGGCCTGGAACGGCTGTGCGGTGCCCTGCGGAGCGAGCCGGGCGAGCAGGTCGTTCATCTTGCCCACCGAGGCCTTGAGCGTGGCGATCATGTCGGCGCGGAACTCGGGATTGTCGGCGTGGCGCTCGGCGTTGCGGGTCAGCAGGGACAACTGACTGACGAGGTTTTTCACGTCGTGAAGGATGAAAGCGAAGCGGCGGTTGAATTCCTCGAATCGTTGCGCGTTCATGAGCGCCTGCTGGCCATGCGCTTCGGCGAGGATGGAGGCGGCCTGGCGACCCGCGGTGCGGAGCAGGTCGAAATCCTCCCAGTCGAGCGCGCGGCGCAGTTCCGGGGCGGCAAGCAGCACCACCCCGGCCAGGCGGCCGTTGTGGATCAGGGGAATCCCGGCCCAGAGCCGGTCTTCTGCCAGCAGCGACGGAGGGATTGGAACGAGCAGGTCGCGCTCGCTGCCCCAGCGGTTGCGGTGGGCGTCGAGCTCGACAATGCGTCCGTCCGCTTCGAGCGAGCCCCATAGAGGATCGAGGTCGGACAATGAGGGCAGGCGCTCGGCCCAGTTCCAGCAGGCGGCATGATCCAGCCGGCCGCTTTCATCGGGGGCGATCAACAGCCCGGCGGGTGCATCGACGATGTCGGCGAAGGCCTTGACCACCCGCTCGCCCAGGGGAGGCGCGTCGCTCGCCGAGCGGCCGAGGGTGTCAGCGAAGCGGAGCCACTCGCTGCGGTAATCGTAGCGATGCTCGAACAGATGCTTGGCGAGCTTAACCTTGGTCCAGCTGCGCGCGCGGGCGCTGGGCAGCAGGACCATGGCGGCCACGGTCATGGCGGCGAGGACGGCGATCGTGAGACCCTGCGCCCAATTCGATTCGGTGCCGCGCAGGGCGGTGGCGAGGATCGCCATGACCGCGAAGTAGGAGCAGATGGCGAGCAGGGAGAGGGATTGGAAAGTGGCGGCGCGGGAGAGCTTGATGCGCCACCCTCCGGCGCCCTGGCCGCCCATGGCGAACAAGGGAGCGGACAGCGCCACCGCCGCCCCGCGCCACTCGGACAGGCTGCGGGCAAGGGATGGGTCGAGGTAGGCGACGGTGTAAAGGTTGAGGTCGTAGGTCCACGTCCAGGCCAGTGCGACCATGGCGAGGCGGATGGAGGTGCGGCTGGCCGGGGCGGCCTGGCCGTAGAGGTTGTGGACCAGCACCAGTGCACCGGCAGCGGCCGTGATCCGCAGGACGATGGCGGTGCCGGCGAGCATTGCCATATCGTCGACCAGCAGCGGGAGCAGGTCGACGATGAACTGCAGGCCGAGCACGCCCGCGACCGCGCCATAGACGAGGCGGACGCCATGCTGCCGCGCGCCCTCGTCCCGGCCGGTGATCGCCAAGGCGTGGAGCAGGCCGACCCAGACGAGATTGCGCGCGGTTTCGGCATGGCTGGCAAGCAGGCTGGCGGGATCGACGGCGGTCAACCAGGCCCAGACGGCGGTCAGCAACAATCCGGCGAGCAGCAGCCCTTGTCCCGCCGCGCGGACGCCGGAGCGAAGCTGCCACAAGAGCAGGGTCGCGAAGAGCACCGCGGCAAGCGCATGGCTCCAGAAGGGGAGGAGGCCGCTCACGCGGGGGGCAGTGTCAAGCGGGCCGACATGGCTGGCAGTGTCGGAGGAATTTACAAAGATTAGGTGAAGGGCAGGGCATCGTCATTCCCGCGCAGGCGGGAATCCATCTGCTGATCTTCCCACCTCAGAAACCTGCGGGAGGTGGACCCCCGCTTTCGCGGGAGTGACGGAAACCTAAGGCTAGCCCTTCTTCAGCACATCCATGGCAGCAAGGGTCATCGCCTCGGTGGCCGTGGAGATCACCGCCTCGGCGTCAGGCGCCCAGTAGGGGCTGTGCAGCGAGGGGAGCCTGGAGGCGTCACCCTTGGCTTCGTCCCACTTGGCCTTGGGGGTGCCGCCGACCCAGAAGATAAGGCTCTGGATGCTTTTATCGGCCAGCCAGAAGCGGCTGAAATCCTCGCCGCCCATGACTGCCGGGGTCTTGGTCACCCGCTGCGGTCCGAACGCCTCGCCGAACAGGGCCAGCGCGCGGGTGCTGATCGCTTCCGTGTTGAAGGTGGAGGGGGTGTACATCTCCTCGCGAACCGTAACGACCGGCATCCGATCGTCGGGCATTCCCGCGGCTATCGCCTCCCCGCGGGCGATCCGGCGGATGCCGTCGAGCAGCAGCTTGCGGACTTCCGGTGTGTAGCTGCGCACCGTCAGCTGCAGGCGGGCCTCGTCCGAGATGATGTTGTGCTTGGCCCCGGCCTGGAAGCTGCCGACGGTGACCACCGCCGGATCGGCGGGGTTGTTCTCCCGGCTGACCAGCGTTTGCAGGGTGGTGACGATCCGGCTGGCCAGGACGATCGGGTCTTTCGTGGTCTGCGGGTAGGCGCCGTGGCCGCCGACGCCTTTCACCGTGATGTCGACGCTGTCGACGTTGGCCAGTGCGTAGCCGGGAGTCACGCCGATCACCCCGGCCGGAAGAGCCGCGGCGTCATGAAACGCAAGTGCCACCGCCGGCTTGGGGAAGCGCGTGTAAAGGCCATCGTCGAGCATCGCCTTGGCGCCTTCGCCGGTTTCCTCACCCGGCTGCAGGATCATCACCAAAGTGCCGGACCACTGACCCTTCGAGGCCGCAAGGCGCCGCGCAGCGCCGAGCCAGGCAGTCATGTGCGTGTCGTGCCCGCACGCGTGCATCACTCCGGTCTCAACGCCGGAGCGCGCGGTGGCTCGGACCTTTGAGGCGAATGGCAGCCCGGTTTGCTCGACCACCGGCAGGCCGTCCATGTCGGCGCGGATCAGCAGCACGGGCCCCGGCCCATTCTCCATCACCGCGACGACGCCGGTCTTGCCGACTCTCTCGGTGACCTTGAAGCCGAGCTTGCGCGCCTCGGCGGCGAGCTTGGCCGGGGAGCGGACCTCCTGCATCGACAGCTCGGGGTTGGCGTGGAGATCGCGATAGAGCGCCATCAGCTGCGGCATGTCGGCCGCAACTGCTTCGCGGACGGTGGAGGCGGATGGGGGTGTCGCGACAACCGCGGCTGCGGCGAGGAGGAGCATTTTCATGGGTTGACGTTGTACGCTCAGGACAGCGCTGGTCCAGTGTCTTGGATCCGGCGAAGGATTTAGCGCGCCGGAACGATCTCCAGCACATCGACCACGCTTTCGAAACGCGGGTAGGGCATGACCAGGCGCCAGCGGTTCGGGCCGATCCTCTCGAGATGGCCGGCGATGTCGCGCTCGGCGTCGGCACCGTAGCGCATGGCGCGCGACTCGTCGCCGAGGACCAGGGTGCCAAGGAAGATCTGGCGTAGCTGGTCGTTGGGGAACAGCAGGCCGACCTGGCGCTGCGATCCACTGAGCTTTGCGAACCCCTGGAGGTCATGTTCCTGCCTAACCCGGCAGGAGAAGGGTTGGTAGGCGACGTACTCGAGCAGGCCGGGCGACCTGGCGCCCAGCTTGATCGTCCGGCAGCGATAGCTCCCGTTGGGAATGGCAGGATTGGGGAGCGCCGAATCGGGTTGCAGCAAGGCGCCCTCGGCGGCGATCGCAGGACCATGACCGGCTGCGTTTGCGGCCCTCAGCGCACGGGTCCAGGCGGTCCGCCAATCGCGCAGCCGCTCGCGGTCATCGCTGGTCGCGACCTGTCGCCAGTCGCGGAGATCGGGTGCGATGACCGACGGCCGAGGTGCGATCGTGCTGCAGCCGCCAATGGGCAGGAGGGCAGCGGCGACAAGAAGCGCGCGCATAGCCTTCGCCAGCGGGCTCACTGTGCCGTCCATCCACCATCCATGCTGAGATTGGCTCCGGTAATCGAGCCAGCTTCCGGCCGGCACAGGAACAGCGCCAGCGCCGCGACCTCGACCGGCTCGACGAAGCGCTTGGTCGGCTGGGCAGAGAGGAGGACATCGTTCATCACCTGCTCCTCCGTCATGTTGCGCGCCTTCATCGTGTCCGGGATCTGCTTCTCGACCAGTGGTGTCCAGACGTAGCCTGGGGATATGCAATTGACGGTGATGCCGTCCCTTGCGGTTTCCAGCGCAACCGCCTTGGTGAAGCCGGCGACGCCGTGCTTGGCAGCGACATAGGGCGCCTTGTTGGGCGAGGCGACCAGGCTATGGGCGCTGGCCGTGTTGATGATCCGGCCCCAGCCTTTCTGGCGCATCGACGGAATGCAGAGGCGGCTGGTGTGGAACACGGCAGAAAGATTCACCGCCAGGATTGCGTCCCACTTCTCCGGCGGGAAATCGTCCACTGGGGCGACATGCTGGATGCCCGCATTGTTGACCAGGATGGATGGGCTGCCGAGTTCGTCGGTGCACCGGGCGATCATGGCGTCGATCGCCTCGCGATCGGACAGGTCGGCGTCGCTGTAGCCCGCAAGGTCGCCGCTCAGCTTGGTCATTTCCTCGCGCAGCGTGTCGATCTCATCCTTGTCGCCGAAGCCGTTCAGCATCACCCGAGCACCCTCCGCGGCGAGGGTGCGGGCGATCGCAAGGCCGATGCCTGACGTGGAACCGGTAACCAGCGCGACCTTGTCCGTGAGCAGCATGAGCGACCTTTCGTGATTGGAACGGCACCGGATTGCCGCCTCGCTACGCTGCTCGCGACGACCAGTGCAACCGTTACGGCTCCCGAAGCATTTGGCTAGCAACAAACAGGAAGGGCCTGGCATGCGTCTTGGTGGCGGCAACGACGACGACTTTATCGACCGGACCGGACAGTCTGGCGGCGGTTCGATGCTTGGCGGCGGCGGGTTGGGCCTGTTGTTGCCGCTGATCGCCAGCCGCTTCGGCATTGTCGGCATTCTGGTCCTGCTGCTCGGCTATTGCGCCCTGTCCAGCCTGGGCGGCGGCGGAAGCATCCTGGGCGGCGGATCGGGCGCGCAGCAGGAGGCTGGCGGGAAGTCACGGCTGAACCCGGAGACTGCGAGCTTCCTGCAGGCGGTACTGTCCAGCACAGACGGAGTGTGGACCGCAGCTTTTCGCCAGAGCGGAGCAACCTACCGCGAACCGGAACTGGTCGCTTACAGGGGCGGCACGTCGACGGCTTGCGGGGCTGGCCAGGCGGCGATGGGACCGTTCTACTGTCCGGGGGACGCACGCATTTACATCGACCCGGAGTTCTTCAACGAGCTTGAAACCCGCTTCGCTGCAGCGGGCGATTTCGCCAAGGCGTATGTGATCGCGCACGAGGTCGGCCACCACGTCCAGAACCTTGAGGGCACTCTCGACCGCGCAAGCAGGGCGCAGGCTAGCGCCGGTCGGGCGGCGGGCAATCAGATCCAGGTCGGGGTGGAGCTCCAGGCCGACTGCTATGCGGGCGTATGGGCCGCCAATGCCAAGGCGCCAGACGGATCGAGGGCACTGGAGCCCGGCGACATCGAGGAAGGCATGCGTGCGGCCGAGGCGATCGGCGACGATACCCTGCAGCGGCAAACGCAGGGCCGGGTGGTGCCGGAGAGCTTCACCCACGGTTCCTCGGCGCAGCGTCAGGAAGCGTTGCAGCGTGGCCTGACGACGGGCAATCCGGCCTCATGCAACTATAACCGGGTGTAGCGCTCGGGTCCCCACCCGGCTCTCGCCCGCGATGAAGCTTAGAGCTTCACCAGCATCTTGCCGGTGTTGGCTCCGGTGAACAGGCCAAGGAAGGCGTCAGGAGTGTTCTCCAGCCCGCCAACAACCGTATCGCGGCTCTTGACCTGCCCGCTTGCGACCAGCGCGCCCATGTCGGCGAAGAACTCGCCCATGCGGGGCAGGTAGTCGGTGTAGATGAAGCCTTTGAGCATGATCCGCATCGCGATCACCCGCATGATGTAGCGGAAGCACATCGGCTCGGCGGCGTTGTAGCCCTCGATCATGCCGCAGATGGCGAAACGCGCGTCCTTGCGGGCGTGGGCCAGCGCCGCATCGAGATGGTCGCCGCCGACATTGTCAAAGTAAACGTCGATCCCCTTGGGCGCGGCCTCGGCCAGGCTTTTCACCAGCGGACCAGCCTTGTAGTCGATCACCGCGTCGGCCCCGAGGGAGCGGACGAAATCACACTTGGCGGGTCCCCCGGCCGAGCCAATCACCGTCATGCCCTTGGCCTTGGCGATCTGCACCACCGCTGATCCGACCGCACCCGCCGCCGCGGAGACGAAGACGATGTCGCCTTGCCTTGCCTGCGCGGCATCGAGCAGTCCGAAATAAGCGGTGCCGCCCGTCAGGCCGAGGTTGCCGAGGAAAGCCTGCGGCTCGACGCCCAGTTGCGGCAGCTTGTTCAGCGCGGTTGCGGGGAGCACTGCTTCATCGCGCCAGCCGGCCATGTGCAGCACCAGGTCGCCGGCAGCGAAGCCCTCCGCCCGGCTATCCACCACTTCGCCGACCGCTCCCCCCTCGAGCGGCTCGCCGACCTGGAACGGCGGAACATAGCTTTTCACGTCGTTCATCCGGCCGCGCATGTAAGGGTCGACCGACAGCCAGCGATTGCGGACGTGGACCTGCCCGTCTTCGAGCCGTGGCACGGGTGCGTCGCGAAGCTCGAAATTATCGGCAGTCGGCATGCCGTTCGGACGGCTCCTGAGGGTCCAGGCGCGGGGCATATCGGGTCTCCTTCGCGACGCCCTTACCGCCATTCCTGCGAACGCCGTAAGGAAAAAGCCCGACCGCCAGGGCGAGCGGCCGGGCTTCTCTTCGGCGCGGGATGGTGCGCCGGGACCTCAGGACTGTTCGGGCTTGCGCTCGTAGGTACCCGAGAAGCTGCGGTTCAGGTCGGTGCGGCCCTCGTCGCGGTCGCTTCCGCTGTCACGGTCGTCGTCCCGCGAGCCGCCGAACAGGCCGCTCATGATCCCGCCGGAGGAACGCTCATGATCCTCCTCGCGCTGGAGCTGCTGCCGGACCTGCTCCGCAGGTTGGCTGAGGATGACCTTGTCGCCTTCGACCTGCTCGAGCAGGCTGCAGGTGAAGGAGCGGTGGACGCCGCCCGCTTCGGGATCCTTGCGGTTCAGGATGACCTTGTCGCCACGGACCTTGTCGACTGTGCCGATTCGCTGCTGGTCGGAGCCGAGAACCTCCATGTCCTCGCGGATCGACTGCAGCATCTGCCGCTTGGTCTGCCGCTGCTGGCGCCAGCCGTGGAACTCGCTCTCGAACTTCGACTGATGCTCGCGGCGATATTCGTCATAGTCGCGGTCGAGTTCGCTCATCTGCCGCTGCCGCCACTCGCTATAGTGCGGATCGGTAGGGTGTCCGCCGAAGGAGTGGCTGTGGCTCGAGCGCTGGGAGTCCTCGTCGCCCCAGCCGCCGATGGCATAGCGGCTGCCCTGGCCGACGCCGCGGTTGCGGTCACGATCCTGGTCCTGGCTGAATTCCTGCCGGCCGTATTGCGAACGGCTGAAATCCTGGCCGCCCATGCCTGAGCGGTAGCTGCGTTCGCCGCCGCGGCCGTAATCGCCGGTCATCGGCCGGTAGTCGTCGTCGCGATCGAACCGGCTGCCGTAGCGATCCTGGTCGCGGCCGCCAAATCCGGAGCGGCTCGGGGGCGGTCCATAGCGGTCCTGACCACCGCGGCCGAAGCCGCCGCTTTCGCCGGAGCCGCGGTAGCCGCCGCCATATTCCTGCGGGCGGTCGCGATCCATCCGGGACGACTGGCCTCCGCTGAACATTGCGCTGCTACGGTCGCGGTGCGAGCCGCGCTGGGCGTCGGCATGCCGGCCCTCGTCAGGGTAACCGCGGGCACCGTAGCTCGCGCCGGGAGGGCCGCGGCGATTGTCTGGGTGGCGATCGTCGTCCTCGTCGCCGAACCAGCTCCTCACCTCGTCCGCCGCGCGTTCGAAAAACCCGCGATCGCCGTCGTCGTCGCCGCGCGGTCCGCGCCGCCGCTCATCGTCGTCACGCCAGCGACCGCGATTGTCGCCGCGGTTCTCATAACGATCGTACGCCATGGTCTGTCCTCCAAAGGGTTCATCGCAAGCGGCAGGGTGGCTGCCGATCGATGTGCGGAAAGAACGACCAAGCCGAACCCCCGTTCCGAAGGGGGAGGCGGGTGGAGACAAGGGAAGGGTGAGCGGAAAAGGACGGGGAAAGCAGCGTTGCGCAGCGACCAAAGCGCCGCTAAGGAGCGCCCGTCCGGTAGGCGGGGCTGTAGCTCAGATGGGAGAGCGCTGCAATCGCACTGCAGAGGTCAGGGGTTCGATTCCCCTCAGCTCCACCAGCCGCCGGCCTACTGACATCTTTGTAGGGAACATTCCCGTTCAGCCATCGCTTGAACGTCTGACTTGCAAGTTGGACGACATCATGGCGACGCGCTTCCGTGCCCCCGGACCGGGGCACTCCCAATTCCTGAACGAAGGTTTCCAGCAGGCTCTTGCGCACTGGAACCGTGAGCGGCTGGAGCCCGGGTTTCCCGGTGCCGCTGCCAGTCCCGCGATCGACCGCGACGCGCGAATGGCCCGGCTGGAGATTGGCTTCCTGGAAGAATTGCGCAGTGAGGTCGTGGCGGAGGCGGCGGCAGCGCCGACCGATGCCGCCGGCTTCATTGCCTGGTTCGAACAGTTGGAGGAGACCGGCCCGGGGCAGCACGATCCCCTGTTCCACTGGATCGCCAAGGAGGCGAGCCTGGAGCAGTTGTGCTGGTACCTGACGCAGGAAGCGGCCGGCGAGGCCGGGTTCGACGATCTGGTCGCACTGACCCAGGTCCGGTTGCCCGAGCGCGCCAAGCTTGAACTCGCGCGCAATTATTGGGACGAGATGGGTCGCGGCAACCCCAAGGGCATGCATGGGCCGATGCTCCACTACGTGGTGGAATCGCTGGGCCTGGAGCCGCAGATCGAAACCACGGTCTGGGAGAGCCTGGCACTGGCCAACGCGATGACCGCCATGGCTGCGAACCGCAACTATGCATGGCATTCGGTTGGAGCACTGGGCGCAATCGAACTGACCGCTCCGGCGCGCTCGGCGGCGGTGGCAAGCGGTATGCGGCGGCTCGGCCTCGAAGCCCGGCAGCGGCGCTACTTCGATCTCCATGCGGTGCTCGACGTCAAGCATAGCGAGGAATGGAACAAGGAGGCCATAACCCCCCTGGTCCACGAAGATCCGCGGCGGGCTACGGCGATCGCGGAGGGCGCGCTGATGCGGCTGAAGTGCGGCGAGCGCTGCTTTGAGCGATACCGGCGCGAGCTCTGGTGAGGGCATGGCGGGGGAGGACAACGCTACGGCCCTGCTGGCCGAACTGCTGAAGCTGCTCGACGAGGACGGCTACAGCTTCACCGCGATCACCCCAGCCACGCACGCCCGCGTGCTGGAGCGGCGAAGGGGCGAACTCGCCGGCGACCTGCGGGACGTGCTCGGATGGAGCATGGAGTTCGAGCGCGGGCTGCTGTCGGGACCGATCCTGACCCTGCTGGAGGAAAGCGACAGCATCGAGCAGGGCGACACCGGTCTGCGGAGCAAGCTCCGGGTGGCGGAGTTGGGCGGGCGCTTGTTCCTGCACTCGGCTTACCCGACGAGCGGAGACCAAGCGGTGTTCTTCGGACCCGACACCTACCGCTTCGTGCGGTTCCTCGAGCAGCAGCTCGCCGACGAACCGGTCGACTGCCTGGTGGATTACGGAGCCGGCAGCGGCGCGGGCGGGATCGCTGCGGCGTCTCTCGTCGAGCCGGCGCGGACGGTCCTGCTCGACAGCAACGCGCAGGCGTTGCGGCTGGCGGAGGCCAACGCGCTGGCGGCGGGCGCCTCTGTCGAGCTGGTGCATGGCGATACGCTGGCGGCAGTGGAGGGCGCCATCGACCTCATCATCGCCAACCCGCCGTTCATCGCCGACCCGGCGGGGCGGGAATATCGTGACGGGGGCGGGATCGGCATTGATGTTTCGCTGCAATGGGCGAGGGACAGCGTTGGGCGATTGGCGGAGGGCGGCCGAATGCTGCTTTATACGGGTTCGCCGATCATTGCGGGCGAAGACCAGTTGCTCGGAGGTCTTGCCGAGCTGGTGGACACGGCCGACTGCACGCTGAGCTACCAGGAACTGGACCCGGACATCTTTGGCGAAGAGTTGGAACAGCCCGCATATGCGCATGCGGGTGTGGAGCGGATTGCCGCTGTTGGAGCGGTGATCCGGAAGCCCTGATTCACCGCCGCGGGGCATAAGGAAAAGGGCCCCGCGGTTTCCCACGGGGCCCCTTCATCTGACACGATCTCGAGTTAGTCGTCGTTGCCGTTGTTCAGGAACGCCGGTGCGAACTCCGGGGCCGGGCCATCGTCGCGGTCGCTGCGCTCGCGGCGAGGGCCGCGATCGCCGCCGCCTTCGCCGCGCGGACCGCGATCACCGCGGTCTCCACGGGGACCACGATCGCCACCATCGCGACGCGGGCCGCGGCCGTCACGGCGAGGACCGCGATCGCCACGGTCGCCGCGATCACCACGGTCACCGCGCGGACGCTCCTCGCGGGGCGGACGAGTGTCCTCCAGCTCGGCGCCGGTTTCCTGGTCGACAACGCGCATCGACAGGCGGACCTTGCCGCGCTGGTCGACCTCCAGCAGCTTGACCTTGACCTCCTGGCCTTCGCTCAGGACGTCACGGACATTCTCGACCCGCTCGTTCTTGATCTCGGACACGTGCACCAGCCCGTCCTTGCCGGGCATGAAGGTGACGAACGCGCCGAAATCGACGAGGCTCGCGACCTTTCCGGTGTAGATCGTGCCGGGCTCCGGCTCGGCGACGATGCCGTGGATCCACTGGCGCGCCGCCTCGATCTGAGCGACGTCCGACGAGCTGATCTTGATCACGCCCTCGTCGTCGATGTCGACCTTGGCGCCGGTAGTTGCCACGATCTCGCGGATCACCTTGCCGCCGGTGCCGATGATCTCCCGGATCTTGTCCTTGGGAACGGACATGGTCTCGATCCGCGGCGCGTGAGCCGACAGCTCGCCACGGGTAGAGTCAAGCGCCTTGGCCATCTCACCCAGAATGTGGGCGCGGCCTTCCTTCGCCTGAGCCAGGGCGACCGTCATGATCTCCTCGGTAATGCCAGCGACCTTGATGTCCATCTGCAGGCTGGTGATGCCCTCGGACGTGCCGGCAACCTTGAAGTCCATGTCGCCGAGGTGATCCTCGTCGCCCAGGATGTCGCTGATCACGGCAAAGTCCTTGCCTTCCAGGATCAGGCCCATGGCGATGCCGGCCACAGGACGCTTCAGCGGAACGCCCGCGTCCATCATGCTCAGCGAACCGCCGCAGACGGTGGCCATCGACGAGGAGCCGTTGCTCTCCGTGATGTCGGACAGGACGCGGATGGTGTAGGGGAACTCCTCGTTCGACGGCAGCATCGGGTGCAGCGCGCGCCAGGCGAGCTTGCCGTGACCGACTTCGCGGCGGCCCGGCGCACCGAAGCGGCCGACTTCGCCGACCGAGTAGGGCGGGAAGTTATAGTGCAGCATGAAGCGCTGGTAGGAGAGGCCCTCCAGACCGTCGATCATCTGCTCGGCGTCCTTGGTGCCCAGCGTGGTGGTGCAGATCGCCTGCGTCTCGCCGCGGGTGAACAGCGCCGAACCGTGGGTGCGCGGAAGGAAGCCGACCATTGCCTCGATCGGGCGGACAGTCTTGGTGTCGCGGCCGTCGATGCGGCGGCCTTCCTTGAGGATGGCGCCACGGACCACGTCGGCTTCAAGCTTCTTCACCAGCTTCAGCGTCGCGAGATACTGGGCCGGATCGCTCTGCTCCAGGTCGGCAAACGCGTCACGAGCCTTGGTGCGGGCTTCGTTGATTGCGTTCTGGCGGTCCTGCTTGCCGGTCAGCTTGTAGGCGGCTTCCAGGTCGGGGCCGATGACGTCGCGCAGCTTGGCAAGCGTCGCGGACTTGTCCTCGATCAGGTCGAGCTCCCATGGGTCCTTGGCAGCCTGCTCGGCGAGGTCGATGATCGCGTTGCAGACCTTCTTCGATGCCTCCCAAGCGAAGACGACGGCGCCAAGCATCTGCTCTTCCGACAGTTCCTTGGCTTCGGATTCGACCATCATCACGGCGTTGCCCGTGGCCGCGACGACGAGGTCGAGGTCGCCTTCCTTGACCTGATCGTTGGTCGGATTGAGGATGTACTCGCCGTCGATCATGCCGACGCGCGCAGCACCGATCGGACCCATGAACGGCACGCCGGAGATGGTGAGTGCAGCCGACGCGGCGATCATCGCCACGATGTCCGGCTCGTTCTCGCCATCATAGGAGAGGACCTGCGCGATCACGAGGACTTCGTTGTAGAAGCCTTCGGGGAACAGCGGGCGGATCGGACGGTCGATCAGGCGGCTGGTCAGCGTTTCCTTTTCGGTCGCGCCGCGCTCACGCTTGAAGAAGCCGCCCGGGATGCGCCCGGCGGCCGAAAACTTTTCCTGATAGTGGACGGTCAGCGGGAAGAAATCCTGCCCCGGCTTTACGTTCTTCGCGGCCGTTACGGCGCAAAGGACCACGGTTTCGCCCATGGTGGCGAGAACGGCGCCGTCGGCCTGGCGCGCAACGCGGCCAGTTTCGAGCTTCAGCGTCTTTCCGCCGAGGTCGATTTCTACAGTCTTGATGTCAAACATATGAGTTCCTTTACCTCGTCGCCGGATGCGATCGAGGGCAGCTGTGACGGGCAAGCCGGCCTGTCAGCGGTTGGGGCGCTCGTTTCCGGCCCCGTGAACCTTCCACCGAATTGCAGAAAGCCCAGGTAGACAAAGGGCGCCGCGAGGGCGCCCTTGGGGTGTTACTTGCGAAGGCCCAGCTTGCCGATCAGGTCGGTGTAGCGCTGTGTGTCCTTGCGCTTCAGATAGTCGAGCAGCGAGCGCCGCTTGTTGACCATCATCAGCAGACCGCGGCGGGAATGGTTGTCCTTGGCGTGGGTCTTGAAGTGCTCGGTCAGGGTGACGATGCGGTCGGTCAGGATGGCGACCTGGACTTCCGGCGAACCGGTGTCCTCCGAGCCGCGGCCATGTTCCTTGATCAGTTCTTGCTTGCGTTCCGCAGTAATCGACATCGGGTGACTCCTTTGAACTAGATGTTGAACCCGCGGACGACCTGGAGGCCGTCGGCCGAAGCTTCCACCAGCGCCACTGGACGACCATCGTCGGTGGCAAGGTGCAGGCCCGGTTTCACGGGAAATCCGGTCAAACGCTGTCCGTGCCGAAGCAACTGCGCCTGATCGGGTGCGACGGGGAGGGCCGGGATGTCGTCCAGCCCCGCTTCAAGCGGGAGAACCGTCTCCGTCAGCCGCAGCCCCTTAGCCGCTTCGGCAAGAAAGTCCAGCGATATCGCCTGATCGAGGGTGAACGGACCGGCCTTCGTTCGGCGGAGCATGGCGACGTGACCGACGGTGCCGAGCGCCAGGGCGATGTCGCCCGCGAGGGAACGGATGTAGGTGCCCTTGGAGACGGTGGCGGAGAGGGTGACCTCAGTCAGCTTCTCCCCCGCGGTGGAGATGTCAGCACAGCTGACAGAGGGATCATCGCTCACACCTCCGGCGCTTCGCGCCTCTACGCCAAGGGGGAGAAGTTTGAAGACCGTCACGCGCCGCGATTTCAGCTGAACCTCTTCGCCCGCTCGCGCCAGATCGTAGGCGCGCTTGCCGCCGACTTTCAGCGCCGAAAATGCCGGTGGGACCTGCTCGATCTCGCCGGTGAACCGCGGAAGGATCGCCTCCAACTCGGCCAGTGTAGGCCGCATGTCGCTCGTCGCCACCACCTCGCCCTCAAGGTCGAGCGTGCTGGTCTGCTCACCGAAACGGATGGTGAAGTCGTAGGCCTTCCTCGCCTCCAGCATCCGGCCGGCGAGCTTGGTTGCCTCGCCGAGCGCGATCGGAAGCACGCCGGTGGCTAGCGGATCGAGGGTTCCGCCATGGCCGATCCGGGTTTTGGGCACGCCAGCCTGGCGCAGGATCCGCTTCACCGCCGACACGACCGTTGTCGATCCCATGCCCAGCGGCTTGTCGATCACCAGCCAGCCGGTGAGCGGGGCAGCGGTCACTGCAACTCGGCGCGGAGCAGGTCGGCAATCTGGTGGATGCCTTCCTCGGCCTGGAAGGCGCTGCGAACCCGTTCGAAGCCCGCCGTCCCAAGTCGACTGCGAAGCTGCGGCGAGCGGATCAACTCCTGGAGCGCGGTCAGCAGCCCGTCGCGGTCGCCGGGCTGGACCAGCATGCCGGTTTCGCCGCTGCGGATGAGTTCGGGGATGGCGGTGAACTGGGTGGAAAGGCAGGGCAGGGCCTGGCTCTGCGCTTCCATCAGGACGTTCGGCAGCCCATCCTTGTCCCCATCGTCAGCCTCCCGCGCAGGGAAGACGAACAGGTCGCTGCTGCGATAATATTCGATCACCGTCGCCTGCGTCTGCGGGCCGTGCCAGCGGAGGCGATCGTTGAGGCCGAGCTTTTCGGCGCGCGCCTTCAGCTCCGGGAGCAGCTTGCCGCCGCCGATATGGTCGAAGCGCCAATGCAGATCGGACGGCAGGCGGGCGAGCACGTCGATCAGCACGTCGAAGCCCTTCTTCTCCACGGCCCGGCCCACCGACAGTAGGCGGATCGGATCGGCTGGGTCGCTCCCGTCGCGCGGCGGCCGGGCGGGCGCATCCTCCGGGAAACGGCGCAGCGAGAGGCCGTGATAGATCAGCTTGATCTTGTCGGGATCGTCGGTGTGGCGCTGCAGGTCGTCGACCGCCGGGCCGTTGCAGGTGGTGACCCACCGCATCGACGCCAGCTTGTCGCGCTTTTCCAGGTCGGGGGTGGTCCAGATGTCCCGCGCATGGGCGCTGGCGGCGAGCGGCAGGCCGGTCATCGCGGCCACATAACGAGCGACGGTGCCGGGCTTATGAATGAAGTGGACGTAGATCAGCCGGCACTCTGGCGGCATTTCTGCCGCCAGCACCACCGCCTGAGCGAATAGGCGCAGCCGGCGTCCATACCTGCCCCATGGAGCTTCCGCCCGGAACAGATCGCGGGCCCGCTTGTAGCCCGGAGTGCCGCGCATCTTCCGCAGGGCGCGGAGGAAACGGGCGGGATCGTTGACCGGGAGGAAAGGGAGATAGTGCACCTCCGCCGTGAGCTCGTCATGAAGCGCGTGGCGCGTCGGCTCGCCATGCTTCAGCGACGCGACCCACAGCCTCAGCCCCTCCCGCTCGAGGCCGACCAGTTCCTGCGCGATGAAGGTCGTCGAAGTGCGCGGCCATGAACCGACAAGCACGCAAATCATTGGCTCCGGCTGCATCTGAGGAAATCCTGAAAAGCTTGCGGCGCAAGCGCGAGCGATGGGCAGCGCGCCGCGACGCCGCGGTGAGTTACACAGCCCGACGGGCAGTTGCCGCGCCGTCCTAGCGTCCGCTTAAACGGCTGAAAAGCCTTCCGGTCCGTCCAAGCACCCGCCGCGCCTCGGTGGACAGGGCAAGCGGCCACGGCCATATCCGCTGGCGAAGCGGCAGCGCCGCCCTGGGGAATGCCGTGCGGGAACCCGAGATCGATGCTAAGCGGGTGACCGTTCCTCCGCTGCTGAAGCGGCTGACCGTCCGCGAATACCTGCCGCTGGCGCTGTCCGTGGCAGCCTGGGTGATGATCGGGCTCGCCGTCGGCCATGCGGATGCGGTGCGACTGCTTGCGGCCAATACCCTGGCGCAGGGCGCGCGGGCGCTCTGCACCATGGAACTGAACCCCGTGCTGAAGGCGCGGATCTGGGCCGCGGACGAGGTGTTCAGGGCATCGCGGCGCACCGCGATCCGGATCGAGCTGGTCGGCCTGGCTGCGTCCGTGCTGATCATCCTACTGACTGCCGGCCTGTTGGAGTGGCGCGGCTATACGGTGGCCGCGGCAATGATGGTCATCCTGACCCTGGGGATCCCGGCGCGCCATCCTTTGAGTGTGTCCGTCATCAAGCGGGAGCGCGTCGCCCCCTGGCGCTTCGGAGCGGCACTGACCGGAGCGATCGGCACCGCTATCGTCCTGCTGCTCGGCCTGCCGTGGTGGGCCGCGGCGCTGGCGTTCGGCCTACGCGAATGGGGAGGGCTGCTGACCGCGCTGCTGATCGCGCCGCCGCGACGGCAGACGGTTGAGACGGTGGAGGAGCCGCTCACCTTCGCCGAAGTCGCGGGCCAGACCGAATCCACCGCGCGGCGGCGCCTTACCTACCGCATCGGCAAGAGCATGCTGGGCGCGGTGCTGGGACCGCTCGGAAGCGTTGCTGCTCGGACCGGCCGGGAAGTGCGCATCGACCACAAGATCTCGCGCTACATTCCGCGACATCGGCCCGGTTTCATCCTGTTCACCGCCGCCACTCTGGGCGCCGGGCTGTTCTTCATCTGGGTCAGCCGCGAACCGGCGACTTTGCTGCTGGGGGCGGCACTCACCAGGGTTGCGGCGTCCGGAGGAAGCGCGCTGCTGTGGTGGAACTATGCCTCGGCGAGCTTCGACGAAGAGGAGGACGACGAAGGCTAGCGCGCGAGCGCCAGGCTGAGCTGGCGTGCCTCGGTTTCGCGCAACCGAACGAAGAAGTGGCGGCGGCATAGGGCGATATAGCGGTCATTGCCGCCGATCTCGGTCTGCTCGCCACCGGTAACGGCGTGGCCTTGCGCATCGACCCGCAGGTTCATCGTCGCCTTGCGCCCGCATTCGCACACGGCCTTCAGCTCGACGAGAGAATCGGCCAGTGCCAGCAATGCGGCGCTGCCGGGGAAGAGGTTGCCAAGGAAGTCGGTGCGGAGCCCGTAGCACAGCACCGGCAGGTCGAGTTGGTCGCACAGCCGGCTCAGCTGCAGCACATGGCCGCGGGTCAGGAACTGGGCCTCGTCGATCAGCACGCAGTGCAGTGCCCGTCGCTTCAGCTCGGCTTCGACGCTGGCAAAGAGGTCGGTGTCCGGCTGGTAGGCGTTGGCCGGCACTGACAGGCCGAGCCGCGAGCCGATGATCCCGCTGCCCGCGCGATCGTCATGCGCGGCGGTCCACAGCATCGTCTCCATGCCGCGCTCGCGATAGTTGAAGTCGGCCTGCAGCAGGGTGGTCGATTTCCCCGCGTTCATCGCCGCATAGTAGAAATACAGTTTGGCCATCGCGCTACGGGCAGCTGCCGTCCGTGGTGGCGGCTTTGAAGTCGCTCAGCCGGACGGCCACGGCAGCTTCGCGCCAATATTCAAAGGTCGGCTTGCCGCCGGCCGGGAGGGTGCTGGCGCGCGTGGCGGTGGCGCGGCCGCTGCGGTCGAGCAGTTCGGCGCGATAGGTGTAGGCGACCTTGCCCTGGCTGCTGATCGTGAGGTTGGTGCCAAGCATCGTGCGGAGCGAGGCCTTGATCTCGCCTGCCTTGGCGGCGGCGTTGGGCTGCACCCTGCGGGCGCGAACCGGCTGTCCGCGCTCGACCGCGAAGATCCACGTTTCGCCCTGCTTCACGGTAACGGAGGCGGCGGCGGCGGTGGGGCCAACGGCGGTCAGCACAAGCAAGGGGAGCAGCAGCCTGGCGATCATCGTGCAGGGGTAGCCGAAGCGCTGGCGACAGGCCACTCGTCGCGGAGAATGGCGAACAGCACGGTGTCGCGGACGTGCCCGGTCCAGGTGATCCGATCCTGCCGAAGCAGGCCCTCGCGGACTGCGCCGAGCTTTTTCATCGCGGCCTGCGAGCGCAGGTTGCGGCGATCGACCCGGAACTCGACCCGGCGAATGCCGCAGGCGAAGGCGCGCTCCAGCATCATCGCCTTTACCCGGCGGTTGAACCCGGTGCCGCGCAGGTGCGGGCGGTAGTAGGTTCCACCGATCTCCAGCACCTGCCGCTCGGGATCGATGCCGAGGAAGCTGGACATGCCGGCCGGCTCTTCGCCGTCAAAGAGGACGAAGGTGCGGTTGGCCGGGTTCAGCCGGAGCTTGTCGATGCTCGCGTCGAAATGGTCCGGATCGAACGGAGTCGAGTAGATCGCCCAGATGTCGCGGTCCTCGGCGCAAGCGCTGCGCAGCGCGTCGCGATGATCATCGGTGAACGGCTCGGCGCGGCAGCCCTCGCCCGTCATTGCCTCGCTCAGCGCCGTCATTCCTCGCCGGTCAGGTCCTGCGCGACGTGCTCGGAGCGGAGCAGCGCGTCGATATGGGTGCCCTCGTCGAAACTCTCGTCGGCGATGAACTTGAGCCTGGCGGCATATTTCATCCGCACCCGGGTGGCGACCTCCCGCTGGAGGTAGGCGGTGTTGGTGCGCAGCGCCTTCAGCACCGCCTCCTCGTCCTGGCCGAGCAGCGGCTTCACGAACACGGTCGCGTGGCGCAGGTCGGGGGACATGCGCACTTCGGTCACGCTGACCAGATGGCTCTGCAGCGTTTCGTCATGCACGTCGCCGCGCTGGAGGACATCGCTGAGGATATGGCGCACCTGCTCGCCCACGCGGAGCAGGCGAACGGAGCGGCCTTCGGTGGTTTCGGTCTTGCGCATAACTCCCCTCCCGCTTGCGGGAGGGGTCGGGGGTGGGCACGACCAGCCTCAACTTGGATGGGGCCCACCCCCCAACCCCCTCCCTCAAGCGGGAGGGGGAGACGTTTAAAGCGTCCGCGCGCGTTCCTCGACCTCGAACACTTCGAGGCTGTCGCCTGCCTTGATGTCGTTCGTGTCCGCCAGCAGCACGCCGCACTCGAGACCGGCCACCACCTGCGCCACGTCATCCTTGAACCGGCGCAGCGAGGCGATGGTGGTCTTGGAGACGATGACATCCTCGCGGGTGAGGCGGGCGTTGAGGCCCTTGCGGATGACTCCTTCGAGCACCAGCAGGCCAGCGGCCTTGTCACGCTTGCCGGCCGGAAACACCTCCTGGACACGGGCGCGGCCGACCACGGTCTCGATGATCTCCGGACCGAGCTCGCCAGCCATCGCACCCTTAGCCCAGTCGGTCAGGTGATAGATGACGTCGTAGTAGCGGAACTCGACCTTGTTGCGCTCGCCGACTTCGCGCGCCTTGGCGTTCGGACGGACATTGAAGCCAATGATCGGCGCTCCGGTCGAGCTTGCGAGCGTCACGTCGCTTTCGGTGATCGCACCCACGCCAGAATGGAGCACACGGACCTTGATCTCGTCGGTCGACAGGCGATTAAGCGCGTTGACGATCGCTTCGGCCGAGCCCTGCACGTCGGCCTTGATGACCAGCGGGAACTCGATGGTGGTCGATGCCCGGTTGGCGAACATGTTTTCCAGGCTCATCGGAGCCGCGGTGGTCCGCTTGCGATCGAGCACGCCCTGGCGGTAGGCCGCGACTTCGCGGGCACGGGCGTCATTCTCGACCACCGTGAACTGGTCGCCTGCCGACGGCACGGCGCTGAGGCCGAGCACCTCAACCGGGAACGAGGGTCCGGCCTCCTTCACCTGGCGGCCATGATCGTCGATCATCGCGCGGACCTTGCCTGACGCTGCGCCGACGACGAAGATGTCGCCGACCTTGAGCGTACCGCGCTGGACCAGCACGGTCGCAAGCGGACCGCGGCCCTTGTCGAGCTTGGCCTCGATCACAGTGGCTTCGGCGGCACGGTCGGGATTGGCCTTCAGCTCCAGGATTTCGGCCTGGAGGTTGATCGCTTCGAGCAGCCCTTCGAGGTTGGTCTTTTCCTTGGCGGAAACCTCCACGTCCTGAACGTCGCCGCCCATCGCCTCGACGATGATCTCGTGCTGGAGCAGCTCTTCGCGAACTTTCTGCGGGTTGGCCCCCGGCTTGTCGATCTTGTTGATCGCCACGATCATCGGCACGCCGGCCGCCTTGGTGTGATTGATCGCTTCGATCGTCTGCGGCTTGAGGCCGTCATCGGCCGCAACCACCAGGACCACGATGTCCGTCACGTGGGCGCCGCGGGCGCGCATCTCGGTAAAGGCCTCGTGGCCTGGCGTGTCGAGGAAGGTGATGCGGTCGCCCGACGGCACCTTCACCTGATACGCGCCGATGTGCTGCGTAATTCCGCCGGCTTCGCCCGACACGACGTTGGCGCCACGGAGGGCGTCGAGCAGCGACGTCTTGCCGTGGTCGACGTGACCCATGATCGTGACCACCGGCGGCCGCGGTTGCAGCGTTTCGGCAGCATCGACGTCGGTTTCCGTCTGGATGTCCACGTCGGACTCGGACACGCGATTGATGCGGTGACCGAACTCCTCGATCAGCAGTTCGGCCGTATCCTGGTCGATCGTCTCGGTAATCGTGACAGGCGTGCCCATCTTGAACAGCGATTTGACGAGGTCGGCGCCGCGCTCGCCCATGCGCTTGGCGAGTTCCTGCACGGTAATCGCTTCGGGAACGTCGACATCGCGATACTGCTTGGCCGAGGGACCCTGCGACTGGTGGGCGCGCTTTTCCTTTTCACGAGCGCGCTTCAGCGCGGCGAGGCTCCTGGAGCGACTGTCGTCGCCACCGGCCAGCGCACGGCTGACGGTCAACTTGCCTGAGTGACGGCGGTCGTCGCCGCGGCCGCGCGCCGGGCGAGCCGGCTCCGGGCGGCGCGGCGGAGCGGCGGGCGGAGGCGCTCGGCGAACCGGCGTGAACTGCTGTCCTGTCGGAGCGGACGGCGCCGTTGCCGGCTGTGGCTCTTCTGCCGGTGCATCAGCCTGGCGAGCGGCCTCGGCTTCAGCCTCGATCCGGCGCTTGGCATCGGCCTCGGCCTGGCGTGCGGCCTCTTCCTCGGCCTTGCGATTATCTTCGGCCCGACGCTTCTCGTCTTCGGTGGAGTTGACCTTGGCCTGCTCCTCGCGCCGCCGAGCGTCTTCCAGCGCGGTCATGCGCGCTTCCTCGGCCTCGCGCATCCGGCGAGCCGTTTCCTCGCGGCGGGCGGCAAGATCGTCGACCGGCGAGCGGCGCTGGGGAGCGGCGGGAGCAGCGCGCGCCGGCTGGGGCGCGGGCGCCTCGACGGGTGCGGGCGCCGGCGCTTCGGCAGCGGGGGCGGGTGCCTCGCCCGGCTTGCCCAGGATGCGGCGCTTCTTCACCTCGACCACGACCGTGTTCGAGCGGCCGTGGCTGAAGCTCTGCTTCACCTTTCCGGTCTCAACCGTGCGCTTGATGCCCAGCGGCGGCCGGGTGCCCAGCTTCGGCTTGTCGGTCTGGTCGCTCATTTGGTTCCTTCGTTCGGTTCGTCAGTCGAGGCAGCAGCCGGGGCAGCGTCGCTGCGCCCTAACCCACCATCGGGATCAATGAAAGCGCGCCACCGGGCGAGCGCGCGGGCAACGCGCGTCGCGGCAGCGCGATCGGTCAGGGCCACATGTACCACATTTTCGCGCCCGAGGGCCATGCTCAACATGGTGCGTGGCGCGGGGATTACCAGACCGTGGCGATGGCCGCGCTCCTCGGCCCCACCCATCCGCCAAGCCTGGTCCAGCTTTCGGCGGCCGTCCTCGCCCGCGTCCGCGGCATGGAGGAGCAGGTGGACCTTGCCTGAGCGGGCCGCCGTATCGACCCGATCGGCGCCGTTGATCAGGGTCCCCGAGCGGGCCTCCATGCCGAGCCGGTCGAGCGCGTCGCGGCTGAGCGCGGCCTCGATCAGGGCGCCCAGCTCCGACGGGAGCGAAAGTTCGCCCGTCTTGAAGGCCCGGGACAATGCCGCCTTCAGCTTGCCCTTGGCGTTGGCGGCATCGAGCTGGGAACGAGACACGCCGATCCACGCCCCGCGGCCGGGCGCCTTGGCGCGCACGTCGGGCAGGACCTGCCCGTCCGGGCCGAGCGCAAGACGGATCAGCTCGTCCCGCGAACCATGCGCGCGGGTTAGGACACAGGTCCGTTCGGGCTGGCTGTGCTCCCGCGAGGGCGGGAGCCCAGCCTCTTTCCTGCTGGACTGGACCCCCGCCTTGGGTCCCATCGAAGTGGTATCTCGATGGGTGCCCTTCGCCGGGGCACGGTCTTCTACCGTGTCATTGCCCGTTTTCCGCAACCGCGTCCTCCTGCGATTGCGGCTCGTCGCCGGCAGGCTCGTCCTCGAACCAATGCGCACGGGCGGCCATGATGATCTCGTTGCCCTGCTCGTCGGTCAGACCGTACTCCGCAAGTACGCCGCCCTTGTCCTCGGCGCGCTGCGGCGCATTCTCCGCGCGGCGGCGCGGCTCGGGGCGCTTCTTCTGCACCAGCTCGTCGGTGGCGAGGTCGGCCAGGTCGTCCAGGGTGCGGATCCCCGCCTTGCCGAGCGTCACCAGCATGGCTTCCGTCAGGTGTGGAAGCTCGGCCAGTGCATCTTCGACGCCCAAACCGCGGCGCTCTTCGCGAGCAGCGGCTTCGCGGCGTTCAAGGGCTTCGCCCGCACGGCTCTGCAATTCAGACGCGATATCCTCGTCCAGGCCCTCAATGGAAGCGATCTCGTCGGCTTCGACGTATGCGACCTCTTCCAGGGTGGTGAAGCCCTCGGCGACGAGCAGCTGGGCCAGCGTCTCGTCGACGTCCAGCTCCTCCTGGAACATGGTCGAGCGCTCGACGAACTCGCGCTGGCGCTTCTCGCTGGCGTCGGCTTCGGTGAGGATGTCGATCTGCGAATTGGTCAGCTGCGAGGCGAGGCGGACGTTCTGCCCGCGCCGGCCGATGGCGAGGCTAAGCTGGTCGTCGGGGACCACCACCTCGATCCGACTTTCCTCCTCGTCGATGACGACCCGGCTGACGGTCGCCGGCTGGAGCGCGTTGACGACGAAGGTCGCGGTGTCCTCGCTCCACGGGATGATGTCGATCTTCTCGCCCTGCAGTTCCTGCACGACGGCCTGGACGCGGCTGCCCTTCATGCCGACGCAGGCGCCGACCGGATCGATGGAGCTGTCGTGGCTGATGACGCCGATCTTGGCGCGGCTGCCCGGATCGCGCGCAGCGGCTTTGATCTCGATGATGCCGTCGTAGATTTCCGGCACTTCCTGCGCGAACAGCTTCTTCATGAAGTCGGGGTGCGCACGGGACAGGAAAATCTGCGGACCGCGCGTCTCGCGGGCGACCTTGAGGATCAACGAGCGCACACGGTCGCCGACTCGGACCATCTCGCGCGGGATCTGCGCATCGCGGCGGATCACGCCCTCTGCGCGGCCGAGGTCCACGACGACGTGGCCGAATTCCACGCGCTTGACGACGCCGGTGATGACCTCGCCGACCCGATCCTTGAACTCTTCATGCTGCCGCTCGCGCTCGGCGTCGCGGACCTTCTGGAAGATGACCTGCTTGGCGGCCTGGGCGGCGATCCGGCCGAACTCGATCGGGGGCAGCGGATCGACGATGAAGTCGCCCACCGACGCGCCCGGCTGCAGCTTCTGCGCGCCCCTGACGTCGACCTGCTTGAAGTGATCGTCAACCTCTTCGGTCACTTCCAGCACCCGCCACAGACGCAGGTCGCCGGTTTCGCCGTCGAGCTTGGCGCGGATGTCGTTCTCGGCACCGTAACGGGCGCGGGCGGCGCGCTGGATCGCGTCCTCCATCGCCTCGATCACGATTCCGCGATCGATCAGCTTTTCGCGCGCGACGCTGTCGGCGATGGCAAGCAGCTCAGCCCTGTTGGCGGTCGGTGCTGCGGGCGCGCCGGAAGCAGCGGTGGTGGCCATGTCTTCTAGTCCTCTTGCGTCTGAAAAGTATCGGCGCCTTCGGTGCTGATGGGCGCGGTGGCGTTGATGAGCTTGTCGGTCAGCAGCAGCTTGGCCGAGTGAATGGCAGTGAACGGAATTTCACGAACCCCCTTGGGCGAGGCGATGCGGACGGTCTCGCCCTCGATGCCTTCGATCGTGCCCGACACCTGCTTGGCTCCATCCACCACTTCACCAAGCTTGAGGCGGGCCTCATGCCCGGCCCAATCGCGATAGTCGGCAAGGCGGGTCAGCGGACGGTCAATGCCGGGCGAGGAAACTTCGAGCCGATAGCCACCCTCGATCGGGTCGCGGCCCTCCGCCTCGAGCGCGTCCAGCTTCTCCGAAATCCGGCGTGACAGGGTCTCGCAATCCGCCAGGTCGAGCTGGCGCGTATCCGGACGCTCGGCCATCACCTGCAACGTCGGGTCGGACGTGCCGCCGATCATCGCGACGCGCACGAGGTCGAAGCCGAGCGCCTTGGCCTCGGGTTCGATCAGTGCAGTCAGCGCGCTCTGGTCCATCCTCGTCCTTCGAAAATCCATGTCCCCTCGCGCCGCACCGGAACCCCGGGCGGCCTCAGGAGCATCAGCGATGTCGAGAGGAGGCCGCCATATAGGCGGAAGGCGAGTGGCAGGCAAGCACGATCGAGACGCTTTGCGGCTACCGTGCGCCCCATGGCGGCGGCGGTGCGGAAACGGACCTCGTCAGGTCGAACTCGACGCGAAAGAAGCGGTTGGGCCGGCGCAGCTCGTAGGCGAAGGTCCGCTCGGGTTGCACTTCCACGGCCCAGACATTGTCCACGCCTGTACGGTTGCCCTCGCGCACAAGCAGCGCCTTGGTGAACGCGTCGGCCGGAAAGGTCTGACGCTGCACGCTGCCGGCACCGGCGGAGTCGCCGCCATATTGCGTCACTCGGTCTTCGCTGCCGTCGGCGTGGCGATGATCGTGCTTGAGGCGCAGGGCGCGCCCTTGGCGCGTGATGACCCAGGTCCGTGAGCGGTCCTCGCCCACATGGAAGGGAATGCGGATCGCGCCGGCCGAGCATTCGCGGACGTGCATTACCAGCCGCTTGCCCGCGAACGCCTGGTCGGCCGGGACGGACGGACTGACGATCCTGCCCTCGAACGCCTTGCCGCACAGGGCGGTCAGCCGGTCGAAGAACCGGTCGCCGGGTGCTTGCTGCGGAGTGGTTGCGCAGCCGGCGAGGAGCGCGACTGCGGGCGCAAGGAAGGCTCGGATCATGCGCCGGTCTAGCGAGCGGAGGCGGGTCCCGCCAGCGCGGCATTCTCCGCCCGTATGCGGACGAACAGGACAGCCGCGTTCAGCAGCGTGAAGACCGCCGCCACCTGCCACAGGCCGAACACCAGCGGCAGCACGGCGATTTCGCCGATAACCACCAGATAATTCGGATGCGAGACGAAGCGGAACGGTCCGCCTGTGACCAGCGGCGCGCCCGGCAGGACGATGATCCGAGTTGTCCAGCGTGGGCCAAGCGTCCGGATCACCCAGATACGCCCAAGCTGAAGGAGCGCGAACAATGCCAGCAGCGGCCAGTGGATCGGTCGTCCCGGAGCGAGCCACCATAAGGCCGTGAGCCAGGATGCATGGACCCCGACGATCAGCGGATAATGGCCCGGGGCGAACTCACGCGCTCCGGCGGCGAGCAGGCGCGCCGTGTTGCTCCGCGCCAGCGCCAGCTCGGCCAGGCGCTGCAGTGTAACGAACGCAAGGATCGCGATGGCCGGCCACATCAGGCGGGCCGCTCCAGCAGCATGCCGGCACAGGTGAAGCCGGGGCCGAATGCTGTCATCAGCGTCTTCGCCGGCAATCCGCGGTCGATCAGCGCGCGAAGCACGAACAGCACGGTCGGCGCGCTCATGTTCCCATGCTCGCGCAGCACCGATCGCTCGAGGTCGAGGCTGCCGGGGTTCAGGACGAGAGCGGTCTCGATCGCCTCGACTACCTTTGCGCCGCCCGGGTGGCAGCAGAAGCGGCCGATTTCGCCGCGGGTCACGCCGAAGGTCCGCTCCATCTCCGCGACGGCGCCGGCGAGTTCCGCGGTGACGAACGGCGGGATGGCTCGGTCGAACACCACGGCAAAGCCAGGATCCTCCACCCGCCAGCCCATGATCCCGAGGGTGTCAGGCCATTGCCGCTCGGCCGATGCGGAGATCGTGGCCAGGCCAGGACCTTCGTCGCCGACCACGGCTGCCGCAGCCCCGTCCCCGAACAACGCCGTCGCCACAAGGGAGGCGGGATCGTCGCTGTCCAGGCGGATCGAAATGGAGCAGGTCTCCACAGTGACAAAAAGCCAGCGGCTGCCAGGCTCCGCGGCGGCCAGGCGAGCGGCGGTGGCAAGCCCGCTTACCCCGCCGGCGCAGCCGAGCCCGAACAGGGGCACACGCTGGATGTCGGGGCGCAGGCCCAGCTTCGGCCCGGCTCGCGCCTCCAGCGACGGAGTGGCGATGCCGGTGGTAGAAACTGAAACCACTCCGTCGATGTCGGCAGGACACAGACCGGCCTGATCGATTGCGCGCCTCGCTGCGTCCAGGAACAGCGCCTCGGCCGCCTCAAGGTAAAGCCGGTTGCGAGAGGTCCAGCCGTGGTCTCCGGCGTACCAGTTCAATGGGGCAACCGTCTGCCGTCGATCGACCCCTGCGTTGTCGAACACGCCCTGCAAACGGTCGAACAGGGCGGGCTTGCCTGCGAACAGCCTGCGCGCAGTGTCCTTGGCGTCGCCTTGGGACAGCGGATGCGGCGCGACCGCGGTTGCGAGCGACTGGAGCGAAATGGCCCGCAAAACTGTTTCCTCGGTGCAGCGCCAGCGACTGCGTTCACAGAGGGATGTTGGATGACGTTCAAGCCGTTTCAAGCCGCTGCCGCACTTTGCGTTCTCGCCGCCTGCTCCGCCGGCGAGTCCCGCAGCAACGCGGCCGAACAGGGCCGGCAGGCAGCGCGGCCGGCAGATCGGCCCTTCGCCGTCGTGGACGTTGCGCGGTTCGACACCCCGTGGGCGATGGCGTTCCTGACCGGCAGCGGCCGTCCGTTGCTCGACCTCGCATTGGTCAGCGAGAAGGCAGGGCGGCTCTGGCTGGTGGACAGCAGGACCGGACGCAGGTGGCCGGTCGGCGGTGTTCCGCCGGTCAAGGTGGCGGGGCAGGGCGGCCTTGGCGATGTCGTGGTGCATCCGGAGTTCGTGGTGAACCACCGCGTCTACCTGAGCTTCGTCGAGGCTGGCCGAGGTGGCACCAGCGGAGCGGCGGTCGGCTATGGCACGCTCGACCTGCGCAACCGCGAACGCCCCGCGCTGCGTGACTTCCGGGTGATTTGGCGGCAGCAGCCCAAGGTTTCGGGGGACGGCCATTTCTCCCACCGGATCGCCTTTGCGCCGGACGGGAGCATGTTCGTCTCGTCCGGCGATCGGCAGAAGATGGCGCCGGCGCAGGATCGCAGCAGCGACCTCGGCAAGATCATCCATATGACCGCCGAAGGCCAGCGGATCGGCGGTGCGTTCCACACGCTGGGCCACCGCAACGTTTTGGGCCTGGCCTTTACGGCGGACGGACGGCTGTGGGCGAACGAGATGGGCCCGAGGGGCGGCGACGAGGTCAACCTCATCGAACGCGGCAGGAACTACGGCTGGCCGCGGGCCTCTTACGGGAGCCACTACGACGGCGCGCCCATCCCCGACGAGCACCGCAGCCGCGGCTTCGAGGAGCCAAAGGTCTGGTGGACCCCGTCGATCTCGCCGGCCGGGATGATCATCTATTCGGGGGACCTGTTCCCGCAATGGAAGGGCGACATCCTGATGGGTGCGCTGTCAGGCCAGGCGCTGATCCGGGTCGACGTGAACGGGGCGGCAGCAAGAAAGGGCGACCGATGGGACATGGGCGAGCGCATCCGCGAGGTCGAGCAGGGGCCTGGCGGTGAGGTCTACCTGCTGGAGGATGGAGGGCGGCTGCTTCGGCTGACGCCGGCCTGAATCTCAAGAATTCGCCTAACCATCTCCGGATCGTCGAGAAAGTATTGGACACACATGCTGGCGGGCATGAGGCCGCTGTCGTTCGCACGGGCAAAGGCGCTGCACAGTGCGGGTTCATTCGGCGGCCGTCCGGAGGTGAACGCCATGACCTTCCGGACGCCTCTGGTCCCGAAATATTCGCAGCTGTTGCCGGGTGATCCGATCCAACTTCCGTCCGGGAGTTGGGTCAGACGCGGATAGATCAGGATTTCGACCTTTGGCACTGCTCCGCTCAGCGGCCTGATAACTCGGTAGCGCAGCGGCTCGAACAGCGTTGTGCCTCTATCGATGCGTTCGACCTCCGCCAAAATGAGGCTGCGGCCGGCGTAGAAGAGTGCCCGTTCCTCACGCTGGGCGGCGCTGAGGTCGGCGGGGTCGTCGCACTGGCAAGCGACGGCGGCGGAGGGCAGCACGAGCAGGGAGGCAGCCAGGAGAGCGCGGATCATCGCCGGCTCAACGGCTCGCACGGCGTCAGGTTGCCGCGGTTCGCCTGTAACGCAGATAGTAGGGACGGCGGCCCTCGCGGCGGGACTTGGCGCCGTAACGGGTTTCAATCCAGCCGCCGGAGGGTTCGAGAAAGTCGCTCGGCTTCTCGGCCAGCCACTCGAACTGGTGGACGTGGCGCTGCATCACCGTCAGCGTCCATTCGAGATAGACGGGGTGGTCGGTGGCAATGCGGAGATCGCCGCCGGGCTTCAGCTTGGCCGCGAACAGGTCGATCGGGCCGTCGTTGGCCATGCGCCGCTTGGAATGGCGAGCCTTGGGCCAGGGGTCAGGGTGCAGCAGATACAGCATCGTCAGCGCGCCGTCGGGTACGCGCCGCAGCACCTCCAGCGCATCGCCCATGTGCAGCCGGACATTGCCCAGGTGCTGGTCACGGATGTGGCCGAGCGCGGTGGCGACGCCGTTGAGGAAGGGTTCGGCACCGATGAAGCCGTGATCCGGCAGGAGGTCGGCGCGGTACGCGAGGTGCTCGCCCGAGCCGAACCCGACCTCGAAGTGCAGCGGCCGATCCTCGCCGAACAGGGCGCGGGCTGTGATGTCACCCTCGGGCGGGACCGCGATTTGCGGCAGCAGGCGGTCAACCAGGTCTTGCTGCCCCTTGCGCAGCTTGTGTCCGCTGGAGCGGCCGTAGAGCCGGTTGATGGTTGTCGGATCGCCAGGTTTGTGCGCGGTCATGCGGTGCGGCCTAGTCGTTGCAGCCAAGGTTCAGCAAGCGCGGTGCAGGATCGCACGCCATGCACAAGCTCATGTTCGTCGCCGGGCCGCTTGCGCTGGTTGCCGCCACTCCGGCTGCGGCCACACAGGGGATGACCTGCCGCACCGCCAGCGGACCGCTGCTGGAGCTCAGTCTGGTGTTCGGCGCACGCCCGAGCGTCATGCACCCGCAGCTGGTCATCGCCGGACGTCGCCTGCCGGTCGTGGTGGCGCAGAGCTGGATCGAGGATCCGGAGATCAGGGTCGATCTCTACGATCCGCAGCTGCTGCGCCACGAATTGCGGCTCAAGGTCCGTCGGAATGGCTTCCTGTTCGACGGCTCCGTGTGGCGGGGTGGGCAGCGGCGCTGGGTCCGCTGCCGCGAAAGCTAGACCGCCAGAGCCGCCTTCAGGTCATCGACCAGGTCGGTCTTCTCCCACGGGAACAGGTCGCCTTCCGCCTTGCGGCCGAAGTGGCCGTAGGCGGCCGTCGGGCCGTAGATCGGCTTGTTGAGGCCGAGGTGGGTCCGGATGCCGCGCGGGGTGAGGCGACCGAGCTTTTCGATGCGGCCGATCGCCGCTTCCAGCTGGTCGTCGCCTACCGTGCCGGTGCCGTGGGTGTCGACATAGAGCGACAGCGGCTCGGGCACGCCGATGGCGTAGCTCAGCTGGATGGTGCAGCGCTTGGCGAGGCCAGCCGCGACGATGTTCTTGGCAAGGTAGCGAGCCGCATAGGCAGCGGAGCGGTCGACCTTGGTCGGATCCTTGCCGCTGAACGCACCGCCGCCGTGCGGAGCAGCGCCGCCGTAGGTGTCGACGATGATCTTGCGCCCGGTCAGGCCCGCGTCGCCGTCCGGGCCGCCGATCTCGAACGCGCCGGTCGGGTTGATGTGGTAGACGGTCTCGTCGGACAGCAGTTCGGCCGGAAGGACGTCCGCGACGACCTGCTTCACATAGTCCTTGAGCTGCGCTTCTTCGGCGCCCTCATGGTAGCCCTTGGCGTGCTGTGTGGAGACCACGACGGTGGTCGCAGCGACTGGCTTTCCGTTCTCATAGCGCAGGGTCACCTGGCTCTTGGCATCCGGCTCCAGAAAGGGAGCGGCCCCCGAGTGGCGGTCAGCGGCCATCCGTTCAAGGATCTTGTGGCTGTAGTAGAGCGTCGCCGGCAGAAAGTCGGGGGTCTCGTCGGTGGCGTAGCCGAACATGATGCCCTGGTCGCCCGCGCCTTCGTCCTTGTTGCCGGTCGCGTCCACGCCCTGCGCGATGTGCGCCGACTGGCCGTGCAGGTGGTTTTCGAAGCTGGCGGTCTGCCAGTGGAAGCCATTCTGCTCGTAGCCGATGCGCTGCACGGTGTGCCGGACTACCTGCTCGATCTCGTCACGCACTCCGGGCGCCCAGCCGTGGGTGTCGGCGAACTGTTCGTTGTCGAAGGCACCCTTGCAGCGAATTTCGCCGCCGACGACGATTCGCTGGGTGGTGACGAGCGTCTCGCATGCAACGCGCGCTTCCGGGTCCTTGGCCAGGAACAGGTCGACAATGGCGTCGCTGATCTGATCCGCGACCTTGTCGGGATGGCCTTCGGAAACGGATTCGGAGGTGAAGAGATAGTTCTGGCGCATGGGTGTGCGTGTCGTCCTACGGGTTGGCCGGCGAACCGGGATATAAGGATATAAAGAAGTCCTTATGTCCGCCTGTAGCGACGCTGTCCGTCCACCACAACCGCCGAAAGCAGAAGAAGCACGGCAAGCAGCATCGGTAGCCAATTGCCGGTCCGCGAGAAGAGTGTCGGATCAGCCGGCGGTGGCAGGGTTGAGTCGATCACGCCGGCAGTGCGCCACGGGATCGAATGCAGCAGCTGCCCACGCGCATCGACCAGCGCGCTGATCCCCGTCGGGGTGGAGCGGACCACCGGCAGGCCCTCTTCAGCAGCGCGCAGGCGCGCCTGGGCAAGGTGTTGCGGCGGGCCCCATGCGCCGAACCAGGCGTCGTTCGACGGGTTGAAGATGAAATCCGGTCGGTTGCGGCGGTCGACGACTTCCCCGGAGAAGATGATTTCGTAGCAGACCTGAATGCCCGCACGGCCAAAGGCGCCGAGCTCCAGGGTGCGCGGGCCCGGACCGTAGATGGTGTCCCCTTGGCCTGGCGCGAGCTGCGACAAGCCGATTGCCGACAACAGCGGGCGCATGGGCAAATATTCGCCGTATGGGACGAGGTGCGCCTTGTCGTAGCGGCCCAGCACGCGGCCAGCCGCGTCAAGGCCGAACACGCTGTTGGTGTTGCCGACGATCTTGTCCTGATCGTCGGCGATCAGCGCAAAAGCTCCGGTCAGGAGCACATCGCCGGAGCGCACGGAGCGGACTGCCCGAGGGATGGCCGGGAGCAGATAGGGCAGGGGCCGCTCCTGCTGGTCGAGGATCTGGAATGGCTCCGGAACCGCGACTTCCGGCCAGAAGAGCAGGCGCGGCGGCGGTGCTCCGCCGGAGGACAGGTTGGCGAGGCGGGTAAAGGCTTCGTCGGCAAGCCCCTCACGCCATTTGTCCTCCTGGCCGATGTTCGGCTGAACGATGCGGATTGCCGGGCTGGACAAGCGGGGAGCCGCTGATCCCGGGCCGAAGTTGGTCAGCCGATGGTGCTCTTCGGCCGGAGGTAGGGCAAGAAGCACAAGCAGCAGCGCGAGCAGCGTTCCACCGGTGCGCCAAGAGCGGCGGGCGAGCAGCCAAAGCGATCCGCCGACGAGCACGACAGTCACGGACAGCCCGAACGTTCCGATGAACCTGATCGCGTTCAGCCAAGGCGTATCGGCGAAGGCAACGCCGACCGGATTCCACGAAAAGCCCGTGAAGATGGTCGCGCGCAGATACTCGGTCACCGCCCAGCCACCCGCCAGTGCCAGGACCAGCGCCAGCCGGCTCGCCTGCCCGAACCGCCAGGCCAAGCCGACGGCGAGCATCGGATAGACCGCCAGGTAGAGCGAGAGGAGCACCACGGCGACCCGACCCAACCAGGCCGGCATCGCCGCCTGGTAGGTGAAGGCGGTCGCGATCCAGTTGAGGCCGAGGACGAACTGGCCGACCCCGAAGCTCCAGCCAACCAGAAGCGCGCGCTTCATGGAAGGCGCGCGGCCGACCAGTTCGCACAGGCCGGCAAAGGCAAGCGGCATCAGCGGCCACAGGCCCACCGGCTGGAAGGCGAAAGCGGACAGAGTTCCCGCGACCAGCGCGAGCCCGAATGACGTCAGGAGGGTGGGCGAATGTTCACAATGTTCACGGTAACGAGCCCGGTTTTCCGGGAAAGTGACAACCGGATCCTGGGCACGGGACACATGGTCGGGATGGTCAGCGAGCGACATGGCAAGCGCTATGCGTCAAGGACGGCGGTGTAGGACAGCATCTTCATCGGAGCGGTGTGTTCAGGCCTCAACCGGCGCGGCGCTTTCAGGCGCATGCAGCCGCAGCCGGAGCATCTTGCGGGCGTCCGCATCCACCGACTCCAGCCGCCAGCCGCTGGGATGCTCGACGGATTCACCGGGCTGGAGGATTCGTTCGGCGAGCATGAAGGCGAGGCCGCCAAGGGTGTCGACCTCGTCATCCTCCGCGATCAGTCGGGCGTCGACTTCCTTGGCCAGATCGTCGAGTTCCAGCCGCGCGTCGGCTTCCCACAAGCCTTCGTCGAGCATGACCAGCATGCCCTCGGCCTCTTCGTCATGCTCGTCCTCGATCTCGCCGACGATTTCCTCGACCACGTCCTCGATCGTGACCAGCCCTTCCGTGCCGCCGAATTCGTCGACCACGATGGCGAGGTGCACGCGCTGGGTCCGCATCCTGGCGAGCAGGTCGAGCACACCCATGGACTCGGGCACGAACAGTGGGTCGCGCAGCAAGCCGGCAACGGTCCGGTCCTTCGCCGGATCGACAAAGGCCATGAAGACGTCCTTGATGTGGACCATGCCGATCACTTCATCCAGGCTGTCGGCGTAGACCGGCAGGCGGCTGTGGCCCGCGTCGGCGAACGCCTTGACCAGTTCCTCGAAGCTGATGGTCTGCGGCACGGCGATGATCTCGCCCCGGGTCACCGCCACTTCACCCGCGGTTCGGTCGCCGAAGTGAAGCAGATTGCGGAGCATCTGCCGCTCGAGCGGGGAGAGGTCGCCGGCGACTGGCCGGTTGTCCTCGGCCTCGTCGATCGCTTCCTCGATCTGGTCGCGCAAGGTCAGTTCGGAATCATCGCCGAACAACAAGTGGCGCATTCCACGCCACAGCCGCGACCCGCTGTCGGGGGAGGTGGCCATCAGGCGGCCTCCTCATAGGGATTGCGGATGCCGAGCCGTGCCAGCGCCCGCACTTCGCGCGCTTCCATGTCCCCCGCGTCCGCGTCGTCACCGTGGTCATAGCCGAGCAGATGCAGCGTCCCGTGGACCAGCAGGTGCGCGGCATGGTCGGCGAGCGGGATCGCCTTGTCCTCGGCTTCGCGGACGCAGACGCCGCGGGCAAGGACGATGTCGCCGAGCATCAGCTCGGGCCCATCCTGTGCGGAAGAGGTCAGCTCTTCAGGCTCGACCAGCGGGAAGGACAGCACGTTGGTCGGCTTGTCCTTGTCGCGCCACTCGGCGTTGAGCTGGCGCACTTCTTCGTCGCCGGTCAGGCGGACTGAGATCTCGACGGGGCGCTCGCCCTCGGCGAGGGCCGGGAAGCGACTTTCGGCGATGGCGGCGCGGGCAGCAGCTTCGGCGAGCTGCTCCCACCCGGTGCTACTGTCCCACTCCCCATCGGCGTCGATGGCGACTTCGAGCATCATCGGCCCGGACCCTCATAGGCATCGACGATCCGGCCGACCAATGGATGGCGGACCACGTCGGCCGAGCTGAAGCGGACGGTGGCGATGCCCTTGACGTTCTCCAGCCTCGATACCGCGTCGTGGAGGCCTGACTTGGAGGGGTCGGGAAGGTCGACCTGGTTGGGGTCGCCGCAGATCACCATTCGGGCTCGCATGCCGAAGCGAGTGAGGAACATCTTCATCTGCGCCGGCGTGGTGTTCTGTGCCTCGTCGAGGATGATGAAGGCGTCATTGAGCGTCCGGCCGCGCATGAAGGCGATCGGCGCGATCTCGATCTCTCCGCTGGCGATCCGCCGTTCGACCTGCTCGGTCGGGAGCATGTCGTACAGGGCGTCGTAGAGCGGGCGAAGGTAGGGATCGACCTTCTCCTTCATGTCGCCAGGCAGGAAGCCGAGCCGTTCGCCGGCCTCCACCGCGGGGCGCGACAGGATCAGCCGATCGACCTGGCCGCCGATCAGCATCGCCACGGCCTGCGCCACGGCGAGATAGGTCTTGCCGGTGCCTGCTGGGCCGAGGGCGAAGATCATGTCGTCGCGGGCGAGCGCTTCCATGTAGCTGCCCTGCACCAGCGAGCGCGGCACGATGGTTTTCTTGCGCGTGCGGATCATCACCTGCGGGGGTGCCGAGGCGGTGTCGGCGATGATCCCGTCGAGACGGCGCTGAGCGGCCATGCCCATGACGCTCTCGACCTCGGCCATGTCCACGTCGTGCCCCTGGTCGAGGCGACTGTAGAGCCCCATCAGCACGTCACGGGCGCGAGCGGCGCTGTCCGGCTCGCCCTCGATCTGCACGCGGTTGCCGCGCGCGGCGATGTTTACGCCGAGCCGGTCCTCGATCGCAACGAGGTGACGGTCATACTCCCCGAACAGCGGACCGAGGAGGTAGGGCTGGTCGAACTCCAGCTCCAGCCGGGCGCGCTCTGGGAGGGGGGCGGCGACCATGTCGCGCTTGCCCATCAGGCGGCCTCGGCGCGGGCGATCACGCCGCCCAGGCTGTTGGGCAGCGCTTCGGTGATCGCCACTTCGATCATCGAGCCAACGGGCGCGTCGGTGGTGACGAACACCGATTGCAGCCACGGCGACTTGCCGATCATCTGGCCCGGGCGGCGGCCAGGCTTTTCGACCAGGACCGGAACGGTCTTGCCGATCGTCGCCCGGTTGAAGGCGGTGCTGTGCTCGGCGATCCGCGCCTGCAGGCGCTGAAGCCGTTCGTCCATGACGGGCTGGGGTATCTGGCTCTCCATCGTAGCCGCCGGCGTTCCCGGCCGGGGCGAATATTTGAAGCTGAATGCAGACGCGTAACGCACTTCGTCGACGATTTGCAGCGTCCTTTCGAAGTCGGCCTCCGCCTCGCCGGGGAAGCCGACGATGAAGTCGCCCGAAATCGCGATATCCGGCCGCGCGGCACGAACTCGCTCGATGATCCGGAGGTAGCTGTCGGCCGTGTGGCTGCGGTTCATGGCGTGGAGGATCGCGTCGGACCCGGACTGTACCGGAAGGTGGAGGTAGGGCATCAGTTCCGGCACGTCGGCATGGGCGGCGATCAGCGCCTCGCCCATGTTGACCGGGTGACTTGTCGTGTAGCGGATCCGCTCCAGCCCGCCGACGCCGGCGAGATGGCGGATCAGGCTGGCGAGGTCGCGGCCGCCCTCTTCCCAGGCGTTGACGTTCTGGCCGAGCAGGGTGATCTCGCGTGCGCCGCCTTCGACCAGCTGCTCCGCTTCGGCGGCGATGTCGGCGAATGGCCGGCTGATCTCTGCTCCACGGGTGTAGGGCACCACGCAATAGGTGCAGAACTTGTCGCAGCCTTCCTGCACGGACAGGAAGGCGCTCGGGCCGGAGCGGCGCCGGCGGGGGAGGGCGCCGAACTTGGTGGCGGCAGGCATGTCCGTGTCGACGCTCGGGCGGCCGGCAGTGGCGGCGGCGATCATCTTGGGCAGGCGGTGGTAGGCCTGCGGGCCGACCACCATGTCGATCAGCTTGGACCGTCGCCGCGCTTCCTCACCCTCGGCCTGGGCAACGCAACCGGCCAGCGCGATCAGCGGCTTGCTGCCATCCTCGCGGCGAAGGCGGCCGACGTCGGAATAGGCCTTTTCCGCTGCTTTTTCCCGGATATGGCAGGTGTTGAGGACGACCAGGTCGGCATCCTCGCCGTCGGAGGCGGGGCGCATGCCCTCGGCGCCGAGCAGCTCGGCCATGCGCTCGCCGTCGTAGACATTCATCTGGCAGCCGAAAGACTTGATTCGGAAGGTGTTGGGAGAGGTCATGAAGGCCGCCCTATACGGCAGCCGGCGCGACGCCGCTAGGCGCGAGAGCGGCGGCGATGGCGTCGTGAGCGGCCCGGGCGAGCTGTTTGCGATCCGTCGAGGGCGGCAGCGGCTCCAGCAGCCTGACAATCACCTCCGCCGAGCCGCGCCGCCCCATGATCTTGAGGAAGTTCGCCTTGCCATTCTCGCCTTGGGTCCAGCCGAAATCCGGGGCGCTTTGTCCGTAATCAATGGCGACCGGGCGAACTGCGATCCCAGAGGGGGGCGGTGCGACGGCCGAGAGCAGCGAAGGTCGGAAGGGCAGAAGCCTGCCCCCATCGCCGACCGTGCCTTCCGGAAACAGGGTGAGCGGCCTGCCGCTGCGGAGCGCATCGATCATCGCCGCGGCCTGATCCCCGATCCCGCGGCGGTTGGATCGTTTCACGAAGACGGTGGCGTTCTGGATGCACAGCCAGCGCATGACGGGGTGGCCGGCAAGCTCGTCCTTGGAGACGAACGCGCAGCCGGTGGCGGAGGCGAGGGCCGGAATGTCCAGCCAGCTGACATGATTGGACACGAGCAGCGTGTACGGCGCCACCGGGCTGCCGACCGTGCGGACGCGAATGCCAGCGATCCGGCAAACCCCGGCGAGGAAGCGGCGGGGCCATCGGGAGCGACCCAGCGTCTTGCTGACAAGGTGGAGCGGAGCGCAGACCAGCAGCCAAAGAACCAGCAGCTCTACCCGCAGGACCTGCAGGAGCAGCGAGGGCCGGCGCTCAGCGGTGGCGGTCGAGAGCGACGCCGTAGAGCTCCATCCGGTGATCGACGAGGCGGTAGCCGAGCTTCTCCGCGACCCGCTTCTTCAATGCTTCGAGTTCTTCGTCGTGGAACTCGATCACCGTACCGCTTTCGACGTCGATCAGGTGATCGTGGTGGTCGTCGGTCACCGCTTCGTAGCGGGCGCGACCATCGCCGAACTCGTGCCGCTCGAGGATCCCGGCTTCCTCGAACAGGCGAACCGTCCGGTACACGGTGGCAATGGAAATCTTGGGATCTATGGAGGAGGCGCGGGCATGAAGCGTCTCGACGTCCGGATGATCCTCGGATTCCGAGATGATGCGAGCGATGGTCTTGCGCTGTTCGGTGATGCGCAGACCCTTCTCAGCGCACAGGGCCTCAATATCGATCGTGCGGTGCATCGGGATCATGCGACTGAGTTAGGACGCGCGGGGGTTGCCGTCAAAGAGGAAACGTCATCCCGGCGAGATGCCGGGATGACGCGAATGGTCACTTCGCCTTGGCGGGCGTCCGCTTGCGCTTGGTGCCCAGGCCGATTGACTTCGCCAGGGTGCGGCGCTGTTCGGCATAGTTGGGTGCGACCATCGGATAGTCGTTCGCAAGGCCCCACTTCTGCCGGTACTGGTCCGGCGTCATCTGATAATGAGTCATCAGGTGCCGCTTCAGCATCTTGAGTTTCTTGCCGTCTTCCAGGCAGACGATGTAGTCCGGCTTGACCGACGAGCGGACCGGCACCTTGGGCTCCGGCTTCGGCTCCGGAGCGGCAGGCTTGTTGCCGAGACCCGCAAGGGCCGAGTGAACATTCTGGATAAGTTGAGGAAGATCGTTGACGGCAACACTATTGTTGCCGACGTGAGCCGCGACGATATCCGCGGTCAGCACCATCAGCGTGTCTTCGCCATTGTCATTGTCGTTCATTGGTGTCGTCCTCCCCCGAGCATAGGATGGGCGGAAAACCACAAGCGGCTTTCTTCGGAAAGCCCTAGATTAGTGACAGAGGACTGACAAGCGACACTGGCTTAATTCAGGTCAATCAAACGATGCTGGACGAACCATGGTCAATGCATCGTGAAGCACGCCGTCTGAGCCTTTGTAATATTTGCTTCGACGCCCCTGAATCTCAAAGCCATGCCTGTGGTACATTTCCACCGCGGGATTACCGTCACGGACTTCGAGGTGGAGGCGCCGGGCACCCGTAGAGCGAGCTTCTAGAATGAAGCGGTCGAGCAGCGCGCTTCCGACCCCCCGCCGCCGAGCTTGAGGAGAAACCGCGAGCAACATCAGTTCGGATTCGTCGGCCACGGTGCGCGCAAGCGAAAAGCCGATCGCCGTGTCGCCATCCCTGGCGATGATCATGCGGACTCCTCGCATCGGGAGGATGCCGGCGCATTGGGATCGGGTCCAGGCTTCCCCGTAGCGATCGTCGAAGGCCACGCTCATTACGTCCATGACCTGGTCGAGCTCCGACCAGCCGGCCGGCGCGAGCTGGACTGGCGCAGGCTGGATCAGAGTCATGCGGCCTTGGGCCGGGCATCGGGAGCCCGGCCGTAGATCGGCTGGGCCCGCAGGGTTCGGAGGCTGTCCGGAAGCGCAAGGGCGGCGGACGCGCTCGGCAGCCGATCGAGCGCCTGGCCACGGCCGCGGGCCTGGACCAGCACGGCCGCACCGGGGCCAACTACCAGGTCCGAAGCGACGGTCGCCGCGGCCGCTTCGGGCTTCAGGTTAAGTAGCGGGCCCGTGGGCTCGCGCACGCCTGCCGCGAATTCCTGTACGAACAGTTCGCCGTGTCCGCCGATCATCGCGGCGGCGACCGGCTCCTCGCTCGGAGCCGCAAGCGCCAGAAGGGCGATCGACGACAGCCCGTGGACCTGCGCGCTCCAACCGATCGCCATCCCGTGCGCCGCCGCAATTCCGACGCGCAGGCCAGTGAAGCTGCCTGGGCCGCAACCGACCAGGATCCGGTCGGCGCGGTGCCCGGCGAGAAGGTCGGCAATCATCGGCATCAGCCGCTCGGCGTGGCCGCGGCCAATCACTTCGTCCGCTGTGCCCAGCAGCTCGCCGTCCGGTCCGAACAGCGCGGCCGTGCAGGCGGCGGTCGACGTATCGAGCGCAAGGATCATTCCGGTTCCGAGCATCGTTCCGGACTTGGGCACAGGAAAGTTGCGGGGGCAAGACCGATCGCTGACACGCCACGGCCTAGACCTTCGCCGGGGGTCAGATTGCTTCCACCGTTTCCACTTCGGGAACGTAATGCCGGATGAGGCTTTCCACGCCCCGCTTCAGGGTGATGGTGGAAGAGGGGCAACCCGAACAGGCACCCTGCATTGCCAGGTACAAGGTCCCATCCTTGAAGCCGCGGTAAATGATGTCGCCACCATCCTGCGCCACGGCCGGCCGGACCCGCGTTTCAAGCAATTCCTTGATCTGCTCGACGATCTCGGCATTCGCCGGATCCTCGTCGATCGCCGGAGCGTCGTCGATGAAGATTCCGGCCGCGCTGCCCGGCCGGAACAAGGGCGCGCCACTCGAGAAATGGTCGAGCAGGATCTGGAGCACGTCGACTTCCAGCCCACGCCAGTCGACGCCCGGCTGGGCTGTGACGGAGATAAAGTCGCGGCCGAAGAACACCCCTTCCACTTCGCCGGTTGCGAACAGAGCAGCCGCCAGCGGCGATGCCTCGGCGGCCTCGGCCGAGGGGAAGTCGCGGCTGCCGCCGTCCATCACCGGCACGCCGGGCAGGAACTTGCGGGTGGCCGGGTTCGGCGTGGTTTCGGTCTCGATCAGCATGGTCGCGATGTGGCCCCGCGCATCGAAGCGATCAAGTGCCGATGGGGGGCAGGCCGGCGATGACCCAGGCGGTGAGCAGCACCGCCATCACAAGGCAGGCGACCAGCCGCTTCGGGCTGGCAGGAACCAGCGGCTCTGCTCCCGGCAAGTGCCGCGCCGAACCGTTGATCATCGCACCGGTCAGCGGTTTGTTGCGGAGCAGATGGTAGAACAGGATGACGCTGACATGGAGGATGATAAAGCCGAGCAGCCCGTTGAACAGCGCTTGGTGCACGTCATGCGCGAGCTCTGCGGTTTCGAAGCCGACCAGATGGTTGAGCGGCGCCGAGACGAGCCCATCCTCGTCGGACAGGAGCAGGCCGAAGCCGACCTGCGCCAGTAGCAGGGTCAGGAGCGCGACAACCGACAGGGCGCCCAGCGGCGTATGCCCGACCCGCCGCCAATCGCGGGCGCGGTGGAGATACGCCACCACGCCCCGCGGCCCGGTGACGAAATTGCTGAAGCGGGCGGTCGAGCTGCCCGCGAACCCCCAAAAAATGCGGAACAGCAAAGCGAACAGAACCGCATAGCCTGACCACAGGTGCCACTCGATCCGTTGATTCTCGGCCGACCACCAGGAAAAGGCGATCAGCGCAACCAGGCTCCAGTGGAACATGCGGATCGGCAGGTCCCAAACGGGTACGGCGAGGGCCGCATCCTGAATCGTCTCACCCCGTTCAGCGGGATCAATGCTCTTCACGGAAGCGGTCGTGGCAGCTCTTGCAGGTTTTGCCGAGATCAGCGTGAGCGGCCTTCATCGCGCTGAGGTCACTGCCCGACGCCGCTTGCTGAAACGCCGCTGCCGCTTGGCGGAAGTCGCGCATGCCGGCGGCGAATTGTTCCGGCTGCTTCCAGATTTCGGATTTCGCCTCGGTCTTGCCGATGTCCGGGCCAGTGCCCGGCGGGAACCAGCTTTCGGCCTTGGGAGCAAGCTCGTTGATGGTCGCTGCGGCAGTCTTGACGGCGGCAGCGTCGCCCGAGTCGAGCCCCTTCTTGGCGGCGCGCATCGCCTTGCCGATCTTCTCGTAGTTTTCGTGCCGTTCCTTCATCAGCGCCAGCGCCTGCTCCTTCTGGAGCGGAGTGGCCGGAGCTGCCGCGACATCATTCTCCACCGCCTGGGTGGCTTCGTTGCCGGAGCTGTTGGCCTCGGCAAGGGCCTGGTTGCCGTCCTCGGCAGTCTGGGCGCAGGCGGACAGAAGCGCAGCGACAGCGGCGGTGACGAGCATTTTATTCATGCGAACAGGCCTCCAGTGGATGGCAGAGACGAAATAGCTGCGAGTGGTTGCCGGATCAGGCGGGCGGCGTCCAGCTGTCGTCGATCATCTTGATCAACGCGGAAAAATCCTTCGAGGCTCCGCCGCGTTCGACGAACCGCTGGTACAGTTCTTCGGCCTCGCCGCCCATTGGGGTGTAGGCATCAACGCCCCGGGCGGCTTCCATGGCGAGCTTCAGGTCCTTGAGCATCAGCGCCGCCGCAAACCCGCCGTCGTAATTGCGGTCGGCCGGAGTCTCCGGGCCGACGCCGGGCACCGGGCAGTAGCTGGTCATCGACCAGCTCTGGCCGGACGCCTTGGACGAGATATCGAAGAACACCTGCGGGTCGAGGCCGAGCTTCTGCGCCAGCACGAACGCTTCGCAAGTGCCGGCCATGGTGACGCCCAGCAGCATGTTGTTGACGATCTTGGCCGCCTGGCCAGCGCCGGGTCCGCCGGCATGAATCACCGCCTTGCCCATCTTGTCGAGAAATGGGCGCGCCTTGGCGAACCCGTCTTCCGAGCCGCCGACCATGAAGGTGAGGGTGCCCGCGTCGGCCGCGGCGATGCCGCCGGAGACGGGCGCATCGACCATCGCGTAACCCTTGGCTTGCGCCTCCTCCTCGACGGTGCGCGCGGTGCCGACGTCGATGGTCGAGCAGTCCATCAGGATGGCGGTTTGGGGCGCGTTGCCGAACACCGACGAGCGATAGACCTCGGCGACATGCTTGCCGGCGGGCAGCATGGTGACGACGGCATCGGCATCGCGCACCGCCTCGGCCGCATCGCTGGCGCGGGTGCAGCCCTTGCTTGTCGCGCGGGTCAGCGCGTCGTCGCTGAGGTCGAAGGCGCGGACCTCATGCCCCGCCTTGGCCAGGTTCGCGGCCATTCCGCCGCCCATGTTGCCCAGTCCGATGAATGCGACTTTTGGCATGTGCTGGTTCCTCGTCATTGCGAGCGAAGCGAAGCGATCAGTTCACCTCGGCTCGATCAAGTCACTGGATTGCGTCGTCGCTGCGCTCCTCGCGATGACGATTAACGCCCCGTCCATTTCCCCGGCCGCTTCTCGACGAATGCGGCCATGCCTTCCTTCTGGTCCTGGGTCCCGAACAGCCCGTGGAACAGGCGGCGTTCGAAGCGGATGCCCTGCGCGAGAGGCAGCTCCAGCGCGGCGTTGACCATTTCCTTGGCGGCAATTGCCGCCAGCGGAGCCATGGCCGCGATCTCGGCGCCGGTCTTGAGCGCTTCCTCCAGCAGGCTCGCGGCCGGAACCACTCGCGCAACGAGACCGGAGCGCTCGGCTTCCTCCGCGCCCATCATGCGGCCGGTCAGGCACATCTCCATGGCCTTGGCCTTGCCGACGGCGTGCAGCAGGCGCTGCGATCCGCCCATGCCGGGCGTAACGCCGAGCTTGATCTCCGGCTGGCCGAACTTCGCGGTGTCGGACGCGATGATGAAGTCGGCCATCATCGCCACCTCGCACCCGCCCCCGAGCGCAAAGCCGGACACGGCCGCGATCCACGGCTTGCGGGTGGCGGTGACCTGTTCCCAGCCCGCGAAGAAATTCGACGAGTACATGTCGGCGAAACCCTGGGCCTGCATCTCCTTGATGTCGGCGCCGGCGGCGAACGCCTTCTCGGAGCCGGTCAGCACCAGGCAGCGCTGGCTTTCGTCGGCATCGTAGGCCGCGAAGGCGGCGATCAGCTCGCGCAGCACCTCGCTGTTAAGGGCGTTCAGCGCTTGCGGGCGGTTGAGCGTGACCAGCGTAACCGCATCGCGCTGTTCGACCAGGATTGTGTTGTAGTCGGGCATGATGATCCTCAGGCTTGAGGGAAGGGCGTCCATTCCTCACCGGCAGGCAGCGGCGCGAACAGGCGGTCGAGCATGTCGTCGGTGACTTCCTCCGGCGCCGCCGGCTCCCAGTTCGGCGCGTTGTCCTTGTCGATCAGCAGCGCGCGGACGCCTTCGAGGAAGTCGTGCGTCTGCACGACGTGGCTGGCGAGCGCATATTCAGCCCGCATCTCGTCCGCGAAGTCGGTGCGGTCCGCCCCCTGTGCGAGCAGCCGGAGCGAGACCTTGCACGACAATGGGCTCTTGGACCTGAGGGTCGCCAGTTCCGTGTTCGCCCAGTCCCCATCGTCCGCCTCCAGAGCCGCGATCACGTCCTCCAGCCGGTCCGACGCGAACAGCTTTGCGATCGGGATGACGTTGGCGGCGATCCGAGGGTCGGGCAGGGTTGCCGTGAAGCTGCCGATCGCCCCGCCGATCCGCGCCGGCGTCTTGGCGATGCGTTCGATGAGGTCGGGCAGACACGACTGGTCGACGTAGTGGGTGGCAAGTTCCAGATACTTGCATTCGGCGCCATCCAGTCGGGCGCCGGTCAGCGCCATGAACTGGCCGACCCGGCCGGGCAGGCGCGACAGGTACCAGCCGCCGCCGACATCCGGGAACAGGCCGATGCCCGTCTCGGGCATGGCGAAGCGGGTGTTCTCCGTCGCCACCCGGAAGTCGCACGGGAGGGAGATGCCGACCCCGCCGCCCATGGTGATGCCGTCTATGATGGCTACCGTCGGCTTCGGGTAGGTGAACAGCAGGTGGTTGAGGCGATACTCCGCGTGGAAAAAGGCCTTCGCGTCGGCCGCGTCCTTCGCCCCGGACTTGGCGAGCATCACCACGTCGCCGCCAGCACAGAAGCCGCGGCCCTCGGCATGATCGATGACCACCGCCTTGACCCGCGAGTCCTCGCGCCAGGCGAGCAGGGCCGCCGACATCGCCTCGCACATCTCGCGGGTAAGGGCGTGAATCGCCTTCGGGCGGTTCAGGCGGATACGGCCGACCGGGCCTTCGATGGAGGTGAGGACGTCAGGGGTCATGTTAAAGGGAAAGTCCTTCGAGGCGGGCTCTCGACAGGCTCCGCCTGCTCAGTCCTTTCTCAGGATGAGCGGCAGCATAATTGATCCGCTCATCCTGAGAAAGGACTGAGCGAAGTCGAGGACGTGTCTCGAAGCACATCACTGCCGCAACATTTCGCGCGACGTGATCATCCGCATCACCTGGTTGGTGCCCTCCAGGATGGAATGCACGCGCAGGTCGCGCCAGAAGCGCTCGATCGGATAGTCCTGCAGGTAGCCGTAGCCGCCGTGAAGCTGCAGAGCCCGGTCGGCAATCGAAGAACCGTTGTCGGTCGCCAGCCGCTTGGCCATGGCCGCGAACTTGGTCTTGTCGGGTGCGTTGGCCGTGACCTTGGCGGCGGCGACGTAAAGCAGCCAGCGGGCGGACTGAAGGTCGGTTTCCATGTCGGCCAGCATGAACTGGGTGTTCTGGAAATCGGCAACGGCGGAGCCGAACTGCTTGCGCTCCTTGGTGTAGCTGACCGCTTCGTCCAGGCAGCGCTGAGCCCCGCCGAGCGAGCAGGCACCGATGTTGAGCCGGCCGCCGTCCAATCCCATCATCGCGATCCGAAAGCCTTCGCCTTCGCCGCCGACGCGGTTGGCCACCGGCACCCGGACCTCGTCGAAGTTCACCTGCGCGGTCGGCTGCGAGTGCCAGCCGAGCTTCTTCTCCTGGGCGCCGAAGCTGACTCCCGCCATGTCCTTTTCGATCACCAGGCAGCTGATGCCCTTGGGCCCGTCCTCGCCCGTGCGGACCATGGTGACATAGATCTCATTCTCGCCGCCCCCGGAGATGAAGGCCTTGGACCCGGAGACCACATAATGGTCGCCGTCCAGCACCGCCTTGGTCTTGAGCGCCGACGCGTCGGAGCCGGACGACGGCTCAGTCAGGCAGTAGCTGCCGATCCGCTCCATGCTGATCATCGACGGCAGATATTTCTGCTTCACCTCGGCCGAGCCGAAGCGGTCGATCATCCAGCTTGCCATGTTGTGGATCGAGATGAACGCGCTCGTCGAAGGGCAGCCATAGGCCATCGCCTCCATGATTAGGGCGGCTTCCAAACGGCCAAGGCCGATGCCGCCCGACTCCTCGCTGACGTAGATGGCGCCGAAGCCGAGCTCAGCCGCCTCCCGGATCGTGTCGCGCGGGAAGATATGCTTCTCGTCCCACTCGGCGGCGTTGGGCGTGATTTCGGCAGCGGTGAATTGCCGCGCCATCTCCTGGATCTGGAGCTGGTCGTCGGTGAGCTCGAACTGATGCATGGCCGCGCCCCTAGCAGAGGGGTGGCGCTGCGTGGAAGTGGCTTACGCGCAGCGGGTGTAACGAAAAGCCTTGGCGTCCTCGGCGCGGGTCAGCCTGTCGCCTTCCCGGGTGAGGGTAATGACCTTGTCCCACGCCATCCCCTCACCGGTGAAGTGGTACAGAGCGGAAAAAGCAGTCGCGATCGCGACGCGCTGTTCCTTGAGCGTTCCCACCGATTCGTAGAAGCGCAAAGTCTTGTCCCCGATCGTCAGCAGCCCCTTTGCGTCGCTCCGTCCAGGCTCACAGTCGGCCGGGACCATGCCCCAGCGGCCGTGATAGCGGACCGGGATGGAAGGGGTAAGGGCTTCAACTGCAACTGCGTTGCCGGCCTGATTGCCCGCGTCCGCCGCAGCATCGTCCGGCGGCTCAGGCGCGACCAGGTTGTTGGCTGGGAGGGCTTCCAGAGTGACGTTCTCGGCGCCCTTGGCAATCGGATCGCCATCCTTCGACGGGCGCCCACCGATCGCACCGCTTTCGGCGATGGCTTCCTGGCTGTCGCTCCGGTCGACCGAGGGCCGGCAGGCGGAGCAGAGGAGGATGCAGACGAGAAGGTTCGCCGTCTTACGCATCCTGGATCAACGCTTCGGCCTCGATCTCGACCCGCCATTCGTCGCGAAGCAACGCCTTCACAACCACCATGGTGGCGGCGGGACGGACGTCACGGAAGACCTCGCCATGGACTGCACCCACGGCGTCGGCGTCAGCCGGGTCGGTGATGAACATGCGAGTGCGGACCACGTCGGAGGCTGTGCCGCCAAGCTCCTCGATGGCACGGAGGATAATTGCGAAGCAACGCCTCGCCTGGGCGACCGCGTCGCCTGGACTTGAGGAGCCGTCAGTTTCCACGGGCGCAGTTCCGGAAACCATGATCCGATCACCCACCCGGATCGCCCGGGAAAAGCCGTAGAACTGCTCGTAGGGAGAAGTGCCCGACGTGCGCTCAGCTTCGCTCATCCTGAGTAGCCGCGCAGCGGCGTGTCGAAGGACGGTACTTCAATACGGAGGCTCCGCCTCCTACTCAGCATGAGCGGTTCTGTTGTCATCCCATCGTCGGAATATGGAACGCCCCCATGTCGCCGACGTCCGCGTTGCCGTCGGGCCAGCGCTGGGTGATGGTCTTGGTCTTGGTCCAGAAGCGGACGCCTTCCATGCCATGCTGGTTGATGTCGCCGAAGCCGGAGCGCTTCCAGCCGCCGAAGGTATGGTAGGCGACCGGCACCGGGATCGGCACGTTGATCCCGACCATGCCCACGTTGACCCGCGCCGCGAACTCGCGGGCGGCGTGGCCATTGCGGGTGAAGATGGCGACGCCGTTGCCATACTGATGCTCGCTCGGCAGGCGCACCGCAGTCTCGAAGTCGGGGGCGCGGACCATCTGCAGCACCGGGCCGAAAATCTCTTCCTGATAGGAGCGGAAGTGCGGCTTGACGTGGTCGAACAAGGTGGGGCCAACGAAGAAGCCTTCCTCATGTCCTTGCAGGGTGAAGCCGCGGCCATCGACGACCAGCTCGCCGCCCTCGTCGGCGCAGGTCTGGATCCAGTCCTCGACACGCTTCTTGTGCGCGGCGTTCACCACCGGGCCGTAATGGGCCTCGGGATCGGTCGAGATGCCGACGCGCAGCCCCTCGATCGCCGGGACCAGCCTCTCGCGCAGGGCGTCGGCCGTGCGATCGCCGACCGGCACCACAACCGGCAAAGCCATGCAGCGCTCGCCCGCAGAGCCGAAGGCCGCCCCGGCGAGGTCGTTGACCACCTGATCGAGGTCGGCGTCAGGCATGACGATTCCATGGTTCTTGGCCCCGCCGAATGCCTGGACGCGCTTCCCGTTCGCGGTGCCGCGCGAGTAGATATAGTGGGCGATGTCGGACGAGCCGACGAAGCTGATCGCGCGGATGTCGTCATGGTCGAGGATGGCATCGACCATCTCCTTGTCGCCATGGACGACGTTGAGAATGCCGTCGGGCAGGCCCGCTTCCTTCATCAGCTCGGCAAGGCGCACAGGAACCGAGGGGTCGCGCTCGGAGGGCTTGAGGATGAAGGCATTGCCGCAGGCGATGGCGACTCCGAACATCCACATCGGGATCATCGCCGGGAAGTTGAACGGCGTGATGCCGCAGACGATGCCGAGCGGCTGGCGCATGGAATAGACGTCGATGCCGGGACCGGCGCCCTGCGTGTACTCGCCCTTGAGTGCGTGGGGGATGCCGCAGGCGAACTCGATCACCTCGAGCCCGCGCTGGATATCGCCCTTGGCGTCGGCAACGACCTTGCCATGCTCGGAGGCGAGCAGTTCGGCCAGCTCCTGCATGTTCGCTTCGACCAGCGCCTTGTAGTTGAACATGACGCGGGCGCGGCGTTGCGGATTGGTCGCGGCCCAGCCGGGCAGGGCGGCATTGGCGGCGTCGACCGCTTTCTGGAGGTCGGCCGCAGTGCCGAGGCGAACGCTGGCCTGGACCTGGCCCTGCGAAGGGTTGAAAACCTCGCCCTGCCGCTCGCCCGAAGCGAAGGTGGAGCCGCCGATGAAATGGTCGATGGTGCGGAGCATGGAAAACGCGTCCTCGTGCCTGAGAATGATCGCGGCTCCCCTAGACCCCGCTTGCTCCAAATGCCAGTTGGTGGCGGACGAGGAGACATGTCCATGCGCCTGTTCGCTTTTTTGCCGCTCGCCCTGCTGTCCACCAGCGCCCTTGCCGTTCCGCTGCTGCCCACGCCCGAGGTGATCGTCGGCGATGCAGTCATGCAGGTGCAGCAGCAGCGCCTGCGCCGCGACATCGAGAAGATGGTGAGTTTCGGCACGCGTCACACACTCTCGTCGCAGACCGATCGCAAGCGCGGCATCGGCGCCGCGGTGCGCTGGGCCGAGGCGGAGCTGAAGAAGAACGGCCTTACGACCTTGCAGACCTGCGACACGGTGACCGGTCGGCGCGTGCCCGCCCCGACCAGGGTCTGCAACGCGGTCGCCATCCAGCGCGGGACCGAGCGGCCGAACGACGTGGTGATCATCACCGGCCACATCGACAGCCGGGTCACCGACGTGATGGACTTCACCAAGGATGCGCCCGGCGCCAACGACGACGGCAGCGGGACTGCGGCGGTGCTGGAGGCAGCCCGGGTGCTGTCCAAGCGCAAGTTCCCGGGCACGATCGTCTACGCGGCTCTATCGGGCGAGGAGCAGGGGCTGCTCGGCGGCAAGATCCTGGCCGACTATGCCAAGGCCCAGGGCTGGAACGTGGTCGCCAACCTTAACAACGACATCATCGGCAATTCGTGCGGCTCTGATGGGGTGTGCAACGACAAGCAGGTCAGGGTCTTTTCCGAAGGCCCGCGCTGGCAGGGGCGGGAGGCGCTCGCCGCGCAGCAGCGCAGCCTCGGCGGGGAGAATGACGCGCCGTCACGCAACCTGTCGCGCTACCTCGACACGCTGGCGGAAAAGTATCCGCAGATTGGCCTGGACGTCATGCAGGTGTGGCGCAACGACCGGTTCGGACGGGGCGGGGACCACACGGAGTTCCTCAACGCCGGCTATCCGGCGGTCCGCTTCTCGGTCGCGGTGGAGAATTACCACCACCAGCACCAGGATCTGCGGAAAGAGGGTGGCGTCGAGTATGGGGACACGATCGACAAGATGGACTTTCCGTATCTGACCAAGGTGGTGAAGCTGAACGTCGCTGCGCTGGCGGCGCTGGCGAGTGCCCCGCCGCCGCCGGAGCCCACGATTGAGGGGGCGGTGAGCACGGACACAACGGTGCAGTGGCCCATCGTCTCAGGCGCCGTGAGCTACGTCATCCGGTGGCGGCGCACCGATACGAACCAATGGGAGAAGAGCAAGCCGGTGAAATTCGATAGGGGCGCGACCGTTTATCCCTTGAGTCCAGCGGGCAAGCAGGGCGTCTTTGTCCAAGAGTCGCTTCGAGGCATCCGCGTCGACGACTGGGTGTTCGGCGTCTCGTCCGTAAGCGCCAACGGCTTCGAAAGCCCAGTCGCCTCGGCGGTGCCCGGCGGTGCGTTCAAGCCTTATGTGGCGCCTCCGCCCCCGCCGGCGCAAAGGTGACGAAGGCGGATGCTGAAACAAGTTCAGCATGACGATTGTTGTTGCTCCGAAAGGAGCTTCACATGGCCGGTGGCTGGACGCGCGATGGCGCGGTGCAGGATCAGATCGAGGACACGGTGAAGGACGCGGTCCTTCGCGCCCGGGCGCTCACGCCGGCGGGGGAGAGCGCGAAGGAGTGCGACGATTGCGGCGAGCTTATTCCGAAGAAGCGTCGCGAGGCCCTGCCCGGCGTGCGGACCTGCGTCGCCTGCCAATCGGTGCGGGACAAGGCCGTGCAGCACTCCGCCATCAACCGTCGCGGAAGCAAGGATAGCCAGTTGCGCTAGCGGCGTTTACTGCACGTCATGCCCCGCAAACCCGCCCACGCCGGCCTGCCCTCCCGCCAGCAAATCCTCGACTTCATTCAGCAGTCCGGCAGTCCAGCCGGCAAGCGCGAGATCGCGCGAGCCTTCGGGCTGCATGGGCATGACAAGATCCTGCTCAAGGCCTTGCTCAAGGACATGGCGGACGAGGGGCTGATCGACAGCTCGCCGGGCCGGGCGTTCCACAAGGCGGGCGGGGTGCCCAAGGTGACGGTGCTCCGCATCGTCGCGGTCGAGGACGGTGCGGTCGCGGTACCCGACAATTGGCAGGGCGAGGGGCCCGCGCCCAAGCTGCGAGTGATCGAGAAAGGCCGTCGCTCGGCACTGGCGCTGAACGATCGGATCCTCGCCCGGACGGAGGAACGCGGGCAGGGGCATGTTGCCCACCTGATGAAGAAGCTCGGCCGCTCGACCGAGCTGGTGATGGGCGTGGTCCACCAGGAGGGGGAGCGCTTCTGGCTGAAGCCTGTCGACAAGCGCGAACGCCGCGAGCTGCCGATCAGCGACCTTGGCCAGGCGCAGGTCGGCGACCTGGTGCTGTGCGAACCGTCCGGCCGCCCTCCCCGGGTATCAGCGCGTGTGGACGCGATTTTGGGCGATCCTTTCGCACCGCGCAGCTTCAGCCTGATCGCGATCCACAAACATGGCCTGCCGCACGCGTTCAGGGACGAGACGACCGAGGAAGCGAGGCGGGTTTCAAGCCTCCCGCTCGGTGACAAGCGCGAAGACCTCCGCCACCTCCCGATCGTCGCCATCGACCCTGCCGACGCCCGCGATCACGATGACGCGATCTGGGCCCAGCCCCGTGAGGATGGCGGCTGGAATGCGATCGTCGCCATCGCCGATGTCAGCTTCTACGTACGCCCCACCAGCGAGCTGGACCGCGAGGCCCGCCGCCGCGGCAACAGCGTCTATTTCCCCGACCGTGTCGTCCCCATGCTGCCGCACGAGCTGTCGTCCGACATCTGCTCGCTGAAGCAAGGCGAGGACCGCGCGGCGATGGCCTGCCATCTGGAGATCGCAGCCGACGGGACGCTGCAGAAGTGGCGCTTCTCGCGCGCGGTGATCCGGGTGGCGGCGAACATCGCCTACGAGGATGCGCAGGCGGCGATTGATCGGCACAACGAGCAACTTTCCCGCTCGTCCCGAGCGCAGCCGAGGGGCGCCGAAGAGAGTGCAGCCGAACGCCCCTCGACTACGCTCGGGACGAGGGGCGTGGTGGAAGTCTCCTCCTCGCCCTGCTCCATGCCCGAGATCGAACCCACGCTCCCACCAGTCGCTCCCGAGCTCATCGAAACTGCGCTCAAGCCCCTGTGGGGCGCCTGGGCCGCACTTCTCGCCGCGCGCAACCGGCGCGAACCGCTGGAGCTCGACCTTCCCGAACGGCAAGTCGTGCTCGACGAAAAGGGCCGCATCGCCTCCGTTGCGCCGCGCGAGCGGCTCGACGCTCACCGCTTGGTGGAAGATTTCATGATCGCCGCCAACGTGGCCGCGGCCAAGGCGCTTGAGGCGAAGAAGACGCCGGTCATGTATCGCGTTCACGAGGCGCCGGGACGTGAGAAACTGGTGGCGCTGAAGGACTATCTCGCCACCTTCGACATGGAATTCGCGCTCGGGCAAGTGGTCAAGCCCGCGACTTTCAACCGCATCATCGACCGGGTCGGCGACAGCGACTCTCGGCCGGAGATCATGGAGCAATTGCTGCGCACCCAGACGCAGGCCCGCTATTCGCCGGAGAACCTCGGCCACTTCGGGCTGGCGCTCGGCTCCTACGGCCATTTCACCTCGCCGATCCGCCGCTACGCCGACCTTCTGGTCCATCGTGCCCTGGTCAGCGCGTACCGCCTTGGCGAAGGCGGACTACCGCCGGAGGATGCCGAGCGCTTCACCGAGATCGGCGAGAGCATCTCGCAGCTCGAGCGCCGGGCGATGGAGGCGGAGCGGGAGACGATCGACCGCTATGTCGCAGCCTACCTGTCCGACCATGTCGGCGAACTCACCGACTGCCGGATCACGGGTGTGCAGCCGTTCGGCTTCTTTGCGACAGTGGAGGGGCTTGGCGGGGACGGGCTCGTGCTCGCGCAGAACCTCGGCAACGAGTATTTCCGCTACGACGAGGCTTCGCGTGCCCTGGTGGGGGAGGATAGCGGGGAGGAATATCGCGTCGGCCAAAGGCTCAAGCTGCGGCTGGTCGAAGCCAATCCGGTCAGCGGCGGCCTTCGTTTCGAACTTCCCGAAGGCGGCTATGCGCCCGCGCAGCCGCGCCGCGACCGGGTGCGCCGCCCGCCCCAAGGCAAGCGGGGCCGTCCCACCAACATCCGGCACCAGGGCAAGCGGCGGTAGGAACCGCAACCGACTGGCGGGCATTCTTCGCGCATGACCCAGCCACGGCACAAGATCGCGATCCTTGTCGGGAGCCTTCGCGAGGGCAGCATCAACCGCAAGATCGCCCGCTCGATTTGCGCCATCCGCAACGATGGGCTGGAGTGCGAGATGGTAGGGATCGGCGACCTGCCGCTGTACAATCAGGATTACGACAACTCGCCGGACGAGCCGGAAAGCTACGCCCGCTTTCGCGAGCGCATCCGCGCGGCGGACGGGATCTTGTTCTGCACCCCCGAATATAATCGCAGCGTTCCCGGAGCGCTCAAGAATGCGGTTGATGTCGGCTCGCGGCCGTATGGATCGAGCGTGTGGAACGGAAAGCCGGCCGCGATCGTCAGCGCCTCACCCGGCAGCATCGGCGGGTTCGGGGCCAACCACCAGCTGCGCCAGGCCTGCGTGTTCCTCAACATGCCAGTGATGCAGCAGCCGGAAGCCTATCTTGGCCATGTCAACGACGACAGCTTCGGCGAGAACGGCTTGCTGAAGGACGGACCCTTGAAGCAGCTGGTCGAGAAGCTCGCTCACGCCTTTCACGACTGGGTCGACACAATCGTGGAGGCCCGCGCGCACTTGGCGGCGCGGCGCGGCTAGGTCACCCTGGCCCGTTCGCGGAAGTGTGGCTGGTCGTAGGCGCGGTTGCCGAGCACGTGGCGCAGCTGATCGGCCGCGCGCCAGACCTCCTCGAAGCTGTTGTAGAGCGGAGCGAAGCCGAAGCGCAGCAGGTCGGGGGCCCGGAAGTCGCCGATGATCCCCCGCTCGATGAGCGCCTGCATCACGGCGTAGCCGTCCGGGTGGGCGAAGCTGACGTGGCTTCCGCGAACCTCTGGCTCGCGGGGACTCGCCAAGGCCAGGTCGGGACACTGTTGCTCGACCTGGCTGATGAACAGCTCGGACAGGGCGCGCGACTTTTCAAAGACGGCGGTCATCTCGACGCCTGCGAACGTGTCGAGGCCCGCTTCCATGGCGGCCAGCGCAAGGATCGACGGGGTGCCCGAGAGATATCTGGTCATGCCCTTCGCGGGCCGATGGACGGGCTCGAACGCGAACGGCGCGGCATGCCCCATCCAGCCGGAGACGGGCGAGATGATCTCGGCCTGCAGGGACGTGGGAACATAAGCGAATGCAGGAGCGCCCGGACCGCCGTTCAGATATTTGTAGCCACAGCCCACCGCGAGATCGCAGCCGTCGGCGAAAAGCGACAGCTCCAATGCTCCGGCGCTGTGGGAAAGGTCCCACAGCGTCAGCGCACCGGCCACGCGTGCGGCGGCGTTGATTGCAGCCATGTCGTGCCTTTGGCCGGACCGGTAGTCGACGTGGGTCAACATCACCGCCGCGACCTGCTGGTCGAAGGCATGGACGATGTCGGCGGCAGGAACGGCCTTCACCTTCAGCCCCTGCATGGCCGCGAGACCTTGGGCGACATACAGGTCGCTCGGAAAGTTGCGGTCTTCCGTGAGGATCACCGTTCGCCCGGGCCGCGCAGCGACCGCCCCCGCGAGCAGCTTGAACAGCAGGACGGAGGTCGAATCGGCGATGATCAGTTCGTTGGGCTCTGCGCCGACGATCGACGCCAGCTTTGCGGCGATCCGGGCCGGCCAGTCGATCCAGCCATGCTTGTTCCAGCTGGTGATGAGGTCTTCGCCCCATTGCCGCTCCGCGACCTCCGCAAGCCGCGCCGGCAGGACTGCGGGGAGCGCGCCAAGGCTGTTGCCGTCGAGGTAGACGACACCGTCCGGAAGCCGGAACCGTTGCCGGGCAAAGGCCAGCGGATCGGCGGCGTCGAGTGTTCGGGCCTCGTCGAGCGTCACAGCTTCGGCAGCGTCACTCCGCGCTGGCCCTGATATTTGCCGGCCCTGTCCGCATAGCTCACCTCGCAAGGCTCGTTGCCCTGGAGGAACAGGAACTGGCAGGCGCCTTCGTTGGCGTAGATTTTTGCGGGGAGGGGGGTCGTGTTGCTGAATTCCAGCGTGACATGGCCTTCCCAGCCGGGCTCCAGCGGAGTCACGTTCACGATGATCCCGCAGCGGGCATAGGTCGATTTGCCGAGGCAGATCACCAGCACGTCGCGCGGCACCCGGAAATATTCCACGGTGCGCGCCAGTGCGAAGCTGTTGGGCGGAATGATGCAAACGTCGGTCTTGCGGTCGACGAAGCTGTTGGCGGCGAAGTCCTTGGGATCGACCAGCGCGTTGTCGACGTTCGTGAAGATCTTGAATTCGTCGGCGACCCGCGCATCGTAGCCGTAGCTCGACAGGCCGTAGCTGATGCAGCCGTCCCGCCGCTGCGCCTCCACGAACGGCTCGATCATGCCGCCAGACTGGGCTTGGTCGCGAATCCAGCGATCGGAAAGGATGCTCATGGGCGAGGAGGGGTAGCGGGCGCTTCCGGGTTCGTCATCCCCGCGAATGCGACGAACTGCCTGCCGCGGCGAAATCGGCGCAAAACCGGCGCCCACATCAAGTTACGCGCGGGTTTTCCACAGCCCCTTCCACGAAAATCGGACCGAGCCGTCTTTTCGGCTGGCGGGACCGTCATATAGTGCGCCTCACATGGCCGAAATCCTCAGACATCCCGGAGCCGGCGAACCGCCGGAAGCCCCCTCGCTCCCGCAGAATGTGGAAGCCGAAGCGGCGCTGCTGGGCGCGCTGATGCTCGACAACCGGTTGGTGGAAGACATCCAGCTCAAGCTCCGGGCCGAGCATTTCTTCGAGCCGCTCCATGGGCGGATCTACGAGGCGATTCTCCGGCTGACGGACCGCAACATGGTTGCGAACCCGGTTACGCTGCGGCCGCTGTTCGAAGCGGACGAGGCGATGAAGGAGGTCGGAGGCGCGGCCTATCTCGCTCAGCTGACCGGCTCCGGCGCCGCGATCATCGGAGCGCGCGACTTCGCGCAACAGCTGTACGACCTTGCCCTGCTGCGCAGCCTGGTCGCGGTCGGGCGCGACATGGTCGAAGGCGCCCTCGATACCAGCCACGACGTGCTCCCGCTAGACCAGATCGAGCGAGCGGAAACCGAGCTTTACAAGGTGGCGGAGCAGGGCGGCGGCGAAGGCAAGGTCAAGCCATTTGCCGAGGCAAGCCGACTAGCGCTGGAGACAGCGGAAAAGGCGCTGAACTCCGGCGGCCACCTGTCCGGCCTGACGACCGGCCTCGACGGGCTCAATTCCAAGATCGGCGGCCTTCACAAGTCTGACCTGATCATCGTCGCGGGGCGCCCGGGCATGGGCAAGTCGTCGCTGGCGACGAACATCGGCTTCGCTTGCGCCCAGCGCTACCTGCGCGACCAGGAGGATGGGATCGAGCCGGCCAAGTCGGCGGGCGGACCGGTGGCCCTGTTCAGCCTGGAAATGTCGGCCGATCAGCTCGCGACCCGTATCCTGGCGGAAGAGTCGGGCATCAGCTCCGAGAACCTCCGCATGGGCAAGATCAGCCAGGCCGAGTTCCGCAACCTTGCGAGGGCGGCGGGCGAGCTCAACGCGCTGCCGCTGTACATCGACGACACGCCCGGACTGACGATCGCCGGTCTGCGCGCGCGGGCGCGGCGGCTGAAGCGGCAGAAGGGCATCGGCCTGGTCATCATCGACTATCTCCAGCTGCTTCAGGGCAGCGGACGTTCGTCGAGCGACAATCGCGTGCAGGAGATTTCCGAGATCAGCCGCGGCCTGAAGCAGCTGGCCAAGGAACTGGATGTCCCGGTGATCGCCTTGTCGCAGCTCAGCCGTGCGGTGGAACAGCGCGAGGACAAGCGGCCGCAATTGTCCGATCTGCGAGAGTCCGGCTCGATCGAGCAGGACGCGGACATGGTCTGGTTCGTCTACCGCGAAGATTATTATATCCAGGCGAAGGAGCCGAAGCGGCCCAACGAAGGCGACGATTCCAAGGTGTGGGAAGCGCACCAGCAGTGGCAGCAGGATATCGAGCGGGTCTATGGCCTCGCCGAATTGATCATCGCCAAGCAGCGCCACGGCGCTACCGGCAAGGTTCGCCTGCGCTTCGACGCGCGGATCACCAAGTTCAGCGACGCCGCGGACGAATCGTACCTCCCCGAAATGCGCGGATAGGTCCCGGGGGTGGGGTGCGGGTCGGCCGGGACAGTCCCTCCCGGCCGGCCCGCTACAGCGTGAAGCGCGCCGGTACACTCCCTCGCGTCACAAAGGAGGCGGAATAGCGCAGGCCTTCGCCGCTGACATCGCATTGCAGGTGATTTCGTCGGGAACCGAGCCCGGTGAACACGCAGGACCCGAGCACTGCCGCCGGTCGCGCGACGTTCTTGGACGAGACAGTGACCTGCACGACCTTGAGCGTCGTTTGCTGCCCCTGGGCGTGCCCCGGGCGACCCTTGAAGCTGATGAGGCTTCCGTCCGCCAGGCCGAACACGAAGGAGATTTCCCGGTCCGGGTAGAGGATGCCGATCATGTTCGGCGTGCAGGCCTTGGTGAGGACCCGGTTGGCCACCACAAGCGAGCGGCACTCGCCGGCGATGACGCTGATGTTGGTGCCTGCCCGGCCGTCAGGAGCGGCCGGAGTTTGGGCGAGGGCCAATGCTGGAACGCCCGCTGTTGCGCCGGCCAGCCAGCGCACCCAACAGGTTCGGTTCCAGGATGTTCGTGGTGGTCTCAGCCGCCGCCTCCCCGTGAAGAGTCGCTGTCTTCACGCGGGCAAACCCGGCGCTGGTCAGGCTCGTTCCGGGTCGGCGATGGCGTAGGTCGTAAAGCTTAGGGGGAGCAAGCCCAGGGCAAGCGGTTAGCCCAGCACTTCCAGCACGGCTGCGAAGGCGATCGGGTCGCGGGGAGAAAAGGTCGGACGTGAGTTGGTCTTCGGAAGCATTGACTTGGCTCGCGTGCCGCGTCGAGCGGAGCGAACCGGAGGATTGTTCTGCATTAAGTCTCTCGTGAAAGGGCTGGATCGATCTCGGCGGCGGGGTCGCCCGCCTTCCGTGCCGCATCCGTCGCCCGGTAAGTCTGTGTCCGGCGGAGCCGGTCGGCCATGTGGTCCCATGCGCTGGCGGCGCTGAGGCAGCGGTCGCGCACGTTCGTAAGTGTGGTGCTATCGGCCTGCTGCCGGCATTCGGCGGCGCGTTCCTGATAGAATTCGAGCGTCGACATGGCCTCTCCTACTCTGCTGGAAAGCTCCCCCGCACGGGTGCGCGGGGGAGCGGTAGAGCAGTTAGGCGCTCTGGAGGTTCACGGCGCTGGCGCGGCCGCGACGATCTTCTTCCAGCTCGTAGGTCACGCGCTGATCGCGATCCAGGGTGCGCATGCCGGCGGCTTCGACGGCGCTGATGTGCACGAATGCGTCAGCTGTGCCGTCTTCCGGCTGGATGAAGCCATAGCCCTTGTCGGCGTTGAAGAATTTGACGGTTCCGGTGATCATGATGGTTTCCTTCGTGGCGGGAGACCGCCAATCGGCCTCCCATGCTAGGAGAAGCGAGAGAGCGAAGGAAAAAGGAGCCGCAAAGCGCCAGAGACCGTCCGATTGCGACTAGTAGCGAAACCGATATATACTGTTCCGGCACTTTTGCAATGTTTGCGGCTCCCCGACATGTAAGCGGGGGCATTTGCACGGGCGGTCAGAAGCGCCCATGGCACCATAATGATCGAACGCCATCTCGCAAAGCTTCGCGCCCGCGACGACATCAGCGCGGAAGAGGAGGAGGCGATCCGCTGGGCGGTAGCGGACTATCGGGAGTATCCTTCCCGGAAGACGATCATCCCAGCGGAACAGGAGCTGACCTTCAGCACTCTGCTTCTGTCGGGCATGCTGGCCCGGTTCAAGGACCTCCGCAGCGGCGGGCGGCAGATCACCGAACTTCACGTGGCAGGCGATTTTGCGGACCTGCACAGCTTCACGTTGAAGCGTCTCGACCACGCCGTCGAGACGCTGGGCCCGTGCAAGGTGGCGCTCGTGCCCCACGATCGGCTGCGTGAGATAACGGTGCGTTACCCCCACCTGACGCGGGTCTACTGGTTTACGACCAACCTCGATGCGGCGATTCATCGCGAATGGGTATTTTCCCTGGGCCAGCGCAGGGCGCAGCAGAGAATGGCACAACTCTTCTGCGAGATGCACATCAAGCTTTCGCTCGTGGGCCTCGTCGAGAACGGCAGCTATGACCTGCCTCTCACTCAGGAGGAGCTGGGCCAGGTGCTGGGGCTTACCTCCGTCCACGTCAACCGAACGCTGCAGCTGCTGCGGGAGCAGGGCACCGTCGAATTTCGCAGTGGCCGGGTCACCATCTTCGACGTGGAGCAACTGCGGCATTCCGCCGAGTTTGATCCGTCCTATCTATACCTTGAAAAGCGCCCCCGGTAAGCGACCAACGCAGCGAGGTGCGGAACTTTACTCCTGGCTGCTCAGCCGTTTGGCCGCTCCCTGCCACTCCGAGCTGGCGCGCGGATTTCCGAGCTGAGCCGCCGCTTCAGCCCTTGCCTCGGCATAATCCGCGGAGCAGTCTGGAAACTCTGCCTTCGCGATTGCCACCCTGGCCGCGACCGCGTCCGGTTTCTCCGCACGAGCTGCTCGGGCGGCAGGCGGCGGAGTCAATTCATCCAAGCGCTTTCGATACATCTCGGCCATGCGCCGGTGAACTCCGGCGGCTGCCGACCCGGCGCATTGTTGCGCCAGCCGCTGTTCGGCCTCGATGCGGGTTTCCAGGTATGCCCGGTCGTCTTCATTGCTCATCCCTGCGTTCTGGAGCCACGGGTTCCGGCCGCAAATAACGCAGATTAGTCGGCCGCCGTGCTCAATCCTCCAGCATGTTCGGGTCGCGCAGGCCCTCGCTGATGCTGGCGCGGGCGATCTCCGCTTCACTGCTGGTAACTGGGTAGGCGCAGTAATCGGCAGCGTAGAAGGCGCTGGGACGATGATTGCCCGACAGGCCGATGCCGCCGAACGGTGCATTGCTCGGGGCGCCGTTGGTTGGCTTGTTCCAGTTGATCACTCCGGCCCGCACGTTGGCCCAGAAGGTATCGTATTGCTCGGGCGAGCCGCCGACCAGGCTGGCGGCCAGGCCGAAGCGGGTGCGGTTCGCCTCGTCGATCGCCGCGTTGAAATCGGGCACTCGGATGAGCTGCAGGGCCGGTCCGAACATCTCTTCGTCGGGCAGGTTCTCGATGCCGGTCACGTCGATCACCGCGGGTGTGAGATAGGGTCGTTCCTCATAAGGACGGTCGAGCCGGCGGATCACCTTGCCGCCCTTCATCATCAGCCCCAGGAACTGTTCCTGCAAATGATCCGCGGACGCATTGTCGATCACCGGGCCCATGAACGGCTGCGGATCGGCATGGGGATGATCGACGATCAGCCGGTCGACCAGCTTCAGAATTGCGGCGACGAGGTCGTCCGCCTGGCCTCCATCCTGCACGATCAGGCGCCGCGCCGCGGTGCAGCGCTGGCCAGCGGAGAGAAAGGCGGACTGGACCGCGATCGTCGCGGCAGCGCCGATGTCGCGCGCGTTCCATACCACCAGAGGGTTGTTGCCCCCAAGCTCCAGCGCGAGGATCTTGTGCGGCGTATCGGCGAACTGGCGATGAAGCGCCATCCCGGCCCGTGCGGAGCCGGTGAACAGCAGCCCATCGATGCCGTCCTGCCCAGCCAGCGCACGACCCTCGTCGGGACCGCCGATCAGCAGCCGGATGACGCCATCCGGAACCCCCGCCTCCCGATAGCAGTCGACCAGCATCGCGCCGGTCCCCGGCGTCTTCTCCGAGGGTTTGAACACCACCGCGTTGCCTGAGATCAGGGCGGGAACGATGTGCCCGTTCGGCAGGTGCGCGGGGAAATTGTAGGGGCCGAGCACGGCCAGCACGCCATGCGGCTTGTGGCGGACCGCGACCTTGCTGCCCAGTGCCGCCTCCAGTCTGCGGGTCGGCGTGCGTTCGCCATAGGCGTTGATACTGATCTCGACCTTGTTGACGACCGCCGCCACCTCCGTCTTCGCTTCCCACAGCGGCTTGCCGGTTTCCCGCGCAATGAGGTCGGAGAACTCCGCTTCGCGGGTGCGAACGACATTGGCGAAGCGGCGAATCGTCTCCATGCGGAAGGACACCGACTGCGCAGCCCAGCTGGCCCAGCTGTCGCGGGCGGCCCCGACTTCCGCCGCCGCATCGCCAGTCTCGGCCGACCAGAGTTCGTGTCCCGTCGCCGGTTCGGTTGAGATCAAAGTGGTCATTGAGCCTCCGCTGGTCGGCTGCGTCGGAGCATGGGCACGGGGGCCCGTCAAGCGACCTTCGGCTGACCAAATTAACCAGCCTGAGCGAAGCGCATCCTCCGCGCAGGACGAGTGTTACACTTCACCCGGCTGAGACATGGCTTCGCCCATGCGCCGGACGGCGGCGACCTTCGCCTCGAACGGTTGCCAATCGTCGGCTTCCGCGATCGCGGCCCAGATCGCCTCGACCTCGTCGATATGCATGGAGCAGGGATTGGCGTCGGACCAATATGAATGCTCGGCCGGCTGCTCGCGTCCGCGCAGGGCCGCGGCAAGTTCTTCGAATTCGGTCGACTGGTAAGTCGGGTCGGCAGGCACCCTGCCGCCGCGCCAGTCGAAGAACAGGCGGTCGATGCCGACCCGTTTCGTTTCCAGGGCGCCGACGATCGCACGGGCAAGCTCCCGGTCCGCCTCTTCGCCAGCCAAAGCGACACCCAGGCGCCTCACCAGGGCTTCACCGAGCGCGGCATGGAAGCGACCGCTCCAATCGGCCAGGATGTCGGACAGCGGCGGCGCTTCCGCCAGGAAGGCCAGGCAGCCGGCGAGCTGGGCGACGTCCCACTGGATCGCCTCGGGCTGGCGGCCAAAGGCGTAGAGGCCGGAATGGTCGAAGTAAGCGGCGGTGAAGCCCGGATCCCAATCGGGCGTGAAGCGCCACGGGCCATAGTCGAAGCTTTCGCAGGACATGGCGATGTTGTCGCTGTTCAGCACGCCGTGGACGAAGCCTGCGGCGATGTAGGAGGCGGCAAGCCTGGCGGTTCCGCTCGCCACGAGGTCGAACAGCCGCACCGCGTTGGCCCCATCGTCCTCGACCGGCTCCTCGTTGTAGAGGCTGGCGAGGCAGTAGCGGGTCAGGCGCGCGAGGTTCGCCGCATCTTCGAAGAAGGCGAAGCGCTGGAAGGTGCCGATGCGGACATGCCCATGGCCGAGGCGCGTAAGCACGGCCGAGCGGGTCGGGGACGGTTCATCACCGCGGACCAGCGCTTCCCCAGTTTCGAATACCGCGAAGGTCTTCGACGTGTTGACGCCAAGGGCTTCCAGCATTTCGGTCGCAAGCACTTCGCGGACTGCGCCCTTGAGCGTCAGCCGGCCGTCACCGCGCCGGCTCCAGGGCGTCTGGCCGGAGCCCTTGGTGCCAAGGTCGAGCAGGCGGTCTCGCCCGTCGCGCAACTGGCCGAACAGGAAGCCTCGGCCGTCCCCCAGATCGGGATTGTACTGGCGGAACTGATGCCCGTGATAGCGCAGCGCCAGCGGCTGCGGCAGGTTGGCGGGGAGCGGCTCGAAGCGGTGGAAGTGGGCGGACCACTCCGCGTCGCTCAGCCCGCCCAGCCCGACCTCCTGCGCCCAGCGTTCGTTGCGAAACCGCTGGACCGCTTGGGGAAAACGGGCGGGTTCGACGGGATCGTAAAAGGCTGGTCCCAGTTCCAGGATCGCTGGATCGGGGCGGTAGGCTTGCGTCGGGGGCATGGCACGGAGATAGGGTAGATCGGACCAGGGGGAAACCGCATGGCTGCATTCGAGGACCGATACATCACAAGTGCCGATGGCCTGCGGCTCCATTACCGCGACTATCCCGGCCCGGCCGACCAGCCGCCGATCCTCTGCCTGCCGGGGCTGACCCGCAACAGCCGCGATTTCGAGCCGGTCGCGGAGCGGTTCGCTGGAGACTGGCGGATCATTGCGCTGGACTTTCGCGGCCGCGGCGGGAGCGATCCCGACCCGCAGCCGGAACGCTACATGCCGCGCACCTATGTGGCCGACGTGCTCAAGCTGCTCGACCAGTTGGGCATCGCGGACGCCGTGTTCTTCGGCACTTCGCTCGGCGGGATCGTCACCATGGTGCTCGCCTCAACGGACGAGGAACGGATCGCGGGGGCAATGATCAACGACGTCGGCCCTGAGGTAGACCAGCGGGGGATCGAGCGCATCCGCGGCTTCGTCGGCCACCCGCGGCGGTGGGACGACTGGGAGGCAGCCGCGCGCGCCTTTGCCGAGGTGCAGGCAGACGTCTTCCCGGCATGGAAGCACGACCAGTGGCTCGCCTTCGCCCACCGCGTCTGCCGTGAGGATCAAGGCGGAGGCATCGTGCTCGATTACGACATGGCCATCTCGCAGCCGTTCAATGAGGCCAACGAGAGCAGCCAGTTCAACCTCTGGCCCTTGCTCGACGGCCTCAAGGGCAAGCCGGTGGCCGTTCTTCGGGGCGAGCTGAGCGACCTGTTCTCACAGGAGGTCGCGGAGCGGATGGTGCGGGAGTTGGGCGAGCAGGCCGAACTGATCACTGTCCACAACGTCGGTCACCCTCCGGCGCTGGACGAGCCGGAGTCGGTTGCCGCCATGGAGCGCCTGCTCGGGCGGGTGCGAACGGCGGTCCGCACGGGAGCTTAGGCCGTCAGGCGCTTCAGCTTGTCTAAGGCAGGCGCGTCCTGTTCCTCCAGCGCGATGGTCGACTGGAACTCGCCCTTGCGATCGAACAGCAGCACGGCCGCTGTATGATCCATCGTGTAGCCGTCTGGCGCGTCGTTGTCCGGCGCCTTGGCTGCATAGGCGGCGTGCTGCTTGACGACCTGCTGGACCTGAGCCGGGGAGCCGGTGAGGGCGATCACCGGCGTATCGAACATCTGCGTATAGGCTCGCATCTCCGCGGGCGTGTCGCGCTCCGGGTCAACCGTGACAAACACGATGTTGAAGGAGTCGGCGCCTCCCCCGAGCCGCTGACGAAGGTTCGCAAGGCGCGCGAGGGTGGCCGGGCAAACGTCGGGGCAATGGGTAAAGCCGAAGAACAACGCGTAGGGCTTGCCGGCCAGCGCCGTGCTGGAGAAAGGGTTGCCGTCGGCGCCGGTCAGTGTGAACGGTCCGCCCACCATGAAGTCCAGGCGGGACGACTGCGCGGTCGATCCGGGACCATTGCCGCGGGTCGCGAGCAATATGGCAAAGCCGATCGCCGCTAGGCCCACCAGGAGCCAGATGGCGATCCGCACTTTCTGTAGCGGCGTTCGGGCCGGCTTAGTGTCGGTGTTCATCGGCAGCCCGGAAGGTCAAGGGCTGGACCGGAACGGACGTGCGGACCACGCCCGCCCGCTGGAACCGCAGCGTCAGCGGCAGCTGCCGGCCAGCCCGCAGGGGCGCCTTGAGGCCGGTCAGCATCAAATGCATTCCGCCAGGCTTCATGGCGACTGCCCGGCCCGGTGCAATCTCGAGAGATGGCAAGGGTCGCATCTGCACGTTGCCTCCGGCGAGGCGCGTCTGGTGAATTGTGGCCTTGGATGCCGCGGGGGTCGAAACCGCGACCAGCCGGTCTCCAGCAGCGGCCGCATTGTGGATCGACAGGTAGGCGGCGGTGCGATCCTGGCCCGGGATGCTGGCGCGGGCCCAGCCGGAGACATGCACCTGCGGCGCCTTGGCCGCGACCGGGGCGGCGAGGACGAACAGGAAAATTGCAGCGCGAAGCATGGCGGCCATGTAAGCGCCGGGAAGGGGCCGCGCTAGTCCGGGCGGGTCCAGATCCATCCGCCGGCGCAAAGCCCGACAATGGCGGGAACGAGGCCGAGCGGGACGGGGAGAGCGATTAATCCGGTGAGACCGCTCACCGCCAGCGCGATCGTCGCGGCGGCCTTTCCGCGGCGACTGATCGCGCGCCGCTCACGCCAGGCAAGGATGTGCGGCCCGGCTACCGGGTGGCGCAGCAGCCAGCGCTCGAAGCTCGGGCTTCCGCGCGAAAAGAAGAAGGCCGCGACGATCCAGAACACTACCGTCGGAAGCAACGGGACCACGATCCCGATTGCGCCGATCAGCAGGAACAGCCAGCCGCACAGCCACGATGCCGCCCGCAGCATCGTCAATCTTCAGGCGCGACGGTGACGGCGATCCCATCCAGCACGTCGGTCAGTCGAATCTGGCAGGAGAGGCGGCTGTTCGGCTGGCGGACATCTGAGAAGTCCAGCAAATCATCCTCGTCGTCGCCGATCGGCGGAAGACGGGCGATCCAGTCCTCGGCCACGTAGACGTGGCAGGTGCCGCAGGAGCAGCAGCCGCCGCACAGCGCCAGGACCTCCTCGATTCCGCCGCCGCGAAGGCTCTCCATCAGCGACCGGCCGGCGGTGCCGACGATCTCCTTGGTGCGGCCATCGCGCGTCGTCACGGATACGGTAGGCATGACCACTGCCTTACGGAGGCGGACCGCGAGGGGAAAGTGTCGTTGAGCACCGCCTCGTCTTCTGCTCTGAAGGGGCGGTGAGCAATGCCTGGGATTTCGCCATCGACCGCGGTGGCACCTTTACCGACATCGTCGCGCATGGCCCGGGCGGTCAGCGGCGGGTGGTCAAGCTGCTGTCGGAGAACCCTGACCACTACGCCGACGCGGCGCTCGAAGGCATCCGCCGCGTCCTGCTCGAAGAGGGCGGCGAAGTGCGGACGGTGCGGATGGGAACGACGGTGGCGACCAACGCACTGCTGGAACGCAAGGGCGAGCGGGTAGCCCTGGTGACAACGCGCGGCTTCGCAGACTGCCTGCGGATCGGTTATCAGGCCCGCCCCGACATCTTCGCGCGGCACATCCGCTTGCCAGCGATGCTCTACGATCGTTCCGTCGAAATGGACGAGCGGGTCGGTGCCGATGGGACGGTGCTGGAGGCGTTGGACGAGACGCGGGCGCGGGACGTTCTGGGGAGCTTGCAGCGGGACGGCTTTGACGCTGTCGCCATCCTGCTGATGCACGGATGGGCCTTTCCAGCGCACGAAGCTGCGCTGGCGCGCATCGCGCGGGAGCTTCGCTTTTCGCAGGTATCGGCCAGTCACGAGGTCGCGCCACTGATCAAGCTGATCGGCCGCGGCGACACGACAGTGGTGGATGCCTATCTCTCCCCGGTGCTGCGCCGCTACGTTGAGCGGGTTTCGGCCGGCCTGCCCGACGGAACGGACCTCCACTTCATGCAGTCGAACGGAGGCCTGACGCGCGCGGGAGCGTTTCGGGGCAAGGATGCGATCCTGTCGGGACCGGCGGGCGGAGTGGTCGGCATGGTCGCGGCCTGCGCCTCGCACGTGCCGCAAGGCGAGGAGGCGCGACTGATCGGCTTCGACATGGGCGGCACCTCGACCGACGTGTCGCACTATGCGGGGCGGCTGGAGTTGGCCGAGGAGAGCATCGTCGCCGGAGTGCGGATCAGGGCGCCGATGATGCAGATCCACACGGTGGCCGCGGGCGGAGGATCGGTGTGCCGCTTTGACGGCATGCGCTTCCGGGTGGGGCCCGAGAGTGCGGGGGCACGACCCGGCCCGGCATGCTACCGCAACGGGGGTCCGCTGACCGTCACCGATTGCAATCTGTTCCTCGGCCGAATCCTAGGCGAGGAGTTTCCGGCCGTGTTCGGCCCCTCCGGCGACCTGGCGCTCGATCTGGATGCGTCGCGCGCGCGGCTGCAGGAGGTGGCGGACGCGCTGGGCGGAGCCAAGTCGCTGGAGGAGATCGCGGAAGGCTTCCTGGCGATCGCCGACGACAACATGGCCGCGGCAATCCGCAAGATCAGCATCGCACGAGGCCATGATGTCACCCGTTACACCCTTGCCTGCTTTGGCGGTGCGGGCGGGCAGCATGCGTGCCGGGTCGCCGACGCGCTCGGGATGGAGCGCATCCTGATTCACCCGCTTGCGGGGGTTCTTTCAGCCTATGGGATCGGCCTGGCGGAGGTGAAGACAATTCGCGAGCAGAGCTGGCTGCGGCCGTTGGGGAGCGATCCCGCCGAGGAGCTGGCGGCGCTCGAGGAGGTCGCCCGAATTGCCCTCGTCCAGCAGGGAGTCGCGGCCGAAGACATTTGCCTCGAGCGCCGCGCCCGGCTGCGACTGGCGGGGAGTGACACGGCGTTGGAACTGGTGCTTGCCGCGCCGGAGGAGATGCGAGAGGCGTTCCATGCGCTTCACCGCCAGAGGTTCGGCTATGCGGATCGCGACGGCGAGGTGATCGTCGACGCGCTTGTGGTGGAGGCTCGATCCTCTCAGGCATCTGCCGGTGACGGGGACCATTCGCAGGATGGTGGAGGGGTTGTTCCCGTCGACAAAGAACCCTTACGCCAGCGCTCCGCCCTGCGACCTCTCCGCGAAATCGCCGGGAGGAGTATATTTGGCCGCGACCAGCTCGGCTCCGACCCCGTTGCTGGCCCGGCGCTCATCCTCGACCCGTCCTCCACCACGGTCGTGGAGCCCGGCTGGAGCGCGGTACTGGCGCAGGACGGCACGCTCATCCTCACCCGCACCAAACCGGCTGAGCGCGCCGCCGCCATCGGCACCGAGGTTGATCCGGTCCGCCTCGAGATCTTCAACAATCTGTTCATGGCCATCGCCGAGGAGATGGGGGTCGCGCTGCAGGCGACGGCCACGTCCGTGAACATCAAGGAACGGCTGGATTTCTCCTGCGCGCTGTTCGATGCCGGCGGGGCGCTGATCGCGAACGCGCCCCACATCCCGGTCCATCTCGGCTCAATGGGCGAAAGCATTCGCACGATCATCGAAAGCCGCGGCGAGGGTCGTGATGGGCGGGGCATCCGGCCGGGCGACGCTTATGTCCTCAACGACCCGTATCGCGGCGGAACCCACCTGCCTGACATCACGGTCATCGTGCCGGTTTTCACCGAAAGCGACGGGGAGCGCCCGTTCGCGTTCGTCGCGGCGCGAGGGCACCATGCGGACGTCGGCGGCATCGCTCCCGGCTCCATGCCCCCCGACAGCCGCACGATCCACGATGAAGGAGTGCTGATCAACAATCTGCTGATGGTCGACGAAGGGGAGTTCCGCGAGCAGGAGATGCGCGCGGTGCTGGCTTCGGGATCGTGGCCTGCACGAAAGCCCGACCGCAACATCGCCGACCTGAAGGCGCAGCTTGCAGCCTGTACGCGCGGGGCCGAGGGGCTCGGGCAGGCGGTACGCGACAATGGGGCAGAGGTCGTCGCGGCCTACATGGACCATGTCCTCGCCAACGCCGAGGAGTCAGTACGCCGGCTGCTCGACCGGCTGGAGGATGGTGAGTTCGCCTACGAAATGGACAATGGCGCCGTGGTCCGGGTCGCCATCCGCATCGACCGCGCAAATCGCGGCGCGACGTTCGACTTCCACGGGACGAGCGAGCAGCTGCCCAGCAACTTCAACGCTCCGCGCTCGATCACGCGGGCAGCTGCCCTTTACGTTGTCCGAACATTGATCGACGACGCAATCCCGATGAACGACGGCTGCCTCCGTCCGATCCAGCTGATCGTCCCGGAGGGCTGCATGCTCAGCCCTTCCTTCCCGGCGGCGGTTGTTGCCGGCAATGTGGAGACCAGCCAGGTGGTAACGGACGCCCTCTTCGCCGCGACCGGCCGGCTGGCGCCATCGCAGGGGACGATGAACAACTTCACTTTCGGCAACGAACGCCACCAATATTATGAGACCATCTGCGGCGGGTCCGGCGCGGGAGCGGACCACCACGGCACCAGCGCGGTGCAGACTCACATGACCAACAGCCGCCTGACCGATCCGGAGATCCTCGAAACCCGGCTCCCGGTCCGGCTGGACCGGTTCGCAATCCGCCGCGGCTCCGGCGGAGCTGGGGCTCACCATGGCGGCGATGGGGTGGAGCGGGCGGTGACCTTCCTCCAGCCGATGCGCGCCAACATCCTCGCCAATCGCCGGCGTGTCCCGCCGCGTGGGCTAGCCGGCGGAGCGGATGCCCAGCCGGGCCGCAACTGGATCGAGCGGACGGACGGGTCGGTGGAGGAGCTCGGCGCAACCGCGTTCGTCGACATGCAGGTGGGCGACCGCTTCGTCATCCAGACGCCGGGTGGGGGAGGGTATGGCGCGCCCAATCCGAGCGGAGACGCGCAATGAGCAACTATCTCCCTCTCCTCGGCATCCTCGTCGTCGTGTTCGGCTTCGCGCTGAAGCTCAACCCGATGCTGGTGGTCACCACCGCTGCGATTGTCACCGGACTCCTCGGCGGCATGGACCTGGCCGAGGTCGTCTCCACCTTCGGCAAGGCGTTCAACGACAACCGCATCATCGCCATCGTCTGGATCGTACTGCCGGTGATTGGCCTGCTGGAACGCTTCGGCCTCCAGCAACGCGCCGCGGCGGTGATTCGCTCGATGCGTGGCGCCACCACAGGGCGGCTGCTGATCCTCTACCTGCTCTACCGCCAGGTCACCGCGGCGATCGGACTCCATTCGACGGCTGGCCATCCGCAGACCGTCCGTCCGCTGGTCGCCCCGATGGCTCTCGCCGCAGCCGAACGGCAGCACGGCGAACTGGAGCCGGAGGTGGCCGACACGGTGAAGAGCTATTCCGCGGCTACCGACAATGTGGGCCTGTTCTTCGGCGAGGACATCTTCTTCGCGATTGGCTCCATCGTCCTCATTCAGCAGACGCTGGCGACCTACGGCTACAATCTTGCGCCGCTGGAGCTGGCGCTGTGGGCCATCCCCAGCGCGATCGCGGCTTTCCTGGTGCACGGGGCGCGGTTGCTGATGCTTGACCGGACTTTGGCCAGTCATGCCCGGCGCAGCCCTGACGCGCCGGCTCGAATGTCCCGCGACTACGCTCGGGACGAGCGGAGAGGGGACGCATGATCACCCTCCAGTGGCTCTATGCGCTGGCGGGGGCGATGTTCGCGGCATTCGCCCTGCTCAGCGCACTCGATCGCGACCATTCAAAGCGCTTCGGCAATGCCGCGTTCTGGGGCCTGATGGCCTTGAGCCTGCTGGCGGGCGACCGCCTCGGCGACTTCGGCAACGGCATACTGGTCCTCGGGCTTGCCGGGCTTGCCGGCTTCGGCTTCATCGGTCGGAGCTCGCCTCCGACGAGCAGCGTTGAGCAGCGCCAGGCCTGGTCCGAGCGGTACGGCAATCGCCTCTTCCTCCCAGCGCTGATCATCCCGGCGACAGCGCTGTTCGGAACCCTGCTGTACAATTACACGCCGCTCGGCACCTCCGGCTGGATCGAGCCCAAGCGCGAGACCTACGTCTTCCTCGGCCTCGGCGTGCTGCTCGCCATTGCAACCATCTTCGCCTGGCTGCGCCCGCCAGCCCTGGCGCCCTTGCAGGAGGGGAGGCGGCTGATCGACGCCATCGGCTGGGCCGCGGTGCTGCCGCAGATGCTCGCCGCGCTCGGCGTGCTGTTCGCGGCCGCTGGCATCGGCGAGATCATCGGATCGCTCACCCGCGCCGCAATCCCGGGCGGAAGTGTTTTTCTGACGGTGCTGGTCTTCGCGGTCGGAATGGCGCTGTTCACCATGATCATGGGCAATGCCTTTGCGGCTTTTCCCGTCATGGCCGCGGCCATCGGCGTGCCGCTGCTGATCCAGACCTATGACGGGGACCCGGCAGTGGTCGGCGCGGTGGGCATGCTGGCGGGTTTCTGCGGTACGCTGATGACCCCCATGGCCGCCAACTTCAATCTGGTGCCCGCCGCCCTGCTGGAGCTGCAGGACCAATATGGCGTGATCCGAGCGCAGGTGATGACCGCGTTGCCGCTGCTGTTGGTCAACATCGCCATCATCTACTGGGCGGCGTTCCGGTGAGCGTTCCCCCGCTGGATGCGGAGTGGGCCGGCCGCTTCGCCCGCATCGCCTTGAGCCATGTCGGGCAGGAATATCCCCACAAGCTCGACCATGTCCTGCTGGGCGATGAGGATGCGCGCCCGCCGCGCGAGCTCCACCCCATCTTCTTTGGCAGCTTCGATTGGCATAGCTGCGTCCACGGCTGGTGGACCCTGCTGACGATCCGCCGCCGCTTTCCCGACCTCCCCGAAGCCGCAGCGATCGCCGACCTGGCGGACGGCAGCTTCACGCCGGCCAAGGTCGCGGTGGAACTCGCCTACCTCGACCGGCCCCAATCGGGCGGCTTCGAGCGGCCGTACGGCTGGGCCTGGCTGCTTGCCCTGCACGGGGAAGCGGAGCGGCATGGCGGCCAAAGCTGGGGCAGGGCACTTGATCCGCTCGCCTGCGCGTTCGCCGAGCGGTTCAAGAGCTACCTGTCGAAGCTGACCTATCCGATCACGGTTGGAACCCACTTCAACACCGCCTTCGCGCTGACGCTGGCTCATGAGTGGGCCATGGACCGCGACGCCGAACTGCTGCGGATCGTCGAGGAATGGACGGAGCGCGTTTTTGGGCCAGAGCGCGAGTATCGCGGCTGGGAGCCGGGAGGGGACGAGTTCCTCTCCCCGGGGCTCAGCGTCGCGCTGCTGATGAGCCGGGTGCGCGAACCCGAGGGGTTCACCTCCTGGTTCGAGGGGTTCCTGCTCGACGGCGGTGCGGTCAACCGTTTCACGCCGGCCTTCGTGTCCGACCGCAGCGACGGCAAGATCGCCCATCTCGACGGGCTGAACCTCAGCCGTGCATGGGCCCTTCGCGCGATCGCCCGCAAGATCGCGCCCAATCCCGGGCAGCGCCGTCTGGAACAACTCGCCGACGAACACCTGTCCGCCGCCCTCCCGCACATCGTCGGCGACTATGCGGGTGAACATTGGCTAGCGACGTTCGCACTGCTTGCGCTGCTTGCCGGCGAGCCTACGCCAGGCCGTGATAGCGCTTGAACCAATCGACAAAGCGGGGGACGCCTTCGTCGATGCTCGTGCGCGGCTTGAAGCCGTGATCACGCTCGATCGCACCGATGTCCGCGAACGTCTCGCGCACATCGCCCGGCTGCATCGGAAGCGGCTCAATCGTCGCCTTGCGCCCGATCGCCTGCTCCAGGAGCGCAATCAGTCGCATCAGTTCTTCGGATCGATGATTGCCGATGTTGTACAGCGCGTGCGGCGTGCTGCTCCCCCCTGCCTTGGGCCGGCCGTCATCGGCGGGTGGCGAGTCCAGGCAGGCGACCACTCCAGCGACGACGTCGTCGACATAGGTGAAGTCTCGCCGCATCTCGCCGTTGTTGAACAGCCGCAGCGGCTCGCCGTCGAGGATCGCCCTGGTAAACAGCCACATCGCCATGTCCGGTCGGCCCCAGGGCCCGTAGACCGTAAAGAAGCGTAGGCCGGTCGCGGGCAAGCGATACAGGCTTGCGTAACTCTCGCTCATCAGCTCGTTCGAGCGCTTGGTCGCGGCATAGAGCGACATCGGCTGGTCAGTCCGGTCTTCCACCCGGAAAGGGACGCTGGAATTCGCCCCATAGACCGAGGAGGACGAGGCATAGACCAGGTGTCGGACCTGCCGTGCGCGGGCGAGCTCCAGGATGTTTCCGTGTCCGACCAGGTTCGACTGCACGAACGATTGCGGATCGGTGATGCTGTGCCGCACCCCGGCTTGCGCTCCAAGATGCACGATGCTCTCGAAGTCGGTCTCCGCGACAGCTGCATTGAGTTGCTCCGCATCGGCGAAGTCAGCGCGGCGAAAGGAGAAGCGTTCCCCATGCTCCTGCCGAAGCGCATCGACGCGCGCTTCCTTAAGCCGGACGTCGTAATAGGGGTTGAGGTTGTCGATCCCGACGACCTCCTCGCCCTGCGCCAGCAAGGCCCGCGCTGTATGAAAGCCGATGAAGCCGGCCGCTCCGGTAACAAGGATCGCCATGCCGCTCTTTCCCAATTTCCGCAGCCGCGGTCCAGTGGGGCAGGTTGCTGGGCTGGCAAGCGAGGCCAGTGCATTGGAGGCCCGAGCCGGAATCGAACCGGCGTGCAAGGATTTGCAGTCCTCTGCGTAACCACTCCGCCATCGGGCCGACGGCAATGCGTGCCTCGCCCTTACCGGCTACCCAGCGGATTTCAACCCGCGCCGGTCGCTTGCGGTACCAAGCAATTGTTAACTGATCCGTATTAGCAACTATTGAACGAGATTTGAGAAGAGCGCGGAAATGCATCAGATCGTATACATCAGCACAGCTCGGATGCCGCTCAATGATCGGCAGCTGCGCGACATCCTCGCCACCTCGATCCGCAACAACGGCCTGGTCGACGTGAGCGGCCTGCTGGTGGTTGGCGGCACCCGGTTCCTCCAGGTGCTCGAAGGCCCGACACATGCGGTGCTCCAGACCTACGACAGGATCAAGCAGGACCATCGCCATTTCGCCTGTGTGGTCCTGAGCAGCGTCAGCATCTCAGAGCGGGCGTTCGGCGACTGGGCGATGGCGTTCCAGGACGGAGGCCTTCCGCGCGGCGATTCGCTGGTCGAGGTCGTGGAGGACCTCACCTCGCGAATGACTGACCGTAACCTGCAAGCGCAGTTCCGCAGCTTTGCCGAGCTTCACGCCGCCGCCTGACGGCCACCCGGCTCCCTTTCAGTTCTTCGACGCGCTCTTCTCGGGCACCACGACCACCTTATAGGCCTTGGCGGGGAGGAGGTAGCGCTCCGCCGCCTGCTTGAGAGCCGCGGGAGTGACCGCCTGATAATCGCGCAGCTGGCTGGTGATCGCCTCGACCCGCCGCGGGTCGGTGGCGGCGCCGGCGAGCTGGCTCAGCCACCAGCCATTCCCCTGTCGCTCGCGCTGCAGCCGCTCGGTCAGCGGCTTGACCGCTCGCTGCAGCTCATCTGCGGTGACCGGCGTGGTGCGGAGCTCCGTTGCGATCGCCTGCGCCTCCCGCAGGAAGGCGGGGAGGGCCGCGGGAGGCGCTTCCACCCGGCCGAACATGTAGCCGTAGTCCCTGAACGTATCGGACGATGCATGGCTTCCGACCGGACTGTACGACACCGCCTCCTTCTCGCGAATCCTGTCGTTCAGTCGCAGCTGGAAGACCGCGGCGAGGACGTTCAAGGTGCGGACCAGCCGGGGGTCGGCGTAAAAGCCGAGCGTCGGCCAGGCGATGAACGCCAGACCCTGATCCTCGCGGCCCTTGTGGGTCAAGGTTACCGGCTCCGGGGTGCCGGCCGGAAAGGCCAGCGTGGGCCGAGACGCGGCCTTCCCTGTGCGCGGCGGCAGCGCGCCGAAGGTCGCGGCCACCTGCCGGATGGCTTCGTCCGCGGTGATATCGCCGACGATCACCAGCTCTACCGGATCATTGGTCAGCGGTCCGGCAAGCAGCGCCCGGGCATCGCCGATGCTGCTCGCCGCCATTTCCCCCCGCGTCGGGGTCCGCCAGCGGGGATCGCCGCGGCGGAGGAGGGCATCGGCATCGCGGTTGAACACACCGCCCGGAGTGGATGCAAGCTGATCCTGGATGGTGCCCGACAGCGACCGCAGCCGGTCCCAGCCGGACGGCCCCCACCCCGGTTCGGCCACATAGGCCGCCAGCACCTGCAACTGGGTGGCGAAGTCGGCTGGGCGGGTAGAGCCGCCAAGCACAAAGGCATCGTCATCCAGGCCAAAGCTGCCGCTGTAGAGCTTGCCGTTCAGGGCTTCCCGCATGTTCTCCGCGCTGATCCTCTTGAGCCCGCCCATCGTGAAGCCGCCTGCGGCGATCGCCCATTCGGGGTTGGGCCTCGTCGGATCGAGGTCGAGCTTGCCGTCGCCGATCCGCGCCTGAACAAGGATCTGGTCCTTCCTGAAGTCGGTCGACTTGACGGTCAGCCGCACTCCGTTGGCAAAGCGAACGGCGGTCGCGCCGAGTTCGGCCAGCTCCCGCCGTTCGACGACCTGGCCGGGCGCCCCGAAGCCCGCGTAGGGCCAGGCCTGCGCCCGCTGGGCCGCAGGCGGCGCCACTGCCATCCGGCTGGCGTCGCGATATGCGGACAGCAGCGCCTGCTTGCCGCCTTCCGGCGGAGCGGGCGCAGTCATGTACAGCAGCGGGCCTGAGCCGCTGAACAGGCGGGCGACCGCCTGGTTGACCGTGGCCGGAGTGATGCCCCTGACCGCCTCCTCGAACAGGGCCAGCCTTGCTTCGGGCGTGGTCGGGGTGTTGTCGTCGTTGAGCGTTCCCACCAGCCCGTCGGCAAGCGCTCGCGTGCTGCGGGTCGATGCCGCGGAGACCGCACCGGTCAGGGCCGTGCGGCCCTGGGTGATCTCGCGGGCCAGTTCCGCGGGCGCGACGCCATGCCGCACCAGCCTGCGTTGCTCCGCATCGATCGCCGCAAGTGCCTCGCGCCACTCGCCGGGACGAGCAACTGCAATCAGCTGTGTCACGTCGCCCGTGTCGGCGAACTGGCTTTCACCGCCGTTCGCGGCCACGAAGGGCGCCTTGTCGGATGCGGCGATCCGCTCCAGCCGACGGTTGAATATGGCAAGACCCAGACCTTCGATCGTGTCCTTGATCCGTCGCGCACGGCTGTCCGGATTGGTGTCGGCCGGGCGGACCCAGCTCACCGAGACCCGCGTCGCCATCGCCGGGTCGACGAACAGGCCGGCATCGGCGCCGCGTCGGGCGACTTGCCCCTGGTCCGCAATGCGGCCAGGCTGGCCTTCGCCCTTCCAATCACCAAACTGCGTCCTGATCCTGGCTTCCATCGCATCGATGTCGAAGTCGCCGACCGCGACCAGCGTGGCATTTTCCGGGCGGTAGAAAGCATTGTAGAATTCCACGAAGCGGTCGCGCGGCGCCGTGCGGATCACCGTATCCGTGCCGATCGGAATGCGCTCCGGCAGCAGTTGGCCCGGGAAGAGAAAGCCGATTTCATGGATGCTCTGGCGCTGCTGCGGAGTGGACCGGGTGCGCTCCTCCGCGAGAATGATCCCCCGCTCCGAGTCTATCGCTTTCGCTTCAAGCAGGGCCTTGTCCGCCACTTCCCGCAACAGGAACAAGGCGGTGTCCACCGTCTCCTTGTCGGTTTCAGGCAACTCCAGCTTGTAGACGGTCTCCTCGAAATCGGTGGACGCATTGGTGTCCGGACCGAACTTGAGGCCGTTCCGCTCCAGCCGGCGCACGAACTCGCCTTCGGGCACGTTGCGGGTGCCGTTCAGCACCATATGCTCGAGGAAGTGGGCAAGGCCGCGCTGGTCTTCCCTCTCGTTCAACGAGCCGGTGTCGATCCGCAGCCGGAGCGAAGCTTCGCCGGGCGGCGTGGCGTTGCGCCGGATCACGTAGCGCATGCCGTTGGGGAGGATGCCGAAGCGCACCGCCGGGTCGGCCTGCAGCCCGTCGCCGACCTTCCATCCGCGCTGCAGGGTTCCGGCAGCGGTCGTCCGACTCTGCGCCGCAAGCGGTGCCCCGGCTCCGGCCAGGAACAGCGTCACGGCCAGGGCAAGACAGGAAACGTTCGTGCGGCGCATGTAAATCCCTCGGCAAAGCAGCGACTTGGCATCGGCCGAATGGCTTAGAGCGGCTTGCCCGCAGAGACGCAATATGATCTCTTCTCCCTCTCGATGCGCTTCACTCCCCGTTCGACGAACGGCGTCGCGGGAGCTTTGCGAGGCGCGATGGTCCGGTGTAAGGGTGATTGCAATGAGGCTGTCTTACTGCAATAAGACAGTGGAGAGACGGGGACCAGAATGGATTTCAGCGCCGCGCGCCGCGCGATGATCGACAGCCAGCTTCGCCCGCAGGCGGTGACCGATCCGACGGTGATCGCCGCGATGGCGATCGTCCCGCGCGAGGAGTTCGTTCCGGCCGCCTCGAAGCCGCTGGCCTACATCGACCGCAACCTGCCGCTTGGTGAAGGCCGGGCACTGCCGCCGCCGGTGACCCTTGGACGGATGCTGACCGAGCTTGCCCCCCTTCGCGGCGAGAAGGCACTCGTGGTTGGCGCCGCTTCCGGCTATGCGGCGGCGGTGCTGGCCGAGATGGGCCTGGATGTCGTCGCCCTGGAAAACGATCCGCAGCTGCTTGAGCAACTCGGCCGCCTTGCCGGGCGCATCAGGGTTGCATCAGGAGAGCTGGCGGCGGGCGTCCCCGATGCGGCACCGTTCGACATCGTGCTGATCGACGGTCAGGTCGAATATATTCCCGACGCTCTGATCGACCAGCTGAAGACCGACGGCCGGCTCGGTGCCTGCCTGCTGGAGAACGGGGTCGGCCGGCTGGTCGTGGGTCGCCGCTCATTCCATGGCTTCGGCGTCAAGTCGGTTGCGGACACGTCCGCGCCGCCGCTGCCCGGTTTCCAGCGGCCGCGCGTTTTCTCTTTCTAGGAGTACCCAAGCTCGTGACCCGCTTCCTGGCAACCGCGGCGCTTGGCGCGCTGACACTCGCAGGCTCCGCTTCCGCCGACACGCTCCGTGAGGCGCTGGTGTCGACCTACCGGACCAATCCCACCATCGCCGCCCAGCGCCAGTCGCTTCGCGCCACCGATGCGACCGTCGCCATTGCCCGCGCCGCGGGCCGGCCGCAGGTTCTGGCCAACGTCGGGCTCAACCGTGATCTTACCCGCTCGGGAATCCTCGACACCGGTCAGGGCAAGGGACCGACGGTGACCGGCGGCGCCGACCTCAGCGTGCCGCTGTTCCAGGGCGGCCGGGTACGCAACAGCGTCGCTGCGGCGCAGACGCGCGTCGCTGCCGGGCGGGCTTTGCTGCGTGCGGTGGAAGGCGACATCTTCACCGAAGCGGTCGCCGCTTACATGGACGTTATCCGCGACCGGGCGATCGTTGAGCTGAACCAGAACCAGGTCCGGGTGCTGACCACCAACCTGGAAGCGACCAGTGACCGGTTTGAGATCGGCGACGTCACCCGCACCGACGTCGCCCAGTCGGAAGCGCGCTTGTCGCTCGCCCGCTCCAACGTCGCCACGGCGCAGGCGCGGCTGGCCACCAGCGAGGAAAATTACCGTCGCGTAGTCGGCGAACGGCCCGACGCCCTCGCACCCCCGCCGCCGCTGCCGCCGCTCCCAGCGACGGCCGATGAAGCAGTGCGGATCGCTCTCGTCCAGAATCCCGATGTGATCGCCATCGTGCGGCAGGCCGAGGCCGCCGGCCTCGACGTCCGCACCGCGCGCGCCGACCGCCTGCCGACGCTGGCCGGCGTCGTGTCCGGCACCTACGTCAATGCGCTCGGCGGCGATCAGCCGGCCGGTCTGTCGCGATCGGGCACCGAGACCAGCGTCGGCCTGAACACGCGCATCCCGCTCTATCAGGGCGGGGCTCCGGCCGCGCGAATCCGCCAGGCGCAGGCCATTGAGGGGCAGGTTCTCGAGCAGGTGATCGGCACCGAGCGGCTGGTCGTCGCCAACACCCGCTCCGCCTTCGCCACCTACGATGCGGCACAGCGGGCGATCGCGTCCAACCAGGTTGCGGTGTCGGCCAACGAGCTGGCCCTGGAGGGGGCCCGGGCGGAGCGCAGTGTCGGCACCCGCACCATTATCGAGGTGCTGAACGCCGAGCAGGAATTGCTCAATTCGCAGGTCGCCCTGGTGAGCGCGCGGCGCGACGCTTATGTGGCCGGCTTCCAGCTGCTCAACGCCATGGGGCAGGCCGAAGCGGACGATCTCGGCCTTGAAGGTGGGCCGCTCTACGATCCGCTCGGCAATTACCGCCGCGTGTCGGGCAACTGGAACGACTGGGCCAACGACCGGCGGCACACGCCGACCTCCACCCGCACCGTCACTCCGGCGGAGCAACCGGCCGCGGTTCAGCCGACAGGGGTGACAGAGCCGCGCCGTTAGGGCTAGCGTTGCCCAATGGCTGATCCGCGCGAACCCTCGATGGAAGACATCCTTGCCTCGATCAAGAAAGTGATCGCGGAAGAGAAGGAGCTGCGCGCCGCCGCGCCGCCGCCGATGGCTGCCGAGGCGGAGGAGCCCGCAGCGGAGGAGGTGCTCGAACTCGACGAACCGGTCGTCGAGGAGCTGGCGCTGCCAGAGGTTGACCTTGGACCGCCGCTGGTTTCCGAGGATGCTGCTCAGTCCAGCCGCCAGAAGCTTGCTGCGCTGCAGGAGGTTGCCGCCACCGCGCCGCCGCCGCAGCCGCAGGCCAACCCGCTCGAACAGGTGGTCCGCGAGATGCTGCGCCCGATCCTCAAGGAGTGGCTGGATCAGCACCTTCCCGAAATCGTGGACGAGCATGTGAAGCGAGAGATTTCGCGCATCACGGGAGCGCAATTCTAAAATCCTCGTTTGCCGGGGAGGGGGCCCATCCGAAGAATGGTGGAGAGGGTTCTTCTGCTTGACGAAGAACCCCCTCCGTCAGCGCTTCGCGGTGCCACCTCCCCACGAAAGCGTGGGGAGGTTGACACCCTTGCGCTCGCCTCCCCCGCTGCTACCCCTGTGCGCCATGACGAAGCTTACCCTGCTTGCCGCCGTCGCGGCCGCCGCCCTTGCCCTTCCCACCGCTGCCGCCGCCCGTCCGATGACGGCCACGGACATGCACATGATGCACCGCCTCGGCGCGCCCGAAGTGTCGCCGGACGGCCGCACCGCGGTGTTCACCATCTCGGACACGGACCTGGCCGCCAACAAGCGCAACAACCGTCTGTATAGCCTGGACCTCGCCCGCAAGGGCACCGCGCCGCAGCCGATCGCGGGCGCGGAGGGGGCTCATGACGCCGTGTTCGGGCCGGACGGATCGCTGTACTTCCTCAAGTCGGTCGGCGAGCGCGACCAGCTCCACCGTATGCCACTCGGTGGCGCGGCGCAGGCCATCAGCGACTTTGGCGCCGCCGTGTCCGGCTTCAAGATCGCGCCGACGGGCGACCGGGTGATCGTCTGGGCCGACCAGAAGGATTGCCCCGACCTTGCCTGTGCCGCGACAACCTTTTCGGCCAAGCCGGAAGGCTCGGGCCGGGTCTACGATCAGCTGTTCGTCCGCCACTGGGACAGCTGGGCGGAGCCGGGCACCCGCTCGCGCATCTACAGCTTCCCGATCGAGAACGGGCGGCTGACCGGGGCAGGGGTCCGCGTCACCGGCGCGCTGGTCGGCGACACGCCGTCCAAGCCCTTCGGCGGGGGCGAGGAGATCGCCTTCTCCCGTGATGGCCGGACCGTATTTTTCGCCCTGCGTGAAGCCGGCCGGATCGAGGCGACCTCGACCAATCTCGACATCTTCGCAGCTCCGGCAGACGGAAGCGCTCCGCCGACCAACCTGACCGATGCCAACGATGCGACCGACACGCTGCCGGCCGTCTCCCCGGATGGCCGCACGCTAGCCTATGTCGCGATGGCGCGCCCGGGCTACGAGTCGGATCGTCAGGTCGTGATGCTGCGTGACTTGGCGTCAGGCGCCGTCCGTCCGCTTACGCAGGATTGGGATCGTTCCGCCGGCTCGATCAGCTGGGCTCCGGACGGCCGAAGCATCATCGTCGATGCGCAGGACACGCTCGACAATCCGCTGTTCCGGGTCGAAGTGGCGACCGGCCGCGTCACCCGCCTGACCCGCGACGGCACTGCCCATAATGCCCGCATCCTGCGGGACGGCTCGGTCCTTTATACCCTCAACAGCGTCCACAAGCCGGATGACCTGTTCCGCATCGACCGGCGAGGCCGGTCCACCCAGCTGACCAATGTCAACCGCGACCTGTTGGCGGAGCTCGACCCGGTCAGCTTCGACCGCTTCAGCTTCGCAGGCGCGAATGGCGACAAGGTGTGGGGCATCAAGCTCAAGCCGGCGGGCGTCACGGCCAAGCTGCCGATCGCCTTCGTCGTCCACGGCGGACCGCAGGGCAGCTTCGGCAATGGCTGGTCCTACCGCTGGAACCCTCGGGCGTTCGCAGCGCCGGGCTACGGTGTGGTCTCGATCGATTTCCACGGCTCCACCGGCTACGGGCAGGCCTTCACCGACTCCATCCGCAACGACTGGGGCGGCAAGCCGCTTGAGGATTTGAAGCTCGGCCTGGCTCACGCCACCAGCCAGGACCCGCAGCTCGACGCCGACAATGCTTGCGCGCTGGGTGCCAGCTACGGTGGCTACATGATGAACTGGATCGCCGGTCAGTGGCCCGACCGGTTCAAGTGCCTCGTCCAGCACGACGGCGTGTTCGACGCCCGCGCCATGGCCTACGAGACCGAAGAGCTGTGGTTCGACGAGTGGGAGCATGGCGGCAAGACATATTATGAGGACCCCGAGGCCTTCGAGCGCTGGAACCCGGTCCACCACGTGACCAAGTGGAAGACCCCCATGCTGGTGATCACCGGCGAAAAGGACTTCCGCATTCCGTACACGCAGGGGCTCGCCAGCTTCAGCGCGCTGCAGCGGCGGAACATCCCGTCGAAGCTGCTGGTGTTCCCGGACGAGAACCATTGGGTGCTCAAGCCGAAGAACTCGATCCAGTGGTACGGCGAGGTTCAAGGCTGGTTGGACAAGTACACCAAGGGCGGCGGAGCTGCGGCAGGCCAGCAGTGATCGTCATTGCGAGCAAAGCGAAGCAATCCAGTTCACCTGGAAGAACACTGGATTGCTTCGCCTTCGGCTCGCAATGACGGGAAGGGCACGCTAACGGGCTCGGGATGACCGACCTGCCGAAGACGTTCGAACCGGGCCCTATCGAGGCCCGCTGGTACAGCCATTGGGAAGAGCAGGGGCTGTTCCGCCCCGAGCGCGAGAGCGCCGAACCATTCACCATCGTCATGCCGCCGCCCAATGTCACCGGCTCGCTGCACATCGGGCATGCGCTCGACAACACGCTGCAGGACATCCTTACTCGCCGCGCGCGGATGCAGGGCAAGGACGCGCTGTGGGTGGTCGGCACCGACCACGCCGGGATCGCGACGCAGATGGTGGTCGAACGGCAGCTCGGCGAGCAGCAGCAGAAGCGCACCGACTTCACTCGCGACAAATTCGTCGAGAAAGTCTGGCAGTGGAAGGAAGAGAGCGGCGGCCAGATCACCCGCCAGCTGCGCCGCCTTGGCGCCTCGTGCGACTGGTCGAACGAGCGCTTCACCATGGACGAGGGGTTCTCGAAAGCGGTCACCCACGTTTTCATTGAGCTGCACAAGCGCGGGCTCCTGTACCGCGACAAGCGGCTGGTGAACTGGGACCCCAAGTTCCAGACCGCCATCTCCGACCTGGAGGTCGAAACCAACGAGGTTCCCGGCAAGTTCTGGACCCTGCGCTATCCGCTCGCCGATGGCTCGGGTTACGTCGAGGTAGCGACTACGCGGCCCGAGACGATGCTCGCGGACATGGCGGTCGCGGTGCATCCAGACGACGAACGCTACCGCGATATTGTCGGCAAGCAGGTCCGCCTGCCGATCACGGGGCGCCTGATCCCGATCGTCACCGACGAGCATGCCGATCCGGAGCTCGGCTCCGGCGCGGTGAAGATCACGCCGGGGCACGACTTCAACGACTTCGACGTCGGTAGGCGCTCAGGCTTCAAGGCCGCCGACATGCTCAACATGCTCGATGCGTCAGCGCACGTCTGCCAGACGCAGGACGGCCTTATCCCCGAGGACCTGCTCGGCCGAGAGCGTTTCGACGCCCGCCGCCGGGTGGTCGAGTTGCTCGAAGCGGAAGGCGCACTGGTCAAGGTCGAGGACCGCACCATCGCCACTCCCTTCGGCGACCGCTCCGGCGTGGTGATCGAACCATGGCTGACCGACCAATGGTATGTGGATGCGGCCAAGCTTGTGGGCCCGGTGCTGGAGGCGACGCGTTCGGGCAAGATCAAGATCGTGCCAGAGAGCTGGTCAAAGACCTGGTTCAACTGGCTGGAAAACATCCAGCCTTGGTGCGTGAGCCGTCAGCTCTGGTGGGGGCACCGGATACCGGCGTGGTTCGACGATCAGGGCAACGTCTTCGTCGCGGAAACTGAAGAGGAGGCTCGCACCAAAGCTGGCGACCGTCTGCTTAGGCAGGATGAAGACGTCCTCGACACCTGGTTCTCCTCCGCCCTTTGGCCGTTCGCCACGCTCGGCTGGCCCGAGCAGACGGCGGACCTCCAGCGCCACTATCCCAACGACGTGCTCATTTCTGGCTTCGACATCCTGTTCTTCTGGGATGCGCGGATGGCGATGCAGGGGCTGGAGTTCATGGGGGAGGTGCCTTGGAAGACCCTCTACCTCCACGGCCTGGTCCGTGATGCGCAGGGTCAGAAGATGTCCAAGTCGAAGGGCAACACGGTTGATCCGCTCGGCCTGATCGACAAGTATGGCGCCGACGCGCTGCGCTTCACGCTTGCGGCGATGGAGAGCCAGGGGCGCGACATCAAGCTCGATGAAAAGCGCGTCGAGGGCTACCGCAACTTCGCCACCAAGCTGTGGAACGCCGCCCGCTTCCTGCAGATGAACGGCGTCGGCGCGTCGCGGAGCATCGCGGCTCCGCAAGCCACCCTCCCGGTCAATCGCTGGATCATCGGCGAGGTGGTCGAGACGCTCGACAAGCTCAACAGGGCCTTCGAGGATCTCCGCTTCGACGGCATGGCCGACGCCATTTACCACTTCACCTGGGGCACGTTCTGCGACTGGTATGTGGAGCTGGTGAAGGGCGCCTTCGACGAGGAAACCAAGGCGGTCGCGGCCTGGGCGTTCGACCAGATCCTCGTGATGCTCCACCCGTTCATGCCCTTCGTCACTGAAGAACTGTGGCGCAACATGGCGGATGAGACGGACCCGCGGCCCTACGATTTGATCGTGGCCAGATGGCCGGAACCGCAGGCAAACGTCGACAGAGCTGCAAAAACGAAGGTCGGGCAAGCAATCGGGGTGATTGACGCGGTGCGGGCAATGCGCGCCGAGTTGAATGTTCCTTGGACCGCAAGCCTGACTCCTCACGTAATTACCGATGAGGCCAACCTTGCAGCCGCGGGCGAGGCAATTTCCGCAATGGGCCTATTTGCCTCGCAGCTTAAGCTGATGGCGAAACTTGATCCGGCCGTGGAGGTCAGCGCACCGCCACCCTCATCGGCGCAAATCGTTGTGAACGGCTCAACGATCGCCTTCCCACTTGAGGGTGCGATTGACCTCGACGCCGAGCGCGCGCGCCTCGCCAAGGCGATCGCCGCCGCCGAGAAGGACCGCGACAGCCTGGCCGCGCGCCTCGGCAACCCGAGCTTCACCGAGCGCGCCAAGCCGGAGGCGGTGGAGAAAGCCCGTGCCGACCACGCCGCCCGGGCGGCCGAGGCGGAGCGGCTCGGGGCTGCGCTGGCGCGATTAGGGTAGATCCTCAACCGTTCGCTGAGAGCGAACGGGTGTGGGGTCAGGCGCTGTCCGCCGGCGCCGCGACCCATACTGCCGAGCGCGCGACGCTAACCGTGACCGGCGTCTTGGCCGACAACTCGCCGTCGATGGAAATCTTCTGCGCTGGGCGGGCCCGGAGCTTCAACTCGCGGCCGTGGAACTCGGTCGTGGTCTGCTTGCGCGCGCGCAGCTTGAACAGGGTCGTGAACCAGCTCCAGGCGAGCCCGAACAGGCTGCGCCCGGTCACTGCCTGAACCACGATCTCGCCGCTCTGCAGGCTGGCATCCTCCACCAGCTCGACGCCGCCGTGAAACCGCCCGTTCGCGATGCGCGCCTCGGTTGCCCATACCTTTTGGACGGATCGCCCGTCGTCGATCGTCAGCCGGAACGGGCGGAACTTGAACGCGACCCGCACCGCCCACATCAGGTAGCCCACCATGCCGAGATATTTCTTGAGCTTGTGCGGCACCGTTTCCGCGATCATCGGCGACAGCCCCATCGCGGCTGCGTTGGCGAAATAATCGCCATCGATGCAGCCAAGGTCGATCCGCTTGCGCTTGCCCGTTGCAATCACCTGCACCGCGCCCGGCACGTCCAGCGGGATCCCGAGGGTGCGTGCGAAGCTGTTGGCGGTGCCCAGCGGCAGCAGCGCGAACACCGTGTCCGACCCGAGGAAATCATCGATGGTGGAAGACAGGGACCCATCGCCGCCGCCGACAATGATCATCGGTGCCCGGTCGGCCAGCGCCCGCTGCACGCAGCCGCGGATTTTCTCCGGATCCTTGACGGCGAACGCACCCGCCAATTGCACGCCGGCCTGCGTCAACTCCCTGCACGCTTCCTCGAACGCTTCCGCGCCCTTTCGGCTTTGCGCGTTGACAACCAGCACGGCCTGTTTCGGTAGCGCATCGGTTTCCATGGCGGGCTCAATGCTTGGCACAGCAACCGTATCCGTCATTCGCACGGAAGCACGACCTCATCTGCGAAACTAACGTCATTCATATAGAAGATGGATTCCCGCCGCCGGAGGATTGACGGTATGGGGTGTGCCATGAACCAGGCCTCCTTTCCTGCCGTCCGGATGCGGCGCGGCCGATCCAGCGCATGGATGCGGGCCATGCTGGCCGAGCATCGATTGCATCCGTCCGACCTGATCCTGCCGTTGTTCGTCTGCGCCGGCGAAGGGTGCGAGGAGCCGATCCCGAGCCTTCCCGGGGTGAGCCGCTGGACGGTTGACCGCATCGGCGCCCAGGCGAAAGCCGCAGCGGCGCTCGGCATCCCCTGCGTGGCCCTGTTCCCCAACACGCCGACGGCCCAGCGTAGCGAGCGGGCCGAAGAGGCGCTCAACCGCGACAACCTGATCTGCCGCGCGGTCAAGGCGGTGAAGGAGGCCTGTCCCGACATCGGCATCCTGACCGACGTCGCGCTGGACCCGTATACGGCGCACGGTCATGACGGGCTGGTCGACGATCGCGGCTGTGTGCTCAACGACGACACCGTCGCGGTCCTTGTTGAGCAGGCACTGGTCCAGGCCGAGGCAGGCGCAGATATCGTCGCTCCGTCGGACATGATGGACGGGCGGGTCGGAGCGATCCGCGCAGGGCTCGAGCGGGCAGGTCACTGCGACACGGCGATCATGGCCTATGCCGCGAAATACGCCTCCGCCTTCTACGGTCCATTCCGCGAGGCGGTTGGTTCGCGTGGGCTGCTGAAGGGGGACAAGCGCGGTTACCAGATGGACCCGGCCAACGCCGCCGAGGCGATGCGCGAAGTCGCGCTGGACGTGGCGGAGGGCGCGGACATGGTGATGGTCAAGCCCGGCCTGCCCTACCTCGACATCGTCGCCGCAGTCCGCCGCGATTTCAGCTTGCCGGTGTTCGCCTACCAGGTGAGCGGCGAATACGCGATGATCGAGCATGCCGTCGCGGCGGGGGCTGGGGAGCGCGATGCACTGATCCTGGAAACGCTGTTGGCCTTCAAGCGCGCCGGTGCGACCGGCGTCCTCACCTACCACGCGCTGGATGCGGCGCGCCTGATCCATGGCTGAGGTGGTCGCGGAGACGGAGCGCCTGCGGCTCAGGACCTGGGATGACGCCAGCAAGGCCGAGTTCGCGCGGGTGACGAACACGCCGGCCGTGATGCGCTGGCTTGGCGGCGTTGCCGATCTGGACAAACTGGCCGCTGCATTCGATCGGCTGGACCAGTATCAGACGGACTTCGGACACACATTCTGGGCGGTCGAGCGCAAATCTGACGGCGCCCTGCTTGGTTTCTGCGGACTGAAGCGGGTTAACTCGCCCGGCGGCGAAGCGCTTCATGGCACGTTCGAGATTGGCTGGCGCCTCCGTGAGGACGCGTGGGGCCAGGGCTACGCCAAGGAAGCGGCGATCGCTTCGATGGATTTGGCGTTCGACCATTACGGCGCAAGCCATGTGGTTGCACTCACCGTTCCGGGCAACCGTGACAGCCAGGGCCTGATGCGGCGGCTCGGCATGATCCGCCGTGAGGACCTCGACTTTGTCGACGAGCGCTTCCCGTTACCGTCGGAACTCAACCTAACGATCGTTCATCGAATAGACGCAGCCGACTGGCCGGCCGCGCGGGCGAAAGCCCTGGCCTAGAGCCGGCCTTGCGCGGCGGCGACGCGCTGGTGCTGGCGCCGGTCGATCGTTCCGATGGCGTCGGCGGCCGCCGCAAGCTGCGCCTCGTCCGCCGGCGACACACCCCCGCGGCTGTTGACCAGCGCGGTTCCGAGTGCATCAACGTCGGCGAGCGCCCGGGTGACCGGCGCCCGCTCGGCGATGGCGCCGGACAGGGCTTGCTGCGCCGCGATCCAGCTCTCGCTCTGGCGCGCGCCGGCAGTGGCGGCGAGCCGCTCCGCAGCGGCCATCGCCGCGTCGAACCGGCCTTCCGCGGCACGGGCCTGCTGCACCAGCATGGCGAGTTGCGCCCCCAGGTCCGCACTAGCCGGGATCGACCCGCTGCGATCCTCGACCGGCAGCCGCGGATCGATCGCCTCGGCCGGGCGCGGCGCAAGGGACGGAGCATCACTGGCGGAAGCACATCCGGCGAGGACCATCGGCAGCAGGAGGGCGAAGCGGTTCATGGCCGGGGTGTAGGCAACCGCCTGCTCGGGCGCAATTGCGGGCAAGGGCGACAACAGGGTTGCACCTCGCCGCCCATCCCCCTAAGTGCCCCCACGGCACGCGCCCGTAGCTCAGCTGGATAGAGCATCAGACTACGAATCTGAGGGTCGGACGTTCGAATCGTTCCGGGCGCGCCATTTTCCCTTCACCATGGTTCTCGAAGCGCCTCGCAGGCGCTCTGCGCCCGCCTGCACGTGGGTTACCCGCATGCGGGTCGTATCGGCCATCGTGGCAGCAAAGCAGTGGACGCTGTCCGGAGTCGGGACACCCATCGGCCCCGATAACTGATTGAATTAAGTGAGTTCATTAATTAAGTAACAGTCCGTAAACGACTCGCGCGGGGCGGGGCGTTATGTGCTCTACGATGCGAATAACGGAAACCTGTATTACGATGCCGATGGCAACGGAGGCGGCGCCCGGTCCTGATCGCAACCCTGACCGTGATCAACACGACCGTGGATGCGACGGACTTCTTCGTGATCTAGCGCTCGCGAAAGTTCTGCAAGCCGACACCGGCCCGATCGTCCGGGCAGGTGTCGGCTAAGCGGATCAGACGTCGCGGGCTTCGAGGTCGCCCAGCAGGGCCTCCGTGCGGACGAGCCGGCCCAACGGATCGTCCAGGGCGCCGCGGAGCAGCAGCCGGCCGTTCTTCTCTTCCACTTCCGCTGGTACCTTTGGCAGTGGCCCGCGCGGAGTGAGCGCAATGGCGGCGGGGCCAGCATCGACTTTCTCGATCCCAGCGCTGCGTGCCAGCACCCGCACCCGCGCGATTGCCAGCAAGCGCTGTGCATCTTCGGGAAGCTCGCCGAACCGGTCGGCAAGCTCCTCCTCGAACGCCTCGAGGGCCGCCACCTCCTTGATCCGTGCCAACCGGATGTAGAGATCGACGCGGGTCTCTTCCTCGGGAATCCACTCAGCGGGCAGGAGGCCGCCAGCGCCGAGATTCAGGACCGGGCTCCACTCGTCCACCTGCTCGCCGCGTGCTTCGCGCAACGCGGCGTGCAGCAGATGCTGGTACAAGTCGACGCCGATCAGCTTCATGTGGCCCGACTGCTCGTCGCTGAGGAGGTCGCCCGCGCCGCGCATGTCGAGGTCGCGGGCGCTGATGGCGAACCCTGCGCCGAGCCGGTCGAACGCCTGCAGCGTATTGAGCCGGGTCAGGGTGCGCGGGGCGATCTGCGCGTCCGGCTCCGTCAGCAGGTAGATCTGCCCGCGCCTCGCACCCCGGCCGACCCGCCCGCGGAGCTGGTGCAGCTGTGATAGTCCGAAACGATCGGCCCGCCACACGATCATGGTATTGGCGCGCGGTACGTCGAGCCCCGCCTCGATGATGTTCGTTGCAAGCAGCACGTCCCCATCGCCTCCGGCGAAGCGCACCATGGCTTCGTCGATTTCGGAAGCGGGCATCTTCCCGTGCGCCTGCAGCAGCTCCAGCTCGGGGACCAGCTTGACCAGGTGCGCGGCCATCCGCTCGATGTCCTCGATGCGCGGCACCACGACAAAGCTTTGCCCGCCGCGGCTTCGCTCACGCAGCAAGGCGGTGCGCACCGTGTCCGGGTCGAAGGCGGCGACGGTCGTCCGGATGGGCTGCCGACGCGCCGGCGGGGTGGCGATCACCGACATCTGCTGCAATCCCACAAGGGCGCTCTGCAAGGTGCGCGGGATCGGTGTCGCGCTGAGCGCCAGCACATGGCCCGCGCCAAGGGCCCGCAGCTTGGCCTTGTCGGCAGCTCCGAACCGCTGTTCCTCGTCGATGATCACCAGTCCGAGGTCGGCGTAGCGCAGCGTCTTGCCCGCGACCGCCCCGGTTCCCACCACGACGTGGATCGACCCGTCCTTCAGCCCAGCCGCGACGCGCTTTTTCTCCGCTGCGGAGGTCAGGCGCGAATAGCCCGCCACCTCGATCCCGCTGTCGGCGAAGCGCTCGCGGAACGTCTCCAGATGCTGCCGGGCGAGAACGGTTGTCGGCGCCGCCAGCACGACCTGCTTGCCCGCCAGCGCCGCGATTGCGGCAGCGCGTAGCGCCACTTCGGTCTTCCCGTAGCCCACGTCCCCGATCACCAGCCGGTCCATCGGCTTGCCTGCCGACAGGTCGCTTCGCACCGCCTCGATCGCGCGAGCCTGGTCTGCCGTCTCGGTAAACGGAAACCCTGCCGCAAAGCTTTCGTAGGCTGCGGCATCGGGCTCCAGCACCGGGGCGGTCTGCTTGATACGCTCCGCCGCCAGCGCGACCAGACCGCGCGCACTTTGCGCCACGCTCGCAGCAATCTCGCCGCTCCGCTTTTCCCAGCTTGACCCGTCAAGCTTGTCCAGCGTCACGGCATCCTCGTCCGCACCATAACGCCAGATCCGGTCAGCGTCGGACACTGGCACCAGCCGCCGGGTCTCGCCCGCGAAACGCAGAGCGAGCGCGTCGCCCGCCTCGTCGGGGAGCGCCTCCAGGCCGGCTACGACAGCGATGCCATGATCCTCATGGACGACCACGTCGCCAATGCGGATCTCGCCGAAGTCGAACAACTGCGCGTCGCTTCGGCCCGCCTGGTCGCTGTCCCGCTGCGCCCGGCTGCCGATCAGGTCGGCGGCTGAGATGGCAAGCGTGTCGCCCATCCTGAAGCCGCGCGGTACCGGCATCTCCAGCAGTTGAATGGTCCCGATCGGCGCCGCGATCGCCTCCGCCCAAGTGGTCGCACGCTGCGGTTCGGCTCCGACCGATCGGCTAACCCGGGCGGCGATGAAGCGCAGATCTCGCTCGCTGCCCAGAAGCACCACCCGACCGTTCTTCAGCGCTTCGAGCACCGCCTTGGCCGAAGCCCGGGCAGGGGAGCGCATCTCGACGAAACGGGGCGGTGGATCGCCGAAATCCTCGGCCAGCTCCGCTTCGGCATGCTCCTGGAGGGCCGCGCTCCACCGCTGGTCGGGGCAGATATCGCACATGGCCCGCTTCGGCCGGCGCCTGGCGGCATCCGCGGCGAGCGCCAGGAAGCGCCGCCGGCGCCGATCCGCACCGGCGTCCAGGGCGAGGGCGGCGCCCGGCAGATGGTCGAGCAGGGTCACCCCCTCGCCGAGCGCGGGCTCGCTGACCCGACCAAGCTCCAGCCGCTCGCACTCGCCGTTGGTCAGCTGGGTAGCGGCGTCATACGGCCGGATGGAGACGATGCGTCCATCCTGGACTTCGATCCGGAATGGCTCGCCGGCATCGGCTGGAAAGACATCGATCACCTGACCCCGGACAGCCAGCTCGCCCGGCTCGTCGACGCGATCGTCCTCTATGTACCCCAGGTCCTCCAGCTTGGCCGCGAACGCTTGCAGATCGAGTTCCTGCCCGTTTTCCACCAGCGGCGGCGCTGCGTCGAACCGGTCGGGAGCGGGGTAGAGGCGGGCGGCCGCTTCGCCGGTGGACACCAAGGCGATCCGCGGCCGCTCCTTCTCGCCAAGCGTCGCCCGCAAGCGTCGAAACGCCGCGGTGCGCTGGCCCACGTTGGATGGGGAGGGCGGCGCCGCATCGCCTGGCAGCGAGTCGCTGGCCGGGCAAAGGACCACCAGCACGTCCGGAGCGCCGCCCTGCAGCGCGCGCGCCAGCTCCAGCGCTCGTGGCTCGTCCGCGGCGAGCACGATGACATCCTGCTGTTTCAGCGCCGCCAACAGCGCCGCCGCATATTCGCCGAGCGGCCTTCTTTCTTCAGCCGAGCGCTTTGGCTCGGCCGCATCCACGTCTTTGATGGCGGTCGCCATTCACGTCCCTTACCCGCTGGAGCGACTGCCCGAACGGGTCAGGAACCGCTGCGTTCCGCTCGCTCGCGGCTCAACTCATTGCCGCGCCAATTCCTTCCCGGCAGTCTTCGACAACTCCGACCCGTGGCCGTGCGGAGTCGAGCCGCTATGCCGTTCGTATTCATGGTCGATTCGGGCGATCAGCTCATCCGCCTTGTCTCCTCCGATCGCGCGCAGGATCGCGTCGATCTTGACCTCCGAGCGGTCGTCATTCTCCTTCGACGAAGGCGACCCGACATAGAGGAAGTAGGCGAGCCCGACGACCTGCCATAGCAGTTGGAGAAACTCCGACTGCCAGTTCTCGAACGTATCGCGCATCATCTCGTTGAGGTAGCCGGCCCATTCGGCCGTCTGGCCATGCTGCTGGGCCTCGTCGGCGAACGCCCGCCATCCGAAGAACCAGTGCAACCCTAGGGACACCAGGAAAAAGGTCGCCGTGATCCACGCATAGGCATATTTACGCATCCCGTTCCTCCACACGCATTTTGTTCTGCGTGTGAAACGAACGCTACAACTGTAGGTTGCAGAGTAGATGCTGCCCGCAAGTCAGTTCAGGCTGGAGGGAGGGCCCCGAACTATTCCCTGGCTCGAAGGGCCTCAGGCTGCTGGCGCGAGCTGGTCGCACTCCGCGGCCCGGGCGGCGAACTGCCGGGCCAGCTTGGCATGCCATTCGCGTGCGGCATCGGTCATGGAACGCTGCGCGGCGAGCCGCTCTTCGGCTGCACGCCGGCTGTAATAACGCTGGTTCGACTCCACTGGCCCGCCCTCGCCTTTGCTCACGAACGTAGGTTCCCCGACGAGCAACTCTGCTCCCGATTTCCTTCCGAATGGTTAATGGCGCGCGACGCGCCTTGTCCCGGTGGAGGACAGACCTGTGCTTCCGGGGTGACAGGTTCCCCGAAGAAGCAGATCATCGACGAAACCGAACGACTCACCGCTCGTTGGACCCGAAACAGAGTCAAAGGACATGCCCATGCTGACCTCCATTGCTCATGCTCATCGGTCTTTCGATCCCGCCAAGCGCGGCTACCATGCAGTCTACCGCGAAAATGCGGTGAACCATTGCCCCGGCTGTGGTCGCTCGCATTGGATTATCGGCCGCATGCTGGCCGAGTGCGGGTTCTGCGCCACCGCGCTTCCGCTAAGCGAGGCGTCCGCCGCCGGCCACGCCAGCTTCATGCGCCGGGGTGGACACGGGATGCACGCCCACGCGGCCTAAGCAGCGTAGCCCGCTTTAACGCGGGCGCCCTCTGCGCTATAATCGTCATGTGAAAACGGCTCGCCTCCTCCTTGCGGCGGGGCTTCTCGCCTGGGCTCCCTCGGTAACGGCCGCGTCCGGCGACTTCATGCTTGTCAACGGCACCGGCCAGACGCTGAGCGAACTCAGCTTCCGCCCTGCGGAGGGCGGCAGCTGGAGGCCGCTGGCCGGCGGCGCGATCGGGGGCGGAGGCCGTCAGCCGGTCAGTCTGCCAGGCGAGACCTGCGCTTTCGATATCCGCGCGAAGCTACCCGGGGGTGGGCAGGTCACCTGGGCGGACGTCAATCTCTGCGATACGAAACTGGTGACCCTGAACCGGCGGGCCGACGGAACGAGCTGGGTCGACTACGGCTGATCCGCGGCGCGTGCCGCAATGGCACTGCCTGGCGCGGCGCAGCCGCCGCCTTGACCGGCTCCACCCGGACGCTGTCCAGCAGCTTGGCGCCGGCCAGGAACACGACCCCCGTGCAGGCAAGGAAAAACAGCCAGCCGGTGACGCCCGGATAGGTGTCGAGATACGTCCGGCCCCGCTCGACCGCGCCGAGGGAGATGGCCCAGATCACCAGCCACGCCTCCCAGCGTGTCTTGATCACGAACAAACGGCCAAGACGCTTCACCATCGTCATTGGTTAAGCAACGGCCATGCCAACGGCGCAGTTCCGCCGTTTTTCCGTTAATCATGCAGGTTAAACGTCAATTAACCCGACAGTGGTGAGTACCCGATCAGATCAACTCACCCAGGTTCAGCGCCTCCAGAAGCGCCGCCCGTGCCCGCTCCACCTGCGCAATCAACGCCGGGTCTCCAAGCTCGTCCACGTCAATGCGGTCTGGCCACTCGCGCCCAACCAAATCGACCAGCTGGTCGAGCCTGGACTCATCCACTAGGAAGCGCGGATCGATCGTCGCGGGATCAGCCACAACCCGGAGGCGGAGGCATGCCGGCCCGCCACCGTTGGCCATCGATTCACGAACGTCCACCACTTCGACCCGGCGGATGGCTCCATTGCCCGCCAGGTGCCGCTGAAGCCAGCCCCACACAGAAGCGGTTTCGTGGGCTTCCCCGGGGACGACCAGAGTCGTCACACCGTCAGGCGGGGTCACCAGCTGGGCGTTGAACAGGTAGGACCGGATCGCGTCATCCAGGCTGACCTCAGCGGTCGGAACCTCCACATATTCTAAGCCGGGCAACTTCTCGCCAAGCTCCTTCAAGAACCGCTCCTTGCCGGCGAACGCCAGTTCGTGCGCGAACAGGACCCGCTCGTTCGCCACCGCGACGACATCGTTGTGGAACGCCCCCGCCGCGATCGCCTCTTCCGATTGCTGCACGAACAAGGTCCGCGCCGGATCGAGCCGGTTCAGCCGGGCAATCGCCCGTGAGGCCTCGAGATGCTGACGCGCCGGGAACGCGCCGCCGCTCACGCCATAGACGAACACCTCCACCCCCAGGGCGTCGTGCCGCTCGGCCAGCCGCATGTGGTTGGCCGCACCTTCATCGCCGAACGCGGGTGGCACCGGGGCGTGGACCGCGAAGTGCCGCTCGTCGGCAAAGGCGACGCGCAGCTGTGCCATGGTCGCCAGCCATTCGTGGCTGCGATGGGGCATGGTTCGAAGGTTGGCGACAGTCAGGTGAGTCCGCCCATCAGCGGTGTCCGGGGCCGGGGACACAGTCGCAGCATTGGCCGCCCACATGGCCGACGCGGACATTGCGTTGGCCCGTAATACCGCATCCGCTTGCGCAGCGTCCGTCCCAAGATCCGCCAGCCAAGCGCGCGCGGGGCGCGGCTGCGGCACGAACAGGCCTTGCGCCAACCCGAGCCGCAGGTTGGCGCGCATCTTCTCCAGCCCCTGCAGCGCCGCCGCTCGGGGCCGGCTGACCGCCCCCGCATTACGCATTGCTGCCAGGTTGCCGAAGCTCAGGCCGGCGTAATTGTGGCTCGGCCCAACGATCCCGTCGAAATTGATCTCCCGCAGCATCAGCGGCTCACCGCCACGACGCTGTCGCCTTCGCCGATCTCGAGTAGCTCGGCCGCTTCATCGCTGATGCCGACTCCATCGTCGGTCCGCTGGATTTCGGCCATGCAAGCGCGGAACTGCTTCAGCCGCCCGGCCGCCAGCAGCACCTTCAACGGGCCTCCCGCCCCAACGCTGGCGACCCGCTCCTGGGTCGCCTCGCGCACCGTGCGGATCTGGTCGGTCCGCGCGGTCACCGTCGGACCGCCATCGAAAATGTCGACGTAGCGGTCGTACGCAAACCCTTCCTGCTCCAGCATGCGCAGCGCCGCGCGGCCGGTCGGGTGAGGCTGCCCCATCACCGCCCGGGCGCTTTCCGGAAGCATCGACACATAGATCGGCGTCTTGGGCATCAGGTCGGCGATGAACTGCGTTCCGTGCATCGCGTTGAACTGGTCCGCTTCCGGAAAGCTCATGTCGAAGAATCGCCCGGCCAGCGCGTCCCAGAACGGTGAATTGCCCGCCTCGTCCATGACCCCGCGTAGCTCCGCGATCACCCGGTCCCCGAACCGCTCGCGATGCTGCTTTATGAACAGATAGCGGCTACGGGCGAGCAGCAGGCCCAGGCCGCCGGCTCGCATCGCCGGGTGCAGGAACAACCCGCCGACCTCGCTCGATCCCTCGAGGTCCGTGGTCAGGGTCAGCGTCTGGTTGCGGAAGGTCTTGCCAAGCTCGGGCGACCATTGGGTCAGGGTCGACACGTGGTAGCTGTAGAACGCCTGGGTCACCCCGACCTGGCCGAACACCTGGCAGGTGCCTCGGATCAGCGGCTCCTTGGGATCTTCCAACATGAAGATGTAGCAGCTGTTGCTCTGGCTGTCCTCGCTCTGGGCGAAGGCGCTTTCCGAGTGGGCGAGCTTCTGCACGAGCGTGCCCTTGTCGGCTGGAAGGTTGGTGAACCCGCCGCCGGTCAGCTTGGCCATTTCGTACATGGCGTCGAAGTCGTCCGCGCGCGCCGGACGCACCCGGAAGCTCATTGCGCGCCTGCCGCCAGGCGAAGAACGGTCAGCGCCGACAGCGCCGCGCGCTCGGCCAGAGACTCGACGATCAGATATTCCTCCATGCTGTGGATCTTGCCGCCGCGCACGCCCATTGTGTCCACTACCGGCACCCCGCATGCGGCGATGTTGTTGCCGTCGCACACGCCGCCGGACGGCTGCCAGCCGATGCTCTGGCCGAGGTCGGCACCCGCCTGCCGAACCAGCCCAAACAGGCGCTCCGCACCCGCGCTCATCGGCTTGGGCGGACGGCCAAAGCCGCCGTGCACGTGCACCTGGACGTCATGCTCGGCCGCCACCATGGCCACGGCCGCATCGATCAGGCTCTGCGCCCGAGCCTGGTCCTCGGCGGTGGCCGGTCGCAGGTTGACGCGCAGCACCGCGTGGTCCGGAACCACGTTGTTCGGTCCGCCGCCATCCACCCGCGCGACGTTGACCGACAGCCGTGGCCCCTTGCCCTTGTCCAGCCGCAGCGCGAGATCGGCGGCGGCGACGATCGCGTTGCGTCCATCTTCCGGATTGCGCCCGGCGTGGGCCGATCGTCCCGCAATCACGAAACTGAAATTGCCGCTGCCCGGCCGGGCCCCGGCGAGCGTCCCGTCCGGTAGCGCCGCGGGCTCATAGGTCAGCGCCGCCCGTTTTCCCCGCGCCGCCTGCGCGAGCAGCGCCGCGGAGGAGGGCGAACCGACCTCCTCGTCGGAGTTGATGACGATCTCATAGCCAAGCCCCGAGGCGAGGGAAGTGCTCTCGGCCGCCCTCAGCGCCGCGAGCATCACGGCGAGGCCGCCCTTCATGTCGGCGACGCCCGGCCCACCGAGCACGCCGGCCTCCTTCCAGGTCAGCGACTGGAACGGATGGTCGGCGCCATAGACCGTGTCCATGTGGCCGGTGAACAGCAGTTGCACCGGCGCGTCCGGCCGGACCATCAGGTGCAGGTGCCGTCCGTGGTCAAGCTCACGCACGCGTCCGTCCGGCTCGACATGCTTCACCGGTGCTGCTTGAACCAGGTTCAGTGTGCCCGGCAGGGCCGAGAAGGCCTCCGCCAGCATCGCTGCCATGGTGTCGAGGCCGACCAGGTTGGAAGACCCGCTGTTGACCGTCGCCCACTGCTCGACCTGGGCCAGCATCGGCTCCGCGCCCGCGCGCTCCACCGCATTGTGTTCGAGGCTCGTCAATTCCCCCATGGCCGAGCGCTCTAGCGAAGGGAGAAGGGGAAGGCCACATGCACGTCATTGCGAGCGGAGCGAAGCAATCCAGTTCTTCTTTCAGCGAAGATCACTCGATTGCCGCGGAGCCCGCGGCCCCTCGCAATGACGATCAAAGATACTCCGCCCAATGTTCGATCAGGCAGCGGTACAGGTCCCGTTTGAACGGCACGATGATGCCGGGAAGCTGGCGCGCGTCGATCCATTTCCAGTCGCAGAACTCCGGGTGCGCCGTGGCGATGTTCACGTCGCTCTGCCGGCCGAGGAAACGGCACAGGAACCAATCCTGCTCCTGCCCACGCCACTTGCCGCCCCACAGGTGCGGGCGAAGCTCGTCGGGAAGATCGTAGCGCAGCCGCTCCGGATGGTCCGCAACCCGCTCGACGAGGTGCGGCGGGATTCCCGTCTCCTCCTCGAGCTCGCGAAGCGCGGTTGCCCACGGCTGCTCGCCTGCGTCGATCCCGCCCTGCGGCATCTGCCAGGCCTCATCGGTATTATCGATCCGCCGCCCGACCCAGACCTGCTTGTCGGCGTTCAGCAGCATCACGCCGACCCCGCGGCGGTATTCGGTGTTGGTCATGTCCCGTCATTGCGAGGAGCGTGGCGACGAAGCAATCCAGTTTTCTTGCCGGAAGAAACTGGATCGCTTCGCTTTGCTCGCGATCACGCCGGCAACCCTCGCAATGCTGCCACAATGGGATTAGAGAGGAAGGGAACACCCTAAAATCGCAGGACTTCGCATGGCTACGGCCACACATCTCCTTACCCCCGAAGAATCGCACGCCGACGTTCACCCCGAAGCCGTGGTCGTCCGCTTTGCCGGCGACAGCGGCGACGGCATGCAGCTGACCGGCGGCCAGTTCACCCTGTCCACCGCGCTGGCCGGCAACGACCTATCGACCTTTCCGGATTTCCCGGCCGAGATCCGCGCGCCGCAAGGGACGACGTTCGGCGTCTCGGCGTTCCAGATCAATTTCGGTTCGGTCAGCATCGACACTGCCGGCGACCAGCCCGACGTGCTGATTGCGATGAACCCGGCGGCACTGAAGACCAATGTCGAGCAACTGCGCGACGGCGGGCTGATCATCGCGGACGAGGGCGAGTTCTCGCAGCGCAACCTCGCCAAGGCGGGCTACGACGCCAACCCACTGGAGGACGATAGCCTCCATCGCTGGCAGCTGGTCAAGTTCAACATCTCGCAGCTGACCCTCGATGCGGTCAAGCCGTTCGGCCTCGGCAACAAGGAGGCGCTGCGCTGCAAGAACATGTGGACGCTGGGTCTCGCGCTGTGGATGTTTGACCGCAGCCGTGAGCCGATCGTCGACTGGCTCAAAAGCAGGTTCGCCAAGGCGCCCCAACTCGCCGAAGCCAACATCGCGGCGCTCCACGCCGGCCACGCTTATGGCGAGACGGTGGAGCTGGGCGCCTCCATCAAGCCGCGCCACATCGATCCCGCGCCTGCGGAGCCAGGCCTTTACCGCACCGTTACCGGCGCCGAGGCGCTTGGCGTAGGGCTTGTCGCGGGCGCGCAGCTGGCCGGCCTGCCGATGTTCTTCGGCTCCTATCCGATCACCCCGGCCTCGCCGATCCTTCACCACCTGTCGCGCCTGAAGGAGTTCGGAATCACGACCTTCCAGGCGGAGGACGAGATTGCTGCAATTTGCGCCGCGATCGGTGCCTCCTATGCGGGGCAGCTTGGCGTCACCTCGTCGTCCGGCCCCGGCATCGCGCTCAAGACCGAGGCGATCGGCCTTGCCGTCATTACCGAGCTGCCGCTGGTGATCGTCAACTCGCAGCGTGGCGGGCCCTCGACCGGCTTGCCCACCAAGACCGAGCAGTCCGACCTTTATCAGGCGGTCTATGGCCGCAACGGCGACGCTCCGCTGCCGGTGATCGCCGCCCGCTCGCCGGCGGATGCGTTCGACTGCGCAATCGAGGCGTGCCGCCTTGCGGCCCACTACATGACCCCGGTGATGCTGCTGACCGACGGCTACATCGCCAATGCTGCCGAGCCGTGGAAGGTGCCGGACATGAGCACCTACCAGCCATTCCCGATCTCGTTCTTCGACGAGGCTCCGGGGGAGAGTGCCAAGGTCCTTCCGTTCGAGCGCGACGCCAAGCTCGCCCGCCGCTGGATCAAACCGGGTACGCCGGGCCTGATGCATCGCATTGGTGGCATCGAGAAGAAGCCCGGCAGCGGCGACATCGACTATTCGCCGACCGCCCACGCCGAAATGACTCGGGTTCGCGCCGCCAAGATCGCTGGGATCGCGGACAGCATCCCGGACCAGGACGTGTGCCTCGGCAATGAGGGTGGGCGGCTCGCCGTGGTCGGCTGGGGGTCGACTTTCGGGCCGATCCACCAAGCGGTCCGCCGCATGCGGGCACGCGGCCTGGACGTCAGTCACATCCACCTGCGCCACATCGCGCCGATGCCGAAAAATCTCGGCCCGCTGCTCCAAAGCTACGACCGGATCATCGTGCCCGAGATGAACACCGGCCAGCTGAAGACCATCCTCCGCGATCTTTTCCTGGTCGACGCGAGATCGCTGACCAAGGTTTCGGGCCAGCCTTTCCGCATCTCCGAGATCGAGGAAGCGATCGAAGAGGCGCTCGCCGGACAGGTCGGCGGCGATCTTCCGGCCGACCCAACCCAGCTGCCCGAGCCGGAATCCGGCCGTGACCCCGGCATTGGCCAGAGTACGGCGGCATGAAACCGATCAACGCATTTCCGCTGATCATGATGCTGATCATCGTCCTTTTCCTCGTCTACTGGCTTGTGTTCCGATGAACGAACTTTCCACCATCCAGAAAACCACCGCAAAGGACTGGGCCTCCGACCAGGAGGTTCGCTGGTGTCCGGGTTGCGGCGACTATGCCGTGCTGAAGGCGGTGCAGCGCACGATGCCGGACCTCGGCGTCGCGCGTGAGAAAACCGTGTTCGTCTCCGGGATCGGCTGCTCGAGCCGCTTTCCCTATTACATGGAGACCTACGGCTTCCACACCATCCACGGCCGCGCGCCGGCGGTGGCGACGGGCATCAAGCTGGCCAATCCCGAGCTCGACGTGTGGATCATCACCGGCGACGGCGATGCGCTGTCGATCGGCGGCAACCACACGATGCACGTGCTGCGCCGCAATCTCGACTGCCAGATCCTGCTGTTCAACAACGAGATCTACGGCCTGACCAAGGGGCAATATTCCCCCACCAGCCGCATCGGCACCCGCTCGCCCTCGACCCCGTTCGGCTCGGTCGATCGTCCCGCGCGGCCGTGCGCCTTTGCGCTCGGCGCTGGAGCCCGCTTCGTCGCCCGCGGTATCGACGTGCACAAGAGCCTGCCCGACGTGCTCAAGGCCGCTCACGCGCACAAGGGTGCGGCATTCGTGGAGATCTTCCAGAATTGCGTCGTCTACAATGACGACGTCTTCGCGCCCTTCACGGCGCGTGAGGCGGCGAGCGAGATGCAGCTGTGGCTGAAGCCCGGCGAGAAGATGCTGTTCGCGGGCGGCGCCAAGGGTCTCGCGCTGGATACGGAAATGCTGACCTTGCGCGTGGTCGCGGGCGACGACCCTGCCGTGCTGGTCCACAATCCGAAGAACCGGATGCTCGCCCACATGCTGGTCGAGATGCCGGGGCAGGGCTTCCCCGTCGCACTCGGCGTGCTCTACGACGATCCCGCCCCGACGTTCGAGGCCGCCGTCATCGAGCAGAACGCCACGGCCGCGGCGGGCAAGACGCCGGACCTTCAGGCGCTGGTCAGCAAGGGCCAGAGCTGGCAGGTCGAAAAGGAGCCGCGTGCGGAGTAAGCCGCTCACCCTTCTTGCGAGCGTCACCTTCGGCTTTCTCGCAGTGACGAACGCGGCGTGATCCCCCGCGAACTGATCGCCACCGCCCGCACCCCCGGCGGCGAGGAGATGCGGCTGTTCCGCCGCGGCTCCGACCATATGATCCTGGTCGGCCGCGACGAGCTCATGTCCACCCGAATGAGCGGTTCGGAGGAGGCGCTGGCCCAGCTGACGGCGGCGCGGCTCGGCGAACGCAAAGCCCAGCACTGGCTGATCGGCGGCTATGGCATGGGCTTCACCCTCCGCGCCGCGCTGGCCGAGCTTTCGCCCGACGCGCAGGTCACGGTCGCCGAACTGGTGCCCGAGATCCTCGAGTGGGCGCGTGGCCCGATGGCCGAACTGACCGGCGGAAGCCTCGACGACGAGCGGGCAACCATCCGCATCGGCGATGTCGCCGACGCGATCGCCGGTGGCCGGTTCGACGCGATCCTGCTCGATGTCGACAACGGCCCCGACGCGCTGGTCCGGCCGGAGAACGACCGGCTCTACTCCCCCGGCGGGCTCGGCGCCGCGCGCGCCGCGCTGAAGCCGGGCGGCCTGCTCGCCATCTGGTCCGCCGCGCCCGACCCGCGCTTCACCCGCACGCTGCAAGCGGCCGGCTTCAAAGTAGACGAAGAGGTTGTCCGCGCCCGGGCCAACGGCAAGGGCCCGCGTCACCACATCTGGTTCGCAACCCCGCGCTGATGGACAATCTGACGCACAGCCTGGCCGGCGCGCTGCTCGGCCAAATGGGGCTCAAGCGCCTTACTGCGCGGGCTATGCCGACCCTGATCATCGCCGCCAACATCCCTGACCTGGATGCGATCACCACGGTTCTCGGGACCGAGAGCCTGGCAATGCGCCGGGGCCTGACCCACGGACCGGTCGCGCTCCTCGTTCTGCCGCTGCTGCTCACCGGCCTGATGCTGCTGTGGAACCGCTGGCGGCCCGCGGAGCAGCAGGTCCGGCCCGGCGCCCTCCTGCTGGTGGCGTATATTGGCACGCTCAGCCACCCCGCCCTCGACTGGCTCAACAGCTACGGCATCCGCCTGCTCGAACCGTTCAGCAGCCGCTGGTACGCCGGCGACACCCTCTTCATCATCGATGTCTGGGTCTGGGCCGCGCTGATCATCGCATTCGGCTGGTCGCGCTTTCATGAAAAGCGCAGCAGGAAATGGCAGCGTCCGGCCTGGCTCGGATTCACCGCCATCTGTGCCTACATCCTCGCCAATGGGCTGATCACCGGCCAGGCCGAGGCGCTCGGCCGCCAGGCCGTGCCTGCCTTGGTGCGGCAGGACATCGGCTCCCCGGCCGACGGGCTGAGCTATCGGTCCGAAATGGCGGGGCGTTCCGCCGGAACGCCGGTGGTGCCGGAGCTTGTCGTCGCCAATCCGCAGCCCCTCCGCTTCTGGCGTCGCCGTGTCCTGTGGCGCGGGTCGGGGCTGGCCGGGGCGCTGGACTATGACTGGCTGCGGGAAAGCGACGGCATCATCTTCCGCGGGCCAACGTACCGCACCCAGCTCGATCACCCCGCGCTCGCAGCTACGCGCGGCCGCCCGGAAGTGGTCGCCTTCCTGTTCTGGTCGCGCATGCCCTACGTCACGGCTGAGGAGGGCCGATTTGTGCTGAAGGACCAGCGCTTCGCGTCCTCGCTGCGCCGCTCCGCTGGCCGGACGGTGGGCGAGTATGATCCGTTCACCGTCCCGCTCTCCCCGGAACCGAAGCGCCGGTAGCTCGCTCCGCTGTCCATGTCCGACACTCAACTCGTCTGGCTCCGCCAGGACCTTCGCCTTGCCGACCAGCCCGCCTTCACGGCCGCCGCGAAAGCGGGACCGGTGCTGGCGCTCTACGTCCTCGACGACGAGACCCCTGGGGAATGGTCGATCGGCGGCGCCCAGCGCTGGTGGCTGCACCACAGCCTCGCCAGCCTGCAGCATGATTTGATTGCTAGGGGCGGAGCGCTGATCCTCCGGCGCGGCCGCTCGGTCGAGGTCGTGCGGCAGATGGCCCAAGAGGCCGAAGTGGCGGCCATCCATGGCACCCTCCACTACGAACCCTGGTGGCGCCATGCGGAGGAGGAACTCGGCGATCGACTGACGCTGCACGAGGGCGATGTGCTGCACGAGCCGTCCACGATCCGCTCGGGTAGCGGCGGCGGGTTCAAGATATACGGTCCCTACTATCGCGCGTTGTCCCGCCATCTCCCGCCGCCGCAGCCCTTGGCGGCTCCGACGCGGCTGGACGCGCCTGCCAATCGGCCCGCCAGCGACCGTCTGGAGGATTGGCAACTGCTCCCCACGCGCCCGAACTGGGCGGAAGGCTTCTCCATCTGGAAGCCAGGAGAGCATGGCGCGGCTGAGCATCTCGAGCGTTTCGCCGAAGAGGTCGGCCGCTATGCCGAGCGCCGCGACCTTCCGGCCGAGGTCGGCACTTCCAACCTGTCGCCTCATCTGCATCATGGCGAGATCAGCCCGCGCCAGGTCTGGCATTCCCTCGGCGGAAGTGCGGGCGACAAGTTCCGCCGCGAGCTGGCTTGGCGGGACTTTGCCCGTTCCGTACTGCTGAACTTCCCGGACCTCGGCAGCCGCGAGCAGCGGCCGAACGGCCTCGCTCACCGCACCGGCAAGCAGGCTGACTCGGATCTCGAGGCGTGGAGCAGGGGCCGCACCGGTTATCCGATCGTCGACGCCGGCATGCGCCAGCTGTGGGCGACCGGCTGGATGCACAACCGGGTGCGGCTGATCGCCGCGAGTTTCCTGGTCAAGCATCTGCTCCTCGACTGGCGGCGCGGCGCGCGGTGGTTCTGGGACACGCTGGTCGATGCGGACTATGCGAACAACGGCCAGAACTGGCAGTGGATCGCCGGCACCGGCTTCGACAGCCAGCCCTTCTACCGTGTCATGGCGCCGCTGCTGCAATCAGAGAAGTTCCGTGCGGCCAACTTTATCCGGCGCTGGGTTCCGGAGCTGGCGCACCTGCCGGATCGCACCATCCACGATCCCTGGCACCACAACGCCGCACCCCAAGGCTACCCCACGCCCCTGATTGGCCACGGCGAGGCGCGGGAGCGGGCATTGGCGGCTTACCGGGACGCGCGAACCCGGTCCTCCTGACCCCTCGCTCGGAGCGTAGCATGGCGGCGCTTCGCAACGTGTCTCGACTTCGCTCGATAGGAACGGATAGGGGAACGTCATGGCCACTCGCGGCGAACATCTGGTGCGGGCCGACCGTGCGTTTGCAACCGGGGGCGGGCTGCTCGGGAGGATCGCGGCGCCTGCGTTCGCGCGAGTGCTCCACCAGCTCGATGAGCGGCTTCGCGAAGGCGGCATCCACGCGACCCTACCCAATGGCGAGCGGCGCCGCATCGGCTTTCACGCGTCGGGACCGGAGCCGATCGTCGAGCTGCGCAGCTGGCTGGCGCTGGTCCGACTCGCCACGTCGGGCAGTGTCGGCTGGTACAAGGCATGGGAGCGGGGCGAGTGGGCCTCGCCGGACCCGGTTTCATTGTTCGAGCTGTTCATGCGCAACGCGGTTAGCCTCGGCGCCGCCGCCCGGGCGAAAGGGCCGGCCCGGTGGATCAACAAGCTCGCCCATCTGGCGCGCGACAATGCGCCCGGCCAGGCCCGCGAGAATATCGCCGCGCATTACGACCTCGGCAACGACTTCTATGCCGCCTGGCTCGACCCGAGCATGACCTACTCGAGTGCGCGGTTCGGCTACCCGGAACCCCTGCCGGTGCATGGTTCTTTCCCTGCCGGCGAGAGGGGGCAGCCATTCGACAAGCTCAGGGTGGACGGCGACCTGGAACAAGCCCAGCTTCGCAAGGTCCACCTCCTGCTCGACCGGCTTGACCTCAAGCCCGGGGATCGCCTGCTGGAAATCGGCTGCGGCTGGGGTACGCTCGCGATCGAGGCGGCGAAGCGCGGCGCGAGCGTCGTCGGCCTGACACTATCGACCGAGCAGAAGGAGTGGGCCGACCGCAAGCTCGCGGAAGCAGGCCTGTCTGGTCAGGTCAAGATCCGCCTCCAGGACTATCGTGAAAACCGCGCGCGCTTCGACGCCGTGGCTTCCGTCGAGATGGTGGAGGCGGTCGGCGAACGCTGGTGGGGCGCCTACCTCGACTGCATCGCCGATGCGTTGCAACCGGGCGGCCGCGCGGCGCTGCAGTTCATCGCGATCCGCCCCGAACTGTTCGACCGCTATGCGGCGAGCGCCGACTTCATTCAGACCTACATCTTTCCTGGCGGCATGCTGCTGGACGAGCCGCGGTTTGCCGCCATGGCCGCGGAGCGAGGGCTGGGCTGGAGCGATCTCGACCGCTTCGGCCTTGATTATGCGGACACGCTGAGGCTCTGGCGCGAGCACTACGACCTAGCTGTCGCCGACGGGCGGCTCCATGGGTTCAGCGATGCCTTTCACCGGCTCTGGCGCTATTATCTGATGTACTGCGAGGGCGGGTTTCGCGGGCAGGGGATCGATGTCGCCCAGGTGACGATGCAGCGGCGCTAGGAGGAGATAAGCGCATCGGCCTCTCGCCGTTCGCGAGTGCGCCATGCCAGATGCTCGCGCCGCAACTTTTCGAATGCCGGCACGCCGCGCAAGGAGGCCAGCATCGGGTCTTCGCCGATGTCGCCGTGAACCCGGTTCAGCCAGTTCCAACGCCGCGGATCCGTCCCGGCCAACAAGGTCAGCGCACGATCCTTGCGCCCCTGAGCCGCCTCGTTCGCTGCAATGGCGAAAACGTCTTCGTCGGGGATATTCCGGGACCGCAGCGCATACCGTCCAGCCTCGTCCGCGGCTTTCCAGTAGCGCAGGGCTTGCGCCTTGCGGCCCAGCTTCTCGAGGGCCAGCGCAATGCGCCCCGCGTTGGTGAGCCGGGCCACGCGGTTGCCGAGCCTGATTTCGTCGAGGCCGCTCAGCCGCGTGTCGGGAATTCGCGTCAGGCCGACCAGCTGGTCATACCGGCCAGTCCGCAGCAACTCCCACACCGCCAGTTCCAGGAGCCATGGGTCGCCGTGGACGCGCGCTTCGGCGGCGATCTCGGCAGCGGTGACGGGCCGACGGTTCAGCAGCCGGTAGCCGGTGCTGGAAAGCTGCGCACCCGTACTGGCGCACTGGTCAAATCGGCCAAGCCCGATCCATGCCTCGCAAGCTTCATAAAGCATCGACGTCGGAACACGCACGTTGCGCTGCCGCGCGAGCGCGACAACCCTGGACAAGTCACCGGTCGATCTGGCCAGCGCAATTTCGGCAACGACTGCTGCCGCTGGGTTGCCCTTGCGCATCACGGCGAGATAGCGGCTGGCTGCCGCATGATCGCCGCGCTCGGCCGCCCATTCAATGGCTGCCGACACAGGCCGATGCCAGAGCGGATCGAGTTGCGCGGCCTTTGAGACCGCGCGTTCCTGCAAACGATAATCCGCGCTCTCGGCCAGCGCTCCGCCCCACCAGTAGACGGTTTGCGGATCGTTGGGGTTAAGCGCCATGGAGCGGGCCAGGTGCGCCCGACCCGCCGCCGATTCGGTGCCCAGCACCAGCGCCCGCATGGCGTGCGCCTCAGCCGAATTCGGGTCGAGCGCCAGCGCGCGCCCGGTGGCAGCCAGTGCCTTGCGCCGCCAGTCTTCGTCGCCGGCCATTGGCCCAAGCTGGATGGTTCCGCCCAGCAGCGCCCAGGCAGGCGCAAAGCCCGGGTCCATGCGCACCGCCTGCTCCAGCAATTCCCGAGCGGCGATCGTGCTGGCTTTGTCCCGCTCACGGAACAGGCCCTTCGCCCGCAGGTACAATTGGTAGGCGTCCTGCCGTGGAACCCGGCTCGCGACCTGCTCCTCACCGACATTCAGCGCCCCACGGATTCCTTGCCCGATCGAAGCATGAATGGGCGCGCCCAGCCCGGTCGGCCCGTCGAACCGCTGGGTCCACACGGTACGCCCGTCACTTGAGTTGACGAGGGCGGCGGTAACCAGCAGCCGTTCGCCGCTCTTCCGGACGCTGCCCTCCACGATATAGCCGACGCGCAGGTTGCGCCCGATCTGCCGGAGGTCGCCCGCCTTGTCCTTGTACAGCCAGGCCGAAGTCCGGCCGGTCACGCGAAGGTCGGGGTGGCGAGCAAGGTCGGACAGCAATTCTTCGGAGAACCCATCCACCAGATAGGGGTCGACTCCGCCAAGCGCCCGGAACGGCAAGACCGCTAACGACGGGGGCGTGGCGGCGGCTGCGGTCGATCCGAACAGATATTGCGCACCAAGGATGCTGAGCGCGAGCACGATGCTCATCAGCACGTGGACCGGGCTCGACCGGGGCGGCTGCACTTCGGCTGCACGGAACGGCGGAGGTTGCTCGCCGCCCTCGTGCTCGCCGCGGTGGCCGCCATCTCCCGTGAGTTCCTCCAGCAGCCGGTCGTGCAGCGCCCGGATTTCCGCCGGCAGCCCGACCCCGAACTCCTCGCGATTGCGGGCCTCGGTCTCCTGGTAGCGCTGCTGCAGCGCCGAAGGCCGCTTGGCCTGGCACTCGGCCCGCATTGCCAGCGACAGGGTGGTCTCATCGTAGGGATCGAGCCGTGTCATGCGGTCGAGCAGCGGGATGGCGTCCGCCCCGCGCCCCGCGGCAAGGAGCCGTTCGACCTCCCGGCGTTGACCGTCAAGCACCTCCGCGGTCCGTCGGTTCCGCTCCATCGCCAGCCAGGCGTCGAACTCTGGCGTCAGATGGTTGAGGTCGTCGAACAGGGGCGAGTCGTCCGGCTCGTCCGCCGTTTCCGGCAGGATACGCTCGGCGGGGATCCAGACATGCTCGCGGTCGGCCTCGACAAACGGCAGCTCGGTCGCGTGGCGGATCTCCAGCAATGCCTGGCGAAGGCTCGCGCGGGCGTGGGCGTCGGGTCGGTCGCCCCACAACAGCTCGGAGAGCCGCTCGCGCGGGATCTTGGTCCCCGGGTGGCTGACCAGATAGGCCAGGATCGCCCGGGCCTTGCGACTCCGCGGGGTCAGGTCGCGCGTGCGGGACGCGTCGAGCAGCGCAAAGCTTCCCCACTGCCGGACGTGGCAGGCCGAGATGCCGAACAGCGTCTCACTGCGGACAAGCACGTGCTTTGCGCCCCTTTGAAGGCCGCTCCCGCCGCGCGACATTCCCCTCAGGATCCGCGGCCTTCAGCATTTACCATGGTGCGGCGACTGGCACGAGCTTGTGCCGGCCCCTTCGTCGAAGAATAAGTATGGTCCCACCGAAAAACCGCCGCTCGGACGTCTGGCGGGCCCTACTTCGCCGCTACGACGACAATGATCGTCGCCGATGCGGCTGCGGCCACGCCGCCGTGGAGTGCCCGGTCGATCTGTGGCCGGCTGTCTCCCCAACTCGCCTTGTGGCAAGCGGTCTGCGCGTAGAAGATCGGCGACGGCCCTAGCGCTTCGGCGCAGACGGTACGCACCGCCCGGTCAACCCGCCGGTTCAGCATGCTCCGCCCGGCGGCCGAGCCGAGGTCCAGGTCCGCGAACGAGACCGTTCGCGTGATCAGGTTCGGCGACGGAGCCGTGACCACCGTCTCGGGAGGCACAGCGCCGCCCTGCACCGGCACTGCGGCAAGCAGACAGAACGCACATAGACCGATTGGCAAACGAGCCATGATAGCCCTCCATCGCTTGGGACACGGCATCCTCCCCCCGTCCGGCGGCAGTCCGGACGGAGGGAGGGCCCCGCGTCAACGTGCCCGGACGACCAGCGCGGTGGCGGCCAGCGCCGCTCCGCTCCGCCGCGAGGCGACGATCCGGTCGATGTCCGAGAAGCCGGCGCTAATCGCACCACGATAGCAGCGCATCGCCTTCAGCCTTGTGTCGAGCACCTCGATGGAATTGCTGTTGCAAACGCGATCCGCGGCACCCCGGACGCGCCATCTCAGGCTGTCGACGCCGCCTTCGGTGGTCAGGTTGAGGTCGGCGAAGCTGACCCGTTCCTGTGGGAAGCGCGTCGCTTCCACGATTACCGGCGGCTGGGCGAGCGCGGCGCTGCTCAGCGTGGCCAGAACGGCCGCGAGAATCCTGTTCCTCATATCCCACTCCCTTGCCCGGGCGCCCCAACGCGACCGGCTGGAAGGGGAGATGAAGGAGGCTCGTCAAAGCGGACGCGATTGCAGCGTCAAAACAGCGTCAAATCGACGATTGGCCATCGCTGCTCGACAAAATGCCTGGAAAACCGAGCAATCAGGCAGGTTCGTCGACTCGCCAGCGGCTGCCGGTCGGCAGGTCGGAGCCAAGCCGCTCCACGATAGCGGCAGCGACCGCTTCGGGCGGCTTGACGCTGTCCGGCTCCTCTCCGGGAAAGGCCAGCCCCCGCATCCGGGTGCGAGTCGCGCCCGGATCTACGATCGTCACACGCAGCTTGCCGGTGTAGGCCGTTTCGTCCGCATAAGCGCCGAGCAGCGCCTCCAGCGCCGCCTTGGACGATCCGTAGGCGCCCCAGAACGCCCGCGGTTCGCTTCCGACCGAGCTTGTCACCCCGACCACGTCAGCCCCGTCGGACTGCCGCAGCAAGGGATCGAACGCCGCAATCAGCGCCTGGTTGGCCAGCAGGTTAATGCCGAGGATCCGGCCGTATTCCTTGGCGTCGATATGCTCGACCGGCGTCAGGCTGCCCAGCATGCCGGCGTTGAGGATCAGCATGTCGAGCTTTTGCCAGCGCTCGGCGACTGCTGCGGCCAGCTTGCCGATGGCCTCGCCGTCCGTGAGGTCGATCGGGGCGATCGTCGCACTCCCACCGGCCGCATGGATCCGGTCCTCGACCTGCTCCAGGCCAGGGGCTGAGCGGGCGACCAGGATCACGTGCGCACCCTGCGCGGCGAGAGCCTCGGCCGTGGCTGCGCCGATCCCGCGTGACGCCCCGGTCACGAGGGCGAGTTTTCCATCAAGGGGTTTGGTCATGGAGGGGGCCTGTAGAGCGCTAGCCGCTTCTCATCAAACCACTCGGGTCGAGCAGAGGCTGCTCCAGGCGAAGAGGGGGAGCCACGAGGTGGCCCGTTCTAGCGGCTCGCCACGAGGGCCAGGCCGGTCGCCTCCGCATTCTTGTCGGTGAGGTCGGTCAGGCGGGTCGGATAGTCGCCGGTGAAGCAGGCATCGCAGCGCTGCGGCGCGGCTGGATTCCGATGATCGCCAAGCGCACGGTAGAGGCCATCGATGGAGATAAACGCCAGGCTGTCGGCGTTGATGAACTTGGTCATCGACTCGACGTCCATCTGCGCCGCCAGCAGCTTGGCGCGCTCGGGCGTGTCGACTCCATAGAAGCAGCTGTGCCGTGTCGGCGGCGAGGCGATCCGCATGTGCACTTCGCGCGCGCCGGCATCGCGCATCATCTGCACGATCTTGTGGCTGGTGGTCCCGCGGACGATCGAATCGTCGATCAGCACCACGCGTTTTCCCTTGATCAGGGCATGGTTCGCATTGTGCTTCAGCTTGACGCCGAGGTGCCGGACCTCCTGGTTCGGCTGAATGAAGGTCCGCCCGACATAGTGGGAGCGGATGATGCCAAGCTCGAACGGGATGCCCGATTCCTGGCTGAAGCCGAGCGCCGCCGGCACTCCGCTGTCGGGCACCGGAACGACGATGTCCGCCTCGACCGGCGACTCCTGGGCCAGCTCCGCGCCAATCTTCTTGCGGCTTTCGTAGACGGAGGTGCCGTCGACCACGCTGTCCGGGCGGCTGAAATAGACATGCTCGAAGATGCAGGGGCGCGCCTGTTCGGCCGCGAACGGGCGGAAGCTGCGCACGCCGCTGTCATTGACGACGATCATCTCGCCCGGGGCGACGTCGCGCTCGAAGCGGGCGCCGATCACATCCAGCGCCACGGTTTCCGAAGCGAAGATCACCGAATCGCCGACCCGCCCCATGACCAGCGGCCGGATGCCCAGCGGATCGCGGCAGGCGACCAGGCCATGCTCGGTTAGGAGCACCAATGAATAAGCGCCTTCGACCTGGCCCAATGCGTCCACCAGCCGGTCGATCAGGCTGTTGTGGCTGGAGGTCGCGACCAGGTGGATGATGACCTCGGTGTCGGAGGTCGACTGAAAGATCGATCCGCGCCGATTGAGCGTGCGGCGAAGCTTCATCGCATTGGACAGGTTGCCGTTGTGGGCCACCGCGAACCCGCCCTGCGCCAATTCGGCAAACAGCGGCTGCACGTTGCGCAGCGCCGACGAGCCGGTCGTCGAATAGCGAACATGGCCGATCGCGGTCCGGCCCGCGAGCGCCCGGATCACCTCGTCCTTGTCGAAGTTGCCGGCGACGTGGCCGGCTGCCCGATGAGAGTGGAAGCTGGTCCCGTCGAAGCTTGTGATCCCCGCCGCCTCCTGCCCGCGATGCTGCAGGGCATGGAGCCCCAGGGCGACGAAGCTGGCTGCGCCGTCGGCATTCCAGATACCGAATACGCCGCATTCTTCGCGGAGCTTGTCGTCCTCGAAAGGGTCTGTCGTCAGCATCAACCTGCCGCCTATGTGGGAAGTGGCCGCCATATAGGCCCGCGCACGCCATTTGTCTTGCCATCTCTGAACGGGCCTTGAAGAGGAACCTCATGCACTTTGCAGTTCCCCTCGCCGCCGCCATTTGCCTGTCTGCCTGCGAGCGGCAGGATCAGCCCTCCGAGGAGCCGCCGGGGCAGGCGGCCGCGCCCGCACCGCCGCAACCATCGACCCTCGTCTTCGCCGGAGCGGGGCGAGACCGCCTTTGCCTCAATCCGGAGACGAAGCGGGCCGGGTTCATCACATACGGCCAGGCCGGAGCCAACTGCAGCATGCGCGGCAGCCTCGGCGAGGGCGGCGTTTTCCAGCCGGACGGCGACGCTGCCTGCCCCGTGCGGTTCACTCTCAACGGCGACGAGGCGTTCCTCGGCGACGGGCCGTCGGGTGCTTGCGCGTATTACTGCGGTCCCGGCGCGACCTACTCAGGCAGAAGGTTCACCCGCATGGCTCAGCCGGACGGCGCGACCGACCTCGCCGGGGATCCGCTCTGCTGAACATGTGCCCCGGCGCAGATCGGGGCCCAGGCGCGAAGCGATCACCTCGGTGCTGTCCTACAGCCTCCCAGTTCGATACAACAGGTGCCGGTTCTTTCTTCCCATGGCTTGCCTCGCCTCCTGGGCTGAAAAGCTGGATAATCCGGGCTCGTTACCGTGAACATTGTGAACATTCGGGTCGCCTGAACCCACAGCGGGGGTACTTTTGCCTAACCTTTGGCCCCGGTGCATGATCCCCGCCGAACACCTACTGACACAAATGTTGACTAACTGATTCGCGCCAATACACCCGCCCTGACCCCCTGAGACGAAGGACTTGCCGGATGCCCGTCTACACCGCTCCCGTTCGCGACACCCGTTTCGTCCTCGACCATGTCGTCGGGATGCAGAACTACGGCAATCTGCCGGGCTTCGCCGATGCGACTCCCGACCTCGTTGAGGCGATCCTGGAGGAGGGCGCACGATTCTGCCAGGACGTGCTCGCGCCGCTGAACCGGGTGGGGGACGAGGAGGGCTGTACCCGCCACGACGATGGGGCGGTGACCACGCCCCAGGGGTTCAAGGACGCCTACCGGCAGTTCTGTGAGCTTGGCTTCACCAGCCTATCGGCTCCGGCCGAATATGGCGGGCAGGGGCTGCCGCACGTTCTGGCAACGGCGATGAGCGAGTATGTGCTCTCTGCCAACCAGAGCTTCGAGATGTACCATGGCCTGACCGCCGGCGCGATCGCGTCCATCCTGGTCAAGGGTTCGGATGAGCAGAAGGCGACCTACCTTCCCAAGATGGTGGCCGGCACCTGGACCGGCACGATGAACCTGACCGAACCGCATTGCGGCACTGACCTGGGCCTCCTCAAGACCCGCGCCGAACCGCAGGCGGACGGCAGCTACAGGATCTCCGGCACCAAGATTTTCATTTCCTCGGGCGAGCACGACATGTCCGAGAACATCATCCACCTGGTGCTCGCGAAGATCACCGGCGCTCCGGACAATGTGAAGGGCATCTCCCTCTTCATCGTCCCCAAGTTCATGGTGGGCGATGACGGCAGCCTGGGCGAGCGCAACGGTGTCTCCTGCGGCTCGATCGAACACAAGATGGGCATTCACGGCAACTCGACTTGCGTCATGAACTATGACGGGGCGACTGGTTACCTGGTCGGTGAGCCGGAGAAGGGCCTCGCCGCCATGTTCATCATGATGAACGCGGCGCGTCTCGGCGTCGGCCTGCAAGGCCTGGCGCAGGGCGAGGTCGCCTATCAGAACGCCGTCGCCTATGCAAAGGACCGCCGCCAGGGCCGCGCCCTCCGTCCCGACCAGCGCGAAGCGGACGCGAAGGCCGACACCCTGTTCGTCCATCCCGACGTGCGCCGCATGCTTATGGAAGCGCGGGCCTTCAACGAATCGGCCCGCGCCCTTGTGCTGTGGGGCTCGCTGCAGGTCGATCTCAGCCGCAAGGCGGAGACGGAAGAGGAGCGGGTCCAGGCCGAGGACATCATCTCGTTGCTGACCCCGGTCATCAAGGGCTACCTGACGGACAAGGGCTTCGAGGCTGCGGTCAACGCCCAGCAGGTGTTCGGCGGTCATGGCTACATCCGCGAATGGGGCATGGAGCAGTTCGTCCGCGATGCGCGCATCGCGCAGATCTACGAAGGCACGAACGGTGTGCAGGCGATGGATCTGGTGGGCCGCAAGCTCGCCCAGAACGGCGGCCGTGCGGTCCGCACCTTTTTTGAGGTGGTCGGCCGCGACATCGCCGATGCCCGCGCAGCCGGCGACCCTGCCGGTCTCGCGGCGCCGCTCGAGCAAGCGATGGGCGAGCTGCAAGCGGCAACGATGTGGCTGGCGCAGAATGGCATGGCCGATCCCAACAATGCCGGCGCCGGGGCTTATGCCTACATGCAGCTGATGGGCGTCGTGACGCTCGGCTGGATGTGGCTCAAGATGGCAGGCGTCAGCGCGAAGTTGGTGGACCAGCCCGGCGAGGACCGCGCGTTCCACGAGGCCAAGCTGACCACCGCCCGCTTCTACGCTCAGCGCGAGCTGACCGCGGCCGGCGCTTACCGGCGTAAGGTCGAGGCAGGTGCCGAGGCGCTGATGGCGTTGCCGGTGGACGCCTTCTGACGCCGGACCGCGAGCAAGCGCCGCCGCTTACTCGCCAACCGCCTTGTCGACATACCACGGCCGCAACATCGTGACGTCGTTCAGCTTGCGCTGCTTCGGGGCGAGCCGGCCGAGGTCGAAATCATCGTCGAACTTGACCCCGAACTGCCGTTGCTGCGCCCAGCGGACGGTTCCGGTCACCGGACCAACCCCGACGATATCGATCGTGATCTGCGTTCCGGGTGCGACCGGCTGAGTGCATTCGACCAGCGTGCCCATCGACGAGATGTTGCGCAGCTTGCATTCGACTACAGCGCCGTCGATCACCGTCAACGCCCGCCGCATCAGGCGCTGCCGCGGCTGCCGGGTGCACTGATGGCCTTCCGCCTCGAGCGAGCGGCTGGCGGCGATAGCCAACGCGACGTCCGCCGCAGCAGGCCGCCCGAAGATGTAGCCTTGGACCTGGCTGACTCCCAGGTCGCGCACCAGATTGAGGTCGTCGTGAGTCTCGACCCCCTCGGCGACGGTGTCCATGTTCAGGCTTTCGGCCAGGGTGACGATCGCCCGGATGATGGCGGCGTTGCGCGTGGAAATGGACGCCGCCCCACGGACGAAGCTTTGGTCGATCTTGATCTTGTCGAACGGCGCTTTCTTCAGATAGCCAAGCGACGAGTAGCCGGTTCCAAAATCGTCCAGGGCCAGTCGAACCCCGAGTTCCTTTAATTTAGCGAAGGTAACGTCCGTGGCATCGCTGTCGGCCAGGAACACGCCCTCGGTGATCTCCAACTCCAGCCGCCCTGGTCGTACCCCCGACTCCGCGAGCGCGTCCCGCACGACATCGACGATGCCGGGATCGTTGAACTGGATCGGCGACAGGTTCACCGCGACCTTGACCACGTCGGGCCAGCGTGCAGCCTCGGCGAGCGCCTTGCGGAGCACCCACGCGCCGATCCGCCCGATCATGCCGCATTCCTCGGCAAGCGGGATGAACTTGACCGGCGAAATCGCGCCGCGCACCGGGTGCTGCCAGCGCACCAATGCCTCGAACCCGGCGATTTCCTCGTTCGTGGCAAGAACGATCGGTTGGAAATGCACCGACAACTCGTTCCGCTCGATCGCCTGCCTCAGGTCGTTCTCCAGCAACTGCCGGTCGGACGCCTCGCTGTGCATGGCGGTCTCGTAGAAGCAGTGCTTGCCACGCCCAGCCGCCTTGGCCGCGTAGAGCGCCAGGTCCGCGTTGCGCACGAGGCTGTCAGCGCAGCAGCGCCCGGGATCACCTATCGCCACTCCAACAGACGCGCCAATGGTCACCCGGTGACCTTCGATCAGGTAAGGGCGGGAGACTTGTTCGATCAGGGTCTTGGCGAGCGATTCCAGCAGGCCAGTCTCGACCGTTCCGGGGAGCACGGCCTTGAACTCGTCACCGCCAAGCCGTCCAATCTGTCCATGGTTGCCCATCACGCTGGTCAGCCGCTGCGAGACCTGCCGGAGGAGCGCGTCGCCAATCGGATGGCCAAGCGTATCGTTGACGTTCTTGAACCGATCAAGGTCGATCAGGAACAGGGAGCAGCCCTTCTGGCGGCGGGCGGCATTACGCAGCGCTTCTTCCAGTGTCTGCCGCATCATCGCGCGGTTCGGCAGCCCAGTCAGCGAATCGAAGCGCGCGAGGCGACTGATTTCCTGCTCGGACCGGCGCTGTTCAGTGAGGTCGGTGCCGATTCCGCGGAATCCCAGGAAACGGCCATTCTCGTCGAAAATCGGATTGCCGGACAACGACCAATGGACATTTTCGTCACTGGCCGGTCGCACGACGACGTCGGAGAAGGGGAACCGGGCCGAAAGGTGGAAGCCCAGCGTGCGCTCCTCCCGCAGGTCGTCGCCGGAGCCGGAGTCCACCGACAACAGGTCGGTGAACTGCCGGCCAAGCAGCGCCCCTGGCTCCGTCTTGAAGTCGTCCGCAAGCTGCTGCGAGACATAGGACAGGGTCCCGACCGAGTTTGTTTCCCAGAACCAGCCGCGTCCGGATGCTTCGAACTCCGCGACGAAGTTCAGGGCCTTCTTGGCGTGCCAGTCGAGCTGCAGGCGCCGACGGGTGCTGGTCAGCATTAGGCGGGTGACTGACACGCTGTAGCCGACCAGAAGCAGGCTCAGGGCGCCCAGGACGGCGTGGATCGCCGGCTCAGCGGCGAAGAACAGTCCGCCCAGGACGGCAACCATCGCGTTGGCGACAGTCAAGGGCGGCGAACTGACGGCCAGAGCCGCGGTGATCGCCAGGACACCGCCGAGGCCGAGCGGAAGCATGGTGGACATGGCACCCGGATCAAGGCTCGCTGCGACCGCCATCCACAGCCCGCCGGCAGCAGTGACGTAGGCCAGCATGGCCCGTCGCACGACATGCGGCCGCACCTTCATCGGGCCGGACAAGCGGAGCATCACCGCTGCTGCCGCATCGAGCAGGAGGCTGCCCGCAAACAAGGACAGGGCGGCGACGGTTGCGGGAGCGTTCCAGAGCAGAAGCGCGCCAAGCACCAGGTGCGTGGAGAGCAGCAGGTATGGTGCGAAGGCGAACAGCGACAGCCGCTTGGCCGCGACGGCGCTTTGATCATCGCAGTCGGGCGCGGCGATGTCGAACATCAACGCTTCCCAGACAGACGCACGGGATGGCGCGCCCCGGTCCACCTCGGCAATGCCCAATCTAGCTCGACGCATAAATCCCCACAATCCGAGGGGAAGTTAACGTGGAGCAGTTAACGGACTCTCTACCCGTCGTCCTTGCCGGCGAATTAAGCCTGTTCCGGCAGGAAGTCCGGAACCGACAGGTAACGCTCGCCAGTGTCATAGTTGAAGACCAGCACCCGGGCGCCTTGCCCAAGTTCCGGCAGCTTCATCCGCGCCGCGGCGAGGGATGCGCCGGACGAGATGCCGACCAGCAGGCCTTCCTCCCGAGCGGCCCTGCGCGCCATCTCGCGGGCGTCCTCCGCATCGACGTCGATCACCCCGTCCAGCACGCGCTGGTTGAGGATCGACGGGATGAAGTTGGCGCCGATGCCCTGGATGGGGTGCGGGCCGGGCTTTCCGCCGTTGAGGATCGGCGAGAGCGCGGGTTCGACGGCGAACACCTTGAGGCCGGGCCATTTCGGCTTCAGCACTTCGGCGCAGGCGGTGATGTGGCCGCCGGTACCGACCCCGGTGATGATCGCGTCGAGCGGCTGGTCGGCGAAGTCGCGAAGGATTTCCTGAGCGGTGGTGCGGCGATGCACCTCCAGGTTGGCCGGATTGTCGAACTGCTGCGGCATCCAGCTGTTGGGGATCTCGTCAAGCAGCTCGCGGGCGCGGTCGACGGCGCCCTGCATGCCCTTTTCCTTGGTCGTGAGGTCGAACCTGGCGCCGTAGGCGAGCATCAGGCGGCGCCGCTCCAGGCTCATGCTTTCGGGCATGACCAGCAGCAGGTCGTAGCCCTTGACCGCGGCGACCATGGCAAGGCCGATGCCGGTGTTGCCGCTGGTCGGCTCGACGATGGTGCCGCCGGGCTTCAGCGCGCCGGAACGCTCCGCATCCTCGATCATCGACAGCGCTATGCGGTCCTTGATCGAGCCGGCCGGATTGGCCCGCTCCGACTTCATCCACACGTCGGCGTCAGGAAACAGGCGGCTGATGCGGATGTGCGGGGTGTCGCCGATGGTCTCGAGAACGGAACTGGCCTTCATGCGGGCTTCTCCTCTTCCAGGGCTTCGGCGAGCACGGTCGGCGGAGGGTCGAAGGTCCGCGCTCGCCTGAGTTCGGGGAATAGATAGGACCACAACCCCGCAATCGCCACCGCGGCTCCACCGCCCGCCACCACCGCACCTACCGGACCGAGCAGGGCAGCGGCGATGCCCGACTGCAGCTCGCCCAATTCGTTGGAGGCGGAAATGGCGAGCCCGGACACGGCGGAGACGCGTCCCCGCATCATGTCCGGAGTGTGGAGCTGGACCAGGCTGGAGCGGACGTAGACGCTGAGCATGTCCGCTGCGCCGAGCAGCGCCAGGGCAAACAGCGACAGTGGCATCGACTTGGACAGGCCAAAGACGATCGTCAGCAGGCCGAACGCCGCCACGGCCGCCAGCATCTTGACCCCGACATTGTGGTGCAGCGGGCGGATCGCGAAAATGGCAGCGACCAGCGCGGCCCCGACCGCCGGTGCGGCGCGGAGCAGGCCCAGGCCCTCGGTTCCGACATGAAGGATGTCGCGGGCGAACACCGGGAGCATGGCCGTCGCTCCCCCGAGCAGCACGGCGAACAGGTCCAGCGTGATCGCACCGAGCAGGAAGCGATGGCCGCGCACGTAGGTCAGCCCGTCGACCATCTGGCGGATGGGATGCAACTCGCGCGACATTGGCGGCGGGACCACCCGCCGGATCGGGGAGAGGGTGAGAATGGCGACGCCCAACAAGGCGGCGGCAGTCCAGTAAGGGAGGGCCGGGTCGGCGGCGTAAAGGAAGCCGCCGATCGCCGGTCCGAGGACGGTCGCGCCCTGCCAGGCAATGGAGGACAGGGCGATTGCCTTGGGCAGAAGCGCCGGCGGAACGATGTTGGGGGCGATCGCCGACATGGAGGGGCCGACAAATACCCGGGCAATGCCGTGCAGGGCGGCAAAGCCGAACAGCAGCGGCAGGCTCAGCCAGTCGTTGGACGTGGCAAGCGCAAGGCCGAGAGCGACGCTCAGGTCCACCGCATTGGCCAAGCGGGCGACGGTGCGCCGTTCCCACCGGTCGGCGGCCCAACCCGCGACGGGGGTGAGGATGGCCAGCGGGACAAACTGGGCCGCGCCGAGCAGCCCGAGGATCAGCGACGCCTCGCGGATCGACATGCCATAGTCGGCCCTGGCGGTGTCGTAGACCTGGTAGCCGATGATGACGACCATCCCCATGGTGGCCAGCACCGCGCAGAAGCGGGCGACCCAGTAGAGCTGAAAGTCGCGAATTTGCAGGGGGGAGGTGGTCACCTGCGGCGCTTAGCGGTGGGGGTGGATGGGGGCAACCGGGCGCCGAATCGAAGATGACTGGAGGTCGATGTCCAAGGTGCCGAGCGGTGACGGGTGCCGCGCCGACCGGTCCTCATTGGGCAAGCGGCCTGAACGGGCGGGGACGGCCGCGTTGCCCTCGTTTCGCCTGCGGGCTAGGTGAAGCGCCTCATGGCCAAGCCGAAATCGAGATATGTCTGCCAGGCCTGCGGGTCGGTGAGCAGCCGCTGGCAGGGGCAATGCGCCGACTGTGCCGAGTGGAACACGCTGGTGCAGGAGGCGAGCAACGTGACCGTCTTCTCGGCCAGGCATGACCTGTCGGCAGGCGGCAGAGCGGTGGAGCTGGTCGGGCTGGACGCGGATATCGCTCTGCCGGAGCGGGTGCCGAGCGGGATCGCGGAGCTGGACCGGGCGATCGGCGGGGGGATCGTCCCGGGCAGCGCGATGCTGCTGGCGGGCGACCCGGGGATCGGCAAGTCGACGCTGCTGCTGCAGGCGGCGGCGAAGGTGGCGCTTAGCGGGCGCGGCGCGGTCTATATCTCGGGCGAGGAAGCGGTCGACCAGGTCCGCTTGCGGGCGCTGCGATTGGGGCTGGGCGGAGCTCCGGTGCGGCTGGCGGCGGTGACGTCGGTGCGCGACATCCTTACGACCCTGCAGGCGGGACCGCCGCCGGCGCTGCTCGTGATCGACAGCGTGCAGACGATGCACTCAGACCTGATCGAGGGTGCGCCGGGGACGGTCAGCCAGGTGCGGGCGAGCGCGCTGGAGCTGATCCGCTTCGCCAAGGAGCGGGGCACGGCGCTGATCCTGGTCGGGCATGTGACCAAGGATGGCAGCATCGCGGGGCCGCGGGTGCTGGAGCATATGGTCGACGCGGTGCTCAACTTCGAAGGGGAGCGCAGCCACCAGTATCGCATCCTGCGGGCAGTGAAGAATCGCTTCGGCGGGACGGACGAGATCGGCGTGTTCGCGATGGAAGGCGCCGGGCTGGCTGAGGTGCCGAACCCAAGCGCGCTGTTCCTGACCAAGCGCGACGATCCGGTCAGCGGGACGGCGATCTTCCCCGCGCTGGAGGGGACACGGCCGGTGCTGATCGAGGTGCAGGCGCTGGTGATGCGGCTGGCGAGCGGGGCGACCCCGCGGCGGTCGGCGGTGGGCTGGGACGGCGGACGGCTGGCGATGCTGCTGGCGGTGCTGGAGGCGCGATGCGGGATCAGCTTCGCGGCGGCGGAAGTCTATCTGAACGTCGCCGGCGGGTACCGGCTGCAGGACCCGGCGGCGGACCTGGCGGTGGCGGCGGCGCTGGTGTCGGCGATGGCGGAGCGGCCGGTGCCGGCTGAAGCGGTGGTGCTGGGCGAAGTGGCGCTGTCGGGCGAGGTGCGGCCGGTGGCACATTCTGCGCTGCGGCTGAAGGAAGCGGCGAAGCTGGGGTTCGAGGAAGCGTGGGTGCCGGGCAGCACGGAGGCGAACGGCATCAAGGTGGCGCGGTTCGGGGCCTTGAGGCAGTTGGTGGATCGGGTGTTGGGGCGGTGACTGGTCCTTCGAGACGAGCCTTCGACTGCGCTGCGCTCCGCTCAGTCTCTCCTCAGGATGAGCGGCACCTCACACCGCTCTTCCTGAGAAGAGACTGAGTAGCTCCGCAAGGAGCGTAGCGAAGGCTCGTCTCGAAGGACCGGGTCTAGCCACCGCTTTTCGGCTCTTCTATCGCTCACCCCGTGACCGCACTCGATATCTTCGTTCTTCTGCTGCTCGGCGGCGGGGCCCTGGTGGGGTTCGTGCGCGGGTTCGTGCATGAGGCGCTGGCGCTGCTGGCGTGGATCGCGGCGATCGTCGCGCTGAAACTGTTCCACGGCGATGTGCAGGGCATGGTGGGCGGAGCGACGTCGAGCGCGACGGGGGCGGCGGCGCTGGCATTCGCGCTGCTGTTCCTGCCGGTGTACCTCGGCGTGCGGCTGCTGGCCCGGGTGATGGGGCGCGGGGCGCGCAAGTCGGTGCTCGGGCCGGTGGACCGGTTCCTAGGCGGCGGGTTTGGGATGCTGAAGGGATTGGTCGGCGCGACCCTGTTCTTCCTGCTGGCGAACCTTGCCACCGACATGGTGTATGGCGCCGAGGCCGAGCGGCCCGAGTGGATGACGCAGAGTCGCACCTTTCCGCTGCTGAACGCAAGCGGCCGGGCAATCGTCGACTGGGTCGAGGAGCAGCGCGGCCGGGAAAGACAAGAGAGCCGATGATCCGCCTGTACAACACGATGGCGCGCGAGAAGCGCGAGTTTGTCCCCGCCGACCCGAGCCGCATCACCATGTATGTGTGCGGGCCCACGGTGTACGGCCGCGCGCACATCGGCAATGCGCGCCCCGCGGTGGTGTTCGACACGCTCGCGCGGCTGATCCGCCACCAATATGGCGCGGACAGCCTGGTCTATGCGCGCAATGTCACCGACGTGGACGACAAGATCATCGACGCGGCGCGGTCCGAGGGCGTGGCCCCGGAAGTGATCGCCGAGCGATACGAGGGTTTCTATCTTCAAGACACCGGTGCGCTGGGGGTCGAAGCGCCGACCCGCGCGCCGCATGCCACGCAGGAAATCGCGGGCATGGTGGCGATGATCGGCGAGCTGATCGCCAAGGGCCACGCTTATGCTGCAGAAGAGCATGTGCTGTTCGATGTCGGGTCCGACCCGGACTATGGCGCGCTGTCGCGGCGGGATCGCGAAGCGATGCTGGCCGGGGCGCGGGTCGAGGTGGCGCCGTACAAGCGCTCGCCCGGTGACTTCGTGCTGTGGAAGCCGAGCGCGGACGGCGTGATAGGGTGGGACAGCCCATGGGGGCGCGGACGGCCCGGGTGGCACATCGAATGCTCGGCGATGATCCGCGAGCATCTGGGCCAGACCATCGACATTCATGGCGGCGGGATCGACCTCATCTTCCCGCACCATGAGAATGAGCTGGCGCAGAGCCGCTGCGCCCACGGCGGGGCGCCGCTGGCGAATTACTGGCTGCACAACGGCTTCGTGGATTTCGGTGCCGAGAAGATGTCCAAGAGCCTGGGCAATGTGGTGTTGATTAACGACTTGCTCGATGCCGGGCACCGCGGCGAGGTGCTGCGGCTGGCGCTGCTGAGCGGGCATTACCGGTCCCCGCTGCCGTGGACGGAGGCGCTGATTGCCCAGAGCAGGGCTGTGTTGGATCGGCTTTATCGTACGGCCGGAGATGCGGACGCCGGAGAGGCCGATGCGGGGGTAATCGGTGCTCTGGAGGATGACCTGAACACCCCGCTGGCGCTCGCCCGGCTTGGACAGATCGACGACCCTGCGGTGCTAAGGGGCAGCGGAGCGCTGCTCGGGCTATTCGGCCAGACGGCGGATCAGTGGTTCCGAGGCGATGGCAGCTCGGACGTGGACACGCGGATGCAGGCCCGCACCGAGGCCAAGGCCCGCCGCGACTTTGCGGAGGCGGATCGGATCCGGGATGAGCTGAAGGCGGAGGGTATTCTGCTGGAGGATGGGCCGGGTGGGACGACGTGGCGGCGGGCGTGAACATCATCCCTGACGCGGTTGTAGGCCTATGAACGCCCCACTCTACACGACCGAAATCCTGCGGCTGGCGGCGTCGCTGCCGCTGGCGAGCAGCCTCGCTGCGCCGCACGGGCGGGGGGAGAAGAGGTCGGCAACGTGTGGGAGCGTGATCCGGACGGAGGTTCTCCTGGAAGGCTCGCGGGTGATTGAGTTGGCGCAAGGCGTACAGGCTTGTGCGTTCGGGCAGGCGAGTGCGGCGCTGGTGCAGCACTTTGCGGTGGGCAAGTCGCGAGCGGAGATTGGGGCGGCGCGTGACCGCCTTGCGGGTTGGCTGCGAGGTGAAGGCGTGGCTCCGGTCGGGTTCGATGTGCTGGCTCCGGCAAAGGCAAAGGTGGGGCGGCATGGGGCGATACTGCTGCCGTTCGATGCGCTGATTGCGGCGTTGGAAAGCTCAGCTGCGGCGCCCCTCGTAGGTGAGGGGGACGCGTCCGGATGACCACCGTCCTGATCAGCGGTGCGGTGATGCTTGGGGCAGCGCTGCTGTTCGTGACCATTTTCCGGCGGCTCGGGCTGGGTGCGACGCTGGGGTACATCCTGGGCGGAGCGGTGATCGGGCCGCAGATCCTCGGCCTGATCGGCGATCCGCAGGCGATCATGAGCGTGTCGGAAATCGGCATCGCGCTGCTGCTGTTCCTGGTCGGGCTGGAGCTTCGGCCGAGCCGCTTATGGCGGTTGCGGAGGGATATTTTCGGGCTTGGCCTGGCGCAGGTGGTGCTGTCAGGGCTGGCCCTGGCGGCGCTGATCCATTTCGTCGTCGGGGTCAGCTGGCAGGCCAGCCTTGCGCTGGGCCTGCCGCTTGGCCTGTCGTCCACCGCGCAGGTGCTGCCGATGCTGCGGTCGTCGGGCGAACTCAATTCGCCCTACGGCGAGCGGGCCTTTTCGATCCTGCTGTTCCAGGACCTGTCGCTGATCCCGCTGATTACCATTGTCGGCGCCCTGTCGCGCGCGCCGCAGCCGGACCAGCCGGCGGGCTGGGTGCTGGCGCTTTATACCGTTGCCGCGGTGGCCGGACTGGTGCTGGCCGGGCGGTTCCTGATCAACCCGTTCTTTCGGCTGATCGGCCGGCTGGGCGAGCGCGAGCTGTTCGTGGTCGCGGGGCTGTTCACCGTCATTGCCGCCTCCGCGCTGATGCATTCGCTGCACCTGTCGGTCGCGCTTGGGGCGTTCGTCGCCGGAGTGATGCTGGCGGAGAGCCCGTATCGGCACGAGCTGGAAAGCGACGTCGAGCCGTTCCGCTCGGTCCTGCTCGGCCTGTTCTTCATGTCGGTGGGCATGTCGCTGGACCTGGGAGTGATCGCTGATCGGCCGCTGACGGTGGTCGGACTGGCGCTGATGGTGATCGCGGTCAAGGCGGCGCTGCTCTATCCACTCGCCCGGGCATTCGGAATGAAGCAGGGCCGGGCGATCAGCCTTGCCCTGCTGCTGAGCCAGGCCGGCGAATTCGGCTTCGTCCTGTTCACGCAGGCGACGGCGGCGCAGCTGATCCTGCCGGAAGGTGCGAGCCTGTTCGGTGCGGTCATTACCCTGTCGATGGTCTCGACCCCGTTCCTGATGCGCTTCATCGATTGGCTGCAGGCGCGAATGTCGGCGCGCGGCGAGGTCGACCTGGAAGGGCCGGAGTTCTCGCCGGAAACCAACGCGATCGTGGTCGGCTACGGCCGGTTTGGGCAGACCGTGGCGCAGATGCTGATGGCCAAGCGCATCCCGGTCACGCTGATCGACAGCAAGCCGTCGCAGATCGAGCTGTCCAGCGAGTTCGGGACCAAGGTCTATTATGGCGATGGCACCCGGCTGGACCTGCTGCGCACGGCGGGGGCGGAGCGGGCGGAGGCGATCCTGTTCTGCCATGACGACCCGGCGTTCGATGCCGGGGCGCTGAAGCCGGTGCTCGAAGCGTTTCCGCACGCGCTGGTGATGGTGCGGGTGTTCGACCGGCGTCAGATGATCGCGCTGGATGGCTGCGACGTTCCCCTGCTGCAGCGGGAGGTATTCGAAAGCGCGGTGGTGATGGGCCGCGAGGCGTTGCGCAAGCTCGGCATCGCCGACCGCGAGGTGGCGCGGGTCGAGGGCGAATATCGCCAGCGCGACAGCGAGCGGCTGCAGATGCAGAGCGAAAGCGGCGACCTGCATTCCGGAATGGATCGTAGCTTCGGACCGACCCAGTCGCTGCCGGACGAAGTGATCAAGCAGGACGCTCCCCGCTCGACCTGAGCTTCACTCGACCGAGGCCAAAAACTGCCGGAGCTGCTCGGCATCCACTCCGTCGCTGAGGAACGCCCGGCCGATCCCATGCGACAGGACCAGGCGGAGGCGGCCGGCCTGATTCTTCTTGTCGCCGGCCATCAGCGGGAGCAGCGCGCCCGGATCGACCCTGACTTCGGCCAGGGTCGTCGGGAGACTGGCCTGGGCGAGGTGGCGGCGGACGCGCGCGGCCTCGCTGGCGGGACACAGGCCAAGCTTCGCGGAGAAGGCGGACGCCAGGACCATGCCGATGCTGACGGCCTCGCCATGCAGGACGCTGCCGAGCCCGGCGACGGACTCGATCGCGTGGGCGAAGGTATGGCCGAAGTTGAGCAGCGCGCGCAGCCCGTTGCGGTCCTCGGGGTCGGCTTCGACCACCCGAACCTTCGCGGCGATGCACTGCCGCACCGCTTCCTCGCGCATCTCGCGATTGCCGGAGAGGATGGCGTGGCCATGGTCCTCCAGCCAGTCGAACACAATCTGGTGCCCGATCAGTGCATATTTGACGATCTCGGCATAGCCGGCGCGCAGCTGGCGCTCGTCGAGCGTATCGAGGAAGCCGACGTCGGCGAGGACCAGCGCGGGCTGGTGGAACATGCCGACGAGGTTCTTCTGCCCCTCGGCATCAATCGCGGTCTTGCCGCCAACCGCGCTGTCCGCCTGAGCTAGCAGGGTGGTGGGGATGTGAATCACCGGGCAGCCGCGCTTGAACAGGCCGGATGCGAGGCCGGTGAGGTCGCCGATCGACCCGCCGCCGAGCGCGATCACGGGGCTCGATCGATCGAGGTTCATGGCGGTGAACCGGGCGATGAGCTGCCGAAGCCCCGCCCAGTCCTTGGCCGCTTCGCCTTCAGGCACGAGGATCGGCTCGACCGGAAGGATCGCGGCGAGCCGCTCACCATGGAGGAACCACACCCTCTCGTCGGTAACAACGGGCAGGGTGCGGCCCGCGGCCAGCCGGCGAAGGCTGCTCCGGGCATGTTCGAGCGCGCCGACGATGATGTCGTAGCTGCAGGTCCCGGCTTCGGCGGAAATGATCATCATGGGGAAGCGAGATGGTCCTTGAGGGCGTGGATGATGGCATCGACCACGTCGCCGTGGGAGCCGCCGGTGCTGGGCACCCTTATGTCAGCCTCGGCATAAGACGGGCGCCGTTCTTGGATCAGCTTACCGAGAATCGTCGAGCGGTCCCCCTGCTTCAGCATGGGTCGGGTGTCGGGCCGGCGGGCGGTGCGGTCCGCGAGGATGTCGACGGGGGCATCGAGCCAGACGGTGATCGTCCGGTCCTTCAGCAGCTTGCGGGTCTGTTCGTTGACGAAGGCCCCGCCGCCGGTCGCGATCACCTGGACCGGACCCTCGACCAGCCGGGCGACGAGGCGGCGCTCGCCATCGCGGAAATCCTCCTCGCCGAAGCGCTCGAACACCTCGCCTGCAGGGAGGCCGGCGGCGTCCTCGATCGCGGCGTCACTGTCGACGAACGGCAGGCCCAGGCGGCGGGCGAGACGGCGGCCGACGGTCGATTTGCCGGCGCCCATCAGGCCAACGAGGACGATCGGGCGGTCCAGGCGGTCAGCAAGGCTCGGTGACGGTTCGCTCATCGCCGGAGGGGCTATACAGCGGCGTGAGCCCACGGCAAAAGGCCGCCACCATGGCCATCCGCAGAAAGCCGCCGCACCCGGCGCGTATCCCGATCATCCTGCTTGTTCTCCTTGCGCTGGTGATCGCCGGGCTGGTTGCCCTGTCGCAGTCTGTCGAGGAAGTTCCGACCCGTCCGATCGAGGTCGATGTCACTCGTGCGCCGGCGCAGTAAGCTCTTCATCACCGCTGCGGTTGTTGGCGGCCTTGCGCTGCCGGCGCTGGCGCAGGAGTCGATCCTGCCGCCGGGCTTCGGCAACGAGCAGACGCCGCCCGCGCAGCCGCAACCACAGCCGCAGCAGCCGGCCCAGCCGGCAACTCCGGGCACCACGGCTCCGACCCGCCCATCTCCGGCGCGCCCGGCCCGGCCGCAGCCGGCACAGCCGGGCGACGTGGTCGAGACGACGGAAGACGAACTCGAAGAGGAGCTTCCGCCACCGCCTCCGCCGATCGAGATTCCGGAGTCGTCCCGGCGCGATCCGCGCACGGCCGGGGTCATCGATCCCGCCGCCTGGGGCTATGGCGCGCGCCCGTGGGGCGCGGCCGATGGCAAGTTCCTGTCGGCGCTGCTCCGGCGGCAGTCCGCTCCGTTGCCACTGCGCTGGCTGCACATCACCTTGCGCAATGCGCTGCTGGCGCGGGCCGAGGCGCCGGGCAACGTCCATCCGGTCGACTGGGCCGCCGAGCGGGCCTGGCTGCTGCTCCGCATGGGCGAAGCGGATGCGGCGCGGATGATCGTGTGGAGCGTGGATTCGCTCGATTTCACGCCCAAGATGACCCAGGTCGCCGTGCAGAGCGCGCTGGCCAGCGCCGATCCGGCCGGACTGTGCCCATTGCGCGAAGGAATGGGCCGGGTCGAGCCGCAGATCCTGCCGCTGACCCAGGCGATGTGCGCCGCGCTGGAAGGCGAGCCGTCGACGGCTTCGGTGAACATCGAGCAGGCGCGCCGCCGGGGGCGGATCAGCGGCATCGACCTGGTGCTTGCCGACAAGGTGGTCGGCGCTGGCGCCAATACGGCGCGCGCGGTCACCGTGGAGTGGGAGCCGGTCGACTATCTCACCAGCTGGCGCTTCGGGCTTGCCACCGCGACCGGGATGGAAGTGCCCGAGCGCCTGATGAACGATGCATCGCCGCAGATGCGCGCCTGGCACGCGCGGGCGCCCTTGCTGACGCCCGAACAGCGGCTGCCCTCGGCGCGACTGGCGGCGGGGCTGGGGGTCTTCTCCTCCGGATCGCTCGTCGATCTGTATTCGCTGATCTACGACCGGACCGACCCGTCGGACCTGCCCGGCACGGACGCATGGCGGCTTCGCACCGCCTTCGCTGGCCGTGACCAGAGCGCGCGGCTGGAGGCGATGCGGCAGCTGTGGCGGATCGGCGACGGCGACCTGGAACGGGAAGCGTCGCGGGCGCTGGTGGCCGGGGCGGCGACGCGGATCGCGCCGTCGCCCGACTTGCAGGAAGACGCGGCGAACCTGATCGCGTCGCTGCTGGCCGGCGGGTTCGACCGGGAAGCGGCACGGTGGGCGGCGGCGGTGCGGCAGATGGATGACGGACCGGCCGACCGCGCCTGGGCGATGCTGGCGCTGGGCACCGACAGCGATGCGGTGGATGTCAGCTATGGGCGGATCGACTCGTTCATCGGCCGCGACGAAAGCCGCAACAAGCAGCGCAGCCGGTTGCTGGTCGCCGGTCTGGCCGGCACCGGGCGGATCAACGGCGAGACCGCGTCGCAGCTCAATGAGAGTCACAGCCTTGGCCTCGGGCGAAGCTCGGTGTGGACGCAGATGGTCGGCGGCGCTGGCCAGCGCGGGCAGGCGGGCACCGCGGCGGTGCTGGCGGCGATCGGGATGCAGGCGAGCAGCCCCGACCGGGTCCCGTCGGCGCACTTCTACCGTGCGCTGACCGCGCTCCGGCTGGCCGGCCTGGAGTACAATGCGCGGATGATCGCCGCCGAGGCGCTCGCCCGGACGTGACCCCGGAAGATCGCGCGCTGATGGACCGCTTCTGCGACATGCTGGCGGCGGAAGCGGGAGCGTCGCGGAATACGCTGCTGGCCTACCGCGGGGACCTGGCGGCGGCGGCGGAGACGCTGGGCAGCGTGGGCGAGGCGAGCATGGAGAGCTTGTCCGCGCTCGGACCCGCGTGGTCAGGCCTGTCGCCAGCGACCGTCGCTCGCCGTTCGGCGGCGCTGCGGCGCTTCTACGGCTTCCTGCATGAGGACGGCCTGCGGGCGGACGACCCCTCGTCAGCGCTTCCCCGCCCGGCGACCGAGCGGCCGCTCCCGCGCATACTGGAACCGCACGAGGTGGAGGCGATCTTCGCCGAAGCGGAGGCCCGCGCGACGAGCGGCCAGCCCAATGCGCTGCGAAACCTTGCCTTGCTGGAGCTGCTCTACGGATCGGGCCTGCGTGCGACGGAGCTCGTGTCGCTGCCGCGCGGGGTGCTTCGGCGCAAGGAGCCGTTCCTGATCCTGCGCGGGAAGGGTGGCAAGGAGCGGATGGTGCCGATCTCCCAGCGCGCCTGCGCCGCCGTCGAGAACTGGCTGCCGCATGTGTCCACGAAATCAGCCTGGCTGTTCCCCGGCGGCAAGGCGCATCTCAGCCGGGTGCGGCTGTTCCAGCTGGTGCGGGAGATGGCGGGAGTGGCCGGGATCGCGCCCGAGCGGGTCAGCCCGCATGTGCTGCGCCACGCGTTCGCGACCCACCTGCTGGCGGGCGGCGCGGACCTGCGCGTGCTGCAGGCCTTGCTTGGTCACGCCGACATCGCGACCACGCAAATCTATACGCATGTCGACAGTGCGCGGCTGGTCGAGCTGGTCAACCAGCGCCATCCGCTTGCCACCAACCGCCGGGCCGTCTAGCCCGCCCGGCCATGCGGAACTTTCTCGATTTCGAAAAGCCCATCGCCGAACTGGACGCGCGCGTCGCCGAACTGCGCGAGACTGCAAGCAATGGCGACATCGACATCGATGCGGAAATCGGCAAGCTGGAAGGCAAGTCGACCCGGCTGCTGAAGGATACGTACGCCAGGCTGACGCCTTGGCAAAAGGCGCAGGTCGCCCGCCATCCCGACCGGCCGCACTTCAAGGAGTATGTGGCCGGGCTGACTGACGAGTTCGTGCCCCTCGCGGGTGACCGGGCGTTCGCCGACGACCAGGCGATCGTAGGCGGGCTCGCCCGGATTGACGGGCGCAAGGTGCTGCTGATGGGGCACGAGAAGGGCGATGACACCGCCAGCCGGCTCCGCCATAATTTCGGGATGGCGAAGCCGGAAGGCTATCGCAAGGCGATCCGGCTGATGGGTCTGGCCGACCGGTTCGGACTGCCGGTGGTCAGCCTGGTCGACACGCCGGGCGCCTTTCCTGGAGTGCAGGCGGAAGAACGCGGCCAGGCCGAGGCGATCGCGCGGTCCACCGAGACATGCCTCGCGCTCAAGGTGCCGCTGATCGCCGCCATCGTCGGCGAGGGCGGGTCGGGCGGCGCGGTGGCGATTGCCGCGGCCAACCGGGTGCTGATGTTCGAGCATGCGGTTTATTCGGTCATCTCGCCCGAAGGCTGCGCGTCGATTCTTTGGCGCACCGCTGACAAGGCGGCGGATGCGGCGGAAGCGATGCGGATCACCGCGGCGGACCTGCAGGGCCTTGGCGTCATCGAGCGGATCATCCCCGAGCCGCTCGGCGGCGCGCACCGTAACCCGGCGGAAGCGATTGCCAACCTCAAGCAGGCGATCGTCGAAGAGCTGGATGGCTACGCATCGCTGTCCCGCGAGGACGTGCTGAAGCAGCGGCAGGCCAAGTTCCTCGCGATCGGCTAGGGGCCGGAGACCGGAACTCACCCGAAACATTGCCGTTCATGGTGGCGACATTCCATCCTGAGCAAGGTAGCGTCATGCGTAGAACCATTCTCCTCGCCACTGCGGCGGCCGTAGCAATCACTCCCGGCGTCTTGTCGGCCCAGGCCTCAAATCGCGGTCTTCCGGCACGTTACGTGCAGGACGCCCAGAAGGAGCATCCGGCGCTGGTGGCGGAGTTCGGCGGCGCCGAGACCGGCGCGCGCGGAGCCTATATCGACAGCATTGGCCGCCGGATCGCGGGCCAGTCCGGGGTCAACCCGCAGGCCTACCGCTTCACCGCGCTCAACTCGGCGGTGGAGAATGCCTTCGCGGTGCCGGGCGGGTACATCTATATCACTCGTCAGCTGATGGGCATCATGGGCGACGAGGCCGAGCTGGCCTTCGTCCTGGGGCATGAGGTCGGCCACGTGGCGGCCAATCACGCCCAGGCGCGGCAGCGGGCGACCCAGACCAGTGCGATCGGCGGCATTCTTGGTGCCATCCTCGGCAGCGTGGTCGGCGGCGGGTTCGGCAATCTGATCGGCCAGGCGCTGCAGACCGGGTCGCAGCTGCGAACGCTGAGCTTCACCCGCGCCCAGGAATATGACGCGGACCGGCTGGGCATCAGCTATTTGACCCGCACTGGCTACGACCCGTCGGCGTCGGCAACCATGCTGGCCTCGTTGGCCCGCTCGCAAGCGCTGGAAGCGCGGGTGCAGGGGCGAGACAGCCGTTCCACGCCGGAATGGGCGAGCACCCACCCCTTGTCCGAGAACCGGACCCGGCAGGCCGCGGCCGAGGCGCAGCGCACCGGTCGCGCGGGCCAGGGCCTGCGCAACCGCGACCAGTTCCTCAACCAGCTCGACGGCATCGTCGTCGACGACGATCCGGCTCAGGGCGTGATCGAGGGGCGGAATTTCACCCATCCCGACCTGCGGCTGCAGTTCACCGTGCCGACTGGCTACCTGATGCAGAACGGCACTCGGGCAGTCAGCATCGAAGGTGCGGCGGGCAAGGCGCAATTTTCGACCCGCCAGTTCAACGGCGACCTCGACCAATATGTCGGCGGCGTGCTGCAGGACCTGACTGGCGGGCGGACCCAGATCCAGCTGGTCGACCAGCGCCGGACGACGATCAACGGGATCCCGACGAGCTACATCGTCGGCCGGGCGCAGACCTCGTCCGGCGTGGTCGACGTCAGCGTCTTTGCCTATCAGTTCGACCGGGATTCGGCGTTCCACTTCGCCACGCTGACCCGCGGCGGAACCGGCGTCGGGCCGTTCGGGTCGATGGTGAACAGCCTGCGCCGGATCACCGCGCAGGAAGCGGCGGCAATCCGGCCGCGAGTGATCGATGTGGTGACGGTCCGCCAAGGGGACACTGTGCAATCGCTGGCGAGCCGGATGGCTTACAGCAGCTTCCAGGCGGAGCGGTTCCTGTCGCTTAACGGGCTTCCGGTGAACGCTCGCCTCGCGCCCGGCCAGCGGGTCAAGCTGGTTGTGTTCGGCAGGCGTTGATCAGAAGGCGGGCTCGCGGCTCCGGCTGCGGGTCTGCCTAGCCGGCGAAGGCGGCCGCGACCTTCGTGTCGACCTTGCCCCACATGCCGCCCGTACCGCCGCCGAGCGCGCTCAGGCCGCCAATCATGGCGACGCAGATCAGGGCTGCAATCAGGCCATATTCGATCGCCGTCGCCCCCCGCTGGTCGGAGCGCAACCTGCGCAACATCGTCCGGATAGCGATCACGCCACCCTCCTCTGGTCCACGTCCACGAACCCGGAGTAAGCGCACGCGGTTAACGACGCATGCGGCAAGCGGCGTTAGCGCGGCGTTAGGAACAATTATTCAGCGCGGCGTCCATGCCGCGAAATGGACCAGCTCGACCGTCTCGGTGGTCGCTGAACCGTCGCCCGCGGCATCGAACGCTGACGCGGCGGCGGCGAGCGCGGTGCGGGTGAGCGGCGTGCGGGAGCGGCGGACAAGCGCATTGGTCGCTCCCATGCCGCGCAGGTCCGCGACAAGGTCGGTCAGGCGGCGGTAGCGCAGGCGAACCCGATCGATATCGATCACCGGCATGACGAAACCGGCCGCTTGCAGCAAGGATGCGACCGATGCCGCGTCGATCCGCGGGTGGACCCGTGGGCTCGCACCAAGGCCGGTCGCTTGGTCGGCGGCGAGCATGGCGGCCCGGAGCACCGGAAAGCTGTCGTTGCCGGCGAACGCCCCGAGCAGCAAGGCATCCGGCTGCAGCATCGCGCCCAGCAGGCGCAGGGTCAGCTGCACGTCGTTGGCGGTGTCGAGCACGCCGACTATGATGCAGAGGTCGAACTGGCCGAGGCTTTCGGTCCCGGCATTCTCGACCCGGTCGGCGAAGCGCAGGCGCCCGGCGCAGCGGCCGAGCTGATCGCGCAACGGGCCTGGCGGACAGCCGACGACCAGTGCGTTGCGGAAGCGTCGCTGGACGTAGACGAGACGATCGAGGAGATCATCGATCGCCCGCTCGTGAAGGAAAGTGCGGAAGCCCTGGCGCTCGGCGCGGTTGCGCCGAAGCCACTGCAGGTGCGGATCGAACAGGTCGTCGGCCATGGTGCCTTGTGCGGCGGAGCGGGGACTTGGACAAGCGCGCCGATGAGCCCGCTTCGCCTTGCCCTACAGACTGGCCGTGCCGCACTGGATTTCGCGCTTCCGCCGCGCTGCGCCGGGTGCGGAGCGATCACCGCGGAAATCGACCTGTTCTGCCAGCAATGCTGGGGCGAGGTGGAGTTTCTCGGCGCGGGCGGGTGTTCGACCTGTGGCATACCGCTGGAGGCGACGGACGCGGAGACCTGCGGGGCTTACCTGGCGAGCCCGCCGCGGCTCGACCGGGTTCGTGCGGCAGTGGCCTATGGAGACACGGCGCGGGCGCTGGTGCTGCGGCTCAAATATGGCCGCAAGACCGCCCTGGCGCGGACCATGGCGGCGTACATGAAGCGGGCACTGGGCGATCTTCAGGACGCTTTGCTGGTGCCGGTGCCGCTCCACCGCTGGCGGCTATGGCAGCGAGGGTTCAACCAGTCCGCACTGATCGCCGCGGCGCTGGCGCGGACCACGGAGCGCAGCGTTGCGGTCGACCTGCTGCGCCGGACCCGGGCAACGCCCAAGCTCAAGGGGATGAACGTCGCCGCGCGGCGCAAGGCGGTGGGCGGCGCGTTCGCTCTGAGGAAAGGCGGGGAGGTGCGGGGCCGGCGCATCATCCTGGTCGACGACGTGTTCACCACCGGAAGCACGGCGGAAGCCTGCGCCAGACTGTTGAAGAAACATGGCGCGGCGAGCGTTGAGCTGGTTGCATGGGCGCGGGTGGTCCGCCCAACGGTGGCGTAACGGCGGCCCGGCCCTACATAGGTCGAGAAGCAAGGAGTGAGCATGCCGAAAGTCGAGATGTATCTGAAGACCACCTGTCCGTACTGCGTGCGCGCGGCCCATCTGCTGTCGCAAAAGGGTGTTCGGCCCGAGGAGTATAACGTGGAGCGGGGCGGCCCGTTGAAGGAGGAAATGGTGCAAAGGTCGGGCCGGATGACCGTTCCGCAGATTTTCATCGGCGGCAAACATGTCGGCGGCTGTGATGACCTGTTCGCGCTGGAACGGCAGGGCAAGCTGGACGAATTGCTGGCGGCGTGACCCGGGTTGCCCTCTTCCAGGCCCAGAGCGGCATCGATCCCCGGCGCAATGCCGATGCGCTGGTCGAGGCGGTGCGGGCCGCGAAGGCGAGCGGCGCGGAGATGCTGTTCACGCCGGAAATGTCGGGATTGCTCGATCGCGACCGAGAGCGGTCGGCGGCCAACGTGCGCAGCGAGGAAGAGGATAGCGTGCTGGCCGCAGTGCGCGAGGCGGCGCGCGTGGATGGCTTGTGGGTCCATCTCGGCTCGCTGGCGCTGAAGGGCGATGGCGGGCGGCTGGTCAACCGCGGGTTCGTGATCGACTCTGCGGGGAGCGTCCGAGCGAGGTACGACAAGCTCCACCTGTTCGACGTTGACCTGCCGACCGGCGAAAGCTGGCGCGAATCGGCCACGTACCGGGCCGGCGAGCGGCTGGTGGTGGTCGACGGAACTCCGGTCGGAAAGCTGGGGCTCGCAATCTGCTACGACATCCGTTTCCCGGCGCTGTTCGCGGCGCTGGCGGAAGCGGGGGCGGAGGTGATTGCGGTGCCGGCGGCGTTTACCGTGCCGACCGGGCAGGCTCACTGGCAAGTGCTGCTGCGGGCAAGGGCGATCGAGGCTGGGCTGTTCGTCATCGCCGCGGCGCAGGCTGGACGGCATGAGGACGGGCGCGAGACCTACGGGCACAGTCTTGTCGTGGGCCCGTGGGGCGAGGTGCTGGGTGAGATGGGCGGTGAGCCAGGGCTGGCCTTTGCGGACGTCGACCAAACCCGGATCGCGGAAGTCCGCAGCCGGGTGCCGGCGCTGAGCCACCGCCGACCGATGCCGCCGGTGGAGGTGGTCCGGTGATCGTCTACGACCTCAGCTGTACGCCCGGCGGGCATGTGTTCGAAGCGTGGTTCGGCTCCAGTCGCGACTATGACGAGCAGCAGGCGCGGGGCCTGGTCACCTGCCCGCTGTGCGGATCGGGCGAGGTCGCCAAGGCGCCCATGGCTCCGGCCGTGCGCGGCGCAGGCGAGACGCTGGACCCCAAAGCGATGCTGGCGATACTGGCGGCAGCGCAGGGCAAGGCGCTGGAGAATAGCAACTGGGTCGGGGACGGCTTTCCGGAGCAGGCGCGAGCGATGCACCTGGGCGAGGCCGAGCACCGACCTATCCATGGCCGGGCGTCTCCGGCGGAAGCGAAGTCACTCGCGGACGAGGGCGTTCCGATCGCCCGGCTGCCGCTGCCGGTAGTGCCGCCGGACGAAGCGAATTGATCTGCGCGGCCCGCCTCCTGTAGGGCGGTGGCGGCGGCCCCGTAGCTCAGCAGGATAGAGCGCCGGATTCCTAATCCGTAGGTCACAGGTTCGAATCCTGTCGGGGTCACCATGTTCGCCTGGATTCGGCGGACGAATGAATGGACGAGGCGCATGTTCAACCGGTTGTTCACCCACCATCCGCGATCGCTGGGCATGAGCTGGCTCGAGCATGGCGTTGGCGCGGTCAGGATCGGAGCGGCGATGATCGGTTCGGGCATCGCTTGCCTGGTCCACGCGGTAGTGCCCGGCCTGTTCACCGAGACCGCGGGCCGGACGGTGGTGCGGCTGCACGACCATATGCAGAAGCGCCGCGCCGGATCGCCCGATCCGCAGACCTGGCCCGACTATGAGATCTGACCGGGCGCAGCCGGACGTGGCGATCGTCGGGGGTGGCTTTTCCGGAACGATGACGGCGGTGCATCTCGCCCGGCGCGGACTGGCGGTGTGCCTGATCGAAGGCGCCGACCGGATCGGCCGCGGGGTGGCTTATTCCACGACGGAGGCCGCGCATCTGCTGAACGTGCCGGCGGCAAAGATGAGCGCCTGGCCGGACAAGCCCGCCGATTTTGCCGACTGGCTTGCCGACGACGGCGGTTCGTTCGCGGAACGGCGGCAGTTCGGTCGCTATCTCGGGGCGATCCTCGATGCGGCGGAGGGCGTCGAGCGGATCGGCAGCGGCTGTGTGTCCGCCGAGCGGAATGGCTCAGGGTGGGTCCTTCGACTGGATGATGGCCGCGAGGTGGCGGCGTCGGTGATGGTGCTCGCCAACGGCAACCAGCCGCCCGCAGCGATGGCCGTGGCAGCCGGACTGCGGCCGGAGCTGTTCGTCAACAATCCGTGGACGGCAAGCGCCGCCTCCGCGCTCGCCCGGGCTGTCGAGGAAGACGGCGATGTGCTGATCCTGGGGACCGGGCTGACGATGATCGATACGGTTTTGTCGCTCGATGCCGCCAGGCATCGGGGACGGATCGTGGCATTGTCCCGGCGCGGACAGATCCCGCGTGCCCATGCTCCAAACGAAGCGTCGAGCGTTGGCGCGGACGAGCTGCCGACCGGCAATGCGCTGGCGCTGTGCCGCTGGCTTCGGCGGCGGGGTGGAGAGGTTGGCTGGCGATCGGCGGTGGACTCGCTGCGCCCGCACAGCCAGGCCTTGTGGCAGGCTTTTTCAACGGCCGAGAAAAGGCGCTTCCTGCGGCACGCTCGGCCGTGGTGGGACGTGCACCGGCACCGGATCGCACCGCAGGTGGCGCAACGGATCGCCTCGCTGGTCGCGGAAGGGCGGCTGCAGATCGTTGCCGGGCGGATCGCATCGCTGGCGGAGCAGGACGGTCAAATCGCGGCGAGCATCGTTCGTCGTGGACGCGGCGAGGCGGTCAGCGAGCGGTTTGCGCTGGCGGTCAATTGCACCGGTCCACTTGGAGAGATTAAGCGCACGGCCGACCCGCTGCTGCGACAGTTGCTGGGCGACCAAACCATCGCGGTGGACGAGCTTGGCATGGGCCTCAACGTGGACAGCGGCGATCGCGCGGGTGACCGGCTGTGGGCGGTCGGACCGATGACCAAGGGCCGTTACTGGGAAATCGTCGCCGTCCCGGACATCCGCGGCCAGGCGGCGGCCGTGGCCGAGACGATACAGCGGGAGCTTGGGAAATGAACGGCACTCCGGACGATGGCGACCTGATCGCGCCGGTCCCGAAGATTCCGGTACCCGAGGAGATCGCTGAAGCGGTGCGGACCCTGATCCGCTGGGCCGGCGACGATCCCGATCGCGAGGGGCTGCTCGACACTCCGGCTCGGGTTGCGCGGGCATGGAAAGAATATGCCAGCGGCTACCGCGAGGACCCTTCGCTGCACCTGTCGCGCACCTTCGAGGAAGTGGGCGGCTATGATGAGATCGTGCTGCTGCGGGACATACCCTTCCAATCGCATTGCGAGCACCACATGGCACCGATCATCGGCAAGGCGGCGATCGCCTACCTGCCGGGCAACCGGGTGGTCGGCATCTCCAAGCTGGCCCGCGTGCTCCACGGCTTCGCGCGCCGGTTGCAGGTGCAGGAGCGGCTGACGGCCGAGGTCGCGGACTGTGTATGGGAGCATCTCGAGCCCAAGGGCGTCGCGGTGGTGATCGAGGCCAGCCACGCCTGCATGACGGCGCGCGGCGTTCAAACGCCCGGCGTGATGATGACCACCAGCCGAATGATGGGCACCTTCCGCGAGGACGAACGCAGCCGCAAGGAAGTGCTGGCGCTGATGGGCTATTGAGCGTCGGGACGGGCCAAGCGGCGGGATAGCCAGCGGACCGGCAGGCCGGCCAGCGCCAGTGCGACGCCCCAGAGCGTTGCCTCCAACCCGGCGCCGACGAACATCGCCAGCGCGTAAAACAGGCCGAGCAGAGCAAGCAGCGGCCAACGCCCCGCGACCTTGAGCTTCATCGCCGCCGCCGCGCATGCGACGTAGAGGATCAGCGAGGCGACGGTCGAGACCAAGGCGATGAACACGTAGACTGAAACGAAGCTGTCCGACGTGCTGGCGAGCACGAGCAGCGCGGCCACGGTGGCTCCCACGAGCAGTGAACCGACCGGGACACCCGCGGCGTTGGTGCGGCGGAATAGCGGCGGCAGGTCGTTGGCGCCGGCAATGGACCGCCCGACTTCGGCCGACAGCAGCAGCAGCGCGTTGCAGGTGCCGAACGCGCTGACCGCTGCAATGATTGCAACCGCGCCTCCCGCCGCCGAGCCTAAGATCGGGGCGATGGCGTCGGCGAACGGCGCACTGCTTTTCGCCGCAAGTATGCTCGGCAGGAGGAGCAGGGTGGAGACGGTCGCGGTGAGATAGATGAGGCCGGTCAGGCCGGTGCCGTAGATGGTCGCCTTGGGCACCGTGTCGGCCGGATCCTCGGTCACATTGGCGGTGACCGTCGCCGCTTCGAACCCGGTCAGCGAGAAGAGCATCAGGGCGGCGGCGGCGGCGATTCCGGCGAGGGTCAGCGGGACCGGCGCGAGCGGCTCGACGGGCGCACCGCCGCCGAGGCGGGCGGCGACGAACAGGACGACCGCCACCAAAGGCACGATCTTGATCAAGGTCGCCACGACCTGGACCCAGCCGGCCGAACGGGCGCCGGTCAGGTTGACGGCGGTGAGGATAATGATCGACGCCAGCGCGACGAGGGTCAGGTTAAAGCCCGATGCGGCTCCCGGAACCACGTGGCCGATGGCTCCGCCGACCGCGACGGCGACCGCGGCGACGCCCGTCCATTGGGAGATGAGATAGCTCCACAAGGTGAGGAAGGCCGCGGTGTCGCCGAACGCCGTGCGAACATACAGGAACGGTCCGCCTGCAATCCGGGCCGACAGCCGCGCGAAGGTCCATGCGAGGAACATCGTCCCGCAGATCGTCACCGTAAAGGCTGCGAGCAGGTTGGGGCCGTAGGGCGCGAGGGTGGTCGGCAGCAGGTAGATGCCGGAGCCGATCATGGTCCCAACCACCATGGCCATGCTCATTCCCCGCCCGAGGCGCTTGGACGGCGGCGGAACGGCGGCGGAGCTGATGACCTGTTGATCCATTAGCTGCGCTTCGCACTCGCCTCGTGGCTTGGCAATCGGCACGGGCGGGCTTAACCGCCCGGCTCGGCGATTTGTGGGGAGAACCATGCGCGCATTTCTGTTTCCGGGGCAGGGCAGCCAGAGCGTCGGCATGGGCGCCGCGCTTGCCGAGGCCAGTCGCACGGCTCGTGACACGTTCGAGGAAGTGGACGAAGCGCTCGGCCAGGCGCTGTCGCGGCTGATGCGCGAAGGGCCTGAGGATCAGCTGACCCTCACGGAGAATGCGCAGCCCGCGATCATGGCGAATTCGCTCGCCGTGTTCCGCACGCTGACTCGCGATGGCGGGGTCGATCTTGCCAAAGCTGCGCAGTTCGTCGCCGGCCATTCGTTGGGCGAATATTCCGCTCTGTGCTCGGCGGGAGCGTTCGACCTGTCGACGGCCGCCAGGCTGCTGAAACTGCGCGGCCAGGCGATGCAGGCCGCGGTGCCGGTCGGGCAGGGCGCGATGGCGGCGCTCCTCGGCGCGGATGTCGAAAAGGCGCGGGCGATTGCCCAGGCGGCGGCACAGGGCGAGGTGTGCACGGTCGCAAACGACAATGATCCGGGCCAGGTGGTCATCTCCGGGCACAAGGGGGCAATCGAGCGGGCGATTGCCCTGGCCAAGGAGATGGGCGCCAAACGCGCCGTTCTGCTGCCGGTGTCGGCCCCGTTCCACTGCCCGCTGATGCAGCCGGCGGCGGAGAAGATGTCCGACGCGTTGAGCCAGGTCGTAGTCGAAGCTCCGGCGGTGGCGCTGTTCGCCAACGTCACAGCGGCTGCGGCCAGCGACCCGGACACCATCCGCAGCCAGCTGGTCGACCAGGTCACCGGATTGGTCCGCTGGCGTGAAAGCGTCGCCAACATGGCGGAAGCCGGTGTCGAGGAGTTCGTGGAACTGGGCGGCAAGGTGCTCGGCCCGATGGTCAAGCGCATCGCGCCGGATGCGAAGGTGACGAGCGTGGTGTCGATAGACGATGTCGAAGCGCTGACGCGGGAGTTGGCTTAGCCGTCACCCTGAACTTGTTTCAGGGTCCACCCGCCCGCGGGAACGGCACGGATCGTCGAAGAATGGATGCTGGAACAACTTCAGCATGACGGAGAATGGAATGTTCGATCTTTCAGGAATGACTGCCCTGGTGACCGGTGCGTCGGGCGGGCTTGGCAGCGCCATCGCGAAAGCGCTCGCGGCGCAGGGCGCGCGGCTGGCGGTGAGCGGGAGCAATGCGGACAAGCTGGAGGGCTTTCGCGGATCGCTGGGGGGCGCTCATGTGGCGCTGCCGTGCAACCTGTCGGATGGTGCGGCGGTGGACGCCCTGGTGCCGCAGGCGGTCGAGGCACTGGGGGGCAAGCTGGACATCCTGGTCAACAATGCGGGGGTCACCCGTGACAATCTGCTGATGCGGATGAAGGACGAGGAGTTCGCGGAGGTCCTGCGGATCAACCTGGAAGCGGCGTTCCGGCTGATGCGGGCCGCGGCCAAGCCGATGATGAAGGCGCGGTTCGGGCGCATCGTCTCGGTGACCTCGGTTGTTGGGGCGACCGGCAATCCCGGCCAGGCGAACTACGTCGCGTCCAAGGCCGGATTGGTCGGCATGTCCAGGGCGGTCGCACAGGAACTGGCGAGCCGCAACATCACGGTGAATTGCGTCGCGCCCGGCTTCATGACGTCAGCCATGACCGAGGCGCTGAACGATCAGCAGAAGGCAGCGATCCTCGGCAAGATCCCGATGGGGGCGATGGGGACGGGCGAGGACATCGGGGCGGCGGTGGTCTATCTCGCCAGCCGTGAGGCCGGCTATGTTACCGGACAGACGCTGCACGTGAACGGCGGAATGGCGATGCTGTGAGGCTGAGCGCCGGGGCCCAGCGCACCGCTCGCTCCGCAATAGCGATACTCAAGAATCCGATCGCGCAGCCGGCGAGCACGTCGACCAAATAATGGCCGCCATCCACTGGAGTTGCCAGGATGGTCAGCGCAGCGGTGGTGCAGCCGACGGCGCGCATGGGCAGTAAGCCGCTGCGCCAGAACCCCCAGAAGGTCACCGTCGCGAGGCCCGCATGATAGCTGGGGAAGGTGATGATGCCTTGCATCTCCGGCAGGCGGATGGTGAGCGGCATGCCGCTTCGCAGGGCCTGATAGTGGCTGAGGTGGCTGTAGCCGGCGAACGGATCGACATGGTCGAAGTCCGCTGCGCTGAGGCCGAGGTGAACGAAATTGCTGACCGCGGGAAACAAAGATGACAGCATCACGATCGCCGTGCCGCTGATCATCGCCGCCAGCAGCACGGCGCGCATCAGTGCAACCCGGCCGGTGAAGCCGAGCACCAGCACGATCACGATCACCTGTGGGATCAGGGAGGCGTAGGCTGCGCGGTAGGTCGCGGCCAGCCACGCTTTCGAATCCACCCAGCGGACGTAGGCGAGCCAGTCGAAGCCGAGTGCCTTGTCCCATCCTGCAAGCCGACTGTCCCACAAGGCGCCCCCCTCCCGCGCCAACGCGTAGGACAAGAGGGCGGCCAGCGCGCTGAACAGGAGCACCTGAATCAGCCCGACGCACATTGCGGCGAAGGCGGGACGGGGCCGGTAACGGGAGTAGAAGATCGCCGCGCCGGCAAGCGTGATGCTCGCCACAACCAGCTTCAGCAGCCCGGCCGGCTCGATCGCCAGCGGGGCTCGCAACTGCACCAGCAGGAGAGAGACGGCGAGGCCCGACAGCATCGCCCAGGACGCCGCGTCGCTGGTTCGCGGCGGGTGGAGAGAAGAAGCGCTTGCCACTCGGACGCGCTAGCCCAAGGCTGGTTAACGCCCTGCAAAGACGATGGTGTTGCGGCTAGGCAACGCCGGTGCTCGCCACCCTTGTTGCGCGCCGAGCGCCACCTATATCGCCGCCGAAACAGTGAGTTCGGGCGTGCCTTTATGGGCGTCCGGGGGCGAATGAAAGGCAAGAGAAAACTATGGCGAAAGTGATCGGGATCGACCTCGGCACGACCAACAGCTGTGTCGCGGTGATGGAGGGCGGCAAGCCCAAGGTTATCGAGAATGCGGAAGGCGCGCGCACGACGCCGTCCGTTGTGGCGTTCACCAAGGACGGCGAGCGCCTAATCGGGCAGCCGGCCAAGCGCCAGGCGGTCACCAACCCCGACAATACCGTATTCGCGGTGAAGCGGCTGATCGGCCGCCGGTTCGACGATCCGATCACCAAGAAGGACACCGAGCTGGTTCCGTACAAGATCACTCGCGGGCCGAACGGCGACGCGTGGGTCGGCGCGGGCGGCAAGGACTATTCTCCGTCGCAGATCAGCGCCTTCATCCTGCAGAAGATGAAGGAAACCGCCGAAGCCTACCTCGGCGAGACGGTCACACAGGCGGTGATCACCGTCCCGGCTTACTTCAACGACGCGCAGCGCCAGGCGACCAAGGACGCTGGCCAGATCGCGGGGCTTGAGGTGCTGCGCATCATCAACGAGCCTACGGCCGCGGCGCTCGCCTACGGGCTTGAGAAGAACGACGGCAAGACGATCGCGGTCTACGATCTTGGCGGCGGTACCTTTGACGTGTCGATCCTGGAGATTGGCGACGGCGTGTTCGAGGTGAAGTCGACCAACGGCGACACGTTCCTCGGCGGTGAGGATTTCGACGCCAAGATCGTCGAATTCTTGGCCGACGAATTCAAGAAGGAGAACGGGATCGACCTGAAGCAGGACCGGCTTGCGCTGCAGCGGCTGAAGGAAGCCGCGGAGAAGGCGAAGATCGAGCTGTCGTCGGCTTCGACCACCGAAGTGAACCTGCCCTTCATCACCGCGCGCATGGAAGGTGGGGCGACGACCCCGCTGCACCTGGTCAAGGCGATCACCCGCGCGGACCTGGAGAAGCTGGTTGGCGACCTGATCGACCGTACGCTCGAGCCGTGCCGCAAGGCGCTGGCCGATGCAGGCGTCAAGGCAGCCGACATTGCCGAAGTGGTGCTGGTTGGCGGCATGACCCGCATGCCGCGGGTGCGCGAAGTGGTGAAGGACTTCTTCGGCAAGGAGCCGCACACCGGCGTCAACCCGGACGAAGTCGTCGCCATCGGTGCAGCGATCCAGGCGGGCGTGCTGCAGGGTGACGTTAAGGACGTGCTGCTGCTGGACGTGACTCCGCTGAGCCTCGGCATCGAGACGCTGGGCGGTGTGTTCACCCGGATGATCGATCGCAACACGACCATTCCGACCAAGAAGAGCCAGGTCTTCTCGACGGCGGACGACAACCAGAATGCCGTGACCATTCGCGTCTTCCAGGGCGAGCGCGAGATGGCGGCGGACAACAAGATGCTCGGCCAGTTCGACTTGGTCGGCATTCCGCCCGCGCCCCGCGGCGTGCCGCAGATCGAGGTCACCTTCGACATCGATGCGAACGGCATCGTCAACGTGTCGGCCAAGGACAAGGGCACCGGCAAGGAGCAGCAGATCCGCATCCAGGCCTCGGGCGGCCTTAGCGACAACGACATCGAGCAGATGGTCAAGGACGCCGAGCAGTTCGCCGAAGAGGACAAGAAGCGGCGGGCCGGAGCCGAGGCGAAGAACCAGGCCGAAAGCCTGATCCATTCGACCGAGCGACAGCTTGCCGAGCATGGCGACAAGGTCAGCGCGGAAGTGAAGACGGAGATCGAGACCGCCATCGCCGAAGCCAAGACTGCGGTCGAGGGCGGCGACGCGGAAGCGATGAACCAGAAGGCGCAGGCGCTGGCCCAGTCGGCGATGAAGCTTGGGCAGGCGATCTACGAATCGTCTCAAGGCCAGGCTGCCGGCGGTGAGTCGGGTGCGGCTGGAGCCGAGACGGCCGATGGCGGCTCCTCGGCCGGCCAGGAAGACGTCGTCGACGCGGAATTCTCCGAAGTCGACGAAGACAAAAAGGCGTAACGGTCATGACCGTATGGCCTGAGCTCATCGAAGGGCTGTTCTTCTCTTCCGCAATGAAGAGAGGCAGGCCTTCGACAGGCTCAGGCCGTGCGGGACTGGGTGGGGTTTCATGAACCGTCATGGTTGATACTGATTATTACGAACTGCTCGGAGTGGAGCGCGGGGCTGACGGGGCGACGATCAAGTCGGCCTACCGTCGCGCCGCGATGGATTGCCATCCCGACCGGCACGGCGGCTGCACCGACAAGGAAGCGCATTTCAAGGCGATCAGCGAGGCCTACGACTGCCTCAAGGATCCACAGAAGCGTGCCGCCTACGACCGCTTCGGCAAGGCCGCATTCCAGAACGGCGGCTTCGGCGGCAACGGCGGCGGCGGACCCGGATTCGACGGCTTTTCCGATATTTTCTCATCGATCTTCGGCGAATTCATGGACCCGCGCGGCCAGCGCCAGAATGCCGCGCGCGGCGCCGACCTGCGCTACGACCTGGAGCTGAGCCTAGAGGAGTCCTTCGCCGGCAAGAGCGCGTCGATCGATATCGAGACCCTGCAGCCGTGCGAACCGTGCGGCGCCGACGGGTCCCGCGGAGGAAGCAAGCCGAAGACCTGCACCACCTGCAACGGCATGGGCAAGGTGCGTGCCCAGCAGGGCTTTTTCACGGTCGAGCGCGGCTGTCCGTCGTGCCACGGCCATGGCGTAACGATCGCCGATCCGTGCCCGCAATGCGACGGCGAGGGCCGGGTGCTCAAGCGGCGGCAGCTATCGATCCAGATTCCAGCAGGCGTCGACGAAGGCACCCGCATCCGCGTTGCGGGTGAGGGTGAGGCGGGGGTGCGCGGTGCCCCCAATGGCGACCTGTACCTGTTCGTACACCTGAAGCGACACCCAATCTTTCAACGGGACGGGACAACATTAGTCGCCGATTGCCCGGTCAGCTTCACCACCGCCGCGCTTGGTGGGGCGATTACCATGTGCGGGATCGACGGCAAGCCGATCGAGATCAAGGTTCCGGCCGGTATCCAATCGGGCGAAACGCTGCGCCAACGCGGGCAGGGGATGAGCATCGTCAACGGTCGTGGCCGGGGCGACCTCGTCACGCGCATCCTGGTCGAGACGCCGATCAAGCTGTCCAAGCAGCAGAAGGAGCTTCTCGCTCAGTTCCGCGAGACAGAGACCGGCGACGAATGCCCGGCGTCGAAGAGCTTCTTCAAGCGAATCAAGGAAATGTTGGGGTAACGTCACCCCAAACTTGACCCGGGGTCTGCTTGCCTCAGCTACTCCGAAGAAGAAGTCGGATCCCGGCTCAAGGCCGGGATGACAAAGTCGAGCCAAACACCCGATCGAAGATCGTATCCACCTGCTTCAGGTGGTAGCCGAGGTCGAAGCTTTGCTCGAGCTTGTCGGCCGGGATCGCGGCCGTGACCTCCGGGTCAGCCTTCAGCAGGTCCAGCAGCGACAGCTGGCCGTCCGACTCCCACACTTTCATCGCATTGCGCTGGACGAGGGCATAGGCGTCCTCGCGGCTGAGCCCGGCCTGGGTGAGGGCCAGCAGCACGCGCTGCGAATGGACCAGGCCGCCCATCCGGTCGAGGTTCTTCTGCATCCGCTCCGGGTAGACCAGCAGTTTGTCAATCACCCCGGTCAGCCGCGCCAGCGCGAAATCGAGCGTGATCGTCGCATCGGGACCGATGAAGCGTTCGACCGACGAATGGCTGATGTCCCGTTCGTGCCACAAAGCGACATTCTCCATCGCCGGGACAACGGCGCTGCGGACCATGCGGGCGAGGCCGGTGAGATTCTCGGTCAGCACCGGATTGCGCTTGTGCGGCATCGCCGAACTGCCTTTCTGGCCCGGCGAGAAATATTCCTCCGCTTCCAGCACCTCGGTACGCTGGAGGTGGCGAACCTCGACCGCCAGCCGCTCGATGGAGGAGGCGATGACGCCCAGCACAGCGAAGAACATGGCATGGCGGTCGCGGGGGATCACCTGCGTGGACGCGGGTTCCGGCGTCAGGCCCAGCCGCTCGGCGACATGCTCCTCCACCCGCGGGTCGATGTTGGCGAAGGTGCCGACGGCACCGGAAATGGCGCAGGTGGCGATTTCCGCCCGCGCATGCTCGAGGCGAGTCTTGCAGCGGGCAAATTCGGCGTACGCCTGGGCGAGCTTGAGGCCAAAGGTCACCGGCTCCGCGTGGATGCCGTGGCTGCGGCCGATGGTCGGGGTCAGCTTGTGCTCGAACGCGCGGCGCTTCAGCACGGCGAGCAGCTGGTCGAGATCGTCGAGCAGGATGTCTGCGGCCTGGCTAAGCTGTACCGAAAGCGCGGTGTCGAGCACGTCTGAGCTGGTCATGCCCTGATGAAGATAGCGCTTTTCCGGACCCATGCGCTCGCCGACCCAGGTGAGGAAGGCGATCACGTCATGCTTGGTCACAGCCTCAATCGCATCGATCGCCGGCACGTCCACCGGGTCGATCACGCCGCGCTGGTGCGCATCGACGATCTTCGCCGCATCGTCGGCCGGGATCATCCCGATCTCGCCCATCGCCTCGGCGGCATAGACTTCGATATCGAACCAGATGCGAAAGCGGTTCTCCGGCTCCCAGATGGCAGCCATGGCGGGACGAGAATAGCGGGGAATCATGGGCGCGCGGCTAGCAGGAGCGCGCGGAGGCTGCAACGAAGGGAGGCATATATCCGCACTGGTGGGCGCGGACTTTTGCGGAACCGCCGCTAAGTTGCTCCGATCAGCGGATCAAGCCCAGCGCCAGCCAAACAATCGCTACATTGATGGCTAGACCGACGGTCGCGAAGCAAAGCTGCCACCTCACTCTTGTGGCAAAAGGCAGCCTACCGTCATCGTCGGACTCGCCAAGCGGACGGGAGTTGATGGTCACCAACGTGAGAAGCTCCAGGTCGGTATGAGATTCCCAAGAGGCTCGTACTGCTGTGCTTGGCGGTGGAATGGTGCGGACGAGACCCATCACTGCTCTCCCATTTCTGGAAGAAGTTCTATACTCTAGTTTTACACTAGACAATGCGGCCACTCAGCGATTGTCGCGTGCTGGACACGGTTTGGCGCTTCGCAAAGCATCATGGCCGTAAAGAACATACGGTCACCTCAACTTCCTAGATCAACCCCTGCGCTCGCATGCTGGTCCGCCCGCTCGCGCCGACGACCACATGGTCGTGAACCTTGACCTTCATGTGCCGGCCGGCGTCGATCAGGTCGCGGGTCAGGCGGAGGTCGGCCTGGCTTGGGGAAGGGTCGCCGCTCGGGTGATTGTGGACGATGATGATCGCCGTGGCCGCAAGGGTGATGGCGCGGCTGATCACCTCCCGGACGTGCACCGCCGCCTCATCGACCGATCCGCGCCACATCGCCTCGTTGGCGATCAGGACATTGCGGGCATTGAGGAACAGCACCCGTACTTCCTCGACCGGCTGATTAGCCATGGTGGCGGTGAGGTAGTCGCGGAGCGAATCCCAGCTCGACAGGATCGGCCGCTCCTCAATCCGTGTCTCGAGCAGTCGTTCTGCGGTGGCGCGTGCGATCGCCAAGGCGCCGATCACCCCGTCGGTCAGACCTTCCCGGCGAAGCACCTCGGGCGGCTTCTGTAGCAAGGGTCCGATCCCCCCGGCTTCGGAAATCAGCCGCTTTGCCAAGGGCTTGGTGTCGCGGCGCGGGATTGCGAGAGTCAGCAGATATTCAACCAGTTCATGGTCGAGGAGGGCATTTCCGCCTCCGTCCAGCAGCCGTTGTCGCAGCCGCGCGCGGTGGCCGCCGGCATCGTTCGAGTTGTCGCCCATGGGCAACAGGCTAGGAACAAGCAGCGGATCGTGCAACGCGGTTCGTGCCGTGTGCGGAACGGCTGGAGAAAAGCGAGGTTTAGTTTCGCAGTGATGGCAGTGTGGCGTCGATGAACGGGGACTCGGGCGAGACCGCGACCGAGGGGCAGCTTGGCGTATCGCGCCGGCGCCGCTGGCCTCGTCTGTTCGGCTGGGCCCTGCTCGCGCTGCTCGGCCTGCTCGCCGCGGCACTGCTGCTGGTGTGGACCCAGCGCCGCCCGATCGCCGGTGACATCCTGGCCCGCGAGCTGGAAAAGCGTGGGGTGCAGGCGACGTACCGGCTAGACCGGATCGGCCTTCGCACCCAGCAGGTCAGCAACCTGGTCATCGGCGATCCGCAGAGTCCCGACCTGACCGCCCGGGTCGCCCAGGTGCAGATGCGGATCAAGTGGAACGGGTCGGTCGAGATCTTCCGGATCGTCGCCCGGGGCGTTAGGCTGAACGGCCGTTTCCAGAAGGGGCGGATCAGCTGGGGGCAGCTTGACCGACTGCTGCCGCCGCCGACCGGCAAGCCATTCACCCTGCCCGACGTGTCCGTCGACGTGGCGGACACCTCCATCTCTCTGGCGACGCCATTCGGCCCACTCGGAGTGGCGCTGGAGGGGAGCGGCAACCTGACCGGCGGCTTCCGCGGACGGCTCGCCGCGACGAGCCCGCGGCTCGCGCCGGGCCGCTGCGAGCTGGTCGACATGCGCGCGGCGGTCGGAATCGCCATCGCCGCGCGGAGGCCGCGGATCTCGGGCCCGTTGAGCGCGGACCGGTTCAGCTGCCCGTCCAGCCGTCTCGCTATCGCCGAACCGCGGTTCGACCTGGATGCGCGATTCAGCGAGGCGTTCGAGAGGTTCACCGGCCGTGGTCGGATGAGCGCAGGCTCGCTGGTGGCGGGGGTGAATGCGCTCACCGGGCTGAACGCCAACCTGACCTTTGGCGGACGGCCGACCTCGATCCTCGGGACCATCGACCTGTCGGCGCGAGACGCTCGGCTGGCGCAGATCACCGCCAACCGGACCCGGCTGGAGGGCAGCTATTCGCTCGACGCCGCCAAGGCGAACGTCGCGCTGGTCGCGGATTATGCCGCCAACCGCGTCAACATCGATCCGAGCATGACCGGGAATCTCACCGGCGCCTTGGCGGGCTTGGACGGCACGCCGCTGGAGCCGCTGGGCAAGGCGATGGAGCAGGCATTGCGCGGCGCGACCCAAAACGTCGATGTGGCCGGCGGGCTGCGGCTGGTGAACTTCCCCGGCGGCGGCGCGGTGCGGATCGAGCGCGCCAATGTCCGTAGTCCCTCTGGTGCCCGGGTGCAGATCGCGGGCGGGGACGGCGTCACTTACTACTGGCCCGGATCGCGGATCCGCATCGACACGCAAATCGCTGCGCAGGGCGGGGGGCTGCCGACCACCCGGATGGCGCTGAGCCAGCCGCGCAGCGGTGCACCGATGAGCGGGACGGTCCTGATCGCGCCCTATGCGGCCGGCGGGGCGCGGCTCGCGATGGCTCCGATCCGCTTTGCCGCCCAGCGCGACGGTTCAACGGCGATCAGCACGGTGGCGCTGCTCGATGGACCCTTGTCCAACGGCCGCATCGCGGGCCTGCGCGTGCCGCTGAATGGCCGCATCGGACCAGGGCAGTCGCTGGAGTTCGGCCGCGGCTGCCTCAACACGAGCTTCCAGTCGCTGCAGGTGGGCGCGTTGAACCTTGGCCGGACATCGTTGCCGGTGTGCGCAACCGGCCGGGCGATCGTGTTCCGCCAGCCGGGCGGAGGAGTTGCGTTCGGCGCAGGCACGCGCAACCTCGCCCTCGCGGGCCGGTTGGGCTCGTCGCCGTTCGACCTGCGCTCGGCGAGCGCCACTCTGACCGGCTCGCGCAATTTCCTGCTGAATGGGGTGAGGGCACGGCTGGGGCGGGCCGAGGCGCCGATCCTGCTCAATGCAGAGCGGCTGAACGGGACCTTCGAAGGCAGCGGCATCCGCGGCGCCTTTACCGGCGCCGATGGCGTGATTGGGCGGGTGCCCCTGTTGCTGAGCGAGGCCAACGGTGAATGGCTGTTCTATCGCGGCCGGCTGTCGGTCGAAAGCGACCTTACCGTCATCGACCGCAACCCCAACCCGCGCTTCTATCCGCTGCGCAGCGACGACATCCGCTTCACTCTGGCGGACAACCGAATCGCGGCGAACGGCAGCCTGCTCCATCCGCGCAGCGGCACGCGGGTTGCCGATGTCCGGATCGAGCACCGGCTCGGCACAGGTGTTGGCAGCGCGCTGCTCGATGTTCCCGGCATCCGCTTTGGCCCGGGCCTGCAGCCGGAGGAGCTGACCCGCCTGACGGAAGGAGTAGTCGCGCTGGTGAATGGGACGGTGTTCGGCCAGGGCCGCATCGCCTGGAATGGAACGGGCGGCGTAACCTCGACCGGCGAGTTCAGCACCGAAAACCTCGACCTCGCGGCCGCGTTCGGCCCGGTCACCGGGATCAAGGGCACCATCCGCTTCTCCGACCTGCTGGGTCTTGCGACCGCCCCGGGGCAGACCCTTCAGATCGCCTCGATCAACCCGGGTATCCTCGTCGAAGATGGGGTGATCACCTATCAGCTTCTGCCCGGACAGCTGGTCCGGGTGCAGGGCGGCCGCTGGCCGTTCATGGGCGGCGAGCTGATCCTGCGAGAGACGGTGCTAAACCTGGGCAAGCCATCGGCCAAGCGGCTGACGTTCGAGGTCGTGGGCTTCGATGCCGACCTGTTCGTCAAGAGCTTCAATTTCCCGGACATCCGCTTCACCGGCAAGTTCGACGGCGTTTTGCCGATGATCTTCGACGAGAGCGGCGGCCGGATCGTCGGCGGGCGGTTGGTGTCGCGCCAGCCGGGCGGAATGCTGAGCTATACCGGGGTGGTGAACCGGGCGAACCTGGGTTTCGCCGCCAATTTCGCCTTCGATGCGCTGCGGGAGCTTCGCTACCGGTCGATGATCATCCGGCTGGACGGCGACCTGGCGGGCGAGTTCGCGACCCGGCTGACCATCGACCAGGTTGCGCTGGGCGAGACCGGCAGTGCGCGCTTCCTGCGCTCGTTCACCCGCAAGCTGCCGCTCAAGTTCAACGTCACCATAAAGGGGCCCTTCCGTGCGCTGATCGCCACTGCCAAGGGCTTCCGTGATCCGACGGACCTGATCAGCCAGGCGATGGACGTGCCGCTGCGCGGTATTCCCGGCCTGGTGACGGAAACCCGGCGCATGAACGAGGCTTCCACCCAGACCCAGACCCCCGTCACGGTCGAGGAACAGATCGAGCCCGCTCCCCCTCCCGCTTCCCGCCCAAACGAAAGGTGATTGGATGAACGCGCGACACCTCGCGAGACTTGCCGTTGCGGCGGCGCTGACGCCGGCGCTGGCCGGGTGCATTTCGGTCAAGACGCCGGAAAAGCCGATCGAGATCAATCTGAACGTGACCATCCGACAGGAGGTGCTGGTGCGCCTGCAGCGCGATGTCGAGCAGTTGATCAACCAGAATCCGGACGCGTTCCCGACCACCACGCCGTCCGGGCAGACGCCATCAAATCAGACACCGGGCAATCGCAGATGAGGCACGTCCTGATGGTTGCGGCGGCAGTGGCTGCCGTCTTCGCCTGCTCGGCTGCGGCGCAGACATCCGCCGCCGTGGCTCGGGCGCAGGGCATGGTGGGAGAGCGGTTCGACGGTTATCTCGGCTATGCGAGAGTTCCATCCAGCAACCACGTCCGCTCGCAGACCGAAGCGATCAACATCCGCCGGCGCAAGCTCTACACCGACCTTGCCGCCAGCCGGGGGGTCAGTCCCCAGGAAGTCGGTGTCACCGCCGGCTGCACGCTGCTTGGGCGAGTCGCGGTGGGCGAAGCCTACATGCTGAGCGACGGCCTGTGGCGCCGGCGCGGGGCGGGGCAACGGGCGCCCGTGCCCGACTATTGCACCGGGGACTGAGCCTCGAACGAGGGGCGGTATTCAGGCTTGAGGCGGTAGATCATGGCGGCAGTGAGCGGCAGGGAGATCACATATTCTCCTTCCGCGTAGGGTCCGGCGACATAAGCATCCGCCGTCATCCGGGCATGATCGAAACGGCCGTTGCGATCCTTGTCCACCAAGGTCACGGTGAGTTCGTGAAGGGCGGGGCAGTCGCCGAACGGATCAGACCGCCGGACCATTTCACCCCGGCGCTTGCGCCGTTCGCGGTCCAGCAGCACGCAAAAGGGCCGGGTCAGCGCGGCGTTCCACCATCCGGCACGAAACAGAATGGCGTCCAGCCCGATCGGAGTGCCTAGGCGGCGATCCCACAACAGTGCCGTCGTTCCGCTGTTCGGGTGAGCGCCCCCGGTGTGGATCGACGTCTCGCCCTCCAGCGACAGCAGGCGAGGACTTTGGCCGGCCGTAGTCCAATTGCGGAAGAAGAAGTCGCCGCCGGGAGTTGCCGTGCCCATTTTCTGGCGGATGCCGCGATTTGCCGTTGCGGTCTGCAATGCCTGCGCCTTTTCCTTTGCGGCGTCGGCGCGAAAGCGGCGGTCGAGCCCTGGAACGGCGGCGGCTTCAGTTGACCAGCGGTAGCGAAAGTCGAGCAAATCGTCCTTGCTGGCGATGGTCACCGGAGCGGCGGCGAGGAGGATGGCGACAAGCATGGCCCAGCTTACCTTAAGGTCGGCCTGGCGCGCCAGCAGCACGGTTGACGGCTTGGCCGACGGTTCCTAAAGGGGCGGCGCCTTGGCGGGCTTTTCACGCCGCCATGTTCCTTGCCTTTCGCGGATGCGCGCCCATTCCCGGGCGTCGCCGCGCACATGAAGGAGTTCAAAGGGTCATGGTGGAAGAGGAGCCCGGGCAGGATCCGAAGCTTCCCCCCGATGCACGGCTCGACCGCTTGGAACAGCGGTTGGAACGCGCAAAGGCGGAGGAGGCGGTCAGGACCGGTCAGGCGCCGGCGGCCGATGCCAGTGAGCAACTCGGCAACCGCGTCCTGTCCTACCTGGTCGGCGGCCTGCTTGGCGGTGCCTTGATCGGCTGGCTGCTCGACGGCCTGTTCGACACGGGGCATCTGCTCCTGATCGTTGGCCTGGTGCTGGGCACCGTCGGCGGCTTCTGGAGCATCATCAAATTGTCGATGGCGAAGACGAAGAGGGACGCCTAAGTGGCCGCAGAATCGGGCAAGATCGATCCGATGCACCAGTTCCAGGTCGAACCTTTGTTCGGCCATGACTGGCAGATCGCGGGCAATTCGATCGCCTTTACCAACAGCTCGCTATGGATGCTGTTCACCCTTCTGGCGGTGTGGCTGTTCATGCTCGGCGGCATGAAGCGGCAGCTCGTGCCCGGCCGCTGGCAGATGGCGGTCGAGGGCGTCACCAGTTTCATCACCAACATGATGGACACCAACGTCGGCAAGCAGGGCCGCAAGTTCGTGCCCTACGTCTTCTCGCTGTTCATGTTCATCCTGTTCGCCAACATCCTCGGATTGCTGCCGCTTGGTGTGATCCCGGGGGTGCATCCGTTCACGGTCACCAGCCACCTGACGATCACTGCGGTGCTGGCGATCGTCTCCTTCTCGATCGTCCTGATCGTCGGCTTCGCCAAGCATGGCTTCCATTTCTTCAGCCTGTTCGTGCCGCACGGCGCGCCCTGGTGGATGCTGCCGATCCTGATCCCGGTCGAGTTCGTCTCCTTCATGGTGCGCCCGTTCAGCCTCGCGCTGCGACTGTTCGTGGCGATGACGGCGGGGCACATCTTGCTCAAGGTGCTGGCTGGGTTCGTCATCAACGGCGCCAATGCTCAGGCGCTGTGGGTCGCGCCGGTGGTGAGCCTTCCGTCCTTCATCCTGATGATCGGGATCAGCGCGCTCGAGCTGCTGGTGGCCGCCATCCAGGCCTATGTCTTCGCGCTGCTGACGTCCTTGTACCTCAACGACGCGATCAATCTTCACTAACCAACAACGAGATATAAGAGGGAGTTTTCACATGGACGCAGAAGCCGCAAAGCTGCTCGGAGCCGGTCTGGCCGCCATCGGTGTCGGCATGGCCGCACTGGGCGTTGGTAACGTGTTCGGTTCGTTCCTGGAGAGCGCGCTGCGCAACCCGGCCGCCGCCGACAGCCAGCAGGGCCGCCTGTTCATCGGCTTCGCCGCCGCCGAGCTTCTCGGCCTGCTGGCGTTCGTCGTGGCGATGATCCTGCTGTTCGTCGCGTAACACGTTTAACGAACACCGACTGCCCTGAGCCTGTCGAAGGGCTGTCCTTTTTCTCCAGAAGGACAGGGCTTCGACAAGCTCAGCCCATACGGGTTTAGGGATAAGCAATGCCTCAAATCGCGCAAATCGGCGAAATTTATGCATCCCAGCTGTTCTGGCTGGTGGTGACCTTTGGTGCGATCTTCCTGATCGTGGGTTTGGGCATGGTGCCCAAGATCCAGGGTACGGTGGACGCCCGTGATTCCCGGATTGCAGCCGACCTGGCGGAGGCGGCAAGTGCCCGCGACGCTGCGGACCGGCTGCAAGACGAGTATCGCTCGGCGATGGACAGGAGCCGTGCCGAAGCGGCGGCGCTTGCCTCCGATGCCAAGGCCGGCGCGGCCAAGGCGACTGAAGCGCGGGTCGCCGAGGCGGATCGCTTTGCAGCGGGCAAACTCGAGCTGGCGATGAACCGCATTGCGGACGCGCGTTCGTCGGCTCTGGCAGAGATCGAAACGGTTGCCGCCGAGGCTGCGCAAGCGATGGTGGAGCGAGTGTCGGGCGTCTCGGTCGATCCGGCCGCCGCTCGTGCCGCCGTGCAGCAGGAGCTGAACCGTGGCTGAGCCGATTCACGAAAAGACCAACACCGAAGTCCAGGCCGGGGTCGAGCATCACGTCGATCCCCAGGCCTTGGGATTCGATGCGACCATGCTGGTCGGCCTGTCCATGCTCATCGTGGTCCTGGCGATGATCTGGAAGAAGGTCCCGGCGGCGATCGGCAGGTCGCTCGACGGCAAGATCGCCGCAATTCGGGCGCAGCTCGATGAAGCGTCGGCCCTTCGCCAGGAAGCGGAGACGCTCAAGGCCGAATATCAGGCCAAGGCGGCCGCCGCTGAGGCGGAAGCGGCAGCCATGGTCGAGCGCGCCCGCCACGAGGCGGAGGGCATTCGCACCAAGGCGGAAGCCGATGCAGAGGCGCTGGTCGAGCGGCGCACCCGCATGGCGGAGGACAAGATCGCGGCCGAGGAGCGCGCCGCGGTTCAGCAGCTTCGCGCCACCGCCGCCGAAGCAGCTGCGTGCGCCGCCGCCCGGATCATCGCCGAGCGGCACGACGTGGCTGCCGACAAGGCGCTGATCGACCAAGCGATCGGCGGGCTTGGCCGAACCCACTGACCATCGGAACGGCGGGCTGACCGGCTCGCGGTTTTCATGCCCATCATTGCTGGCGTTCGCGGCCCGCCCGCACTAACTGGCTAGGCAATGTCCAAGCCACTTCCCGCACCGTTCGACAAGCAGAAGGTCGTCGCCGAGAACCGGCGCGCCCGCTACGATTATTTTGTCGAGGAGCGGCTGGAGGCCGGGATCGAGCTGCGCGGCACGGAGGTGAAGGCGCTTCGCGGCGGCGAGGGCTCGATCGCCGAAAGCTATGCTACCGTCGACGGGGAAGAGGTGTTCCTCGTCAACTCGTCCATTCCCCAATATGGCGCAGGCAGCTGGATGAACCATGAGCCGCGCCGCCGCCGCAAGCTCTTGCTCAAGGGGCGGGAGATCGCCAAGCTGCAGGGGGCGGTGACGCGCCAGGGACTGACCCTCGTTCCGCTGTCGATCTACTTCAACAGCAATGGTCGCGCGAAGGTCGAACTGGCGGTCGCGCGGGGCAAGAAGATGCACGACAAGCGCGAGACGACCAAGGAGCGCGATTGGAAGCGCGAGCAGGGACGGCTGCTCCGCAAGCATGGCTGATCGCGCATCGTTCCTGTCCCGCCTTGCAGCACGGCATACTCCGACCCGCGAGGAGGTGCTGGAAAGCCGCTGGCTGAAGCCTTTCGGGCACCGCATCCGTCACTCCGAGCTGTGGCGCTTTACACGCCGCTCGGTCCCGCGCGGCGTGTTTGCGGGCCTATTCATCGGCATCTTCCTGATGGTGCCGGGGCTGCAGATCGTCGGCGCGGCGCTGTTGTCGGTGCCATTGCGCGGCAATATCCCGATCGCCGCGGCAATGACCTTCCTCAGCAATCCGCTGACCACGCCTTTCTTCCTCGCGGTGTCCATCCCAGTGGGCAACCTGCTGGGCTTTCACGCCGATCTCGAGACGTTCAACGCCCTGTTCGCCCGCGGTGCCTCGATCGGGCGCTGGGCACAGTGGCTGGTCTCCGACGCGGCGCCGGCGATGATGTCCGGGCTGTTCATCATCGCGCTGGGCTGTGCGTTGGTCGGCTATGGCGTGTCGATTGTCGTTTGGCGCTGGTGGGTCAATCGCAAATGGCGCAGCCGTACGCATTCCAATGCCCTTCACGAATGATCTCAACTGGAGCAGTGTAACCTCATGAAGCGTATCCTGATTCTCCTCGCCACGACGACCGCAATTGCCGGCTGCGCGACCACGGCCCCGGTCGATACGACCGCCGTGGCTGCCGCCGAGCCTGCCCCGGTCGTGGCGGAGGCGCCCGCGGCCGCGAAGCCGCAGATCGGCACGTTCGGCTTCGACAAGGCGGGAATGGATATGTCGGTGGCGCCGGGCGACAATTTCTACCAGTTTGCCAACGGCACCTGGGCGCGGACGACCCAGATCCCAGCAGATAAATCGAACTACGGCATGTTCACCGTGCTCGACGACCTGTCGCGCCAGCGGACCCGCACCCTGATCGACGAGCAGGCCAAGGATCCGAACAGCCGGATCGGCGCCGCCTACGCGAGTTTCATGGATGAGGCCGCGCTGGAGGCGAAGGGCCTCGCGGCGTTCGACCCCTGGCTGAATCAGGTTCGCGGGCTGAACAGCCGCTCCAGCCTCCCGGAACTCTACGCCGAAGCGATGAAGCTCGGTATTGGCACGCCGTTCGGCGGGTACGTGGGCCAGGACGACAAGTCGCCCGACCAGTATATCCTGCAATTCTTCCAGTCGGGCCTCGGCATGCCTGACCGCGACTATTACCTGTCCAAGGATGCAAAGCTTGCCGACACCAAGGCCAAGTATCTCGCCCACCTGACCAACGTCCTGACCCTTGCCGGGGAGAAGAATGCGGCCGGGCGCGCCGCCGCGATTCTCGCTTTTGAGGACAGGATCGCTGCCGTCAGCTGGACCAAGGTCGAAAGCCGCGACGCAACCAAGACCTACAATAAGTATACGCTCGACCAGTTGGCGAAGAACTCCCCCGGCTTCGACTTTCGCGGCATGATCGCCGCCACCGGGGCGCAGAACGTCAGCAACCTGCTGGTCGCCCAGCCGAGCGCGATCACCAAGATCGCCGCGCTGGTCGGCAAGGCCCCGCTTGGGGTGCTGCGCGACCAGCTGCTGGTCCGCTCGCTCGATACCTACGCGCCCTACCTTCCCGCCGCCTTCGACAAGGAGCAGTTCGCTTTCTACGGCACGACCCTGTCCGGCACGCCGCAGCAGGAGGAGCGTTGGAAGCGCGCCGTGAACTTCACGGTCGGCGTGCTTCAGGACGACGTGTCGAAGCTCTATGTCGACCGCTATTTCCCGCCAGAAACCAAAGCCGCGGCCGACGCGCTGGTGAAGAACGTGGTTGACGCCATGGGCCGCAAGATCGACGGGCTCGCCTGGATGGCGCCGGAGACCAAGGCCCGCGCCCGCGCCAAGCTCGCCAACTTCACGACCAAGATCGGCTATCCAGATCGCTGGCGCGACATGTCGGCGCTGGAAGTCCGCCGCGACGACCTCATCGGCAATGCGATGCGCTCCAACCGCTTCGACTATGCCTACAATGTCGGTAAGCTCGGCCAACCGATCTATCGCTGGGAGTGGGGCATGACCCCGATGACGATCAATGCCTATGCCAACTTCGGCATGCAGGAGATCGTTTTCCCCGCCGCGATCCTGCAACCGCCGTTCTTCGACCCGAACGCCGATCCAGCGCTGAACTATGGTGGCATCGGTGCGGTGATCGGGCATGAGATCAGCCACCACTTCGACGACCAGGGCTCGAAATATGACGAGAACGGGCGTCTGCAGGATTGGTGGACCCCGGCGGACAAGGCTGCGTTCGAGGCCGCGACCAAGCAGCTGGTCGCTCAATATGACGCGTACGAGATCTTCCCCGGCGCCAGGATCAAGGGCGATTTCACGTTGGGCGAGAACATCGGCGACCTAGCCGGCCTGGCGATCGCGTATGACGCGTACAAGCAGTCGCTGAACGGCCAGGCCGCGCCGGAGCTGGACGGCACCACCGGCGACCAGCGCTTCTACCTCGGCTGGGCACAGGTGTGGCGGCGTAACTACCGCGAGGCCAATCTGCGCCAACGGCTGCTGACCGATCCGCACTCGCCGTCCGAGCAGCGGGTGTGGGTCGTGCGCAATCTCGATCCCTGGTACCAGGCGTACAACGTTCAGCCCGGCCAGAAGCTGTACCTGCCCCCGGCGCAGCGCGTGCGGGTCTGGTAAGCCGCTGGCCGATGCTCCACGCCAGGCTCGCCGCGATCGAAGCGGAGCCGCTTCCCCGCGGCGAGTCCTGGCTCGTTCCGGTGCTGGTCGCCGCCGGGCTCGGGAGCCTGGCGGTCCTGGCGCTGGTCGCCGGGCAGCCGCTTGCGGCGGCTTTGCTCGGCGCGGCGGCTCCGCTCGGGGCGCTGGTCGCGTGGGCGTTGTTTCGCCGTTCGCCAGCCCAGGCCGCTATGGCCGTGCCGGTTCAATCGGACTACTCGCTGGTGTCTTCGAGCCTGGCGCTGTGCCCCGACCCCGCCGCGCTGACTGCGAGCGATGGGCAGCTGATCGCTGCCAACACAGCATACCGCGAGCGCTTCCCGGGATCACCCGTGCCGCTGGCGGTCGGCGCCGATGACGACGCCGCTTTGTCGCTGGGCGCCGCCCAGGCGCTGGCGTGGCGTGACGGCACGAGCAGCGCGGATGGAATCGCGACCGCACAGGGACCGGCCAAGGTGGAGGTAGAGCGGGTCGGCGCCCGTGGCGACCAACTGTTGTGGCGCTTCCATCGCCCCGCCCGAGACATGATCGCGACCGTCACCGGCCGCATTCTCGGCGCGGAGGGCGAGGTGTTCGCCGCCAGCGGGATCCTGGCGGCTGTGACCGGCGAAGATGGCGTGCTGTGCGCCGTAAATGCACCGCTGGCCGATCGGGCGGGGATTGCTCGGGACGGCGGCGGGCTGCGCCTGTCGGACGTGGTGAGCGGCACTGACGACGGTCGTCTGCGGCTGAACGGCGAAGGGGAGGGGGCACGGCCGCTGCGGATGCTGCACGTGCCGGTCGACGCGGAGCGCGAAGGCAGCGGCGGGCTGACCCTGCTGTTTGACACGACCGAGAGCGCCAACCTCAATGCGTCCAGCAACCTCCAGGCGCTGCTCGACATGCTTCCTGTCGGGCTGGCACTGGTTGACCGCGACGGCCGTTTCCTGACAACCAACACGGCCTTTCGCGTGGCCGGCGGGATCGCCGAAGGAAGCCGACCGTCCTACCCCGGAGACCTGGTCGTCAAGGAGGACAAGGGCCCGGTAGCGGATGCGGTGCGGCGCAACGCTCGTGGGCCGGCGATGTCCGGCGATCTGGCCGTGCGCCTTGTTCACCGGCCAAGTGAGCCCGTCGCCCTGACCATCGCCGGGCTCCGCGAATTGGGCGATGCCGCGGTGCTGTTGCTGCTCAAGGACAATAGCGAAGAGGCCAAGCTCAAGCGGCAGATCGCACAGGCGACCAAGATGCAGGCGGTCGGTCAGCTAGCCGGCGGCGTGGCGCACGATTTCAACAACATCCTGACCGCGATCATCGGTCATTGCGACCTTATGCTGATGCGGCACACGCCTGGCGACAGCGACTATGACGACATTCAGCAGATCAAGTCCAACTCGAACCGCGCCGCGGGGCTGACGCGGCAGCTGCTCGCATTCTCCCGCCAGCAGACGCTTAGGCCGCAGGTGCTCCAGCTGCCGGACGTGGTGTCCGAAGTCTCGCACCTGCTGAAACGATTGCTGGGCGAGACGGTGCACCTCAACGTCAAGCATGGTCGGGATCTGGGCACGGTGCGCGCCGATCCCGGGCAGCTGGAACAGGTGATCGTCAACCTGGCGGTCAACGCGCGTGACGCAATGGCGTCCGAGGGCGGTGGCACGCTCACCATCCAGACCTATGCCGTCCGCGCCGACCAGGTGGCGGAGCTCGGCTCCGAGATCCTGCCGATCGCCGATTATGCCGCCTTGTCGATCAGCGACACCGGAATCGGCATCCCTGCGAACGTGCTGGGCAAGGTGTTCGAGCCATTCTTCACCACCAAGGAAGTGGGCAAGGGGACGGGCCTCGGTCTCTCGACGGTGTACGGCATCGTCAAGCAATCGGGCGGCTTCATCTTCGCGGACAGCAAGGTGGGCAAAGGGACGACCTTCGTCATCTACCTGCCGGTGCACCGCGACCTTTCACCCAAGAGCAAGGCGCCGGCTGCGGCTCCTCCCAAGGCCGAGGAATTGTGGGGTAGCGGGACTGTTCTGCTGGTGGAGGATGAGCCGATGGTCCGCACGGTGGCGGAGCGGGCTCTCACTCGGCAGGGCTATACCGTCCTGGTTGCGAACAATGGGGAGGAGGCGCTGGAGATCATCCACCGCGGAGAGCCGATCGACCTTCTGATCAGCGACGTGGTGATGCCGGTGATGGATGGTCCGACCATGGTCCGCGAAGCTCGCAAGAGCCGGCCCGAACTTCCGATCCTCTTCATGTCCGGCTATGCCGAAGAGCAACTCCGCAAGTCGATCGACATCGACCACGTGGCTTTCCTGCCGAAGCCGTTTTCTGTCCAGGAGCTTGCTGAAGCGGCTCGTAAGGTTTTGGCAGCGAAATAAAAAATTGTTGCGCGCCCCGGAACGATCCGTATTCAGGCGCGGTGAACCAGGGGCATACCATCCTCGTCGTCGAAGACGAACCGCTGATCGCCATGATGCTCGAGGACTTCCTCGAGACGCTCGGCCACACCATCAGCGCCAGTTGCGACAATGTCGCCGAAGCGCTCGGCAAGGCGGAGGAAGGTGGCTTCGACCTCGCCATCCTCGACGTGAACCTCAAGGGCGAAGCGGTCTGGCCGGTTGCCGAGCGGTTGCGTGACAAGGGGGTGCCGTTCGTGATCGCCTCGGGCGGCCATGTCGAGCCGCCGCCGGCACAGTTCGCGGACGTTCCGCTGCTGGAAAAGCCATATACGATCGACCGGATCCCGCCGGCGCTGGAGCAGGCGGTCGGTTGACATCCCGGCGGCTGGGCCGAAAAGGCGTGCCGCTTCCGAAATAGTGGTTTGTTTGTGCCCAGGGCTCGCTTATGCAGCGGGCGCTCGGACCACATCTGCCGGACGGCGAGCTCGTTCTGTTCTGCTCTTGTTCCTCAAGAACAAATCAGATACAACACCTCACGAAGGCGGCGTCGCCGCCCGACGAACGAGGAGAGTTGAAAGTCATGGCAGCGCAGCTGAAGGTCGTCGGATTGGGCGGGGAAGCAGGAAATATGGACAGGCAGAAGGCGCTGGAGGCTGCGTTGGCGCAGATCGACCGGGCGTTCGGCAAGGGCTCGGCGATGAAGCTGGGCAGCCGCGAGAAGATCGAGATCGAGGCCATCTCGACCGGCAGCCTGGGGCTGGACATCGCGCTTGGCATTGGTGGGCTGCCACGGGGCCGGGTAATCGAGATTTACGGCCCGGAAAGCTCGGGCAAGACGACGCTTGCGCTGCATGCGATTGCCGAAGCGCAGAAGACGGGCGGGACCGCTGCGTTTGTGGACGCCGAGCATGCCCTCGACCCGATTTATGCCAAGAAGCTTGGCGTCAACATCGACGAACTGATCGTCTCGCAGCCGGACACCGGCGAGCAGGCGCTGGAGATCGTCGACACCCTGGTGCGCTCCAATGCGATCGACGTGCTGGTAGTCGACTCGGTGGCGGCGCTGGTCCCGCGAGCCGAGATCGAGGGTGAGATGGGCGATAGTCACGTCGGCCTTCAGGCGCGGCTGATGAGTCAGGCGCTGCGCAAGCTGACCGGTTCGATCAGCCGCTCGCGCTGCACGGTGATCTTCATCAACCAGGTCCGGATGAAGATCGGCGTCATGTACGGCAATCCGGAAACGACGACCGGCGGCAATGCGCTGAAGTTCTACGCGTCGGTTCGCCTCGACATCCGCCGCACCGGGCAGATCAAGGATCGCGACGATATCGTCGGCAACACCACGCGGGTGAAGGTCGTCAAGAACAAGGTCGCCCCGCCGTTCAAACAGGTCGAATTCGACATCATGTACGGCGAAGGCGTGTCCAAGATCGGCGAGATCCTCGACCTTGGCGTCAAAGCGGGCCTGGTCGAGAAGTCCGGTGCCTGGTTCTCCTATGACTCGGTCCGCATCGGGCAGGGCCGTGAGAACGCCAAGACCTTCCTCAAGGAGCATCCGGAGATGGCGGACAAACTGGAAAGCGCGATCCGTGGCCGCACGGAGGAAGTCGCCGAAGCGTTGATGGTCGGGCCGGGCGACGACGCCTGACCTGCGGCCGCTAAGACATGAGGGTTCGCCGAGAAAAGGCGGCCCTCGTGGGCGGCCTGGCGCAAGTCGGGGTATGCGGCGGTCGTCGCGTGAGCCCAGTTTGCACGTATAAGGGGTCTACCCTCGATCTCTGACCTAGACTGATCCGCCAGTCCACGGCCAACCGGCTACTCTGCGGCCGCGAGAGATTCCGCCTCGGCTTCGCGTTGCGGCGATTCGCGTCGCTCGAAGAGCCGGCGGGGCTCGGTAAGGACGACCAGTGCGGCCCCGGCAAACCCGGCAAGCGCAAGCCCCCACAGGAAGGGGATCTGCGTCCCGTCAAAGCTCTGGCCGATGGCAAAGCCGATGATCGCGGCACCGATGCTGCCGATGAAGCCCTGGATCGAGGAGGCAATGCCCGCAATCGGCGCCATCTTCTCCAGCGCCAGCGTGTTGAGATTGGACGAGGTGAAGGCGAAGCTGGCCATCACCAGTCCCTGAATGATCGCAAATTCGACCAGCGTTTCGCTGAACAGGTCGGCAACCAGCGCGTGCCCGAAGGTGAGCGCCACGAACGCCACGACCCCCAGGTGCCCGACGCGGCGCAGGCCGTAGCGGCCGACCAGTCGGCTGTTGATCCAGCTCGCCAGCGCCATCGGCGCAGCCACTGCGGCGAACACCAGTCCGATGGCCCCCGGCTGGCGAAAGGCGTCGAACACGATCTGCTGGATGGAAGCGATGTAGGCGACCAGGCCCGCGAAGATCGCCGTCTGTGCAAGCGTGTAGCCGATCGACTGACGCTCTGTCATGACCATCCGCGACGCTTCCACCATCGGCTGGACTTCGAGCGGCCGGCGATACTCCGGATGCAACGTTTCCGGCAGGCGCAGCCATGACCAGGCGAGCATAAGAGCCCCGTAGCCCGCCAGAACCAGGAAGATGAGGCGCCACGGCCCCGCGAGCAGGATCAGCTGGCCAATGCTCGGCGCAAGCACCGGGACCAGCATGAAGACCATGAACACCAGGCTCATCACCCGCGCCATCGCCTCGCCTTCGAACAGGTCACGGACCATGGCGACCACGAGCACCCGGGTGACCGCGGCGCAGGCCCCTTGCAGCGCTCGCGCAGCGATCAGCATCTCGAAACTTGGCGCCCAGGCGCACAGAACGGCCAGAACGGTGTAGGCGGCGATCCCGATTGCGAGGATCGGCTTGCGCCCGAAGCGGTCGGCCAGCGGCCCCCACAACAACACCCCGAAACCGAAGCCGAATGTATAGGCCACGACAATCAGCTGTCGGCGGTTCTCGTCAGCGACCTCCAGGGCCCGGCCGATCGCCGGAAGCGCCGGGATCATCGCGTCAATGGCGAAGGCGTTCAGCGCCATCAGCCCCGCGAGCAGGGCGATGGTCTCGCGCGCTCCGGGGCGCGGCCCGGACCCGGGGACACTGGCGGCATCGATCTTCATGGAAGACAGGGTGAGCGCAGGAGGCCGGACAAGGTTCCCGCCGGTCTTGTTCCGAATACGAAAGCGCTGGTAATCCGTTCACCTGCGAGCAATGGTCGTCTCCTGCTCGCGTACCGGAATTTTCCTTAAGTTGCTGAAAGCACGATGACGATCATTGTCCACCATCTGGAAAACAGCCGCTCCCAACGGATCCTGTGGCTGCTGGAGGAACTGGACCTGCCGTATCGCGTGAAGCGCTATGCCCGCGATCCAAAGACGATGCTTGCCCCGCCCGAGCTGCGCCGGGTTCATCCGCTGGGCAAGTCGCCGGTGATCGAAGATGCCGGCCTGGTGGTGAGCGAGAGCGGGGCGATCGTCGAATATCTGGTGGAGAAAGCGGGCGGGCGGCTCGGAGCGCCTTCGGACAAGTGCAATCGCCTGCGCTACCGACAGTTCCTCCACTATGCCGAGGGATCGCTGATGCCGCCGCTGCTCGCCCTGCTGGTGGTTGGACGCCTTGGTATTCTCGGGCGGCCCGCGCGCAAACCGCTGCTTCAGATGTTCGGCCGCCACCTCGACTATCTCGACACGGAACTGAGCGGGCGGCCATGGTTCGCAGGGGAGGAGTTCACCGCCGCGGACGTGATGATGAGCTTTCCGCTTGAGGCTGCAAAGGCGCGGGCAGGGCTCGGCCCCAACCGGCGTCACCTGTGGGCGTGGCTGGAGCGGATCCATGAGCGTCCCGCTTATGGTCGGGCGCTGCATGCCGGTGGGAATTACGTTTATGCCTGAGCTCGACCGGCGGACACTCATCGGATCGGGGCTCGCCGCAGCCCTCCCGCTTCCGCTCGCAATGCCCGCCTTTGCCACGAACATGGCGATGCCGCCCGCGATCGGCCGGGCGGAGCGGGAAAGCCGCCTCCGCCGTGCCCAGCAGCGGATGCAGGCGGTTGGGATCGGCAGCATCCTGGTCGAACCCGGGGCGAGCCTGGATTATCTCACCGGAGTGCAGTGGCGCAGGAGCGAGCGGGTCACCGCCGCGGTGATCCCGGCGCGTGGCGCGCCGATCATCGTCACGCCTTTCTTCGAACGCCCGTCCGTCGCCGAGACGCTCGGCGTCGATGCCGAGATCCGGGTGTGGCAGGAGCATGAGGACCCTGCGGCGCTCGTGGCGGGCTTCCTTCGCGAACGGCGGCTTGCGGGCGAGCCGGTCGGTATGGAGGAAAGCGTACGCTGGTTCGTCAGCGATGGCCTTCGGCACCATCTGCCGCGCACCCGGCTGACCAGCGCGGACCCGGTGATCCGAGCCTTGCGGATGATCAAGTCGCCGGCCGAGCTCGCGCTGATGAACTATGCCGCCCACATCACCCAGCGGGCGCTTCGGTTGACCCATGGCAAGGTCAACGAGGGGATGAGCGCAGGCGAGATCGGGCGGCTGTTCCGCGAAGCGGTTGCGAAGGCCGGGGGCGAGGATGCCTGGGCGCTGGTCCTGATCGACGAGGCGTCCGCGCTGCCCCACGGGACCGGCAAGCCGCAGCAGGTGAAGCGTGGCAGCGTGGTCCTGATGGACTGCGGCTGCGGAGTGCACGGCTACCAGGCGGATATCAGCCGCACCTTCGTGTTCGACGCGGACCCCACGCGAGAGCAGCGTAAGGTGTGGGAACAGGTCCGCCGCGGGCAGGACATCGTCATGACCACCGCCCGGGTCGGCGTCCCGGCAGGCGCCGTCGATGATGCCGTGCGCCGGGCTTACGAGAGTTGGGGCTACGGACCGGACTATCGCTTGCCCGGTCTGTCGCATCGGACTGGACACGGGATCGGAATGGAGGGGCATGAGCCGGTGAACCTGGTGCGCGGCGAGACTACCCGACTGGCCCCCGGCATGTGCTTTTCCAACGAACCGGGGATTTACCGGCCGGGCGAGTTCGGGGTTCGGCTGGAGGATTGCTTCCACATGACAGCCGCGGGGCCGAAGTGGTTCACGACGCCGCCGCCTTCGATCGACCGACCGTTCGGTTAGAGCCTCTCGACCGCCAGGATCGGGCGCCACTCGGCCAGGCCATGGCGCTTCGCCCAATCGTGCGGGAACGGCTCGCCAGCATGGACGCCACCACTGACGAACACGGCGTCGATACCGAAGCGGCCGGCGCCGAGCATGTCGGTGGAGAGCCCGTCGCCCACTGCCAGTACCTCGTTCTTAGGCGGTGAGCCGGCCATCCAGAGCGCATGCTCGTACGTCGCTTCGTGCGGCTTGCCGTACCAGCATACGCGGCCGCCCATCTCCTCGTACGCGTCGGCCAGCGCTCCGGCGCAGACCATTCGCTCGGCGCCGTGGACCACCACCCGATCGGGATTGAGGCAGTGCAGCAGCACCTCGTCCGAGCGCCACTCGGCTAGCCGCTCGTCATAGTCGGCGACCGTTTCCCCCGGCGCCAGGCCGGCGCAGGCGAGTTCGTCGAAGCCGCGGTCGATAAAGCAAAGGCCGCGACTGCCCAGGTCGGCTCGGTCCGGCTCGGTCCCGCAAAAGCCGACCGTTCGCCCGCTAAGAGCGGTAATGCCCACTTCTCCGGCGCTGACAACGCCGGCGTAGAGGCTACTGGCAAGGCCGAGGCGGTCGAGCTGCTCCTCGATCGTCGCAGAGCTGCGCGGCGCGTTGGTGACGAACAGCACGGTTCGGCCTTCGTTCGCCCAGCGGCGCAGCCGGTTTTCGGCTCCCGGCAGTAGCCGGTAGCCATCGTGCACGCAGCCCCACAGGTCGCAGAGAATCAGGCGGTAGCGCTCGGGGAGCGCGTCGAGTTCGCTCACACCGGCTGGGGAGGGGCGGCCGGCCGGATGTCCTCGGGCTCACCCGTATGCGGCTCCCCGCGTGAAACGATGGTCGCCAGCGTCAGGTCTCCGGTCACGTTCAATGTTGTCCGGCACATGTCGAGGAAGCGGTCGACCCCGAGCACCAGCCCAATGCCCTCCGGCGGGACCCCGATCATGCCCAGGATGAGGGCAACCACCGGCAGTGATCCTGCGGGCACGCCGGCCGTTCCGATGCCGCCGAGGATGCAGATCATCAGGACCACGGCTTGCTGCCACAGGGTCAACTCGACGCCGAAGATCTGGGCCAGGAACAGGACGGTGACGCCTTCGAAGATGGCGGTTCCGTTCTGGTTGGCAGTGGCGCCAATAGTAAGCACGAAGCGGGCGACGCGCGGCGGCAGGTTCAGCTTGTCCTCGGCCACTCGCAGTGCTGTGGGCAGGGTAGCGTTGGAAGAGGCGGTGGAAAACGCCATCACCATCGCCTCCTGGCTCTGGCGGAAGAACCAGGCCGGGGACACGCCGCCGAACAGCTTGAGCAGCATTGGATAGACCACGAACATGTGCGTGCCGAGCGCCAGCAGGACCACCCCGACGTACATGGCCAGGCGGATCAGCAGGTCCCAGCCGAACACCGCGGCCAGGTTGAACATGAAGCATGCGACGGCGATTGGCGCGGCGCGAATGATGAGGCTGATCAGCCGCATCGTAACATGGAACACGCCTTCCACCAGGCGCTGGACCTGCTCGGCCGGGCCGCTGCGGGTGATCAGCAGGCCGATGCCGAAGACCAGTGCGAAGAACATCACCGCCAGGATGTCGTTCTCGCTCATCGCGGTGATAACATTGGACGGAATGATCGCCAGCACCGCGTCCACGCCGGATGGCCGGTCGGCCTGGGTCGACAGGATCGCGCCCGCCCGTTCCCGCGCGCCAGCCATCTGCTCCGCGACGAGAGACTGGTCGAACCCGACGCCGGGCTGCAGCAGGTTTGCGTAGGTCAGCGCGATCACCACGCCCAATGCGGACACCAGCACAGTGAAGAACAGAGTGCGCAGCCCCACCCGCTTGAGCGCGGTGATGTCGCCCATTTCCGCGATGCCGACCACCAGCGCCGAAAACAGCAGAGGGATGACCAGCATGAACAGCAGGCGAAGGAAGATCTGGCCGATCGGACCGGTGATGTAGGTGGTGACGAACTCGACCCACGGCGCGTCGCCGCCGCCCAGGAAGTGCGCGAGGAGGCCGGCGCCAAGGCCGACGACGAAGCCGATCAGCATCTGCCATTGGAGGCCGAGGCCCTTGGCTTGCGTTTCTTCCATCACTCGCGGCTCCCCCGTTTACGCCGGCTTGGCGTCGCGGCGGAGGCACGCGTTGTCAAGGCGAACTAGGCATGCTCCGGCTCGCGCTGCTTGATCACCTTGTCGGCGAGGGGGCCGTTTAGCTCGGCGAGATGATCGAACTCCGCCTCGTAGGTGGCGAGCCCCTGGCTGAGGGAGCGCAGCTCCGCCTCGAGTCCGGCCAGCTCGGCTTCGGGGATCAACACGTCGATGCGATCCCACCCGGGCCAGTCGTCGCGCGGGCCCATGCCGAGCATCTGCCCGCGGCGCGTCGCCACCGCCGAGCTGACCCGGCTGGTGGATGCGTTGGGGGTGACCACCGTCACCCGGTGGACCGGTTCCAGCAAGTGAGGGTGCGCCTGCGCCAGGGCGTCCTGCATCGCGATCCGCCCGGCAGTCCGAAAGGCGAGTTCGGATGAGTCCACGGTATGATAGCTGCCGTCGGTCAGGACCACGCTGACGTCCACCACGGGGAAGCCGAGCGGGCCTTTGACCAAGGCGTCGCGGATGCCCTGTTCGACCGCGGGAATATATTGACGTGGGATCGCGCCGCCGCTGATCTTCTCCGCAAAGCCGAAGCCCGCTCCTCGCTCGACCGGGCGCACGTCAATCACCACGTCGCCGAATTGCCCATGGCCGCCGGACTGCTTCTTGTGCCGGCCCCGCTGGCTGACCGGGCGGCGGATCGACTCGCGGTAGCCGATGGTCGGCTGGCGGTGCTTCACCTCCACCCCGTAGCGCCGCTTCAGCCGATCGATGATGGTGCGGAGCTGTTCCTCGTTGACCCCCTTCAGCCGCATTTCGTGGCTCGCCTCGTCCTGTTCCAGCCGCAGGGTTGGGTCCTCTTCGAGCAGGCGGGAGAGGGCGCCCGACAGCTTCACGTCATCCTTGCGGTCCGCAGGTTCGATCGCCAGTGCGCAGTTCAGGGCGGGGAGCGGCACGTCGGGCGGCAGTGGGAGGGTTCCAGTGCCGAGCCATTGCCCGGCCCGCACACCCTCGATCTTGGCAAGCGCCAGTATGTCACCGTTCCGGGCTTCGGACAGCTTGGCCATCTTCTCGCCTTGGACCGCGAACAACGATCCCAGGCGAATGTTGCGGCCCTCCGGATCGCGGACCTCCCGCCCTTCGGCCATGACGCCTCCGAACAGGCGGGCGAAGCTGATCCGTCCCACCGCCCCGGCATTGCTGACCTTGAACGCATAAAGCGCCGGGTCGCTGGCGCCCAGGCGTGCAGCCGTGCTGTCCGGACCAGGCGCTTCGTGGCGCAAGGCCTTCAGCAAGCGGCGTACGCCAAAGCTGTTGGCGGCCGACCCGAACAGCACCGGTACGCCCAGGTTCTCGCTCGTCTCGCGCGCCAAGTCCCTGAACACCAGCGTTGCTTCCGGAGTCTCGTCCATCAGCAACTGTTCCAGCAAGGCGTCGTCATGGTCGGCGAGCTGCTCGAGCAGGTGGGTGCGGGCTTCGGCTTCGCGATCGGCGACCTCGGCCGGAATCTCGATCAGCTCCGACGCCTTGCCCGGAACGTAATGGAAGGCCCGCTCCAGCGCGACATCGACGAAGCCGGTGACTTTTTCGCTCTCGCGAATGGGGATCTGGCGGGCGATCAGCGGCGACACGCTCATCGGCTGCAGCGCCTGCAGCAGCTCACGAATCGAGCCGCGCGCCTGGTCGATCCGGTTGACGAAGATGAGGTGCGGCACCCCGAGTTCATCGAGCATCCGCAATGCCGGAGCAGCGAGTGCCGCGCGCGCGGGGTCGGGATCGACCACGACGATCGCCAGGTCGGCGACCGCCACCGCACGCGCGCCGTCGGCCGCGAAGCCGATCGACCCGGGACAATCGATCAGCGCGAAATGCTCACCGAGATAATCGAAGTGCATGAGGTTGAGCTCGGTCGAACCGCCCCTTGCCCGAGCCTCGGGACTGAAATCCCCAACGCTGCTGCCGTTCGAGGTGGAGCCCTGCCGGTCAACGGCGCCGCTGGCGAACAGCATGGCTTCGGCAAGACTGGTCTTTCCCGCGCCGGCCGGTCCGACCAGCGCGATGGCTCGGGTGCCGTTGACAGCCTCATGCATGCGACCTCTCCTCTCGTCCGGGTCCCGGGCGCGAAGGTCGCCTCACGAAGCGCCTTGATGCGCCTTTGGTGGAAGCCGGGCAGGGTCCGCCTGTTTGCCTGTCTTGGCAAGAGCGGAACGGCTTCGCGCCAGCACGGTTGGACGACGCGAAGGAGTTCAAGCGTCCATGGTCACCGCTGCCCCCACCACCGACCACGGCCAGCAGGCCGACACGCCCGCCCAGGTTCCCGCCGCCGGCTGGAAGGAGATCGCGCTTCGGACCTGGAAAGAATCGTCGAAGGACAATGTTGGTATCGTCGCTGCTGGCGTAGCGTTCTATGGTTTCCTCGCGCTGGTGCCGCTCCTCGGGGCCATCGTCCTCACCTACGGCCTGTTCGCCAGTCCTGAGACGGTGGTCCGCCACGCTCAGTCACTCACCGCCATGCTGCCTGTCGACGCGGCCAAGCTGATCGGCGAGCAGCTGATGAACGTGACCCAGACCAGCGGTGGCAAGAAGGGGCTCGGGTTGCTGCTGGCGCTGGCGGTGGCCCTGTGGGGCGCGAAGAACGCCGCCGGATCGGTCATCACCGCGCTCAACATCGCCTATGAGGAGGAGGAGAAGCGCGGCTTCATCAAGGCGACGCTGCTGGCGCTGGCGATCACGGTTGCGGCGGTGGTGCTCGCGATCCTCGCGGGTGGCGCCACCGCCGTGCTGAGCGCGCTCCACCATCTGCTGCCCAACACGGGACCAGTCGGCCTGTTCATCTGGAAGCTGCTGACCTACGCTCTGCTTGCGGCAGCAGCGGCGGCCGCTGCTGCGACCCTCTATCGCTACGGACCTTCTCGCGACAAAGCCAAGTGGACGTGGCTGACCCCGGGCTCGATCTTCTTCGCGGTGACCTGGCTGCTGCTCACACTGGGCTTCGGCTATTACGTCTCCAACTTCGGAAATTACGGCGCGACCTACGGGTCGCTGAGTGCGGTCGTGGTGCTTCTCACCTGGCTGTACCTGTCCAGCTACGTCCTGCTGTTTGGGGCCGAATTCAATTCGGAGATTGAGCACCAGACGCTCAAGGACACGACCAGCGGTCCCAACAAGCCGCTCGGCGCGCGTGGAGCCTGGTCCGCCGACCACGTCGCGGCGGGCAGCGAGGACAGCCACGACAAGCCGCCGCAGCCGGGCGCGACGCCGGAGGAGAATGCGGGCGCGGCCGGCGGCTCCGCCTCAGTGCAAGCTGTGGCCCCAGCCACGCACCTGCGAGGTGAAGGAGAGGAGAAGGAGAACGAGCACCCCTATCTCACGTCGAGGGTGACCAGCCGCGCCGGGCGCCTCGCAGGCTCCGCCAAGATCGGCATGCTCGGATCGGCACTGGCGACGCTCGGCCTCGGCTTCCTGCGCAAGCGCGGCAAGGAGAAGACCGGGGCGGCGCTGCTCGCGACTGCGGCTGGCTTGGCGTTGTTGCGACGAAAAGATTGAGAACACCCACTCGTCCTGAGCAGATGCCCTTCGACTACGCGCTGGCGCGCTCCGCTCAGGACGAGCGGAGTAGAACTTCTCAGGTTGCGCTCACGCCGCGGGCAGCAGCCTCTGCTCGCCGGCCAGCTTCATCAGCGCCGCCTGCAGCTTCTCGAACGCCCGCACCTCGATCTGGCGGATGCGTTCGCGGCTCACGTTGTAGACCTGGCTTAGCTCTTCCAGCGTTTTGGGATCGTCCGCCAGCCGGCGTTCGGCGAGTATGTGCTTCTCGCGGTCGTTGAGCGAGGCCATCGCCTGCTGCAGCAGCTCATGGCGGACCTGGCGTTCCTCCTCTTCCGCGACAATCTCATCCTGCAACGGCCCGGAATCCATCAGGAAGTCCTGCCATTGGTTCTCGCCCTCGCTGTCCTTCAGCGGTGCGTTGAGGCTGGTGTCCCCGCCCATCGCCATGCGACGGTTCATGGAGATGACCTCTTCCTCGGTCACGCCGAGGTCCGTCGCGATCTTGGCAACGTCGGCCGGCTTCATGTCACCGTCCTCGAACGCATCGATCTGATTCTTCATCCGCCGCAGGTTGAAGAACAATTTCTTCTGCGCCGCGGTGGTGCCCATCTTCACCAGGCTCCACGAGCGCAGGATGAATTCCTGGATGGACGCGCGGATCCACCACATGGCGTACGTCGCCAGGCGGAAGCCCCGGTCGGGCTCGAACTTCTTGACGCCTTGCATCAGGCCGATGTTGCCCTCGGAGATCAGCTCGCTGACCGGCAGGCCGTAGCCGCGATAGCCCATGGCGATCTTGGCGACGAGGCGGAGGTGCGAGTTGACCAGCTTGGCGGCCGCGTCCGTGTCGCCATGCTCGCGCCAGCGCTTGGCCAGCATATATTCCTCTTCCGGAGCGAGGATCGGGAACTTCTTTATCTCGCCGAGGTAGCGGTTGAGCCCCGCTTCCCCGCCCGAAGCAGGTATGGAGATCGCCTTTGCCTGTGCCATTCGAGTTCGCGTCCTCTCTGGGGCCGGCCCGTCGTAATCGCGCGCCTAGCCTGTGAAATCTTATACACCAAGCGCCGTGAACAGTTCCTGCATATCGGCAGGAATCGGGCTCTGAAACGACATCCTGTGCTTGGTCACGGGATGAATGAAGCCAAGCTCCGCCGCATGCAGCGCCTGGCGGTGGAAGCGAAGCGAGTGGAGCAGCTCCCGCACCCGCTGGTGTGGCGCTCGGCCGTACACCGGGTCGCCGAGCAACGGGTGGCCGATCGAGGCCATGTGGACCCGCACCTGATGGGTGCGCCCGGTCTCCAGCCGGCACTCCACCAGCGCCGCGTCACGCCATGACTTGAGCTTGCGCCAATGGGTCACCGCCCGCTTGCCGCGCCCGTCCCTAACGATTGCCACCTTCTTGCGATCGCTGCTCGAGCGGGCAAGGGGCGCGTCCACGGCTCCTTCGGCCGAAGTCGGGACCCCGGACACGGCGGCGAGGTAAAGCCGGTGGATGCTGTGCGCCTCGAACTGCCTGGCCAGGCCTTCGTGCGCGACATCGGTCTTGGCGACGACCAGCAGCCCGGAGGTATCCTTGTCGATCCGGTGGACGATCCCCGGCCGGGCCACTCCGCCGATCCCGGACAGACTCCCGCCGCAATGGTGAAGCAGGGCGTTGACCAGGGTGCCGTCCCGGTTGCCCGCGGCGGGGTGGACGACCAGGCCCGCTGGCTTGTCGACCACCAGCAGATGCTCGTCCTCGAAGACGATGCGCAGCGGAATGTCCTGCGCCTCGTTGTGAGCCGGCTCCGGGTCAGGAACGGCAAGGCGAAATTGCTCGCTGCCCTGAACCTTGGCGGCGGGGTCGCGGACTGCCGAGCCAGCGCGCTCCAATGCGCCCGATCGAACCAGCGCCTTCAGCCGCTCACGCGAAAGGGTCGGCAGCGCATCAGCCAGCGCACGATCGAGCCGCCACCCGGCGTGCGCAGGCGTCAACGCGACATCGATGATCTGTTGCCCCCCGGCCATCGCTCGAGATGTGGGACGGGCCCGGACCGGATTCAACCCGGGTTGCGTTGCCCGAGGCAATCGACCAACACCTTGCGCCATGAACGCCATCGACCTTGCCAGCCTGCTTTGTTCGCGCCTCTGTCACGACCTCCTGTCCCCGGTCGGAGCGCTCAACAACGGGATCGAGCTGCTGGCCGATGAGCAGGATCCGGAAATGCGGGAGCGGTGCCTGGAACTGCTAGCGGAAAGCGCCAAGGCCAGCGCCAACAAGCTCAAGTTCTTCCGGCTGGCGTTCGGCGCGGCGGGCGGCTTTGGCGAGGAAGTGGATTCGCGCGAGGCCCAGCTGGCGCTGGAGGGGCTGTTCGGGGCTGAGCGGCGGATCGAGCTCGGCTGGATGGTCGCCGACGGACGATTGCCCAAGGATGCCACCAAGCTGCTGCTCAACCTGGCGCTGATCGCGGGCGATGCTTTGGTCCGCGGCGGCCGGCTCGACGTTGGCGGGGAGCGCTCCGAGCGCGGCCTAGAATTGGTAATCCGGGCCGAGGGGCCGCGGATCCTGCTTGACCCCGGCCTGCGTGAAACGCTGCAGCGCGGTTCGAGCGGGGGCAAGGTCGAGCCCCGCGCCGCTGGCGCCTGGCTGGCGCACAGCCTGGCGCAGGGCGCAGGTGGATCGATCAAGCTGTCCGATCCCGGATCCGAGGTGCTGCTGATCGGCGCCGACCTGCCGCGTCAGGGCTAACGCCCCTTTAACTTGTCGCCCGGTATACCGCATCCGATCACTCACGGATGCGAAACACCGATGGACGACCTGATTGCCGACTTCGTCGCCGAATGCCGGGAAATGCTGGAAAGCCTCGGCGGCGAGATCGTCGCCTGGGAGGCGCAGCCCAGCGATCGTGCCCGGCTCGATTCCATTTTTCGCTTCGTTCACACGGTCAAGGGCAATTGCGGCTTCTTCGACTTTCCGCGGCTCGAGGCTCTAAGCCACGCTGCGGAGGACGCGCTTGCTGACGTTCGCGCCAATCGCCGCCAGGCCGACGCGCCGCTGGTCAGCGCCGTGCTCGCGATCATTGATCGGATCGGGGAGATGATCGAGATCATCGGCGCCGGCGAGGCATTTCCCACCGGCGACGATGAGGCGCTGATTGCCGCGCTTGCGCCGGGCGCCGAGGCACCCGCGGTTCCAGCTGCCGCGCCCTCGGGCGAAACCCTCAAGGCCAGTGCCGCGCCGCGCACCATCCGCTTGTCGGTCGAACTGCTCGACCGGGTGATGAGCGGGGTCAGCGACATGGTGCTCGCCCGCAACGAGCTCGCCCGCCGGCTGCGCGACACGGACAATGACGTGGCGGTCGACGGGGCGTTCGAGCGGCTGTCCGGGATCATCGCGGAAATGCGCGACGCGATCACCCGCACCCGCATGCAGCGGATCGAGAACCTCTTCGTCGGGCTGCCGCGCATGGTTCGCGACCTTTCCGGCGAGCTCGGTAAGCAGGTGCTGGTCGACATCGACGGCGGCGACGTCGAGCTGGATCGCGAGATGATCGAGATGATCCGCGATCCGCTGACCCACATCGTCCGCAACGCGATAGATCATGGCCTGGAAAAGCCGGCCGAGCGATTGAAGGCGGGCAAGCGGGAGATCGGCCTGCTGTCTGTCTCCGCGCGCCAATCCGGCAACCAGATCCTCATCGACATTGCGGACGACGGACGAGGAATCGACGGCAAGTCCCTGGTCGACAAGGCGATCGCCAATGGACTCATCGACAAGGCGGCGGCTGCGATGCTGACAAAGGCAGAGCAGCTCGCGCTGATCTTCGAGGCTGGCCTGTCCACTGCGAAGGCGGTGACCAGCATCTCCGGGCGCGGGGTCGGGATGGACGTGGTCCGCTCCAACGTCGAGCGGATCGGCGGCGTGGTCGAAGTGGACAGCAGGCCGGGGCAGGGCACCCGCATGACGCTCCGGGTCCCGCTGACGCTGACCATCATCCCGGCGCTGACCGTCAGTATCGGCAGCCAGCATTTTGCCATCCCGCGCTCCGCGATCGAGGAGATTGTCCGCGCCAATGGCGAGAGTGTGTCGCTGTCGCGGATCGGCGGGGCGGGTGTTGCGACCATCCGCGGCCGCCGCGTGCCGGAAGTCGCGTTGGCCGATGTTCTCGGCCTGCCGAGCAACCGGACCGACGAGGAAAGAACGCTGATCGTGCTCAAGCCTGCCGGCGGCGACGTTTACGCGCTGGCGGTGGACAAGGTCCACGACCATGAGGAACTGGTGGTCAAGCCGGCCGCCCCTGCGGTGATGGCGACCGGCCTCTATGCCGGGACCACGCTGGCGGACGACGGCAGCCCGATTCTCCTGTTCGACGCGGCGGGCCTCGCCCGCGTCGGCGGAGTTCGGCTGGAAACACAGGAGCGCGCAGCGCGCGTGGTCGAAGACAATGCCGCCGCCGCCACGTCGGGGGCTCCAGTTTTGCTGTTTCGAAGCCTAAATGGCGCCCGCCGCGCGGTTCGCCTGGCGGTCGTCGATCGGATCGAGGAGGTGCCTGCCTCCGCCATCCAGATGGGTGCCGGCCAGCTGCGGGTACAGCTTGGTGAGGCGATCCTGCCGCTTGCCGGCATGGACCAGCCGCCGGATGGGGAGGGCAAGGTCCGGATCTTCCGCCTCAATGACGGCGCTACCGAGCTTGGCCTGGCCTTCCGCGAAGTGATCGATTTGCAGTCGGTCGAAGGGGAAGTGATCCCGGCCGAAGCGCCGGGCGTGGTGGCCGGCGTTACCTTGATCGACGGCGAGCCTGCCGAACTGATCGACGTGCATTGGTTGTTCGCCCGCCATGCTTCCGCCGGACTGCTCGGTCGGGAGGCGATCTGCCGTATTCCGGATGACGACAGCTGGATGCAGAACATGCTCCGCCCGATTGTGGAGGCCGCCGGCTATCGTGTTGTCGGCAGCGCGTATGACGGCAAGACCGACCTGACCATTGCCTCTGGAGCAGCGTCTGCCGACGCCGTGGCCGAGCGCACAATCTGGCTGCGCAGCGAACCCGAGCCCGACGCGGCCAACGACCGCAGCATCTACCGATATGATCGAGCAGGCCTGCTGATGGCCTTGAAGTCGGCCGGCCCGGGAGGCGCCAAATGAACGCACTGCTGTTGATCGTCACCATCGCCGGCCAGCGCGTCGCCCTTCCGGCCGAGGCGGTGGAAAGCGTCGTCGAGCTGGACACCCTGATCCCGGTCCCGCGCGCGGTGCCGCACGTCGCCGGCTTGTCTGCCCTGCGCAGCCGGGTACTAACCGTGATCGACTGCCGCCGCTCGCTCGAGCTTGGCGCGACCGATACCTCCGGGCCGATCCGCGAGGCGGCAGTGGTCGAGCTCGACGGGCACCACTACGCATTGATCGTCGACAGTGTCGAGGACGTGGTCGAGGCACTGTCCGATCCCGCGCCGGTACGCGCCGCGATGGGGCCGGGCTGGGAGCGCGCGTCCTGCGGCATGGTCGAAACCGAAGAGGGCGCCTTGCTACTGGTCGACGTCGCGGCCCTGATCGCGGGCACGGAAGCCAAGGCTGCCTGAGAACGCAGGCCGCTTAAGAGCTTCTCAAGACTTCACAACTACTTCTGCTGGCGCAAACGGGGATCAAGCGAAATCATGAAGACCTGCCTCATCGTCGACGACTCCAAGGTGATCCGCAAGGTCGCTCGTCATATCCTCGAAACCCTGGAATTCAACGTGGACGAGGCGGGTGACGGCCGCGAGGCGCTGGAGCGTTGCGAGGCGAACATGCCCGATGTGGTGCTGCTCGACTGGAACATGCCGGTGATGAGCGGCATGGAGTTCCTGAAGCTGCTTCGCCAGCGCGGCCATTCCGACCAGCCCAAGGTGGTTTTCTGCACCACCGAGAACGACATGGCGCACATTCGCGCCGCCCTGGAGGCCGGGGCTGACGAATATGTGATGAAACCGTTCGATCGCGAAACGCTGCACATCAAGCTTCAGCTCGTCGGCGTCGCGTAAGCCATTTCCGGTGGGGCAGGCGCTTTCCACAAAGCGGCGTCCCGCGGGAGCGGGGCTGCCAGTTCGGCTGATGATCGTCGACGATTCGATGGTTGCCCGCGCCGTCCTGTCGCGAATGATCGAGACGGACGGCGGCTTCGAGATTGCCGCCGCTGCCGGAACCGCAGAGGACGCAATCGCCGCTCTGTCCCACGTCCGCGTGGACGTCATCCTGCTCGACCTGGAAATGCCCGGGGCGGGTGGCCTGAAGATGCTTCCCGACATCCTCAAGGCGGCGCGTGGAGCACGGGTGATTGTCGTGTCCTCCTTCGCCGAGGAGGGCGCCGAAGTCACGGTCGCAGCGCTTGGACTGGGCGCGGCAGACACGCTGCCGAAGCCCGGCACCGGCCGCTTTAACGGCCGCTTTTCCGAAGTGCTGATCGAACGCTTGCGCGCGCTCGGCCGAGCCGAGCATCGGACCCCGCCGCCGGTCAAGTCACTCAACCCGATCACGACGCCATTGCGGGCGATGTCCGCTGCCCCGCTCGGGATCCTTGCGATTGGCGCGTCGACCGGCGGGATCCACTCGCTCGGCACCCTGTTCCAGAATTTGCCGGAGGCGCTTGGCGCTCCGATCCTCGTTACCCAGCATCTGCCACCCCCGTTCATGGACGTCTTCGCGCGCCAGATCGCGACCGCCGCCAAGCGTGGCGCGCTGATCGCCGCGGACGGCATGGTTGCCTTGCCCGACCAGATCCTGATTGCTCCGGGCGACGCTCACCTGACGCTGGAGCGGCGCGGCGGCCACCCGGTCGTGCGTCTCGATCGGCGCCGCTCGGCCAGCGGTTGTCTGCCCTCGCTTGACCCAATGCTGACGTCGGCCGGGGAGATGTACGGGGCCGCCGCGGTCGGCGTGATCCTGTCCGGCATGGGCCGCGACGGCACCACGGGCGCCACCCGCCTGGTCGCCTGCGGCGGCGCGATCATTGCCCAGGACGAGGCGAGCAGCGCGGTTTGGGGTATGCCGCGCTCCGTTGCCGAGGCCGGGTTGGCGTCGGCCATTCTTCCCCCCGACAAGATCGCCCGGCGAGTTGCGTCCCGTGCCGGAGAGCAGAATTGGAAATAAGCGACAGCTCCAGCCGCATCCTCGCGGGCCTGCTGGAGGCCCGGACCGGGCAGCAACTGACGATGAGCCGCCGCTGGCGCCTGGAGACTGCCCTGTCCGGGCTGCTGCGGGAGCGCGGCATCTCCAGCATCGACGAATTGATCACCATTCTCGTTATGGGACGGGAACCGGGCCTTGCGGCTCGCGTGGTGGAGGCCCTGTTGAACAACGAAACATATTTCTTCCGCGACCGCACTCCGTTCGACCTGCTGGCTCGCCAAGCTCTTCCAGCCCTCGCCCGGCGCCGCTCCGCGACCAGGCGGTTGCGCATCTGGTCGGCCGGCTGTTCGACCGGACAGGAAGCCTATTCGCTTGCCATGCTGTTCGCAGAGGAACCGGCGAAATGGGCCGGTTGGACGATCGACATCCTCGGGACCGACGTCAGCGACGCGGTGATCGACCGTGCCCGGTCCGGCACCTACAGCCAGTTCGAAGTCCAGCGCGGGCTCGGCATCCAGCAGATGGTGCGCTGGTTCGAGGAAGGCTCGGACGGCTGGCGCGCGGTCGAGCAACTGCGCCGGTCGGTGCGGTTCCAGGTCCACAACCTGCTGGAAACGCCGCCGCATCCGGCCCAGTTCGACATAATCCTGTGCCGCAATGTCCTGCTCTACCTCAATGAGAAGACGCGGGCCGCGGCGTTCGATCGGCTCGCCTCCGCGCTGGCAGCGGACGGCTGGCTGATGCTCGGCGCGGGCGAAACCGTGATCGGACAAACGGCGCGGCTGGAAGCCGACAAGGACGCACGGGGGCTCTACCGCCGAAGCGAGGCGGCCCCGGCGCGGAAGATCGCCTGACGCATCTACGCGGGCTTGACCGTGCCGCCTCTCCATGCGCGAGTTCACGCCCGTGGAGATGATCAACCGGCCCTCGCCGAATCACGACGAACGGGTGCTACCCGTGTCCATGATCGTGCTCCACTATACCGGCATGCCGGATTGCGGCGGAGCGCTGGACCGGATGACCTCGCCCGACGCCAAGGTCAGCGCCCATTATTGCATCGATGAAGACGGAACGATCTTTCAGCTGGTCGACGAGGACCGCCGCGCCTGGCACGCCGGCAAGTCGTTCTGGCGCGGGGTGCGCGACGTCAACAGCGCGTCCGTCGGCATCGAGATCGTCAATCCTGGCCACGAATTCGGCTACCGCCCGTTCCCGGACGAGCAGATCGCCGCGCTGATCCCGCTGGTCGCCGCAATCAAGGATCGTCACGGTATCGGCCGCGGCAACGTCGTCGCCCATTCTGACATCGCTCCGGCGCGCAAGGAAGACCCGGGCGAACTGTTCCCGTGGGAAGCACTGGCCAAGCGCCGCCTCGCCCTGCCGAGCCCGACCCGCAACCTGATCGACCCGTTCTGGCCGGACGCCGCCTTCCTGCTCGCGCTGGAGCGGTTCGGCTACGACGTGACCGACGGCACCAAGGCAGTGATAGCTTTCCAGCGGCGGTTCCGGCCGGACCGGATCGACGGCATCATCGACGGGGAGTGCCGTGCGAAACTGCTCGCGCTCCTGCTGCCGCGCCCAATGGGCGAACCTTGACAGCCATCATCGTCACTCGCGGGAAAGCAGGGATGACGAGCGATTGGGTATGTTCTATATCTCCGTCTGCCAGAGGGCCGGGCGGCCGCGGGTCCCGCAAGGGACGCGAGGAAAGTCCGGGCTCCACGGAACAACGGTGCCGGGTAACGCCCGGCCGTCCCGCGTGAGCGGGATGAGGGACAGTGCCACAGAAAGGACACCGCCTGCTTTCGGGCAGGTAAGGTCGAAAGGGTGCGGCAAGAGCGCACCGCGTCCCTGGCAACAGGGGCGGCACGGCAAACCCCACCGGGTGCAAGACCGAATAGGGGCGGCATATGGGCTGGTTCCGGCTCGTCGCCCGGGTTGGTCGCTTGAGCCCCTCCGCAAGGATGGGCCTAGAGGAATGGTCGCCCAGTTCCCGCAAGGGGATGGACAGAACCCGGCTTACAGGCCCTCTGGCAAATATCTCCATTCAGGGTCGCAACAGGCGGCGGGCCCTACTAGTTAGGCAGCAATGGCCAAGCAGAAGAGATCGGACGATTGGGGCTTTCCCCGCTGGCGCGACTATGGCGCCAAGTCGCGTGAAGCGGCGAACGTCCGGCCGTGCGACCGCCATGGCTGCGAACAACCCGGCGACCGGCCCGCGCCCAAGGCGCCGAACAGTGCCGACCGCTGGTATTTCTGCGAAGGCCACGCGGCCGAATACAACAAGAACTGGAATTATTTCGAAGGGCTGGACGCCTCCGCCGCCGAGGAACGGGAGCGCTCGGAGACTCGCGGCGCCAACGGCTTCAAGAGCTCGGCCCACTGGAGCTGGGGCGGCCCCGGAGACGGGACCCGCAGCCGCGACGAGATGCGGGCGCTCGACGCGCTGGACCTGGAGAGCGACGCCAGCTTCGCTGACGTGAAGGCTGCCTATCGCCGGCTGGCCAAGGCCAACCACCCCGACCTCAAGCCTGGCGACGAAGCCGCACACGCGACGTTCGTCAAGGTGCAGGCAGCCTATGAAGTGCTGCGCAGGGCGGAAGACCGGCGGGAAGCCTCTAGCTCGCCGGATCGGTGACCATGAACGTCGCCGCGCTATGGGCGATGGCACGGTCGGGATCGCCGCCGTGCGCGACTCCGCGCACGAACGCCACGCGCCGGGTCAGCTTGTAGCACTCGCAGCGGGCCACAACCGTCTCCCCCTTCGCCGCGGGCCGCAGGTAATCGAGCCTCAAGTCGACCGTGACGATTGGCTTGAAGCTGCCCATTCGCTTCCACACCGCGGTTCCGGAGCAGGTGTCGATCAGGCTGACGATTGCGCCGGTTGCCATCACGCCCGTGCCCGGCATGCTCACCAGCTCGGGGCGCCACGGCAGCGCAAGCTCGACCCAGCCATCGCCGCTGGCGTGATATTCGAGGCCGAGTGCGCGGCCGTGACCGACCCGCCGGGCAAGCTGGAAGAAGCGCTCGGGATCGAAGCCGTGCGTGCTGACAGGAGAATTCGTGGGGCTCACCCGAAGCGCCGCGCCGTGTCCTGGATCAGTGCGATCATGTTGGGGATGCCCTGGGTCCGGTTCGACGACAGCTGCCGCGACAGGTCGAATGGTCCGAGTTCCGCCGCAATGTCGGTCCCGGCAATCTCCTCCGCCCGCCGGTCCTGCACCGCGCTCAGCACCAGCGCCACGATCCCCTTGGTGATCGCCGCATTGCTGTCCGCCAGAAAGTGCAGCCGCCCGTCATCGAGGCGTGTCGGATAGACCCAGACGGAGGCCGAACAGCCGCGCACCTTGGTCGCATCGGTCTTGAGCGCGTCGGGCATCGGTTCCAGCGTCCGGCCGAGATCGATCAGCAGCCGGTAGCGCTCCTCGCTGTCAAGCAGGTCATAATCGTCCTGGATGGACTGAAGGGAGGGAAGGGCGGTCATTCTTGCTTTTCATGCCGGATTTGATCCGGCATCCGCCTTCCTTCTTTTCGTCGTCCGGATCAAGGAGGCGAACCCTGGATCAAATCCGGGCCGACGGGATGGGGCCAAGCTACGGCTTCTCCCGCAACTCCTCGATCTCGCGCGAGAGGCTGTTCTCCTTCTCGACCGTGATCCGCTCCAGCACCTGGATCCGCTCCTTGAGCTGCTGCACCTCGGAGCGCAGCCGCTGCGCCTCGCCATTGTCCGTCGCCGCCTCGTCAGGGAGTCGAGACCGCCGGTCCTGGCCGTAGCGTGCCCGGACGATCGACGCGATCATCACGATCGCGACGATCAGCACCACCATGAACTGCCCGCCGCTCATGACCGTGCGATCTCCTCAACGCGCGGCCGGTCGCGCAGCGCTTCGATCTGCGCGGCGGTGTCGAAGCCGCGGTCGGTGACGATCTGCTCCAGCACGCGCACCCGTTTCTCGAGTTCGGTTGTGTGGGACGCATATTGCGCCGCCTTTTCCGCTGCCATGGTGGATTGAGCGTCAATCTGCCGTTCCTTCGCCCGTAACCACATCTTGAACGGTGCAATGCCAATCGCGGCGAGGGGGATCAGCACCCAGATCCAGCTTGCGATATTGTCCATGCTGTCTTCTCTCCGGCGGCGCCGCGGCGCGTCAATTCCTGGTCAGCGTTAGGCCGTCGATCTCGCGCGCCAGCCGCGACGGTTCATCGGTAACGATCCGCTCAATGGTCGCCAGTCGATCCTTGACGGAGCCGATCTCCGCGCGAAGCTGGGCGTTCTCGCTGGTCAGCAGCTTGATCCGTTCCTGTGCTTCCTTGTCGCTGCTCGGGTGCAGCGGCTGGCCCCAGCTGGTTTCCAGCGGATAGCCATGCTTGATCCGCATCCAGGTGGTGACGACCCACCCGATCACACCGACAACGGCAATCAACGCAACCAATGGAAAGACGTCCTGCAAGAAGACGAGCTTGTCAGGGTTCATCGGCTATATCCTTTCGTCGCAGCGTCAACGCAGCTGTTCGATCTCGCGGTCGAGCGAGCGATTGTTGGTCAGCACGTAGCTTTCGACATCGGCCAGCCGCCGGTCGATCTCGCGGAAGCGGGAGCGGATGTCGCGGGCCGTGCGGGCAGGCGACTGGCGTACGCCCTGCCAGAAGCGCTGCTCCTCATCGTCGCGTGGCCTGAGCTCGCGTGGTTTGTCGTCGGCAACAAACCCGGCGATGATGTACACCGGAAGCAGCGAGAGCGAGCTGAGGATGATCAGCGACACCACCGCGATCCGCACCAAGGTAACATCCAGCCCGGTGTAGTCGGCGATCCCGGCGCACACGCCCATGAACTTGCCGCCCCGCTTGTCCTTGTAAAAGCGGGTGCGGCTTGGAGGTTGAACGGGCATCAGCGGTTCTCCCCGGTGAAGATGCGCTGCGTCCGATCGGCCGTGAGATCGTCGTCCAGTCGCATAGATTGATTGGGCAGGCACTGCTGCCGCCAGTTCGGGTTCTCTGCCGTCATGATCCGCTCGATCGAACACAGGCGGTCGTCCAACCGCCGGGCCATGTCGTGCAGTTCGTCCAGCAGCTTTTCGTCTGAACCAGTGAGCGTCGCGGCGGTCTTCCAGCGCGTGATGTAGTGGAAGATCAGCCACGGCAGCCCGATGAACAGGACCAGCATCGTGACCACGAGGCCAAAGAATTCAGGCGCATCCATTTACTTGTTCCCCCTGCCGGCGAGCTTCGCCTTCATTGCTTCCAGCTCCGCGTCAACCGACTCCTCGGCCTTCAGCTCGGCGATCTCTTCCTCCAGGCTCTTCGGCCCGGTCATTCCCAGCGCATCGGCGCGGCCTTCGGCAAAGTCCGCGCGCCGCTCCAGCAGCTCGAATTTGGAAAACGCATCGTCGGTCCGCGCGCCGTTGAGCAGCTCGCGCGCCTTGGCCCGAGTGACGGCGCTCTCGATCCGGGTGGCGATGCTGTTCTGCCGGGCCCGCGCCTCGCGCAGTTTGCCCTGGAGCTTGGCAATATCGGCCTCATAGCCTTTCAGCGTATCCTCGATCACGGCAATCTCCGCTTCCAGGCCCTTGGCCATGTCAGCGGCCTTTTGCCGTTCGATCAACGCGGCCTTGGCCAGATCCTCGCGCCCCTTGGAGAGCGCCAGTTCGGCTTTTTCGGTCCAGCTGTCCTTGAGGCCGTCAAGACGGATCATCGCCCGCCGCATTTCCTTGGCGTCGGCGATGGAGCGCGCGGCGGTGGCGCGGACCTCGACCAAAGTCTCCTCCATCTCCAGGATGATCATGCGGATCATCCGGGACGGATCTTCCGACCGGTCGAGCAGCTCGGTGAAATTGGCCGCCATGATATCCCGCGTACGGGAAAAGATGCTCATTCGAAAACCTCGCAAGCCGTTGCAGGGCCCTGTGTGGCAGAAACTATGCAGGGTCCGTGCCAGAATATCAAAAGCTTTGAAAAGCTCACAGAACCGGGGATTGTCGCTCGGGTGCGAGCTGAAAGATCTTGCCAAGCGATGGGAAAACGCACCAACTCTTGCCCGTGGAACGCACCCAATCCTTCGTCGGCTCGAGCTTGGCTTTCCTCGACGCGGTCGAGCGCGCCAGCCGCGCCGCGCCGCTCAATCGGCCGGTGCTGGTGATCGGCGAGCGCGGCACCGGCAAGGAACTGATCGCCGAGCGCCTCCATCACCTGTCCTCGCGCTGGGCCGGACCGCTGGTCACGATGAACTGCGCGGCTCTTCCCGAGAATCTGATCGAAGCGGAGCTGTTCGGGCATGAGGCGGGCAGTTTTACCGGAGCGGCGAAGACTCGTCACGGACGTTTCGAGGAGGCGGACGGCGGCACCCTGTTTCTCGACGAGCTGGCTACCCTGTCCTCGCCGGCGCAGGACCGTCTGCTTCGTGCGGTCGAATATGGCGAGATCACCCGCATCGGCGCGTCCAAGCCGATCAGCGTCGATGTTCGCATCGTTGCCGCGACAAACGAGAACCTGCCGCGGCTGGTGGATGAGGGCCGTTTCCGCGCCGACCTGCTCGACCGCCTGTCGTTCGAAGTCGTGACCCTGCCGCCGCTACGGCTGAGGCTGGGCGATGTCCCGCTATTGGCGGAGCATTTCGGGCGGCGAATGGCGGTGGAGCTCGACTGGCCGGGTTGGCCGGGATTTTCGACCCGGGCGATGGCCGAACTGGAAGCCTACCCTTGGCCAGGGAACGTGCGCGAACTCCGCAACGTGGTCGAGCGCGCGGTCTACCGCGCCGAGGATCCGGAACGGCCGGTGGACGCGATCCAGTTCGATCCGTTCGCTTCGCCCTGGGCGCCGGGCAACATGGCTGTCCCGGACAGCGCTCCAGTCCCTGCGCCGACGGTCGAAGATGCGGCAATCGTTGTACCGAGCGTGCCGCAGCCGCCGGCGACGACGACCGACTTCCGCGCCGCGGTCTCCGCTTACGAGCGCGCGCTGCTGGAGGACGCATTGTCGCGCAACCGCTTCAACCAGCGCGCCACCGCGTCGGCACTTGGCCTCAGCTACGATCAGCTCCGCCATGCGCTGAAGCGGCACAAGCTGCTGGAAGGCGAGGCGGCGGCCTGAGAACGTCGTGCTGTACTTGTTTCAGCATCCACGCTTCTACCTGACCGTTCGCCGCCGTGGAGGGATCGGCGCTGAGACGAGTTCACGGTGACGGTGCCGCTGCGTTGACTTGGGCCATCCTGCGAACCACATGGCCAGCAGCCCACAACAGGAGGATCTCGCCATGGCGTTCGAAGTCGCCCCGCTGCCCTATGACTATGCCGCGCTTGAGCCCACCATCGACGCCAAGACGATGCAGCTCCACCATGACAAGCATCACCAGACTTATGTCGACAACCTCAACAAGGCAGTGGAGAGCGACCCCAACCTTCAGGGCAAGAACCTGGAGGAGCTGATCGCGAACGCCTCGTCAGCCCCCAAGGTGCTCCGCAACAATGGCGGCGGACACTGGAATCACACCTTCTTCTGGGAAGCGATGGCACCGGGCGGCGGGCAGCCGACCGGCGAACTGGCCGACGCGATCAATAGCGCCTTCGGTTCGGTTGATGCGCTAAAGGAAAAGTTCAACGCCGCCGGCGCTGGGCAGTTCGGCTCGGGTTGGGTCTGGCTGGTCGCGGTGCCGGGCCAGGGCCTCGTCGTTTCGTCAACGCCGAACCAGGACAACCCGCTGATGGACGTGGCCGAAGTGAAGGGCACGCCCGTGCTCGGCAACGACGTTTGGGAACACGCTTATTACCTCACCTACAACAACCGTCGCGCCGACTACCTAAAGGCATGGTGGGACGTAGTGAACTGGGACAAGGCGAGCGAGCGGCTGTCAGCGGCGCGCTGACACTAGATCCGCTCATTCCGGGTAGCGACTGAGCGGAAGCTCAGTTGCGTATCGAAGCACTGTCCTGATCCTTCGATAGTGAACAGGTGAAGCATGCCCCCGGCATGTTCCAGGACCATCCGGGGGATGGTCCGACCTGTTCATGCCGCGCGGCTACTCAGGATGAGCGGTTTCGCTACGCCTTCAGCCGGTACCCGGTCCGGAAGATCCACCAGATCCCGGCCATGCAGGCCAGCGCGAAGGCAAAGGTCGCCGCCAACGCCATTCCAAAGCTCACGTCCGCGGTCCCAAAGAACGTCCAGCGAAAGCCGTTGATCAGATAGACTACTGGGTTGAACAGGGTAATCGACCGCCACGGCTCGGCCAGCATGTCGATCGAGTAAAACGCCCCGCCCAGGAACGTCAGCGGCGTGACGACCAGCAGCGGGATGACCTGCAGCTGCTCGAACCCCTTGGCCCACACCCCGATGATGAAGCCGAACATGCAGAAGGTCAGCGCCACGAGCAGCAGGTAGAGCAGCATCAGCATCGGATGGGCGATGCTCAGCGGCACGAACAGGTGCGCGGTCGCCAGGATCACGAGAGCCACGATCATCCCCTTGCTCGCCGCCGCACCGACATAGCCAAGCACCGTCTCGAACGCCGACAGGGGCGCGGAGAGGATCTCGTAGATGGTGCCGGTGAAGCGCGGCATGTGGATCCCGAAGCTGGCGTTGAAGATGCTTTCCGTGAACAGGCTGAGCATCATCAACCCGGGTACGATAAATGCGCCGTAGGGTACTCCGCCGATTTCGGTCATGCGGCTGCCGATCGCGGAGCCAAACACGATGAAATAGAGGCTGGTGGTGATCACCGGGACTGCCAGCCCGGTCCACAACGTGCGCCGGAAGCGATGCATCTCGAACTTGTAGATCGCCCAGATCCCGCGCCAGTTCACGACCGACCTCCTGCGACAGCTTCTCCGTTCGTCCCGAGCGAAGTCGAGGGACGTCGCCAAGGACGTACCTCGACTGCGGCCCTGCGGACCTCCGCTCCGCACGGACGGACCTGGTAGCCGTGGATCATGCCGCGGCCTCCCTTTTCTCGTTGATGAGCCCGACGAAGATGTCCTCCAGGCTCGACTGCTTGGTGTCCAGATCCTTGAATCCGATCCCCGCATCGCGCATCGCCGCGAGCAGCGACGGGATGCCGGTCCGGTCGGCCTTGGCGTCGAACTCGTAGGTCAGCGTGGTCCCATCCTCGCCCAGGCGAGGCCCCCACGGCGCCAGCGCCGCCGGAACCTCGGCGAGAGGGTCGGTCAGCTCCAGGTGCAGGGTCTTGCGGCCCAGCTTCTGCATCAGCGCGGTCTTTTCCTCGACCAGGATCAGTTCGCCCTGGCGAATCACTCCGACGCGGTCCGCCATCTCCTCGGCTTCCTCGATGTAGTGGGTGGTGAGGATGATGGTGGTGCCCCCCTCGCGAAGCCGCCGGACGAGATTCCACATGTCCTTGCGAAGCTCGACGTCGACCCCTGCAGTGGGCTCGTCGAGGAACAGGATGTCGGGCTCGTGCGCCAGCGCCTTGGCGATCATGACCCGCCGCTTCATTCCGCCGGACAGGTCCTTGAGGATGTTGTTGCGCTTGTCCCACAGCGACAGGTCTCGGAGGATCTGCTCGATCTTGGCCGGAGCGGGTGGCCTGCCGAACAGGCCGCGGCTGAACGTCACCGTGCCGATCATCGGCTCGAACACGTCCATGGTCAGTTCCTGCGGCACCAGGCCGATGCGTGTACGCGCTTCGCGGTAGTGTTTTCGCCAGTCCTTGCCGTCGATCAGGACTTGACCGTCGGTCGGAGTCACCAGCCCGCAGATGATCGAGATTAGCGTCGTCTTGCCCGCCCCGTTCGGTCCGAGCAGTGCAAAGATCTCGCCGCGATTGATGTCGAGATCGACGCTTTTCAGCGCCTCCGTCCCACTCGCATACGCCTTGCGGAGGCCTCGGATGGCCAGGATCGGCTGGTTCATCGTTTCGTTCATTCGACCGGCGCCGGTTCGGACACGTCCGCCGCTTCCTCGCGGGTCAGGCCGTGCTTCATCAGCATCGGCACGTTCAGTGCCGCGAACAGGAAGGTGAGGGGAATCGCGCCCCACAGCTTGAAGCCGATCCAGAAATCGGTGCTGCTGTTGCGCCACACGGCCTCGTTCAGCGCCGCCATGAACAGGAAGAACAGGGCCCAGTTCCGGGTCAGCTTGGCCCAGCCCTCGTCCGTCAGCCCCGGGTAGGCAGCGCCAAGCACCATTTTGAGCAGCGGCTTTCCGGTCCACAGCCCGAACCCGAGGAGGCCGGAGACGAGCAGATAGTAGATCGTCGGCTTGAGCTTGATGAAGGTCTCGTTGTGCAACCAGATCGTCAGCCCGCCGAGCACGACCACCATCACGCCGGAGAACCACAGCAGCGGCGAGATGTGGCGATACTTGATCGCGGAGAAGAGCATCGCCGCGACCATCGCCACCATGAAGGCGCCGGTCGCAACGAAGATCTTGGTCACCGGGGGCACGGGCGCCAGGTAATTGACGGCGAAGAATACGATCAGCGGCCCAAGGTCGATCAGCAGCCGCGCGCCGCCGGTGGGCTCTTGCTTCGCAGCGGTCATTCGTACAGCCCGGCTATGGCGCGGGCGACCGCGCGCGGATCGAACGGACGCAGGTCGTCGACGCCTTCGCCAACTCCGATGGCATGGATCGGCAGCCCGAACTTCTCGGCCGCCGCCACCAGCACGCCGCCGCGCGCGGTGCCGTCCAGCTTGGTCATCACCAGCCCCGTCACGCCTGCCATGTCCCTGAACACCTCGATCTGGTTGAGCGCGTTCTGCCCGGTGGTGGCATCCAGCACCAGGATAACGTCATGCGGTGCTTCCGGGTTCAGGCGGCCGAGCACCCGACGAACCTTGGACAGCTCGTCCATCAGGTGAGCCTTGTTCTGCAGCCGCCCGGCCGTATCGACGATCAACGCGTCGATCCCGGTCGCCGTCGCCTGCTTGACCCCGTCGAACACGATCCCCGCCGCGTCCCCGCCTTCCTTGCCGGTGATCACCGGAGCGCCGATCCGCTCGCCCCAGATGCGCAGCTGCTCGATCGCGGCCGCGCGGAACGTGTCGCCCGCCGCCAGCATCACGCCATAATCCTGCTCCTGCAGCAGATGGCCGAGCTTGCCGATGGTCGTTGTCTTGCCCGACCCGTTGACGCCGATCACCAGGATGACGTGCGGCCGCGGAAAGCCCCACACGTCGAGCGGCTTGGCTACCGGGGCCAGGATCGCTTCGATCTCCTCCGCGAGGATCGTCCGCAGCCCGCGCTCGTCGAGGTGCTCGAACCGCTTGGCGGCAATGGCATCGCGGATGCGCTTCGACGCTTCCGGGCCGAGGTCGGACGCGATCAGCGCTTCCTCGATGTCGTCCAGCGTCGCCCCGTCCAGCGCCGCGCGGCTGGTCAGCCCTGTCAGATTGTCGCCAAGCCGGTCGGCGGTCTTCTTGAAGCCGCCTGTCAGCCGTTCAAGCCAACTCATTCGAATGTCCCGATCAGTGTGTCGTTGTCCGCAGCGGCGATGCGCGCCGGCCCCATGTCGCCGCGGGCCGATCCGGCGATGAACACCGGCGCGAATGCGTCGGTGTGGCCCTTTTGCTTATTCTCGATCAGCACCGGCTGGACCGAGCCGACTAGGCTCTGCAGCCACCTCGTCCGCCGCTCCACCGCAGCTTGGCGCAACCGCGCCGCGCGGGCCTTGACTGTCTCCCGCTCGACCTGCGGCATCCGCGCCGCTGGCGTAGTTGGGCGAGGCGAGAAGGGGAACACATGCGCCGCGACGATGTCGCAATCGTCGAGCAGTCGCAACGTGTTGAGCGCGGCTTCCTCGCTTTCGGTTGGAAAGCCCGCGATCAGGTCCGCGCCGATCGTCGCTTCCGGTCGCACCGCCTTGATCCGGTCGACGAGCGCCACTGCATCGGCGCGGCTGTGCCTGCGCCTCATCCGCTTGAGGACCAGGTCGTCGCCGGCCTGGAGCGAAAGGTGGAAATGCGGCATCAGCCGGGGCTCCCCCGCAATCAGCGCGAACAGCGGTTCGTCCATCTCGACGCTGTCGAGACTCGACAGTCGCAACCGCTTCAGCTCCGGCAAATCGCTCAGCAGACGCTCGCACAAGCGGCCGAGACCTCCCTCCACGGACGTAATGTCCACGCCAGTCAGCACGATCTCCCTGGCGCCCGCGTCCACCTCCCGCATCACGGCATCCCGCACTGCCTCGAACGGCAGGGTCATGCTTGGCCCGCGCGCCTGCCAGATCGTGCAGAAAGTGCACCGATGATCGCACCCGGTCTGCACGGCGACGAAGCTGCGCACGCGCTGGCGGTATCCGGCGGCAACTGGGGGAATGTCGAACCCGAATGAATCAGCCGCGACCTTTACGCTCGTCCCGAGCGTAGGCTCAGCCGCAGTCGAGGAGCGCTTGGACCAACGCCCCTCGACTTCCCTCGGGAAGAGCGGGAGAGGGTGCGCCTTGCCTCCATTCCCCACCACCAGATCAACCTCTGGCATGGCCGCAAAGCTTTCCGGTTCCAACTGCGCTGCGCAGCCGGTGACGACGATCCGCGCTTCCGGCTTGTCCCGCCGCGCCCGCCGGATCGCCTGCCGGGTCTGGCGCACGGCTTCCCCCGTGACCGCGCACGAATTGAAGATGACGGTGCCGTCCGGAGCATCGGCCGCCATCGCCTCACTCTCGGCAAAGTTCAGGCGGCAACCGAGCGTGATCGTCTCCACGCTCACTCGAACACCTGCTCCAGGTCGCTCTCGCCGCGGAACACGTAAGTCGCGCTGCCGATCATCCGGACCTGTTCGCCCGGCAGCCAGGCGACCGTCAGCGAGCCACCTGGCATGCTCACCCGCACCGGCGAGGTCGCCCGGTTCGACCGGATCGCGGCAACGGCCGTCGCGCACGCGCCCGTTCCGCACGCCAGGGTCAATCCGGCGCCGCGCTCCCAGGTCCGCAGCTTCAGCGATCCGTCGCTCAGGACCTGCGCCACATTGACGTTGATCCGCTCAGGGAAAGCTGGGTCGTGCTCGATGCTCGGACCCAGCCCGACAAGATCGATCGCATCCGCATCCGACACGAAGAAGACGAGGTGCGGGTTACCGACGGACAGCGCCATCGGTTTCTCCAAGGGACCCCAGCCCATCGGCACCGCCATGGTATCCATGGGATAGGTCAGCGGCACCTCGTCCCACCCGAAGCGCGGCTCACCGATGTCGACCTCGACCTGGCCATTGTTGATCTCGCCGCAAACCAGCCCGCCGCCGGTTTCGATGCTGGTGGCGCCGGTCAGCGCAACGACGCACCGCGACGCATTACCGCAGCTCTGCACCTCGCCACCATCATGGTTGTAGATACGCATGCGAAGATCCGCGCTGACCGACGGCTCCAGCACGATCAGCTGGTCGCAACCGATGCCGGTTCGCCGGTCGGCGATCGCGCGTGCGAGCGGTTCCGTCATGCTCAGCGGTTCGGCGCGTGCATCGAAGATGACGAAGTCGTTGCCCAGCCCGTGCATTTTGTGGAATTGCCGCAGCATCGCTGGCGACTTAGGGGTGAGGACAAACCCTGTCCACCTGCGCCCGTCCTGCTGCACTTGTTTCAGCCTCCCTCGCCGAACCCGGGCAATCCTCCGACAGGGGGTGGCCCCTGAAACAAGTTCAGGGTGACAAGCGTAGTTAGATTTGAACGGAGAGATGGACCGAATGCCCAGAGCCGCCACCGATGTCATGCAGTCCGTCATCTTCTCCGCCGTGCTCGACGCGATCGCCGCGCTGAAGGCGAGCTCCAAGGGCCTGCCCAACAACCTCCTGCGCGATGTGCAGGCGATCCACCCCAACGTGACCCTCGCAGACCTGCCGAAGGAGCTTCAGGACGCCATCGCGGCCAGCACCCGCACCGCGTTCACCCAGCTACTGAAGGAGGGCTACTCGGTCGCCCCGCGCGATGCGGTGCCGGTCCGCTCGCAGCCACGCCACGGCGAGCTGATCGACCGCGGCGCGCGCAGCCCGCGGCCGCCGCGGCCGCAGGGCAGGGGGCCGCGCCCGGATGGTCCACCGCGTGGAGGGCGACCCGCCGGACCAGGCGGCAAGCCCCGCGGTCCGCGCAAGCCGCAGGGCTAGTATCTTGTGGGATGTTCGGGCGAGAGTTGAACTGATCGTTCGTCTCCGCTAAGCGCCGCCCGTCGTATTCGACACAGCATCGATCCGCGTCCCTCGGGACACGCTGGCCGGCGAGGTTTCGCCCGCCGGCGTTTCGCGCTTGGTGCCGTTCGAGACGCAGGGAGTTCTTGAATGTTCGACAGCCTGAGCGACCGCCTTGGCGGAGTGTTCGACAAGCTTCGCGGCCGTGGCGCACTGACGGAGGCGGACGTGCGCGCCGCGATGCGCGAAGTGCGTGTCGCCCTGCTCGAGGCCGACGTCGCACTGCCGGTCGCCCGCGATTTCGTCGACAAGGTGACGGAACAGGCGGTCGGACAGGAAGTGCTCCGCTCGATCACTCCAGGTCAGCAGGTCGTCAAGCTGGTCAACGACGCGCTGGTTGAGATGCTCGGCTCGGACGCTGCGGAGCTCAACGTCGCGGTCAGCCCGCCGGCGGTGATCATGATGGTCGGCCTCCAGGGCTCGGGCAAGACGACCACCACGGCCAAGCTCGCCAAGCGCTTGTCGGACAAGGACCGCAAGAAGGTCCTGATGGCCTCGCTCGACGTTGCCCGACCGGCGGCGCAGGAGCAGTTGGCGGTGCTCGGCCGACAAGCCAAGGTCGACACGCTGCCGATCGTCCCCGGACAGTCGCCGGTCGAGATTGCTGCCCGCGCGCTGCAGTCGGCAAAGCTGCAGGGCTACGACGTCGTGCTGCTCGACACCGCAGGCCGCCTCCACGTGGACGACGCGCTGATGGGCGAGATGAAGGCGGTCGCCACCGCCTCCCACCCGGCCGAAACCCTGCTGGTCGTCGACAGCCTCACCGGCCAGGATGCGGTCAATGTCGCAAAGGGCTTCTCGGCCGAGGTCGACCTTACCGGCGTGATCCTGACGCGGATGGACGGCGACGCCCGCGGGGGCGCGGCGCTGTCGATGCGCGCGGTCACCGGCAAGCCGATCAAGTTCGCCGGCACCGGCGAAGGACTAGATGCGATCGAGGCCTTCCACCCCAGCCGCGTCGCCGGCCGGATCCTCGGCATGGGCGACGTTGTCAGCCTGGTTGAGCGCGCCGCGGAAACCATCAAGGTCGAGGATGCCGAAGCGCTCGCGGCCAAGATGGCGAAGGGCAAGTTCGACCTCGACGATCTGCGCATGCAGATCGCGCAGATGCAGAAGATGGGCGGCCTCGGTGCACTGGCCGGCATGCTTCCGGGCATGAAGGGCATTAAGGGCGCGATGGACAAGGCGCAGGATGGCAAGACGCTGGTCCACCTCGAAGCGATGATGTCCTCGATGACCGCGAAGGAACGCGCCCGGCCCGACCTCATCAACGCCAAGCGCAAAATCCGCATCGCCAAGGGCAGCGGCACCACCGTCCAGGAAGTGAACAAGCTGCTCAAGATGCATCAGGAAATGGCGAACGCCATGAAGCGCCTGAAGAAGATGGGCGGCCTCGGCAAGCTCGCGGCCCTGTTCGGCAAGGGTGGGCTGGAAGGCGCGATGGGCGGGTTGATGGGACCGGGCGGCGGCATGCCTCCCGGCGGCCTCGGCGGGGGAGGGGGGCTCCCCGGCCTTCCCGGAGGCGGTGCCAGCCCGTTCGGGCTGCCGCCCGGCTTCGACAAGTTTGGCAAGAAATAACAAGAATCTGGAAGAAGGACCTAAGACATGGCAGTTGCAATTCGTCTCGCCCGCGGTGGCTCCAAGAAGCGCCCGTACTATCGCATCGTCGTCGCCGACTCGCGCAACTCGCGTGACGGCCGCTTCATTGAAAAGGTCGGCACCTACAACCCGCTGCTCGCCAAGGACTCTCCGGAGCGCGTCAAGCTCGACAACGACCGCATCTCGCACTGGCTGAGCGTCGGCGCCCAGCCGTCGGACCGCGTCGCCCGCTTCCTGGACGCCGCCGGCCTCAAGGAACGCCCGGCCCGCAACAATCCGAACAAGGGGCAGCCGGGCGACAAGGCCAAGGAGCGCGCCGAGGAGCGTGCAACCAAGGAAGCCGAAGCCGCCGAGGCCGCTGCCGCTGCCGCCGCGGAGCCGGAAGCTCCCGCCGCTGAGGAAGCTCCTGCGGCCGAGGAAGCCTCCGCTCCGACTCAGTCCGAGCCGGCCGAAGGTGCTTCTGACACCAGCGCCGACGAAGGCACGTCCGCCCCCACCCAGCCTGAGCCCGCCGAAGGCAGCGAAGAGGCCGCTCCGGCCGAAGGCGCCGAGAAGGCAGAAGGCTAAGGAACGTCCCTCGGCTTCGCTCGGCACGAACGGCGTTGAAGACTTCAACTCCCCGTTCGTGTCGAGCGTAGTCGAGACACGTGTCGCCCTGCATGACTGATCGCATCGCTCTTGCCGCCGTCGCCGGGGCCCACGGCATTGGGGGAGAGCTTCGCCTGAAGCTCTTTACCGATGGCGCAAGCAGCCTGGCACATCACTCGAGCGTGTCGATCGGCGGGCGCGACTACCGCCTCCTGTCGTGCAAAGATTCCGGCAAAACCGCCATCGCCCGCCTTGAAGGCGTCAATGACCGCTCCGCCGCCGAGGGCCTCCGTGGGAGCCTGGTCGAGGTCGAGCGAACCGCCCTCCCACCGCTTGAGGAGGGCGAATATTACCACGCCGACCTGATCGGTCTGCCCTGCACGGATCTTGCCGGAGCGCCGCTGGGGACGGTCGTGGCGGTAGAGAATTTCGGCGCGGGCGACCTGCTCGAGATCGAGGGCCCCGATGGCAAGCGCGCTCTGGTGCCATTCAGGCCGGGCATCGCCGAACTCGCGGAGGGTCGTATCTCCGTCGATCCGGAATTCCTCGCCTAGCTTCCCTCTTCCGCTCTCTCCAACTCCCCTTCCGACACCGGCGCGCGGTACAAGGGGGTTTGCTCGGCCAGGTCGTTGCGGATGGTGGTCGCCGCCACCCCGCCTTCGCCCATCGCGTGGCTGATCTGGTCGAGCCCATGCACCACGTCGCCGGCCGCATACAGGCCCGGCACGCTGGTCCGCTGATGGTCGTCGCAGCGAAAGCAGCCATCCGGGGCCAACTCGGCGCCGACCATTTCGCCCAGCTGCGTGTGCGTGTCCGACCCGAGCGCCGGGTAGACGCTGTCGAATGTCAGGTGCCCATCGGCGGTGTCGACCGTAATGCAGCCTTCGGTCACGCCGACCGCTTCCGCCGGACCATCGACGCATTTCACTCCCGCAGCCCCGAGCCGCTCGCGCTCCTCGGGCTTGAGGTCCAGGGCGTTGTCGGGCGCGATAAGGGTCACGTCGGCGGTGTAGCTTCGGAGGAAGAGGGCCTCCCCGACGCCGCCCTTGCCCGACCCGATCACCCCCACCTTCTTGTCGGTGACTTCGAACCCGTCGCAGATCGGGCAATAGCGGATCAGGCCCCGCGCCATGGCCTCGTCATGGAGTTCCGGATCCATCGGCGGCCTGCGATTGGTGAGGCCGGTCGCCAGCAGCACGCTTCGCGCCCGGTGCGATCCGGCACCCCATTCGGCGCTGAACAGGCCGTCCTCGCAGTGGTCGAGCCGGGTCACTCGCCCCGTCTCGATCTTGGCACCATATTTCTGCGCCTGCTCGCGCATCAGCCGCAGCAATTCCTTGCCGTTGATCCCATCGGGGTAGCCCGCGTGATTGTGGGTGCACGGAATCCAGCTCGCCCGGCTATTGCCACCGTCCACCACATGGATGTCGAGGTGAAAGCGCGCGAGGTAGATCGCCGCGGTCAGCCCCGCCGGCCCGCCGCCGATAATCAGGCAGTCGTAAGGTGCATCCGTTGCCATGTCGCGCCAATGGCTTGGCGGCACTGGAGTTCCACTTACCACGCGGAAGAAACGCTGTAGAAGACCGGCGCGATGCGGGATTTCGTCCTCTTCCTCCTTTTCGTGGCTGTGGTGGCTGCGCCTGCCTACGGAGCGACCGTGGTCCTTTCCCGAAGGTATCCCTACATTTCGCGCAGCAAGCTTCTCTCGCTGGCCCCACTTCCGCTTCCAGGGCTGCTTGTCGCGATGTCTGTCATTATGATCTTTGATGCATATTTTTCGACTGATGAAGAGTGCGGCGTTGATGCCTGTGCCATGGCCTTGGTGGGGGCGGTCTTTGTCACCGCGGCGGCGATCATAGCATACGCTGTCGGCGTTGCTGCGGCCGCCTTCGCCTACCGCTCCCGCTTTTTCAACCGGGGCGAGCGAGGGCGCAAATTGTGACCTTTCGTGCCTCCGTGCTGACCCTCTACCCGGACATGTTCCCCGGGCCGCTCGGGCTGAGTCTCGCCGGCCGCGCGCTGGCCGATGGTGTGTGGAGCCTCGACACTCGCAACATCCGCGACTTCGCCACCGACAGGCACCGCAGTGTCGACGATACTCCGGCAGGAGGGGGTGCGGGCATGGTGCTGAAGCCCGATGTGCTCGCCGCCGCTCTTGACAGCGTGGCGGACGGCCGCCCGATGCTCGCCATGACCCCGCGGGGCGCCCCGCTGATCCAAGGCAAAGTCCGCGAGCTTGCGGCGGGAGAGGGGGTTGTCATCCTTTGCGGCCGCTTTGAAGGTTTCGACGAGCGCATTTTCGAAGCCCGAGCGGTCGAACCGGTCAGCGTCGGCGACTATATTCTGTCCGGCGGCGAACTCCCCGCGATGGTGCTGCTCGACGCTTGCGTCCGGCTGCTTCCCGGAGTAATGGGCGCGGCCTCCAGCGGTGAGGAGGAGAGCTTCGAAACGGGGCTTCTCGAATATCCGCATTATACCCGACCCGTCGACTGGGAAGGACGCACGATCCCCGAAGTGCTGCGATCGGGGGATCATGCGAGGATCGCGGCGTGGCGACACGAACGCGCTCTGGAAGATACACGGCTACGGCGGCCGGACCTGATCGAGCGCCATGGGGGCGCATCGCAGGCACCGCCCTCTGGCGCGCGGCGGAAGAAGTAGGGCTGTTTGAACATGAACATCATCGAGACCATCGAGCGGGAGCAGATTGCCGAACTGACCGGCACCCGCGCCATTCCGGAATTCCGTCCCGGCGACACCCTGCGCGTCGGCGTCAAGGTCGTCGAAGGCGACCGCAGCCGCGTCCAGAACTTCGAAGGCGTGTGCATCGCGCGTGCCAACAAGGGCATCAACTCGAACTTCACCGTGCGCAAGATCAGCTTCGGCGAGGGCGTTGAGCGTGTCTTCCCGCTGTATTCGCCGGCGCTGGACTCGATCGAGGTCGTCCGCCGCGGTGCCGTCCGCCGCGCCAAGCTCTATTATCTGCGCGGCCGTACCGGCAAGTCGGCCCGTATCGCCGAGCGCCGCGACCCGCGCCTCAACACCAAGGCGCAGGCCGCCGCCGCTCCGGCCGCTGCCGAAGCTCCGCAGACCGAGACTGCCGAAGGCTGAGGCTTTCGCCGACACTGGCATTCACGCGGCCGGGTCTCCACATGGAGGTCCGGCCGTTGCCGTTCCACGGAGATTGATACACATGGGCTACCGGATCGCCGTCGTTGGAGCGACGGGCAATGTCGGCCGCGAGATCTTGCAAATTCTCGCCGAACGGCAGTTTCCGCTGGATGAGGTGGCCGCCGTCGCAAGCGCCCGCTCGACCGGCAACGTCATCGATTTCGGTGACAGCGGCGAAGAGCTCAAGGTCAAGAATCTCGAACATTTTGACTTTGCGGGCTGGGACATGGCGCTGTTTGCCGCCGGGTCGGAGACCAGCAAGCTCCACGTGCCCCGCGCTGCCCAGGCCGGCTGCATCGTGATCGACAACAGCTCACTGTACCGCATGGACCCCGACGTTCCGCTGGTCGTGCCGGAAGTGAATGGAGCGGTCCTGTCGACCCGGCCGCCCAAGAACATCATCGCCAACCCCAATTGCTCGACGGCGCAGATGGTCGTCGCCCTGAAGCCGCTGCACGATGCGGCGGGGATCAAGCGGGTGGTCGTCTCGACCTACCAGTCGGTGTCCGGTGCCGGAAAGGCGGGGATGGACGAATTGTTCGAGCAGAGCCGCAATATCTTCGTCGGCGACACGGCGGAGGCCAAGACCTTTACCAAGCAGATCGCCTTCAACGTCATCCCGCACATCGACAGCTTCCTCGACGACGGCTCGACCAAGGAAGAATGGAAGATGGTGGTCGAGACCAAGAAGATCCTCGATCCCAGGATCAAGGTCACCGCCACCTGCGTCCGGGTGCCGGTGTTCGTCGGTCATTCGGAAAGCGTGAACATCGAGTTCGAGCGCGAGATCGGCGCAGACGAGGCGCGCAGCATCCTCCGCGAGGCGCCCGGCATCATGCTGGTCGATAAGCAGGAGGACGGCGGCTATGTCACGCCCGTCGAGTGCGTCGGCGACTATGCCACCTTCGTCTCCCGCGTCCGCGAGGACCCGACCGTCGAGAACGGCCTCAACCTGTGGATCGTCAGCGACAACCTTCGCAAGGGGGCGGCGCTGAATGCGGTTCAGATCGCCGAACTGCTCGGCCGCAAGCACCTGCAAAAGGCGGCCTGACGCCGCAGCGGCTGACGCCTAGCCGCGCTCGCCGGCGGAAATGTAGGATGGCGGCGGAGGCGGTGCTGCGACAGGCGCCGGCGCAAGCGGCGCAACGGGCTGCGCAACCGGCGCGGGGGCCTGAGCCGGCTCGACGAGCGCGGGCCGCCGATCGGTGGCGGCCGCGCCGATGGCGGCAATACCGCCGGCTCCGACGGCGAGCGCGCCAGCCCCGCTGCCATTGCCTCCGCGGCTCCGCGCGGTGGATGCGGCAATCGCCTTCGAGCTCATGGTGGTGGACAGGAGGAAGGTCACCGCCGGTGGGGTCAGCACGGCAAACTTGCCGCACTTCTGGAGGAACTCGCGGCGGTCTTCCGCGCCGGTGGGTTCAGGCTCAAGGCTCATGGACGCGTCCCCTTACGAACAACACAGCTCCCTCCCGGGAAGCTTACGTTTAATGTTTAGTAAATGCAACGAGTTGCGATAACTTGAAGGTCTACACCCTGATTCATGGAAGCGGAGGAGCATGGCATGGCCGAGAGGATGGGCGGCGGTTGCGCCTGCGGGCGGGTCCGGTTCGAAGCCGATGTCGCCTCGTTCGACGCTTATCTTTGCCACTGCCGGATGTGCCAGCGGGCAAGCGGAAACGTGTCGCTGGCGTTCTTCAACCTTCCACAGACGGACGTACGCTGGGCCCGCGAGCCCGACTGGTATCCAAGCTCGCCGATCGCCGAGCGGCCGTTCTGCAGCGGCTGCGGAACGACCCTTGGTTTCCGCTTCAAGGACGGGTCGGAGAAGATGGACCTGACAGTCGCCAGCTTCGACGAGCCGGGCCGCTTCAAACCGACCGCGCACTTCGGGACCGAAAGCATGCACCGCGCCTGGCTGAACACCGAGGGCCTGCCCGAGCAGAGGTCGGATGAGTACCAGCTGTTGCAGGAGCGGTGGGCGAAGGCCGGAGCTGCGCCTCCCGCCAGCTGATTGCAATGAAGGGTTTCGCCTGCCATCGAACGGGCATGCCTTTGCTTTTATCATCGCCGCTCGTGCGCGCACCCGCGAACGCGGGCCGGCGCGCATTGAGACCTGAACTTCGTCAACTCCCGTCATGGTGACCGTTTACCGCTGGACCGTTTCGGACGGCGTCGAGCTGGCCTGGCATGAGGTGGGGGAGGGCCGCCCGGTCATCCTCCTCCACGGCCTGTTCTCCGACGCCAACATGAACTGGATCAAGTTCGGCCATGCCGCCCGGATCGCTGCGGACGGCTTTCGCGTGATCATGCCGGACCTCCGCGCCCACGGACTGTCGGGCAGGCCGCATGGCGAGGAGCATTATCCCAAGGGCATTCTGGCCCGTGATCTGCGCGAGCTGATTGCGCACCTCGGTCTCGCCGAATTCGACCTCGGCGGATTTTCGCTTGGCTCGCGGACCACGGTCGAGGCGGTCGGCGAAGGGCTTGCGCCACGGCGATCGATCCTGGGCGGTGCGGGCCTCGACGGCCTACGCAACTGGAAGCGCCGCAAGACCTTCTTCCTGGAAGCCATTGCAATGTTCGACAAGGCCGAGCGCGGCGATCCGCACTGGCTGTCCATCCAGTTCATGAAGAGCCAGGGGGTCGACCGGGTCGCGTCGGCGCTACTGCTGGAAAGCTTCGAGGACGCCTTCATGGATTGGCTGGCCAGGTTCACCATGCCGACCCTGGTCGTGTGCGGGCGCGAGGACCAGGACAACGGATCGGCCGAAGAGCTTGCCGCGGCGCTGCCCAACGCCCGTTTCGAGCAGGTGCCGGGGACCCACATGAGCTCCGTCACCAAGCCCGAGCTCGGCGAGGCGATCGCGCGCTTTCTGGTCTCTTGACGGGCGCGAAACGGTCGCGCACTCCCTGCTCACGCGAACACTTGCCAACGAGGCCCTAAGCTCATGAAATTCGCCGCTTCCGTTTCGCTTGCCGCTCTCGCTCTCGCCGGCTGCGCAACCGTTCCGCCGGCCGACATGGCTGCGCAGGCACCGGCCGCTGCAGCCCAGAACGAGGTTCCCCCGGCAATCGCCGCCGCATCTTCCACCGGGCAGTTTCCGGCTACCCCGGAAGGGGGACGCCAGTTCATTGCGGCGGTGGAAAAGGACCTGTTCGACCTCAGCGTGATCGGCGGCCGGGCGCAGTGGGTCAATTCCACTTACATCAACGATGATACGGACGCGCTCGCCGCTTACTTCGGCACCATCGGTACGGAAAAGGGCGTCAACTACGCCAAGGAGGCCGCCCGCTACGCCGCCGTGCAGGGGCTCGACCCGGACACGGCGCGCAAGCTCAACATCCTGCGTGGCGCCCTGGTCCTCGCCGCGCCGACCACGCCGGGCGCGGCCGCCGAGCTCAACACGATCAGCACGCGGCTGCAGTCGACCTACGGCAAGGGCCGGGCTTCGCTGAACGGTAAGGAGATTACCGGCGACGTCGCCGAGGAGCAGATGGGCGAGCTGCGCGATCCGGCCAAGCTGCAGGAGATCTGGACCAGCTGGCACAACAACGTCGGCCGGCCGATGCGCCCCGATTACACCCGCATGGTCGAGATCGCCAACCAGGGCGCAAAGGAACTTGGCTACGCCGATACCGGTGCGATGTGGCGGTCGAACTACGACATGAGCCCGGACGAATTCTCGGCCATGTACGACCGGCTGTGGTCGGAAGTGAAGCCGCTCTACGACCAGCTTCATTGCTATACCCGGACCAAGCTCAACCAGAAGTACGGCAATGCCATCCAGCCCGCGTCCGGCCCAATCCGTGCCGACCTGCTGGGCAACATGTGGGCGCAGGAATGGGGCAACATCTATGACGTGGTCGCGCCCAAGGGAGCCGGCGACATCGGCTACGACCTGACCGACCTGCTCGTCCGCAAGAAGACCAATCCTACAGAGATGGTCCGGATGGGCGAGCGCTTCTACACGTCGCTTGGCCTCGATCCGCTGCCGGCCAGCTTCTGGCAGCGCTCGCAGATCGTTCGTCCGGAAGGCCGCGAAGTGGTCTGCCACGCCTCGGCCTGGGACCTCGACAACAAGGACGACCTGCGCATCAAGATGTGCACCAAGGTCAACGCCGACGACTTCGTGACCATCCACCACGAGCTTGGCCACAATTATTACCAGCGCGCCTATAACCAGCAGCCGTACCTATACCTGAACGGCGCCAACGACGGCTTCCATGAGGCGATCGGCGATTTCGTAGCGTTGTCGGTGACGCCGGAGTATCTCGTCCAGATTGGCCTGCTCGACCGCAACAAGGTGCCCGACGCGAGCAAGGACACCGGCCTGCTGCTTCGCCAGGCGATGGACAAGGTGGCTTTCCTGCCGTTCGGCCTGATGGTCGACAAGTGGCGCTGGGGCGTGTTCGACGGCTCGATCCCGTCGAGCGGCTACGAAGCCGGCTGGAACCAGCTTCGTCAGCAATATCAGGGCATAACCCCGCCGGTGCAGCGCTCGGAGGCCGATTTCGACCCGGGCGCCAAGTTCCACATTCCGGGTAACACGCCGTACGCGCGCTACTTCCTGGCGCGGATCCTCCAGTTCCAGTTCTACAAGGCCGCTTGCGATATGAGCGGGTGGAAGGGCCCGCTTCATCGCTGCTCCTTCTACGGCAACAAGGAAGTGGGCGCGCGGCTGAACCAGATGCTGCAGTTGGGCGCGTCCAAGCCGTGGCCGGAGGCGCTGCAGGCGTTCACCGGCAGCCGCGAAATGTCCGCCAAGCCGATGCTGGAATATTTCGCTCCGCTGCAGGCGTGGCTGCAGGAGCAGAACCGCGGAAAGCAGTGCGGGTGGTGAGCCTGGAGCGCCGAGGCTGAGCCGAACGCGAAGCGAGGACGGCTTAGCCGCGAGACGCGGAAAGGCCGGCCAGCCTGCAGCGAAGCTGACAGGACTGACGTCATGGGGTTTATCCCCATAACGGCCTGCACCGCTGAGATCGCACCCTCGCCTTCACCCTTCCGCCACTTCGCGGCTCCCTCCCGCTCCCGCAAGCGGGAGAGGGGCTGCGCTACTCCGCCGCCATCCCGGCCGCCCGAAGCCTACGCTCCGCATCGCGGGTGCCGATATCGTGGCGGCGCTGGTTGAGCCAGGACACGCCGCCAATCGCTGCCGCGGCCCCGGCCAGGACCGCCAGTCCGCCGATCGTCGCTGCCGCCGCGAACGGGTGCATTTGCGCTTCCAGGAACAGCGAGGTCTGGCGAGTGATCGGCTGCTGGTTGCTTTCCGTCCGCCCGTCGGCTCGCGGCTCGAATAGATTGTCGTTGGTGCCAGGGGAGGGCGGAACGTCGCTGGTCTGGCTGAACTCGCCTCCGGCCACCTCCATCGCCTTGTCGGCAAGGCGCGGAAAAGCCGGCGCGAGTGTCGTGAGCGCGAGTCCGCCGCCACCGACGATCAGCTGGCGGCGGCGGTGTTCGGCGGCAAAGCAGATTGCCTTGGCGACCAGCTCCACGTCGTAGATCGGCTGCGGTAGCCGGGCGGGCTTCGACAGCTTGTTCCGGGCATGTTCGGGGTAGGGCGTGTCGATCGCGGACGGCTTGATCAGCGTGACCTGCATCGGCGAGCCGTCTTCCTCCAACTCCATCCGCAAGGCATCGGTGAAGTTCATGACCGCAGCCTTCATCGCGCAATAAGGCCCCTGCAGCGGAATCGAGCGGTTCGACAGCACTGAGCCGAGGTTGATCAGGGCTCCGGCACGGCCCTTCAGGTGCTTCACCGCCTCAAGGCTGCCTTGCACCAGTCCGAAGTAGCCAACGTCGAACACACGGCGATGCTCGGCCAAGGTGACCTCTTCGAGCGGCGCGTACAGCGCCACGGCGGCATCGTTCACCCAGGTATCGAACCCGCCGAACTCGGCGATCGCCTTGGCCGCGATCTCGGCCGCTGCCCCCTCGTCGGCCACGTCCAGCGCCACGGAGTAGGCCCGCCCGCCCTTGTTGCGGATGCTGACCACGGCTTCGTCCAGCGCCTGGTCGTTGCGGGCGGCCAGAAGCACCTCCGCTCCGGCCCCGGCGGCCCGGCGAGCGGTTGCGAGGCCGATACCGCTGGTGGCGCCGGTGATCACCATGCGCTGGTCGGACAAGGGTTTCAGCGGCTCGGCCATGTGTTCGCTCCCGATAAGACGAGGGGCGCCAACGGCGCCCCTCGGTTGTTCGTTCCAGTTGAGCTTACGCGCCGTATGAGATCGCGCCGCTCTTGGTCTGGTCCTTGGATGTCTGGTCGAGGCCCGTGCCGCCCGCGGATCCGGCGGTCGAGCCGCCGCTGCCGCTCCGGGTGCCGCCAGTTGCCGCGGAGCTGGTGCCGCTGGCCGGCTGGGTTGAGCCAGTGCTGCCGCTCGTGCCCGTGTTAGCGCTGCTGCTGCTCATCCCGCTGCTGCTGCTTCCAGCCTTGCTGCCGCTCGACCGGCTGCCACGGCCGCTGGTCCCGGTTGGCGAGGTGCCTGCGGCGGCGCTCGGTGTAGCGCTTGCAGTCTCCAAGGTGCGGCTCTCGCTGCTGGACTGCTCGTTGCTGTCCTGCTGGCCCCACTTCATGATCGGCTGCGAGCCGCTTCCGCTCCGCCGGGACCACAGATAGGCACCTGCAGCCGCCGCCGCCGTAGCAACCGCTGCCGCGGTAACCGGGCGAGAGCGCATTGTGTCCCTGATTCCGAGGCCGCTGTAGCTGCGCTCACTGCGGCGATTCCGATCGTTACGATCGGTGTCTCTGTCCTTGGCCACGTCTTGCTCCTTTTCACGCGAGTTCGAGGGGCCAACGCGCTTCTGGCGCCATCGTTGCGCCCCAACTCGACAGGGAGAAGGGGCGCTGCGACGGACAGAAAAACCGTTAGATTTGAGACAGCATCGTCTCGGCGCTCGATGCCTGATATTCGCCGGGGGCTTCCAGGTTCAGCTGCTCCACCACCCCATCGTTGACGACCATGGAATAACGCTGCGAGCGGACCGAGCCCATTCCGAACTTGCTTCCGTCCATCTCCAGGCCGAGCGCCTGCGCCAGCTGACCGTTGCCGTCGGCCAGCATGGTGATGTTCTCGCTGCCCTGCTCGCGGTTCCAGGCGCTCATCACGAACGCATCGTTGACGGAGGTGCAGGCGATCTCGTCGACGCCCTTGCTCTTCAACTCGTCGGCCTTTCCCACGAACGACGGCAGATGCTTGGCCGAGCAGGTCGGGGTGTAGGCACCGGGAACGGCGAACAAGGCCACTTTCTTGCCGGCGAAATATTCGGCGGTTGTGGTCGGCTGGGGACCCTCGCCAGTTGCGATGGTAAGCGGAACGTCGGGAAGGCGGTCGCCGACCTTGATGGCCATGTTGGAAGTCTCCTGTTTGCGGGTGGCCGGCAGATAAGCGGGGCGGCATGGCGCCACAAGTGCGGGGAGGGGGTTGCCCCAACCGAGCCGGACACGCATGCTTCGCGGCAATGGACCAAGCTCCTTTCCTCTCCGGCCAATTGCTACTGGCGATGCCGGGAATGGCCGATCCGCGCTTCGAACGGGCGGTAATCGCTGTCTGCGTCCATGACGAGAATGGCGCGGTCGGCATTGGCATCGGCCACAAGCGGGCCGGCTTGCGCTTCCGCGGGCTGCTCAAGCAGTTGGAGATCGATCCGGGTGAGGCGCCCGATTGTGCCATCCACCACGGCGGGCCGGTCGAGCCCGGGCGGGGTTTCGTGCTTCATTCCACCGACTGGGGCGGCGAGGACACGCTGCACGTGGTTGGAGCGGGGGGCGAGTTGTGCGCTCTGACCGGAACCATCGACGTGCTCAAGGCGATCGCCGAGGGCCGCGGGCCTTCGCAATGGCTGGCGGCGCTCGGCTATGCTGGATGGGCAGGCGGGCAGCTGGAAGAGGAGATGACCCGGCACGGCTGGTTCGTCTGCGCCGGCAAGCCGGCCCTGCTGTTCGACACTCCGACCGACGAGCGCTGGGGAACCGCCTTCCGCAGCGCCGGGGTGGACCCCCGCCTGCTCAGCAGCGAGACCGGCGCAGCCTGATGGCAGCGTCAGGAAAGCACATATAAAGCTTTCTTTATATGACTGGCTGGGCTAGGGGCGCGGGCGAACAACCGTGGCCCTGCCGCCGGCGGTCCTGTCCCCATTGGAGAAACAGCAACGTGGCTACCCAGACTCTTGAGCGCGACTATCTGGTCAAGGACCTCAGCCTCGCCGACTTCGGCCGCAAGGAGATCGAGATCGCCGAGACCGAAATGCCGGGTCTCATGGCTCTGCGGGAGGAATATGGCGCGTCAAAGCCGCTGAAGGGTGCTCGGATCACCGGTTCGCTGCACATGACCATCCAGACCGCCGTGCTGATCGAGACGCTGACCGCGCTCGGCGCCGACGTCCGCTGGGCGAGCTGCAACATCTATTCGACGCAGGACCACGCGGCCGCGGCCATCGCCAAGACCGGTGTTCCGGTGTTCGCCGTGAAGGGCGAAACCCTGGAGGAATATTGGGACTATGTCGTCCGCATCTTCGATTGGGGGCAGGACCAGACGTGCAACCTGATCCTCGACGATGGCGGCGACGCGACCATGTTCGCGCTGTGGGGTGCGCGGGTTGAGGCAGGCGAGAGCCTGTTCGATCCGACCAACGAGGAAGAGGAAGTGTTCGTCGCGACGCTGAACCGCTTCCTCAAGGAGCGTCCAGGATACCTCACCAGGACGGTTCAGGCCATTAAGGGCGTGTCTGAAGAGACCACCACCGGTGTTCACCGGCTGTACGAGCTGTCCAAGCAGGGCAAGCTCCCGTTCCCGGCGATCAACGTCAACGACAGCGTCACCAAGTCGAAGTTCGACAACCTTTACGGCTGCAAGGAATCGCTGGTGGACGCGATCCGCCGCGCGACGGACGTCATGCTGGCCGGCAAGGTCGCCGTGGTTGCCGGTTTCGGCGACGTCGGCAAGGGCTCGGCCGCCTCGCTCCGCAACGGCGGCGCGCGCGTGCTGGTGACCGAAGTCGATCCGATCTGCGCATTGCAGGCGGCGATGGAAGGCTATGAGGTCGTGACGATGGAGGAGGCTGCAGGTCGTGCCGACATCTTCGTTACCGCCACTGGCAACATGGACGTCATCACGCTCGACCATATGCGGGCGATGAAGAACATGGCGATCGTCTGCAACATCGGCCACTTTGACAGCGAGATCCAGATCGCCGGCCTGAACAACATGAAGTGGACGGAGATCAAGCCGCAGGTCGACGAGGTCGAGTTTGCCGACGGCAAGAAGATCATCGTGCTGGCCAAGGGCCGCCTGGTGAACCTGGGCTGCGCCACCGGTCACCCGAGCTTCGTCATGAGCAGCAGCTTCACCAACCAGGTGCTGGCGCAGATCGAGCTGTGGACCCGCTCCGAGCAGTACGGCAAGGACGTCTACGTCCTGCCGAAGCACCTCGACGAAAAGGTCGCGGCGCTGCACCTCGACAAGCTGGGCGTGAAGCTCACCACGCTGTCGGACAAGCAGGCGGCCTATATCGGCGTGAAGCCGCAGGGCCCGTTCAAGCCGGAACACTACCGCTACTAAGGGTGAGAGCTCAAAAGTCTGCACGGGGCCGAGAGCGGTGATCCGCTCCCGGCCTTATTGCCGCTAGAACGGTCGGCCGGGAGCCCCGGAGAGGTCCAGCGGCGCGACCCGAATCCACTTGGACAGAAGCAGCTTGCGTCCTTGCCGGACCGGCAGCCCAGCATGACGCGCAGCGGCGTACGGCTGCCCGTGTGAGTCGATATTGTGGAACAAGAGACCGTCCCCGCGCTCGCCGCGGTGAGTCAAGTTCGAGTCGGGAAACTGCGTCTCCCCGCCCGCATAGTCATCATTGAGGTAGACTAAAAAAGTCATCGCGCGCTGATTGTGCCCGGTCGGCAGGGCGTCGCTGTGCAATTTGTACTGCTGACCCGGCTCGTAGCTGAGCACTTGGATCGGTTCCCCCTGCTCGTAGGTAGTGCGGGTCACGGCTGCAATCCGCCGATTGATCGCATGCAAGACCGGATCCTCCCTAGTGAAAGGGAACACTGCTGCGCTCGAAGTCCGGACCGGATCGCGGATGATGGCACCCGTTTGATCGATTACCACCGAAGGACTTAACAGCGGGTTGGCTTGGTCGATAACAAAGGCTGCCTCGTCACCGCTGAGGAAACGGGGAAAACGAACAATGTCTGGATTGGATCGGAGTTGCTCGCTGGGGAAGTCGCGCGCAGGATTGCCAGCTTTGTCCAGCTTCATTGCGTTCAGCAGGGATAGTTGGCGGCGAGCCAACTGGTTTTGGCCGCCTCGGCGGTGAAGTCCTTCAAGCATTTCGTCCCAGTGGCGCTCAATCCCGCCGGCGCCGCTCGCGAGGAGGGCAAGGTAGACAGCCTCGGCTTCGTCAAGGCCCAGCTCGGCGGCGCGGCCGAACAGCGCCCGCGCCTCGCCAAGGTCGCGGCGAATAACCGCACCGGTCAGCCGCCAATCGGCAAGCGTTGCGGCTGCCAAGGCATCCCCGCGAGCGATCGCGTCATTAAGCAAATGGAACGCGTCTCTTACCTGGCCGCGATCGGCAAGGCTGTTAGCGTGGTCGACGACGGCGGTTGGCAAGTCGGGCATGCGTGTTCTTACAAGCAAAAAAGGGGGGCCGGAGCAATGTCCGACCCCCCAGCTTTTTCAGCTCTGATCGAGATCAGAACTTCGCAACAAAGCCCGTGTAGAAGTAGCGGCCACGATTGTCGTAGATGCCGGAGCCGCCGCCCACGCCAGTAAGGCCGTATGGCGGGAACTCGTTACCGACATTGTCGATGCCGAAGTAAGCGTTGATTTTCGAAGTGAAGTCATACGCGACTCGGACGTCGTGGTAGAATACGTCAGGGTACTTCACGATCGGAGCATAATCAGTGTTCTCCGGCGGAAGGTCGTTCACACCATTATAATCCTCGAACGTATTCAGATACATGCGGTCAATCCACCGCATCTGGTATCCAAGGGTCAGTTTGCCCCGCTTGGCATTGACGTTCACGTTAACCTGGTCGTCCGGATCGCCCAGCTCGCTCTTGAACACGTTCACGAAGTCAGGGTTCGCCGGATTCGTGTAGCTCTCGTTCTTGAGGACATGGGTCCAAATCGCGTTCACGTCGATTCGCGCAAAGTCAAACGTCCGACGATAGTTGATCTGGGTGTCGATGCCGCGAACCTTAAGCTTCGCAAAGTTGGCCGTGCTCTGCAGCAGCGAACCTTCGAGAATCCGGAACGGCTCCTCACCACGCGGACCGCCCGAGGCGCCCGCACGCTGGAAGAGGTTGCAGAACGGATTGCTGAGGCTTGGCGAGTCGTAGCAGAGGTTGGCAATCTGCTGCGCCGATCCGACGCTGGTGATCACGTCCTTCACCTTGATGTCGTAATAGTCAGCGGAGATCGACAGGCCGGGGATAAAGCGTGGCTGCACGTAACCGCCGATCGTGATCGAGTCGGACGTTTCCACCTGAAGGTCTGGGTTTCCGCCGCTGACAATTTCCAGCGAAGAGCTATAGACATAGTCATAGTTGGCCGGACGGCCTGCCGCGTTGCAGTTCGCAACACGATTGGCGCTGCCGTTCGCAAGATTCCGTGCAGAGCAGGGATCGCCGAACCCTGGAGCGAAGTTCTGACCTTGAGCCGAATAAAGCTCGGACAGGTTCGGAGCGCGAACGGAGCGGTTGTACGCACCGCGGAAGGTGATGTCCCGGATCGGGCTCCAGATGCCTTCGGCGCCATAGGTCTTCACCGTTCCGGCCGCGCCCTTGTAGTCCGAGATACGTCCCGAACCCTTAACCGTGAGCTCATGCGCAAGCGGCAAGTCCTTCACGAGCGGGAAGTTCAGCTCGGCGTAGGCTTCCTTCACTTTGAACGATGGCGCATCGAAGCTCGGGATTGCATTGTAGAACGCGTAACCGGCCTGCGTCAGGTCATCCAGGTCATACTTCAGCGTCTCTCGACGGTATTCGCCGCCGATCGAAAAGCCGACCGGGCCGCCCTGCAATTCGAACAACTGGCTCGAATCGCCCGACACATAGCCGAGGATGTCGAACTGGGTGATCTTCCCGTCGGCGCGTGAATCAACCGTCAGGTAATTCTGCGCTTCCGGGCTGATGTTCCCATCGCCAAGCGGATTCAAGGGTACGCAGGCCGCGATGTCGGCAGCCAGCTGAGCCGGATTGCCGCCACGGTCGGTGCCTGCAAACCGCGGGTCAACCTGCGAACGGCAGACAATCTGGCCGGACGCGTTGCGCACTGTGTCGACCGCCAGCAGGTAACGCTGACGGTTGATGTTGCCGGTGATGACGTTCTTTTCTTTGTGCTCGCCGTAGTTCGCGGAAAGCTCGTAGCTCCAATCGTCGTTGAAATCGCCGCGAACGCCTGCGACACCGCGATAAGTTTCACGCTTGAAATCTTCGTCGCGGATGCCGAGTTCAACGAAGTTGCGGCGAAGCGCGAAGCGGAACGAGCCTTCTTGCACTTGCTGTAGCGCACGGGCCTGATTGGCGAGTCCGGCGGCAGTGGTTCCGAACGCCGTCCCGGTATTCGGATTCACACCAGCATTGATAGCCGCCAGCGCTTGCGCCGCGATGGTCGCACGAGCGGAGGCTGAGAGATACGGGTTGTCGAGCCGGACACCTTCACGGTTTACCGGGCCATTCGCGCCGGTCAGAACAAACGAACGGTCATTGAAACCTGCTACCTGAACGCCGTCGCCAAGGGTCGTGCCCTGCGAGAAGAACGGACCGCTCTGCGAGCCGGCTGCGTCGGATCGAACATACTTGGCTTCGAAGAACGGCACAATCGCGGGGGTGATTTCATAATGCCCCAGCAAATTGAAGGAGTAGCGCTTCACATCCGGCGAAAGGGCCAGCAGCTTGCCTTCGCGGCCCGAGTAGCCGTTGCCGCCGATGAAGCTGCCATTCGGGCCAACGCCGATGCGGGTTCCGGTTACGCCCGTCAGTGTGCCGTCCGTGTTGAACTGGCTGACGCAGGTGAAGGCGCCGCCGAAGGCAGCGGTGCCGCAAGGCGCGGCGGCACCGTTGCGGATGGCAACCAGGCCACCCAGCGAAATGGTCGTCGAGCGGATGTCCTGGAAGAAGGTGCGGTCAAAGCCGCCGGCAGCGCCGTTGACGGAGCCTGGCGGGTCGTTCTCGACCACCACGAAAGCATCGTTCTGCGCAAGCGGGCGGACTTCCGAAGCATAGAAGTCGCCAGTGTGCGAGAACTCGAGTGCGCCGGTCAGGTTGGCGCGGCCGTCAAAGAGGTTCTTGCCGGCAAGGAGGGACACGAACTGATTGTCGGCGACCTCATACTTGTTGATGCCGGCCTGACCGCGAACCTGAATGCCTTCGTAGTCGCGGCGCAGCACGAAGTTGACCACGCCCGCGATTGCGTCCGACCCGTATACTGCCGAAGCGCCGCCGGTCACCACGTCGACGCGCTCGATCAGATCCGACGGGATGGTGTTGATGTCCACCGACACGCCGTTGCTGAGAACGTCCGATCCAACGTGGCGGCGGCCATTCACCAAAACCAGGGTGCGCTGCGAACCGAGACCGCGGAGGTCAAGCAGGTTCAGGCCGCGGGTGCCCAGAAACCGAGTTGAGTTTGCAGTGCTGAAGGTGCTGCGAAGCTGCGGGAGCTCATTGAGCTGGTCGCCGACCTGGACGCTGCCGGTTTGAAAAAGTTCTTCGCCGCGGAGGGTGGTCACCGGAGCGGCAGATTCAAGATTCGGCGTACGGATGCGCGAACCGGTCACGAGGATCTCGTCGCCGGTGGTTTCCTTGGCGTCGGCTATCGTTCCACCGGTATCCGCGGGAACCTGGGCCGGATCCTGGGTCGTGGTCTGCTGCGTCGCAGGATCCTGCGTCGTGACCGGTTGCGTCACAGTGTCCTGCGTTGTGGTCGGCTGCGCCACAGTCTCCTGCGCAAATGCGACGCCGGAAAAGCCGCACGCAACGCCGGCCATGGCGACAGTGCGGAGCGCAGTCGCGCCCAGGAACGTCCTCTTACTCATGCCTGTTTATTCCCTCGGTATGGATAGCTGTAATCCGGGGCGGCGTTCTTTCGTGAGTTGCGGACAAACACAAATACTCTGTTGGGTTTGCAGCGTTTCGTCGCTCGGCTGTCGCGGAAATGTCACAGGCCGGGCGGCGCGGCCGAAATCGTGACATGAAGCTCTTGGCCGACAGCCTTTGGGGTTGAACGTCAGCTTGCCCGGACTCCATAAGCCAGCGCGTAGGAACGCCCGACTATCGGGCTGAATCTTTGGGATGGAGGGGGAACTGACCGGCGCGATGCTGCTCTCCCTCGGCCTTGCCGCAGTCTGGATTGTCGTCGCCACAGCCTTGTCGATCGGCGCTGCCCGACGGCTGCGGCATGCGGCCGGGGTGCAGCGGTCCGCCAAGGCGCTTGCCGGTCTGCTGTCGGTGGCTCCCGCGAAGCCGCTGCTGGTCCGCCCCGACGGAGCGCTCGAAATGGACGAGCGGCTGGTGCGGGAGATCGGGCTCGACAGGGTCCCGGGGTCGCTTGCCCAGATGGCCCACGGAAAGCGCGGCATCGAGGCCGACGACCTTCGCGCCTTGCAGGACCATGTCCGCAGCACGGCCCTTGGCGGCGGCCGCTTCGAGTGCGCCTTGCGGGTGGCCGGATCAGATCGCGTTCTCGACGTGCGGGGCGGCCCGGCTCCGGCTGACAATCCGGCCGGCACCGTCTTGCTGTGGCTTTTCGACACCAGCACTGCGGAAGCGGAAAAGGCTGCGCTCGAACGCTCGCTTCACCAAACCGAAGCGGCGCTGGACTCCCTGACGCACCTCATTGAATCCGCGCCCTTCCCGATGTGGTACCGAGGGAAGGACCTGACGCTCGGCCTCGTCAACCGGGCGTTCGTCGCGGCGGTGGAGGGGCGCGATGCAGCCGAAGTGATCGCGCGCGGAAGCGAACTGATTGATTCGGTCGGCGAGCAGGGCGCCCGCGCCGGCGCCGCGGTCGCGCTCGAGACCGGGCGGCCCTATTCGCGTGCGCAGCCGGCGACGATCGGCGGCGAGCGGCGCATGCTGCGGATTGTCGACGTTCCGCTGGCCAGCGGGGCGGTGGCCGGTTTCGCCATGGACATCCAGGACCTGGAGGATGCCCGCTACGAGCTCGGCCGCTATGTCGAAAGCCAGCGGGAACTGGCGGACCGCATGACCGCCGGCGCGGTTCAGTTCGACGCGGATCGCAGCCTCTCCTTTTATAACCAGCCCTTCGCCATCATGGCGCAGCTCGAACCCGAGTGGCTCAACGAGCGGCCGGAGTTCGACCGCGTCCTGGAGCGGATGCGGGAGAATCATCGCCTGCCGGAAGTCCGCGACTTCCCGCAGTGGAAAGCGGAGCGCCGGGCTTGGTTCACCTCGCCTGACGAAGCGGTCGAGGAGGAATGGACGCTCGCCAACGGCGACCATCTCCGGGTGGTCGGCCAGCCGTTGCCGGACGGAAGCCTTCGGCTGATCTTCGAGGATCGCACCGAGCAGGTGCGGCTGGCATCCGCCCGCGACACCCTGCTGCGGGTCCGTACCGCCACGTTCGACAATCTGTTCGAAGGCATCAGCGTCTTCGCCAGCGACGGCCGGCTCTACCTCTGGAACCGGCGCTTCTGTAGTTTCTGGGACCTCGACGAGAGCTGGCTCGGCGAGCATCCGCGGGTCGACGAGTTGGTCCCCGCGATGGCGCGCCGACTGGTCAACCCGACCGCTGCGGCCCAGCTGCGCGAACTAGTCCGGGCGGCAACCACCGAGCGGCGGCAGGGCAGCGGGCGCCTGAGCATGGTCGACGGCCAGCATTTCGAGTTCGCGGCCGTTCCGCTGCCCGACGGAAATGCGCTGTTCACCATGGTGGACGTGACCGACTCCACGCGTATCGAAGCGGCGCTTCGCGAGCGCACCACGGCGCTGGAGGAAGCCGACCAGGTCCGGACCGATTTTGTCGCCAACATGAGTTATGAACTGCGCACTCCGCTGACGTCGATCGGCGGGTTCGCTGAAATGCTGGCCGCGGGCTATGCCGGCAAGCTGGCGCCGGCCGCTGCGGACTATGTCGCGGCGATCCTCGAATCGGTGGCCCGCCTGTCCAAGCTGATCGACGACGTGCTCGACCTCACGCAGGGAGCGCGGAGCGCGATGGTCCTCGATCGCGACCGGATCGACCTTGCGGGGCTCGCTCGCAGCGTGGTCGACAAGATGGAGCCGGCGGCGGCCGAGAAGGCGCTGCAGCTGGACAGCCGGATCGAGCCGTCGGCGGGCGTGGTGGTCGGCGACGCCAGGCGGATCCGCGAGGCGCTCGAGCATCTGTTGCGCAACGCCTTCGCGCATTCGGAGGCGCGGGGACAGGTCCTGGTCAGTGCGTCGGGCGACGACCGCCAGGCGCTAGTGTCGGTCCGCGACCATGGGCCCGGCATCGCTGCGGAAGACCAGCAGCGGGTGTTCGATCGCTTCACCCGGATCGGCAGCAGCCGGGGGGAGGCGGCGCTTGGTCTTGGTCTTCCGCTCACCCGGCAGTTTATCGAGGCGCACGGCGGAACGGTTGAGCTCAGATCGGAGCTGGGCAAGGGAACCGAGGTGATCCTGACCATTCCCCGGAAATCCGCATGATCCTGGGCGACGAGGGCGCGACGCGGCGCGTGGGACGGGCGCTCGCCAAGCGCTTGATGCCGGGCGACGTGGTGGCCCTGTCCGGTCCCCTGGGAGCAGGGAAGACTGCGTTGGCCCGCGCCATTCTTCGGGCGGCGGGACATGCCGGTGAGGTTCCGAGCCCCAGCTTCGCGATCGTCCAGCCGTACGACGATTTGCCGCTGCCGATCTGGCATGCCGACCTTTATCGGCTGGAGGATTCGTCGGAGCTGGCGGAGCTCGGCCTCGACGGCGTGCTCGAGGATGGCTGCCTGCTCGTTGAATGGCCGGAGCGCGCGGGCGCGGGTGCCTGGCCCGAGGCGCTTCGGCTCTTCATCGATTTCGCACCGGACGGCGCTCGCTCCTTGACAGCCGAGGTGCCCGCGGCATGGGAGGGACGATGGCCTCCACAATGACTCCTCCGCCGCACGCCGCCGACTTCCTTGCGGCCAACGGCTGGGCTGGCGCGGCGATCCTGCCCCTCGCGGGCGATGCCTCCTTCCGCCGCTACTTCCGGGTCGTGCACGGTGAGCGGCTCGCGGTGCTGATGGACGCGCCCCCGCCAAACGAGGATCCGCGCCCTTTCGTGGCGGTCGCCGAATGGCTCGGCAATGCCGGCTTGTCCGCGCCCGAGATCCTGGCGCGGGATATCGAAGGGGGCCTGCTGCTGCTCAGCGACCTGGGTAACGACCGGCTGCGAGAGGCGCTGGACGCCGCTCCTGGACGCGAGCGCGATTTGTACGAGGTCGCTACCGACGTCCTGGTCCACCTGCACCGCCATCCACCAATGGAGGGCCTGCCGCGGCATGGTTTGGACCAGTGGCTGGACGAGCTGATGCTGTTCCCCGACTGGTACTGCCGGGCGCTCGACCTGCAGGTCGATGTGGACGGCTACCGGGAGGCCTGGACGGAGGCGCTTGCCCCGGTGGCACGGGACGGGCTGGGACCGGTCACCGTGCTGCGCGACTATCATGCCGAGAATGTGATGCTGGTCGCCGGACGCCAGGGGGTGGCTCACTTCGGGCTGCTCGATTTCCAGGACGCGCTTGCCGGCCACCCGGCCTACGATCTGTGCTCCGTGCTGGAGGACGCGCGCCGCGACGTGTCGCCCGAGGTCGAACGAGCGATGATCGACCGCTACGTCGCCGCGACCGCGGCCCCTCCCGCCTTCGAGGCCGCCTATTGGGCGTTGGCGGCACAGCGCAACACACGCATCCTTGGCGTCTTCACGCGATTGTGGAAGCGCGACGGCAAGCCGCATTACCGCGCCTTTCAGCCCCGGATGTGGGGGCTACTGGAACGCGACCTCGAACGTCCGCACTTGGCCGGAGTGCGCGCCTGGTTCGACCGTAATGTCCCGCCGGACTGCCGCTCGGCTCCCTGGACCGAGGCGATCGCGGCGTGAGCAATGTCCGCCAGAGCCTGCGGCTTCGACCTGAGATCGAAGCACCGGTCCCGCGCACCGCGATGGTGATGGCCGCGGGGCTGGGCAAGCGGATGCGGCCCCTGACCGCAACCCGCCCCAAGCCGCTGGTGGAGGTGGCGGGCAAGGCGCTGCTCGACCATGTGCTCGACCGGTTGCGGGTGGCCGGGGTCGAGCGCGTGGTGGTCAACGTCCATTACCTTGCCGATGCTCTGGAAGCGCATCTCCGCAACCATGTTCAGGGCCTGGAGGTCGCCGTGTCCGATGAGCGCGACCTCCTGCTGGAGACCGGCGGCGGGCTGAAGCGGGCGCTTCCGCTGATCGATTGCGACCCGTTCCTGGCGGTGAACAGCGACAATTTCTGGGTCGACGGACCGACCGACACGCTCAAGCTGCTGGCGTCTCATTGGGACGCCGAGCGGATGGACGCATTGCTCCTGCTGGTTCCGCATGCCCGCGCCGGCAATCATTCGGGGCAGGGCGACTTCCACATGGACCGCGACGGCCGGCTTCGCCGCCGAACCCGCAGCAAGGTCGCGCCGTTCGTCTTCACCGGCATCCAGATCATGGCCAAGAGCATGCTGGACGGAGCGCCGGACGGGCCATTCTCGACCAACCTCCTGTGGGACCGCGCGATCGAGGGGGGCCGCTGCTTCGGCGTGGTCCATCAGGGGCTATGGTTCGATGTCGGCTCGCCTCCCGCGATCACTGCGACCGAACGGGCGCTCAACTTTGCCTGACGAGGCCGGCGGCACGGCCGTTCGCCCGCGGGTGTTCACAATCGGTGCGCATCGCAGCTTCGCCGATGCGCTCGCTGCCGGGCTGATCGCCCAGCATGGAGCCGATCCGTTGGCGCTCGCTCGCGGGCGGATCCTGCTGCCGAACAACCGCGCGGTGCGCACGGTGACGGAGGCGTTCGTCCGCGCGAGCGGTGGTGGGCTGCTCCTCCCCAGGCTGATCGCGATCGGCGACCCGGAACTCGACGATCGAATCGGCGGTGCGCTCGACCCGGCCGACGCGGAGCCGCTGCCTGCGTCGGTGGATCCGCTGGTACGGCTGGTCACTTTGGCACGGCTGGTGCGCGGACAGCCTGGCGAGTCGATGAGCGCCGCGGAAAGCTTCCGTCTGGCCGCGGACCTCGCCCGTACCCTCGACGCGTTGCTGATCGAGGAAGTGCCGCCCGCCAAGCTGGCCGAGGCCGCGCTCGACGCACCGGAGCTCGCGGGGCACTGGCAGTTGTCGCTCGCCCGGCTGCAGGCCTTGTTGAAGGCGTGGCCGGAGCAACTTGCCGCCATGGGGGGGATTGATCTGGCGGAGCGGCGCAATCGCCTGCTGCGCGGATTGGCGAAGCGCTGGGGCGACGCTCCGCCCGACGGGTTCACCATCGCCGCCGGCATTACCACCTCCGCCCCGGCGGTTGCCGCCTTGCTGGCCCAGGTCGCTCGCATGCCGGACGGCGCGGTGGTGCTGCCGGCGCTCAGCCCGGTCGCCGCGATGAGCGAGGAGGAATGGGACGCTCTCGACCCGGACGACGGCCACGCTGACGAAACCCATCCACAGTTCCACCTCAAGCGGCTGCTCGACCGGATCGGGGTTGGCCGCGAAGAGGCAGATGTATGGCCGCGCGCAGGCCGCGCATCGGCACCAGCGGTGCGCGGGCGGGCCATCGCCCATGCCATGACGGCCGCCCGCTTCACGGACAAGTGGAACGGCCTCGCCCCGCCCGAGCGGCGGCTGACGGGCGTGCGCTATGCCGAGCTTCCGGACCCAGCCTCGGAGGCACAGGCGATCGCGATCGGCCTGCGGGAAGCGCTCGAAACGCCGGGGCAAACCGCCGCGCTAGTCACGCCCGACCGCCTCCTTGCGGCGCGGGTCTCCGCCTTGCTTCAGCGCTGGGGAGTGCAGGCGGATGACAGCGCCGGCAAGCCCCTCTCGCAAACCCCCGCCGGGACCCTGTTGCTCGGGATCGCCGCCGCGGCCGCTGAGCGGCTCGCGCCGGTTGCGACCCTTGCGCTCATCAAGCACCCGTTGGCCGGGCAGGCTGATGACCGGCAGGCGTGGCTGGACGCCGCGCGCTTGCTCGACCTGGCGCTGCGCGGACCCCGCCCGCCGGAAGGGCTGGCCGGCATCGATGCGCATTGCGCCGAGAAGGACAAGGAACGCCAGAGCCGTGGCTGCGGCAAGGCCTGGCGCAACGTGCGGCCTTGCCTTGAACAGGTCGAGGCGGCGCTCGCCGGCCCAACCTCGCTCGCTGCTTTCGCCGCCCGCTTGCGGGAAATGGCGCATGCGATTGCCGGGGACCGGGCATGGAGCGGACCGGACGGCCGCGCCGCCGCCGAACTGCTGAGCGACCTGGAGGCAGGGGAGGGGACGGACTCGGTCCTGCTCGCGGCGGAAGATGCCGTGCCGCTGCTCCGCCAACTGCTCGACGAACGAGCGGTCCGCCCTCCGTTCGGCGGCCACCCGCGGATCGCCATCCTCGGCCTACTCGAAGCCCGGCTCCAGCAGGCCGACCTGATGATCCTGGGCGGCCTCAACGAAGGCACTTGGCCGGCCTTGCCGCAGCCCGACCCGTGGCTCGCGCCGAAGATCCGCGCCAACCTCCGCCTCCCGGGCCTGGAATATCGCATCGGCTTGTCGGCCCACGATTTCGCCAGCGCGCTCGGCGCCCCGAGAGTGCTGATCACTCGCGCGCGGCGGGACAGCCGCTCGCCCACGGTCGCGTCGCGCTTCCTGCTGCGCCTGATGGCAATGACGGGCGGGCTGGCCCGCGATGTCCGGCTGGAACGGCTCGCCGCGGCGATCGATGCGCCCGCGGAGTACCGGCCCGGGAGCCGCCCCGCGCCATGCCCGCCGGTTGCCGATCGGCCGACCCGGCTCGCGGTCACCGCAGTCGACCGGCTTCAGGCCGACCCGTTCGCGTTTTATGCGCAGGCCATGCTGAAACTGCGCAGCCTGGACCCGGTGGACGCCGACCACACCGCAGCGTGGAAGGGCAGCGCGGTCCACAAGGTGCTGGAACTGTGGCTGGCGGAGGACCAGTGCGACCCCGAAGCGCTGCTTCCGCGGGCCCGGGACTTGCTGCTGGACGAGGCGATCCACCCGCTGCTGCGGGCGCTGTGGCAGCCGCGCCTGCTGGAAGCGATCGACTGGCTGGCGGCGCAGGAGCGCAGCAACCGCGAGGCGGGTCGCCGCCCCCTTGCAGCCGAGGCCAAGGGCGAAGCGGAGATTGCCGGGGTGACGGTGCATGGCAAGGCGGACCGGATCGACCGTCTCGCCAACGGCCGCGTCGCGATCCTCGACTACAAGACCGGCAAACCGCCCTCGAAGACCGCGGTGCAGGAAGGGTTCGCGCTGCAGCTCGGCCTGCTTGGGCTCATCGCCTCGCGCGGTGGGTTCGAGGCGGTGGCCGGGGAGTCCGGGGCACACGAATATTGGTCGCTGGCCAAGAAGCCCGGCCGTCAGGCGTTCGGCTATGTTGAATCCCCCGATGACGGGGACGCCGTGGCCTTCCTCGAGCAAGCGGAGCGCCACTTTGCCGCCGCCGCGGCAAAGTGGCTGCGCGGCGAGGAGCCCTTCACCGCTAAGCTTCATCCAGCCTACGCGCCTTATGGTGATTACGACCAGCTGATGCGGCTGGAGGAATGGTACGGACGGGATTGATGCTCGTGAACAGCCCAGGGCATACGGCTCCTGACAGTGATATGGATCACTTCTTCTTCGGCTTGCCCGACCGCGCGTAGAGCAAGGCGGCGACGATCGCCGCCGAACCGATGCCCACCGCCATTCCGGCGCGGAACTGCTTGGCTTCCGGCTTGTCGGACTTCGCCTTGGCGGGCTTCTTGTCGGCGGCGTCGCTCATGCTGTTGTCTTCCCCTGATCTGCGGTCGGCCCAATAAACGCGCGAGAGGCGCATTGGGAAGCGCTGCACGCCTTGCTATGCGGTGACGCGATGCACGGCCGCTTCCAACCTCTCCATGCGCTCCAACCGGATCAGGCGCTCGCCGCCGACCCAGCCATCCACGCCGCTTTGTCGGCCAGCGCGGGGACGGGCAAGACGCAGGTCCTGACCGCACGGGTGCTGCGCCTGCTGCTTGGCGGCGTGCGGCCGGAAAGCATCCTCTGCCTCACCTTCACCAAGGCCGGCGCGGCCGAGATGGCGAACAGGATCGGAGCGCGCCTGGCGAGCTGGGTCCGGCTGCCCGACAAGATGCTCGAGCGCGAACTCTTCGCGCTCGACGAAACCCGCGACAAGTCGGCGTTGCAGCGGGCCCGGCGCCTGTTCGCCGAAGCCCTCGACGCCCCCGGTGGATTGCGCATCCAGACCATCCACAGCTTCGCGCAGACGTTGCTCGGTGCATTTCCGGCGGAAGCGGAGATCACTCCTGGCTTCCGGCCGATCGAGGGACGCCAGGAGCAACTGCTTGCCCGGCGGACCCTGGCGGCGCTGGTGTCGGACGCGGAAAATCGCGGCGACCATCAACTGACCCTCGACATCCAGGCGCTCAGCCTGCGGCTCGGCGAGCGGGACGCCGAGCGCTACCTCATGGCGTGCGCCCGGCAGCCGGAGGCGATGGCGGAACTGAGCGGGCTGGGCACGATCGAGGAGCGGCTGCGGACTGCCATGGGCCTCCCCGCCGGCAGCATCGCCGACCTGGTGTCGGAGCGCTGCGCCGACGACAGTTTCGACTGCGACCTGCTCCACGCGATCGGCAAGGCGCACCGCAGCTGGGGTGTGAAGTCGGCCTTGCCGATGGCCGAGCGGATCGAGCGCTGGCTGGCGCTACCGCCGGAGGAACGCTGCGGTGCGCTGGATGAACTTGCCCAGGTTGTTTTCACGCAGGCCGGGGAGCGACGCAAGGTCCAGTCGGGCCTGCTGAAGGCGTACCCGGATGCCGAGGACCATTGCGACCTGCTCGCCGAAGCGATCGGCGAACTCCTGCAGCTTCAGAAGGCGGCGGCGCTAGCCGCGGTGCAGGCCGCAGGCCTTCGCGCCGGAGCCGCCTTCTCCGAAGCCTACACCCGCGCCAAGCGGGCCGGCGGAGTGGCCGACTTCGACGACCTCATCCGCTGGACCCGGCGCCTCCTCGCCACTCCCGGCATGGGTGAGTGGGTCCGCTACAAGCTTGACCGCCGGACCGATCACATTCTGGTGGACGAGGCGCAGGACACGAATGCCGACCAGTGGGCGATCGTCGGCGCCTTGATCGAGGAATATTTCAGCGGCGCCGGAGCCGCAGGGACGCACCGCACCTTGTTCATGGTCGGCGATTTCAAGCAGGCCATCTTCGGCTTCCAGGGCACCAACCCGCGTGAGTTCGAGGCGATGCGGCAGACGGTCCGCGAGCGGGCGGACGCGGCCCGGGCAGCCGCCGAGGAGGCAGGCGAGGAACATCGGACGCGGGCCTTCCGCGACCTGTCGATCGACGCCAGCTTCCGCTCCGCGTCAGCCGTGCTGGAGGTCGTCGACGCGGTGATCGCGGAAGTCGGACCCGCCCAGATGGGCCTGCCCAACCAGCCCAATCTCCAACGCGCCTTTCATTCCGACCGGCCGGGCAGCGTTGAGCTGTGGCCCCCCTTCGCGCCGAACGAGGAAGAGCGCGCGGGCGAGGAGGGGGAGGAGGGTTGGATCGACGAGCCGGTACGGCGCTTCGCCTCGCACTTAGCGCGGGAGGTCCGCTCCTGGCTAGACGAGGCGCCGACGCTGGCCACGACTCGCCGGCCGCTCACCGCGGGCGATATCCTGATCCTGGTCCGCAGCCGGGGCGAGCTCGCCTCCCTGATCGTCGCCCGGCTTTTCGCGGAAGGCGTACCGGTCGCAGGCATCGACCGGCTGCACTTGTCCTCGCCGCTGGCGGTCAAGGACCTGATCGCGGCGGTCGCCTTTGCGGTCCAGCCGCTGGACGACCTCAACCTCGCCAACCTGCTGGTCTCGCCATTGTTCGGCTGGTCGCAGGACGAGCTTTACGCCCTGGCGTTCGGGCGCGAGCGGCCGCTGTGGGAAGAGCTTGGACGGCGCGCGGGCGAGGGTAGCCGCCTGGCCGACACCCGCGAGCAATTGGGGGCTCTGCTGGCGATGGCCGACTTCACCACGCCAGCACGCTACCTCGAGACGATCCTGTCGGGACCGCTGCAGGGGCGGCGGCGCCTGCTGGAACGGCTTGGCGCGGCGGCTCGCGACCCGATCGACGAGCTGGTCGCCTCCGCCTTCGAGTTCGAGCGGTCGGAGATCGCCTCGCTCGACCGCTTCCTGGCCTGGTTCTCCAAGGGCGACGTGGAGATCAAGCGCGACCCGTCGGCACCGTCCAATGCGGTGCGGGTGATGACTGTCCACGGCGCCAAGGGCCTCGAAGCGCCAGTTGTGATCCTGGCCGACGCCACTGCGGATCCCGCCAACCTGGGCGAGAAGAACTCGCCTCTGCCGCTGCCGCTGGGAGCCGCTGGCTTCGCGCCGGTGGTCCGCCCTCGCAAGGCGGAGATGGTCAGCCCCTTTGGCGAGCTGCTCGCAACGAGCAGGGAACGCGACCTGGAAGAGCATTGGCGCCTGCTGTACGTCGCGTTGACCCGCGCGTCCGAGCGGCTGGTTGTCGCCGGAGTGCTGCCCAGCCGCGGCATTCCGGGCGAGAGCTGGTATGCCCGGGTCAAGGCGGCACTGGAGGCCCGCGGTGCGGTTGCGCGGGAAGACGGGGCGCTGCTGTACCGCGGCAGCGTTCCAGCCGGAGCTTTGCGCACCCGCAAGCCCCGGAAGCCGTTACCCGACGCGACCATTCCCGACTGGCTTCGGCAGGCCGCGCCGGCCGAGACCCGCCCACCGCGCCCGCTCGCGCCCTCGCAGATCGTCGAGGACCTGGAGCCCTCGCCGCCGCCAACACCGGAGATGCGGGCCGCGGCGAGGCGCGGGACATTGCTTCACGCCTTGTTCGAACGTCTGCCGGCGGTTGCGCCCGCCGAGCGGCGAACTGCAGCCCTGCGCTGGCTCGAGCGGAGCGCGGGCGTGGACGAGCCTTCCATCCGCGAGGAGATCGCCGCCGCCGCCTGTGCGATCATCGGCGAGCCGGCCTTTGCCGACCTTTTCGCGGATGGATCGCTGGCAGAAGCGCCGATCGCCGCGACCCTGCCTGACGGCCGGGTGATCGCCGGCACGGTTGATCGGTTATTGGTCAACGATGAACGGGTGCGGGTGATCGACTTCAAGACCGGCCGCGCGGTTCCTGCCAACTTGGGCGCGGTTCCCCGCCAGCATGTCCAGCAGATGCAAGCCTATGCCGACGCGCTCCAGGTCATCTTTCCCGGCCGCCGTGTCGAAACGGCACTGCTCTACACTGCCGGCCCGTCGCTGATCGTGCTGGACGGTTGAGGAGTAGCGGCGTGCGCCCCATATCGCTTCCCAAGCGAATCAATGGAGTATCCTCATGCCGACCAAGACCGTAACCGACGAGAACTTCGCGTCCGACGTGCTCGGCTCCGACAAGCCGGTGCTGGTGGACTTCTGGGCGGAATGGTGCGGCCCCTGCCGGATGATCGCTCCGGCCTTGGATGAGATCTCGAACGAGCTCGGCGAGCGGGTCACCGTGGCTAAGCTCAACATCGACGAGAATCCCGACACCCCGGGCAAATATGGCGTGCGCGGAATCCCGACCATGCTGCTGTTCAAGAACGGCGAGCCGATCGCGCAAAAGGTCGGCGCCGCTCCCCGCGGCCAGATCCAGCAGTGGCTTGAGGGCAACCTCTAGTCCCCCGGCGGTTCCGTTCCGTCCAGCCCCCGGGTATCCGGGCGGAACCGCTCATGCTTGGGCAGGTCGTCGGACACCGTGAACCATGGGACCCGGCTAGCCCAGAAAATATGGTAACTCGGCACCACTGCCGCGGAATCATCGAGGGTGGCAACGCTGAAATCTACCGTTTCCGGCTGGTGATCGACCTTCATCAGCAGCGGCGTTCCACAACGGCCACAGCCCTCGCGGTGGCCGAAGCTCGATGACTTGACCTGCCGGACTGCCTCTGCGCCCTGCTCGACGATCCAGTCCCCGACCGGCACGCTGGCAAACGCCATCGCCGGAGAGCCGCTGTTGAGCTGGCACGTTCGGCAGTGACACCAACCGGCGTCGAACGGCTCGCTCGCGAGGCGGTAGCGGACGGCTCCGCACAGGCATCCACCTGTCTGCGTCATGGCTGCAATGCTAGGCTTCGGCCCGCCGCTCGGTCAATTGACTAGGCGCGGGGCCAATCCTACATCGCGCGTCAGAAAACGCCTGCGCGCGGGCGTCCTTTCGTCGTGTCTCGCGCGCTCATCCAGGCTCTAGGAAAACCGCATGTTTGCCGCACTGGCCAAGTCCGTCTTCGGCTCCTCCAACGATCGCTACGTCCGCTCGCTCGGCAAGATCGTCGATGCGATCAACGGCTTCGAGCCGACGATCGCCGCGCTGACCGACGATGAGCTGAAGAACCAGACAGCGATCTTTCGCCAGCGGCTGGACGGGGGCGCCAAGCTGGACGACCTCTTGCCCGAAGCGTTCGCTACCGTGCGGGAGGCGGCCAGACGAACTCTCGGCCAGCGGCATTATGACGTGCAGATGATCGGCGGCATTGCGCTTCACCGCGGCGAGATCGCCGAGATGCGAACCGGTGAGGGCAAGACCCTGGTCGCGACCCTTGCCACCTATCTGAACGCGCTGCCCGGCAAGGGCGTGCACGTGGTCACGGTGAACGACTATCTCGCCCGCCGCGACGCCGAGTGGATGGGGCAGGTGTACAACTTCCTCGGCCTGTCGGTCGGGGTGATCGTGCCCAACATGATCGAACATGAGCGGCGCGAGGCGTACAACGCCGACATTACCTACGCGACGAACAACGAGCTTGGCTTCGATTACCTGCGCGACAACATGAAATATTCGCGCGACCAGATGGTCCAGCGCGCTTTCCACTACGCCATCGTCGACGAGGTGGATTCGATCCTGATCGACGAAGCGCGGACCCCGCTGATCATCTCCGGGCCAACCGACGACAAGTCCGAACTGTACATGTCGGTGGACGCGATCGTGAAGGCGTTCGAGGAAGGCGACTATGACAAGGACGAGAAGCAGAAGAGCGTCGTCCTCACCGAAGACGGCACTGAAAAGGCGGAGCGCGCGCTGGAAGCGGCGGGGCTGATCGAAGGCCAGAACCTGTACGACATCGCGAATACGCAGGTGGTCCACCACCTCAACCAGGCGCTGAAGGCCAACGTCATGTTCCGCAAGGACATCGACTATATCGTCAAGGACGGAAAGGTCGTCATCATCGACGAATTCACCGGCCGGATGATGGACGGCCGCCGCTGGTCGGATGGTCTTCACCAGGCGGTGGAGGCCAAGGAAGGCGTCCAGATCGAGCCGGAGAACCAGACGCTCGCGTCCATTACCTTCCAGAACTATTTCCGCATGTACCCCAAGCTGTCGGGCATGACAGGAACCGCGCTGACCGAGGCGCCCGAGTTCTTCGACATCTACAAGATGAACGTCGTCTCGATCCCGACCAACGTCCCCGTTCAGCGGCAGGACGACGACGACGAATTCTACAAGAACATCACCGACAAGTTTGGCGCCATCGCCAAGGAGATCAAGAAACGGCAGGAGATTGGCCAGCCGGTGCTGGTCGGCACCGTGTCGATCGAAAAGTCGGAGATGCTGTCCGAATATCTCAATGCGGAGGGGATCACCCACTCGGTCCTGAACGCCCGCTTCCACGAGAGTGAAGCGCATATCGTGGCGCAGGCCGGACGGCTCGGAGCGGTGACCATCGCCACCAACATGGCCGGCCGCGGAACCGACATCAAATTGGGCGGCAACCTCGAATTCCGGATGGAGGACGAGCTGCGTGACCTCCCCGATGGTCCCGAGCGGGACGATGCGATCGAGCGCATCCGCGAGGAGATCGACGCGGAGCGACAGCAGGTGCTCGCCGCCGGCGGCCTGTTCGTGCTCGGCACCGAGCGCCATGAAAGCCGCCGCATCGACAATCAGCTGCGCGGCCGCTCCGGTCGCCAGGGCGACCCCGGACTGTCGCGCTTCTATCTGAGCCTCGACGACGACCTGCTGCGCATCTTCGGGCCGCAGACCGCCTTTGCCAGGCTGATGAACAAGAACCTCGAGGATGGCGAGGCGATCGTCAGCCCGTGGATCAGCAAGGCGATCGAGACCGCGCAGAAGAAGGTCGAGGCCCGCAACTACGACATCCGCAAGCAGGTCGTCGAATTCGACGATGTCATGAACGACCAGCGCAAGGTCATCTACGAACAGCGCGGCGAGATCATGGATTCGGACAATGTCAGCGACGTGATCGTTGACATGCGCGCCGAGACCATCGCCAGCCTCGTCGGTGTCAGCTGCCCACCCGGCACCTATCCGGAGCAATGGGATCTCGCCGGCCTGACCGAAAGCGTTCGCGAAGTTCTCAACCTCGACCCGCCGCTGGCCGACTGGCTGCAGGAAGAGGCGGTCGAGCAGGACATAATCATCGAGCGGCTGCAGGCGCTGGCGGACGAGGCGATGATTGCCAAGACCGCGGAGATCGAGCCGGAACGCTGGCAGGAAATCGAGAAGAGCTTCCTCATCCAGCAGCTCGACCACCATTGGAAGGAGCATCTGGCGACGCTGGACGCGCTTCGCCAGGTCATCCACCTGCGCTCCTACGCGCAGAAGAAGCCGATCGACGAGTATAAGCAGGAGGCGTTCCTGCTGTTCGAGCGGCTGCTCGTCGCCATTCGCGAGGATGTGACGCGTATGCTGAGCCGCGCGCAGATCCAGCTCGAGCCGCCGCCGCTGCCCGAACTGCCGGCCTTCCTGACCCAGCATCTCGACCCATTCTCGGGCGACGACGATACGTTCGACCTCGACGCGGCGGCGCGGGGCCTGATGTCGCCCGACCGGATGAGCGAAGCGATGACCATCCCGCGCCCTGAGCTGCCGACGCGGCCCGAGGGTAGCGTGGCGGAGCCTGCCAACCGCAACGCTCCCTGTCCGTGCGGCTCCGGCAAGAAGTACAAGCATTGTCACGGCCAGCTCGGCTGAGCGTCCCGCCGGAGGGCGTCGCATTGATCGACCGGAGCAAGGTACGGCGGGATTATCGCGCCGAGGAGGATGCGCTGGTCGAGCGCCGCCTGGCCCAGGCGCGTCTCGATCCGGCGCAGGCGGCCGAAGCCAAGGCGATCGCGCGCACCCTCGTTGAGGGGGTCCGCGGCCACAAGCCGGCTGGGCTCGACGCTTTCCTGCAAGCCTACGACCTTGGCAGCGACGAGGGGGTGGCGCTGATGTGCCTCGCCGAAGCACTGCTTCGCATTCCTGACGCGCACACGGCCGACGAATTGATCCACGACAAGTTGGCCGGACCGGACTGGTCCGACAAATTGGGCGACAGCAGCTCGCCGTTCGTCAATGCGGCAACCTTTTCCCTGCTGCTGACCGGCAAGGTGCTGGACGGCGCCAACGACAGCTCGGCAGGGTGGAAGGCGGCTCTCGGCCGCGCGGTCGGGCGGCTGGGGGAGCCGGTGATCCGCACCGCGGTCAGCCAGGCGATGAAGATCCTCGGCACGCAATTTGTGTTCGGCCGGACGATCGACGAGGCGCTCGAACGCGCCGCGCCGGAGCGCAAGCGCGGTCTCAGCCATAGCTTCGACATGCTCGGCGAGGCGGCGCGAACCCGCGAAGACGCAGCCCGTTACGCAGCCGCCTATCGCGGGGCGCTGAAGCGGATTGCACAGGAGGCGAACGGCGGCGTCGTTGGCTCGCCCGGCATTTCGGTGAAGCTGTCCGCGCTGCACCCGCGCTACGATTATCTGCGCGCCGATGAAGCGAAAGCGCACATTCTGCCGATCCTCCGCGAGCTGGCGGACACCGCGTCGGCTGCCGACATCCACCTGACGATCGACGCTGAAGAGGCGGACCGGCTCGAACTGCAGATGGATCTGATCGAGGCGCTGGTCGCAGACGACGCCCTGTTCGCGAACGGCTGGACCGGCCTTGGAATGGCGTTGCAGGCCTATGCCAAACGCGCGCTTCCGGTAACCGAATGGGTGATCGACCTGGCCCGCGCCCACCGCCGCAAGCTGATGGTCCGGCTGGTCAAGGGTGCGTATTGGGACAGCGAGATCAAGCTCAGCCAGGTCGGCGGCTTCGACGATTATCCGGTCTTCACGCGCAAGGTGGCGACCGACGTCTCCTATCTCGCCTGCGCCAAGCGCCTGCTGGCGGCAAGCGACTGCATCTACCCGGCTTTTGCCACCCACAATGCAACCACCATCGGTGCGATCAAGGCGCTCGCCAAGGGCACCCCGCTGGAGTTCCAGCGGCTGCACGGGATGGGTGAGGGGCTGTATGATGGTCTCGCCAGGTTGGAGCGGGAGCTTGGCGAACCGCAGACGCCCGTGCGAATCTACGCCCCGGTCGGCAGCCACAAGGAACTGCTTGCCTATCTGGTTCGCCGCTTGCTGGAGAATGGAGCCAATTCCAGCTTCGTCAACCGCATAGCGGACGAGCAGATCAGCCTCGATGAACTGGTCCGCGACCCGGTCGAGCAGCTTGCCGCCCTGACTCCACGCCGCAACCCCGCAATCTCACTCCCCGGCGAGATGTTCGGGACCAACCGGCGCAACTCTGCCGGCGTCGATCTCTCGGACGCAAGCGTCCGCCAGCCGCTGCTGGCCAAGCTGCAGGCGCTCGAGGGCAGGTCGTGGTCGGCTGGGCGGGGGACGGGCGCCAAGACCGTCATCCGCTCCCCGTTCGACCGCCGCATTGAGGTCGGCGTCGCCACCGAAGCGACCGAAGGCGATATCGACGCCGCCCTACGGCGCGCGTCCGCAGCCCAGCCTGCCTGGGACGCTCTTGGCGGCAGCGAGCGGGCACGCCTGCTCGACCGCACCGCCGACCTGTTCGAGCAACACAAGGCCGACTTCTACAGTCTGTGCATCCGCGAAGCCGGCAAGACCTTGCCCGACGCCGTCCTCGAAGTCCGCGAAGCGGTCGATTTCCTGCGCTTCTACGCATCCGAAGCCCGCACGAAGTTCGTCGCTCCCGTCCGGCTGCCCGGTCCGACTGGCGAGCTGAACGAACTGCGGCTCCATGGCCGCGGCGTGTGGACCTGCATCAGCCCGTGGAACTTCCCGCTGGCCATTTTCATCGGCCCGGTCGCGGCGGCGCTGGCCGCGGGCAACGCCGCCATCGCCAAGCCGGCTGAACAAACACCGCTGATCGGCGCGCTCGCAATCGAACTGATGCACCAGGCCGGCGTGCCCGCCGACGTGGCGCAGATGCTCGCGGGTGACGGCAGGGTCGGTGCGGGGCTGGTTGCCCACCCGCTCACCGCCGGCGTCGCCTTCACCGGCTCCACGGGCACTGCCAAGGCGATCAACCGCACGCTTGCCGAGCGGGACGGGCCAATCGTTCCGCTGATCGCCGAAACCGGCGGGCAGAATGCGATGATCGTCGACAGCTCCGCGCTGCCGGAGCAAGTCACCCGCGACGTCATCGCTTCGGCCTTCCAGTCGGCGGGCCAGCGCTGCTCCGCGTTGCGGGTTCTGTTCGTCCAGGACGACGTCGCGGACACGATGCTGACGATGATCGGCGGGGCGATGCAGGCGCTGAAGATCGGCGATCCGCGCGACCTTACCGTCGATGTCGGTCCAGTGATCGACGAGGAAGCCAGGGCCGCGCTCGACGCCCATGTCGCCGACCTGCGGACGCGGGCGAAGATCCTCGCTGAACTTCCGCTGCCCGCCGGTTGCGAGCAGGGCAGCTTCGTCACCCCGATCATGGCCGAGATCGGCAGCCTACGCGAACTTGACCGCGAGAATTTCGGCCCGGTGCTGCACGTGATCCGCTTCAAGTCGGGCGAGCTGGACAAGGTCATCGACCAGGTCAACGCCACCGGCTACGGCCTCACCCTTGGCCTGCAGAGCCGCATCAACACGGTCGCCGACTACGTCGAGCGCCACGCCCGCGTGGGCAACCTCTACGTCAATCGCAACCAGATCGGCGCGGTGGTGGAAAGCCAGCCGTTCGGCGGCGAGGGGCTATCGGGAACGGGGCCAAAGGCGGGCGGTCCGAATTATGTCGACCGCTTCGCCACCGAGCGGGTGACCTGCGTGGACACCACCGCTGCGGGCGGGAATGCGACTCTGATGGCGCAAGTCTGATCGCCGCAGCGCTGCTCGGGTGGAAAGCGGACACGCACCAAAGCAGAAAACAACCTTGCTTAGTTGCGGTCAGGAGTGAAGATATCGGCTATGGCGCGCTACTTCTTCAACATCGTCGAGGATGGCCACAAGGTCGACGTGATCGGGGCTGATTACCCGGACGCGCAGATGGCTCGCATGGAGGCTGTCCGCTTCGTGGGGCAGGTGCTCAAAGAGGAGCCGGAGCGTGTCTGGAACGGCGCTGAGATAAGAATCGAGGCGACCGACGTCTGGGACACAGTATTGTTTACCATCCTTATCGCGGGTGTGGACGCTGAGGCCCTAGAGCAACACAGATAGCGAACCTGGTCCCAAGCCCTTAGGCGAGCGAACGACTGCTTTGCGTCGGAAGCGGATGTCGCCGGCCAACTGCGAAGGTTCGCCGCGCGCAGGACTGAGAGTCTCAAGAAAATGGCTCCCCGGGCCTGATTCGAACAGGCGACCATTCGATTAACAGTCGAACGCTCTACCGCTGAGCTACCGGGGAGCAGCATCGCTTTCGCGGTGCGCGGGGGCGCCTATGGCTTAGCGGATGGTGGTTGGCAAGGGGCTCAGGGCCTTATTTCCCGCTCGCCCTAAGGAGGGGCTGAGCAGCTCCACAGGAGAGTATCGAAGACCAATCTCGAAGGGCTTCGATGCTTTGAGACGCGCCTTCGACTTTGCTCAGTCGCTCCTCAGCATGAGCGGCCTCTTCCTCACGTCGCGAACTGCTCCATCGCGATGCGCTCGTCCAGCGCATGCTCGGGATCGAACAGCAGGGTCAGCGAACGGCTGCGGTCAAGCGAGACTTCGACTTGCGCCACATCGCGCACTTCGAACTGGTCGGCTACCGCGCTGACCAGCCGATCCTCCGGGTCGTGGACCTTGAAGCAGATGCGCGTGTCGTCCGGCAGGATCGCGCCCGACCAGCGGCGCGGCCGGAACGCGGCGATGGGGGTCACCGCCAGCATCTTCGCGGCCAGCGGCAGGATCGGCCCGCCAGCCGAAAAATTATAGGCGGTCGAACCGGCCGGAGTTGCAACCAGGATTCCGTCCGCGACGAGTTCCGGCATTGCCACACGGCCGTTGACCAGAACCTCGATCTTGGCCGCCTGCCGGGTTTCCCGCAGCAGCGACACTTCGTTGATGGCGGCGTGGGTCCACTCGTCGCCGCGGATGGTGATTGCCTTCATGGTCAGCGGCGCGACCTTGATCGGCTTGGCCGCCGCGATCCGCTCGGCCAGCCGGTCGAGCCGCCAATCGTTCATCAGGAAGCCCACAGTGCCGCGGTTCATCCCGAACACGGGCCGTTCCTCACCGCCATCGAGCATCTGGTGTAGGGTGTGGAGCATGTAGCCGTCCCCGCCCAGCGCCACGAGCAGACTGGCGTCACGCTCGTCCGCCCAGCTGTAGCGGCGACGCAGCATCGCCTCCGCCGCCTGCGCGCTGCCGCCGTGCGATGCCAGCAGGCCGATCCCGCGCGCCGCCAGGTCGCGGACTGGAGCCAGCCTTGGTGCGGGAGATTCTGCGGTCAACTGGTTTCCTTCGGAACGCCGCGGCACGGCCGCCACCTTATGCAGGGATAAGCAATCCTGCCACTGTCCCGTTCCGGCGCAGCGCCGAAAATCCGCTCCCGAGTACCTCCCGGGGGGCGTACACATCATGGATGAAATCGCTCTGCAGCTGGCTTGCGCGGGGGCAGCGGGCGTCGGATCGAAGGATCCCGGCGCCCGCTCGTCCGCGGCCCGACCGCGCCCTTGCGGCCGCGATCGGCAGCGACTCCATCGTCCTCGCCTTCCAGCCGCAGTTCGAGGTGGCGACCGGGCAGATCGTCGGGGTCGAAGCCCTGTCCCGCTGGACTGGCTGCGGCTCGCCGGAGGAATTGTTCGCTCGGGCCGGCCGCGCCAACCTCGCCGAACGGCTGTCGCGCGCGGTGCAGCGCAAGGCGCTCCGCACGGTGGGCTCGTGGACCGGTCCGCTCGGCAAGTTGCGGGTGGCGATCAACCTCCTGGCCGAGGATCTCGCCCGGCCCGGCTACGGATGCTGGCTGCTGCGGGAGATCGCCGCTGCGGGCCTCAGCCCTGAGCGGGTCACGGCGGAGATCACCGAAGGCAGCCTGGTCGCGGACCGGGTTGGCGCTTCCGCCCAACTGGCGCAGCTCCGCTCCGCTGGAGTGCGCATCGCGGTGGACGACTTCGGCACCGGCTACACCAACCTTGCTTACCTGACCTCGCTCCCGCTCGACACGCTCAAGATCGACCGCAGCCTGATTGCCAACATCGGGGGCGAGGAGCGCGACCGGATCGTTGTCCGCGCCATGATCGGCCTGGCGCGCGAACTCGGCTTGCAGGTGGTGGTCGAAGGGGTGGAGGACTCCGCCCAGCTGGCGCTGCTCGCCGGCTGGGGCTGCGACCTGTATCAGGGCTTTCTGCAGTCGGCTCCGCTCAGGGAGCAGGAGCTGATCCGGTTCGTCGGGATCGAGCGAGCGGCGGCCTGACTTCCTAAGCGACCTCCTTGACCCGCTCATCCTTCTTCTCACCCGCTGCAACCACCCGGGCCAGCCCGCGCGACAGCTGCAGCGCGCCGTTGAGGCGGGCATGCGGGCTGGTCCAGTCGCGGCTGACGACCAGCTTGCTGTCCGGGCGAAGCTTTGCCGCCCCCTTCAGCCGGTCAACGTAGGCCAGCAGGCCCGGCAAGTCGGGAAAACCGTGGCTAGCGAAGGTCACCACCGCGCCGCGCTGGCCGACATCCAGCTTGGCGATGCACGCCTTGCGGCAGTTGATCTTCGTTTCCACGATCTGAAGCAGATTGCCGGTCTCCTCGGGCAGTGGGCCGAAGCGGTCGATCATCTCGGCGGCGAACTCCTCCACCCCGCGGCTGTCCTCCAGCTCGCCCAGGCGACGGTACAGGCCCATTCGCAAATCGAGGTCGGGAACATAGGCCTCGGGGATCATGATCGGGGCCTCGACATTGATCTGCGGCGAGAATTCCTCCTGCCGCTCGGCGCCGCCGCTCTTCACCGTCATGATCGCCTCTTCCAGCATCGACTGGTAGAGCTCGAACCCGACCTCCTTGATGTGACCGGACTGCTCGTCGCCGAGCAGGTTGCCGGCCCCGCGAATGTCGAGGTCGTGGCTCGCCAGCTGGAAACCCGCGCCAAGGCTGTCGAGATTGGCGAGCACCTGCAGCCTTTTCTGCGCCGTCTCCGTGATGATCCGGTCGGCCGGGGTCGTCAGATAGGCATAGGCCCGCGTCTTCGAACGGCCGACCCGCCCGCGGAGCTGATACAGCTGCGCCAGCCCGAACCGGTCGGCGCGGTGGACGATCAACGTATTTGCGGACGGAATGTCCAGCCCGCTCTCGACAATGGTGGTCGACAGCAGCACGTCATACTTGCGGTCGTAGAAAGCGCTCATCCTTTCCTCGACCTCGGTCGGAGACAGCTGGCCGTGGGCCACGATCGGCTTGACCTCGGGCACCTCCTCGCGGAGCCACTCCTCGATATCCGGCAGGTCGGCGACCCGCGGCACCACGAAATAGCTCTGCCCACCGCGATAATGTTCGCGCAGCAGCGCCTCGCGGATCACCACCGGGTCCCACGGCGTGACGTAGGTGCGCACCGCCAGCCGGTCGACCGGCGGGGTCTGGATCACCGACAGTTCGCGCAGACCCGACATCGCCATCTGCAACGTGCGCGGGATCGGCGTAGCGGTCAGCGTTAGCACATGCACATCGGTCTTGAGCGCCTTCAGCCTCTCCTTGTGGGTTACCCCGAACCGCTGCTCCTCGTCGACGATCACCAGTCCCAGTTTCTTGAACTTGACGCTCTTGGCCAAGATCGCATGGGTGCCGATGACGATGTCCATCTGACCCGCTTCCAGCAGGTCGCGGGTCCTCTTCGCTTCCGTCGAGGACACCAGGCGTGACAGCCGGCCAACCTCGATCGGGAAGCCTTTCAATCTCTCGACAAAATTGGTGAAATGCTGCCGCGCGAGCAGGGTGGTCGGACACACCAGCGCCACCTGATAACCGGACATTGCGGCCACGAACGCCGCGCGAAGCGCAACCTCCGTCTTGCCGAAACCGACGTCTCCGCACACCAGCCGGTCCATCGGCCGCCCGGCGCCAAGGTCATCCAGAACGTCGCCGATCGCCCTCTGCTGGTCGTCCGTCTCCTCATAGGGGAAGCGGTCGACCATCGCCGGGTATGCGCTGTCGGGCTCCGCGACGACGCCGGCGCGGGTCGCGCGCAGCGCGGCCGTTGCGATCAGCTCACCCGCAATCTCGCGGATGCGCTCCTTCATCCGCGCCTTGCGCCGCTGCCATGCCTCGCCGCCGAGCCGGTCGAGCGTCACGCCTTCCTCGCCGGAGCCGTAGCGGGACAGCACGTCGATATTCTCGACCGGCACGTACAGCTTATTGCCGCCGGCATATTCCAGCGCGACACAGTCGTGCGGCGCCTTGCCGACCTGGACCTTGGTCAGCCCCTCGTAGCGGCCGATGCCATGCTCCATGTGCACGACGAGGTCGCCGGGGGTCAGCGTCGCCAGTTCCGACAGGAAGGCGTCGGCGCTCTTCTTGCGCTTGCGCCTCCGCACCAGCCGGTCGCCGAGCATGTCCTGCTCGGTCAGCACCGCCACCTCCGGCGTCGTGAATCCGTGGTCCAGCGGCAGCACTAGCAGCGCGGCATCGGTGCGGGCGCCAAGCGCTTCCTGCCAGCTTGCCGCCAGCTTCAGGCCAGCCAACCCATGGTCCTTGAGAAGGCCGCCCAGCCGCTCGCGGGCGCCGCCGCTGTAGCTCGCCAGGACGACCTTGTGCCCCGATTTTCGCAGCTTGCGGGCATGATCGACGACGGCTTCGTAGATATTCTCGTTCTGCGCTCGCTCCGGGGCGAAGTCGCGCGCCGGGCTGACCCCGAAGTCGATCACCCGCTCGGAGGCGGGCTCGGGAAATTGCGAGGTCCGGTGCACCGGCCGGTCGGCGAGAAAGCCGTCCCATTCCTTGCGGCCGAGGTACAATGCCTTGGGTTCGAGCGGCCGGTAGCTGCCCGGCTCCGCGACCATCGCCCGTTCGCGATTCTGGTAATAATCGTGAATCGCCTCGTAACGGCTGTCGAGCGCGCCGTCCGAATGCTCGTCCCTGACCACGAGGTCGTGCTCGCCAAGGTGGTCGAACAGTGTGCCAAGCTTGTCCTCGAGCAGCGGGAGCCAATGCTCCATCCCGGCCAGCCGTCGGCCGTCGCTGATCGCCTGGTAGATCGGATCACCGGTGGCGTTGGCGCCGAAATGCTCACGATAGCGCGCACGAAACCGCTTGATGCTGTCCTCGTCGAGCAGCGCTTCGGACGCCGGCATCAGGGTAAAGGCACCGGCCGCGCCGGTGGTGCGCTGGTCGGCGGGATCGAACGCCCGCATCGTCTCGATCTCGTCGCCGAAGAAGTCGAGCCGAATGGCGGTCTTCTGCCCTGCGGGAAAGAGATCGATCAGGCTGCCGCGCACCGCATAGTCGCCCGCATCCGCGACCGCATCGGTGCGCTGGTAACCGTTGGCGGTGAGCAGGGCGATCAGCTTGTCGCGGTCGATCCGCTCGCCGGGCGCCAGGCGGCGGGTCAGCTGGCGAATGCGGAACGGCGTCAGCATGCGCTGGGTGGCGGCGTTCGCCGTCACCACCAACAACTGCGGTCCCTCGCGCCGCGCCTGGAGCGCCTGGAGCGCCGCGAGCCGCTCGGCCATCACCCGCAGCGAAGGCGAGGCGCGGTCGTAGGGCAGGCAGTCCCAGGCCGGCAGGGTGATGACCTGTAGTTCCGGCGCGAACACGGGCGAGGTCTCTGCCAGCGCGCGCATGGCGGCCTCGTCCGGCACCACCAGAACGGCGCGGCCGCCTTTACCCGCACCATCGGCGGCGCGTGCCAGGTCAGCCGCAAGCCACGGCAGGAAACCGGTCGGCGCACCGGCAAGGGTCAGCGGCTCGCCGGCTTGAAGAATGCGGTTCAGGTCGCTCACAAATATTCCGTATGCCCTGAGCTTGTCGAAGGGCAGTTCTTTCTTCGCCCTTCGACCAGTCGAAGGACCGGGCATCGACAAACTCAGCCCACGCGGATCGGGTTGAAGGTCACTTGGCAATCTGCATGTAATCGAGGCGCTTCAAGTCAGCCATCAGCTCGCCACGGAAGCGCTCGGGCGGCTCGGCGGTTCCGATCGCCCAGGCCATGATGTCGACGTCCTGCTCGTTGAGCATGTCGTCGAACAGCGCACGCTGGCTGGCATCCCAGCGTTCACCATGCCGGTCGAAGAAGCTGCCGATCATCATGTCCGCCTCGCGCGTGCCGCGATGGTGCGCGCGCCAGTGCAGGCGCTTCAGTTCGTCATCGGATTGCATCGCCGCGAGATAGGCACGTCGCGGCACACTGTCACCCCGCGCGCTTCAATGCCCCGCGTGCGCCGCCTTCGCATGCTTGCAGCTCACGTTCGGATTGAATTGCGCGAAAACTCCGCGCGGATTGTCGCGGAAAAGCCAGGCGTGGCGGTCGTAATGTTCCTCGAACATGTGCGCCTCGTCCAGCTTGGTGCTGGGATCGTCGATCATGTGGTCGTAGGCCTGGCCATGAAAGGTCGGCGGCTTGCTGTTGCCAGCGGCTCGCCACGCCTTCGCGAAGACGAGGTTTTCCACCGCGACCAGCTGCAGCGAACCGCCCGCCTGAGGCTCGTAGATGAGCACTCCGGGCTTCAAGTAATCGGTGTGGGTGCCGGTCCCATTCACCCGCGGGTTCGGGGGACCGCTGATGCCGAGCAGGTCTGGGCGGAAGTAGTGGATGCCCATCGCGCCCTGCGCCGCTGGACGCCCCATCATCTCGGCGGTCTCACAAACGCCCATCGGGTCCGCGATGTAGCCCTCGGCCAGCGCGACCTTGACGTCCCGAAAGCGCTCCGAGGCCGCACGCACTTCGGCCAGCGTCGGTTCGCGGGAAGGGGGCTGGTTCCGCGCAGCCGGAGCAGGTTGTGCAGGCGCAAGCGAAACGGCAGCGGCGATCAGCAGCTCGATCATTGGCGGACACCCCTCGTGAATGGGGAGCAAGGCCCTGAACCCCCGGCCGACGCCGCTCCGGGGTGCGTTGTTAACTTAAGGTAGCGAGTCGCTGCAAACACAGACGGACTGACAACCTTCAGCAAGCAGGCTAGCAATCGCCGGCATGCGGCCCGACCTGCTTAATCCCCTGTTCACCGAAGTGGAAGCGCTCAAAGGCGTTGGGCCGCAGGTCGCCAGGCAATTGCACAAGCTGGGCCTGACCCGCGCCGTCGACCTGCTATTTCATTTGCCCACCGGTGCGATCGACAGGATGCGCGCCACCGCCGCTTACCCGGCGATGCTTGGCCGCAACGTCATTCTCGACCTTACGCCGTTCGAGATGCGCTCGTCGCCTGGGCGCGGGCCCTTGCGCGTCTACACATCCGACGGCGACGGCAACGTCGTCACCCTGGCCTATTTCAACAATCCGGGGTGGGCCAAGAAGCAGCTACCCCTTGGACAGACGAAGATCGTCTCTGGCCGGCTCGATCAATATGGCGACCAATGGCAGATGGTCCATCCCGAGGTGCTGGAGCCCGACAAGGCGGCCGAGCTGCCTCTGCGTGAGCCGGTCTACCCGCTCACCGAAGGCATGACCAATCGCCGGCTCCGCGAGCTGGTGCTCGCAGCCTTGGAGCGGGCGCCGGACCTCGCGGAATGGGTCGAGCCAAGCCTCAAGGCACGTGAGGGGTGGAAGGCATGGCGGGCAGCGCTCGCCGCAGTGCATTCCGATCCCGCTGTGACTGAGGTTCGGCGGCGGCTCTCCTATGACGAGGTCTTCGCCAACCAGCTCGCATTGCTGCTGCTGCGGCAGGTCAGTCGCCGCAAGCGGGGCGTTGCGCTGCAAGGTGACGGTCGCCTGACGGCGAAGCTGAACCTGCCCTACAGCCTGACCGGAGCGCAGCGCCGAGTGGTGGAGGAAATCCGCGGCGACATGGCCCAGGCGGCGCCGATGCTGCGGCTGCTGCAGGGCGACGTCGGGTCGGGCAAGACGCTGGTGGCTTTGCTGGCGATGCTCAACGCCGTAGAGGCCGGTGCGCAGGCCGCGTTGCTGGCGCCGACCGAAATCCTCGCCCGCCAGCATCATGCGACCCTGCTCAAGCAACTCGATCCGATCGGCGTGCGGGTCGCGATCCTCACTGGCCGCGAAAAAGGACGCTCCCGCGACAGCGTGCTGATGGGATTGGCCTCGGGCGAGATCGACATCCTGATCGGCACTCACGCCATTTTCCAGGAAAAGGTCGGCTACCGGAACCTCGGCCTCGCCGTGATCGACGAACAGCACCGCTTCGGGGTCTCTCAGCGGCTGCTGCTCTCCGCCAAGGGCGAGCGGCCGCCGCACCTGCTGGTGATGACCGCGACCCCGATCCCGCGCACGCTGACCCTCACCCAATATGGCGAGATGGATGTCAGCCGGATCGACGAAATGCCGCCCGGCCGCACGCCGGTGGAAACGCGGGTGATCAGCGACGAGCGGCTGGCGGACGTGATCGACGGCCTCGGCCGTCACGTTGCCGCCGGTGGTCAGGCGTATTGGGTCTGCCCGCTGGTCGAGGAAAGCGAGAACAGCGACGCGGCTGCGGCCGAGGAGCGCGCCGCTATCCTCCGCGAGCGCTTCCCCGGCAAGGTCGGCCTCGTCCACGGCCGGATGAAGGGACCGGATAAGGACGCCGTCATGGCGTCATTCGCCGCCGGCGAGCTGGCTGTGCTAGTCGCCACCACCGTGATCGAGGTGGGCGTCGATGTGCCCAACTCCACCCTGATGATCATCGAGGGCGCCGAGCGCTTCGGTCTCGCCCAACTGCACCAACTCCGCGGGCGAGTCGGGCGAGGGGAGGGCAAGTCGACCTGCCTCCTCATCCGCGGCCAGACCCTCAGCGAGACCGGCCGCGCCCGGCTGGCGCTGATGCGCGAAACCAGCGACGGCTTCCGCATCGCCGAGGAGGACCTCCGCCTCCGCGGCCCCGGCGAGATCCTCGGCACCCGGCAGAGCGGCGAGGCGGCGTTCCGCCTGGCGTCGCCGGAGCAGGTGGCCGAACTGGCCCAGCTTGCCACTGACGACGCGCAGCTGCTGCTTGACCGCGACGGCGGGCTCGCAGGCGAGCGCGGGCAAGCGGCGCGGCTATGCCTATATCTCTTCGAGCGCGACCAGGCGGTGGATCTGCTGCGCAGCGGGTAGTTCGTCATTGCGAGCGCAGCGAAGCAATCCAGTTCACTTTGAAGAACACTGGATTGCTTCGCCGCTATGCGCCCTGCAATGACGTAAGCAAGCCGTGCTTCTTCTTGCCCAGGCTGATCTTCACCTCGTCGGCAACGATGATCATCAGCGCCGGGTCGCTCATCGCCACATCGTTCACCCGCACCGCACCCTCGGCAATCTTGCGCTTGGCCTCGCCATTGGACGCGCAGAAGCCAAGCCCGGTGAGCGCCGCAAGGATGTTCACTTCGCCATCCACCCGCAGCGTGGGCAAGGCCGCGCCTGAGCCGCCGCCCGCAAACGTCTGCCGCGCCGTCTCCGCTGCCGCTTCGGCAGCATCCCGCCCGTGCAGCAGCGCCGTGGCTTCGGTCGCCAGCACCGCCTTGGCGCTGTTGATCTCCGCATCGCGCAACGCTTCCAGCCGCGCGATCTCCTCCAGCGGCAGGTCGGTGAACAAGCGCAGGAATCGCCCGACATCCGCATCCGCCGTGTTCCGCCAGAACTGCCAATAGTCGTACGGGCTCAGCCTGTAGCCGTCCGGCCCCTCGGCGTTCAGCCACACCGCGCCGCTCTCTGTCTTGCCCATCTTGCGCCCGTCGGCGGTGGTGATCAGCGGCGTCGTCACCCCAAACACCTCCTGATGAGCGACCCGCCGGGTCAGCTCGATACCGTTGACAATATTGCCCCACTGGTCCGACCCGCCGAGCTGCAGCCGGCATCCGGTGCGGCGATAGAGCTCCAGAAAATCATAGCCCTGAAGGATCATGTAATTGAATTCGAGGAACGACAGCGACTGCTCGCGGTCCAGCCGCAGCTTCACACTGTCGAAGCCGAGCATCCGGTTGACCGAGAAATGTTGCCCGATCTCGCGCAGGAACGGAATATATTCCAGCCGGTCGAGCCACTCCGCATTGTCCAGCAGCACCGCATCGCTCGGCCCGTCCCCGAAGGTCAGGAACCGCTCGAACACCCGCCTGATCGAGGCGATGTTGCCGGCGATCTGCTCCACGCCCAGGAGCTTGCGCGCCTCATCCTTGAAGCTCGGATCGCCGATCTTGGACGTGCCGCCGCCCATCAGCACGATCGGCTTGTGTCCCGCCTGCTGCAACCGCCGCAACATCATGATCTGCACGAGCGAGCCGACGTGCAAACTCGGGGCCGTGGCATCGAACCCAATATAGCCGCTCACGATCTCCTTGCTTGCAAGGCCATCCAGCGCCGCGGCGTCCGTCGCCTGGTGGATATAGCCGCGGGTCTCGAGCAGGCGGAGGAGGGTGGAGCTGTATTCAGACATGCGCGCGTGCTTAGCTTCCGCTTATCACTCCGTCATCCCCGCGGAGGCGGGGACCCATCGCCGAAGGTTCTGGCGGGCCGCCCGTCAAGAGATGGATTCCCGCCTTCGCGAGAATGACGATAAGTGAGGCCATGCACCTGACCCTCCACGCCCACCCCGACAGCCCACCCGATCATCCGGACATGGCCCTCGAAGTCTGGCTCGACCGCTGGACGGACGGTCGCGCGGAGCTGAGCTATCACCTGCACGCGCCGACCGGCGGGATCGTGCTTCCGAAATCAACCCCAGCCAAGCGCACCGACGACCTCTGGAAAACCACCTGCTTCGAACTCTTCGTCGACACCGCCGACGGCTATCGCGAATATAACTTCGCCCCCTCCGCCGCCTGGGCCGCCTACGCCTTCGACGGCTACCGCTCCGGAATGCGCGAGCTCGACCTGGAACATCCTCCGGAGATCACGACCGACGACCTCGGCGACGAACTCATCGTCGATGCGGTGATCGACCTGGCCGGCGAGGTGCGTTTCGGCCTCTCCGCGGTGATCGAGGAAAGCTCCGGCACCAGAAGCTACTGGGCGCTTTGTCACCCTGATGGGCCGCCCGATTTCCACGCAGAGGCTTGCTTCGCCGCGACCCTGCCGCCAATCGAAGAGGCATGACCCTCTTCGGTATCGACCGCCTCCTCGCCGACGCTGAGCTTCGCCGCCCCCTCGAAGGCAAGCGCGTTGCCCTGCTCGCCCACCCGGCCAGCGTCACCCGCGACCTCACCCACAGCCTCGACGCGCTTGGCGCCGCGGGCCTGCGCCTGTCCTCCGCCTTCGGTCCGCAGCATGGGCTTAAGGGCGACAAGCAAGACAATATGATGGAGACCCCGGACGAGACCGACGCCCGCCTCGGCATCCCGGTGTTCAGCCTCTACGGCGAGGTCCGCCGCCCCAGCGGGCAGATGATGTCGACCTTCGACACCATCCTCATCGACCTGCAGGACCTCGGCTGCCGCATCTACACCTTCGTGACGACTTTGCTCTACGTGCTCGAAGCGGCCGCGGAGCACGGCAAGAGCGTGTGGGTCCTCGACCGCCCCAACCCGGCGGGGCGCCCGGTCGAAGGTAATCTCCTCCAGCCCGGCTGGGAGAGCTTCGTCGGCGCCGGGCCGATGGTCATGCGCCATGGCCTGACCATGGGCGAGATGGGCCACTGGTTCATCCGCCACTTCGATCTCGACGTCGACTATCGCGTAATCGCGATGGACGGCTGGCGTCCTGACGAGGGGCTCGGCTTCGGATGGCCGGAGGACCGCGTCTGGATCAACCCCAGCCCGAACGCCGCCAACCTGAACATGGCCCGCGCTTACGCCGGCACCGTGATGCTGGAAGGCGCAACGCTCAGCGAGGGCAGGGGCACGACCCGCCCGCTGGAGCTGTTCGGCGCTCCCGACCTCGATGCGCGCGCTGTCCTGACCGAAATGCAGCGCCTCGCGCCCGAATGGCTCCAAGGCTGCAAGTTGCGCGAGATCTTTTTCGAACCGACCTTCCACAAGCACGTCCACCAGCTTTGCGCAGGGCTGATGATCCACGCCGAAGGCCCGTTCTACGATCACCAGGCGTTCAGGCCGTGGCGGCTCCAGGCGCTCGCCTTCAAGGCCATTCGCCGTCTGACGCCCGACTACCCCCTGTGGCGCGACTTCCCCTACGAATATGAGTTCGCCAAGCTCGCGATCGACGTGATCAACGGCGGCCCGATGCTGCGCGAATGGGTTGACGACGCGACGGCGGAGCCGGGCGATCTGGAAGCGTTCGCCGCGCCGGACGAGAGTAAGTGGCGTCAAGAGATTGCCGACCTGCTGCTGTATTGATCGTCATTGCGAGGAGCGTAGCGAGCAAGCAATCCAGTGTTCTTGAAGTGGACTGGGTTGCTTCGCTCGGCTCGCAATGACGAAACCAGTCACCTGTCTGTGCCTTCTTGAGCCTCTGCAGCCACGTCCCACATCGTAGCCATGCTCAACCCCATCTTCCTCTCACACGGCTCCCCCATGCTCCCGTTCGAGGACCATGAGGCACGCGCGTTCCTCCGCTCGCTTGGGCAGGACAAGAACCCGCAAGCCATCCTGATGGTCTCCGCTCATTGGGAGACCGACATTCCCGCCGTGAACGCGGTGGCACGCAACAGCACCATTCACGATTTCCACGGCTTCCCGCCGGAGCTGTACCGCCTGCGCTACGATGCGCCGGGCAGCCTCGAACTGGCGGACTGGGTGCGCGAGCTGCTGGAGACCGCCGGCTTTCCGATTACCATCGATCGGGAGCGCGGCCTCGACCATGGCGCCTGGGCGCCCTTGCTCCTCGCCTGGCCGGAGGCTGACATTCCGGTAGTGCAGCTTTCGGTGCAGCCGGACGCCGGCCCGGAACACCACTTCCGCCTCGGCTGCGCGCTCCAGCCCTTAGTCAACGAAGGCGTGCTGATCATCGGCAGCGGCAGCTTCACCCACGACCTGTCGAGCTGGCGCACCCACCGCGGCCAGCCCGAACCCGACTGGGTCCGCGACTTCGCCGAATGGATGGACAAGACCATCGCCGAAGGCCGCACCCCCGATCTCCTCGCCTACCGCGAGAAGGCTCCGAACGCTGCCCGCAACCATCCGACGGAAGAGCATCTCCTGCCTTTGTTCGTCGCCCTGGGTGCAGCGGGAGAGGGGGCAAGCTCCAAGCGCCTCCACAGCAGCGTCGCGCACTCCGTGCTGCGGATGGATGCTTACGAGCTTGGCGGAAGTCTCGATCGCGAGCACTCTAGCTCCTCCCCCGTGGAGGAGGTGGCAGCGCGTCAGCGCTGACGACAGGCAAATTCGGTCACTGATCGGGACGTCTGCTTTCGACTGCCGTTTCAGTCGGTCATCGCAACACACGCTTCAAAACGCTCGGCTGGAGTTTCAAAGCCGAGCGTCTTGCGTGGGCGTCCATTAAGCTGCCGTGCCACTTCATCCAAGCGCTCCTGTGAGTGGACGCTGAGGTTGGTGCCCTTCGGGAAGTATTGCCGCAGCAGGCCGTTGGTGTTCTCGTTCGAGCCGCGCTGCCACGGGCTCTGTGGATCGCAGAAGTAGACCGCAGCGTCGGTCGCCAGCGTGAAGCGCTTGTGCTGCGCCATTTCCTTGCCGCGGTCCCACGTCAGCGATTTGATCAACTCGTCAGGTAAGCGGTGTGCCTGGTCGATCAGCGCGGTGATCACCGACTGGCTGTCGCGGTTCGGGACCCTGGCCAGCAGCACGTAGCGTGAGTGCCGCTCGACCAGCGTGACGATATAGCTGTTTGACGATCCGCACAGCAGGTCGCCTTCCCAATGACCTGGCACCGCGCGATCCTCGACGGAGGCCGGACGCTCGCGGATCGAGATCATGTCGGCAAGGCTGTCGCGAGCATCGCTCTTGCCGCTGGCTTGACGCGATCGCCGGATCACCCGGCCCGAGCGCAAATGCGCTTGAAGGTCCTTCTTCAGCACGCCGCGAGCCTGGACGAACAGGCTGCGATAGATCGTCTCGTGCGACACCTGGTGGGCCTCGTCGTCCGGATACGTATGCTTCAACCAGCCGGCAATCTGCTCGGGCGACCAGTTATCATGCAACTTGGCAGCGACCAGCTGCCTCAACTCTTCCAGCCGCGCCAGCTTGCACAGCTTGGGTCGCAAGGCGCGATCCCACGCACGCTTGTCCGCAGCTGCCGCACGATACCGGCGATAACCGCCGTTACGCCGCAGCTCGCGACTGACCGTCGATGGTGCTCGCCCAAGAGCGCTGGCGATCGAACGCAGCGACAATCCGCACGCCAGGCCTCTCGAGATCTCCTCGCGGTCATCGAGACTGAGCGTCCGTCGCGATCGGCGTCGCGGCAACGGACGGATCCCGCCATGCGGCTTGAGATGCTGGAAGATCGCTCCCGACGATCGGTCGAACACTCGGCCGATCAGCTTAAGCCCTTCGCCTCGCTGCCAGCGATCCCAAACCTCAGCGCTCTCCGCCGCAGTGAACATCCGCCGCCGTCTCTTCGCCATCGCATCACCTCACCTCGCATCGGGTTTAGTGTTGCGACGACCTCCTGAGACCACCACCCAAAGCGGACATCCAGGCTGAACGTCTGACTGCGCCCCATTGCGGACATTCGAGCCGAGATTCTTTTTTTGAGCGGCAGGAGAAATGGATCTTAGACCGTCTGGCCGGCTTAGCCGAGGTTGGCCTTGAGCACCTCGAGGCATTCGGCGTCGATTGCTGTGCCAACTGCCTCCGACATAATCCGGATCGCTTCGTTTATGGGCAAAGCCGCTCGGTAAGGACGCCCGGAAACGAGGGCGTCGTAGAAGTCGCAAACAGTGATGATGCGCGTGTCGCGACTAATCGCCGAACCGGAGAGGGCAAGCGGGTAACCCGTTCCGTCCAAGCGCTCGTGGTGCGCAGCAGCCACCTCCGCAAGATCAGCCAAGGCGCCAATCCGGCCAAGAATGGCCCGGGTGTGAACGGCGTGGCTCCGCATCTCAATCCATTCATGTTCGTCCAGGCTGGCGGGTTTCTCGAGAATCGCGCTGGAAACGCCCAGCTTGCCGACGTCGTGGAGCACGGCGGCACGGCGCAACCAGCGGGCCCGATCGTCGCTCATTCCGAACGCACTTGCCATGCACTCGCTCAACTGCCCGACCCGCTGGGAGTGACCAGCAGTGAAGGGGCTTTTAGCGTCGATAACCTGGCCGAAAGCGTCCGCGATAGCATCCAGGTATGACTCATCGAGTGGTTGTTCGCAGTCGCCTGGCGCGAGGCGAACGACCCGGCTCTCAATCGTCGGCGACGACAGCGCACCCCAAAAGGCAGGTGGGGAGCTGACGGACTCTAGCGCCTCCACGAGAGCAGGATCAAACCACAGCCCGCTGCGCCGCCTCGCCTCGTCCAGGGCGGCTGCTGGTCCCGCGTGAACGTGGAAGACGTCAACGACCTGTGCCAGCAGCGCAATGCGCGAGAACAGCGGAATGGCATCGCCGCTCAGTCGGCCCGGCCGACCCGATCCATTCCAGTGCTCGTCGAGATGGTAGATGCCATCACAAACCGCGTCCGAAAACCTCAGGGTCCGCGCGATGTCGGCACCGCGCGTGCAGCGGGACATGATCAACTCCTGGGCGATCGCATCACCGTTACGAAGGATGTTGCCGATGGCCGAAGCGCGTCTCGCGAGAGGACGACCTCGCGCGGTTTTGCGGAAGACGAAGTGGAGCGTTGCCGCGAGGCTGGTGCCTACGGTCTTGTAGCCCTGCTTGAACGCCCGATCATCCGCCTCGTAGAGCTCACAGATACGCGCCGCGTTGCTGCTGCAGCCAAGATCCTTGAGGAGCAGCGTGTAGTACAGCTCGCGAAGCTCAGTGTTCGATAAACCGATAGCGCGGCCGACCTCCATTCCAATCCAGCAAGAACGGATGGAATGGCCTGCGGGCTGACCTTCCGTCAGGTCGAGTGCATAGCTAAACGCAGCGATGACCTCTGCGCGACTGGTGGTGGGGACGGCGACGTATTGGTGCAGCATGGCGTCGCGTTAACGCGGTTACGCTTATTGTCGTCTTCATCGATGTGGTTAATCGCACGGGGCGAAGGGACGCGCCTCACTAAGCCACGGTTCAAGGAAGAAGGTTAGGGGGAGCCCGACTACCGGGCGCCTAAAACGCATCAGTCAGGTTCTAAACCCGATTGGTAGGTTGCTTCAACAAGCTAGTCTCGCTCTAATTTCGCAATGCCAAGCTCTTCGCTCCCGAAAGCGCTCTGCGCTGTGTCGCTGCCATTAGCCGCGCTCACTTTCCCGATTAGTGCCGCTGCCCAGACGAGGTTCGCTGCTTTCGGCGATATTGGAAAAAGCTCGAACGCTGCCGCTGTGGCTAGGCTAACCAGAGATCGAAGTGCCGAGTTCATTCTTATGCTTGGCGACCTTTGCTACGGCTCGACGCCGCTCGGCACCCAAATCGACACCAACTATGAAGCCGAGCGTGACAATGGCAAGCTCTGGCCGGCGCTCGGCAATCACGAGTTCAGCGATCCGTGCGGCGGCGGGAGCACCGCGTCTGCCTACCGCTCCTACTTCAACCTGCCAAACAACGAGCGCTATTACGACTTCAAGCGCGGCCCCGTTCATTTCTTCGCCATCAACAGCCACAAGGATGCGGATGGCGTAAGCGCCACGTCTGAGCAGGCGTTGTGGCTCAAGCGAAAGCTCGCCGCTTCGACTTCGCCGTGGCAGGTCGTGTTCTTCCACCATCCGCCGTTCAGCTCCGGCGAGCATGGCTCGACCTCCCGCATGCAATGGCCCTTTGAAGCTTGGGGCGCGGACGCCGTCCTGTCGGGTCACGACCACGATTACGAACGAATCATGAGGGACGTGAACGGCGACGGTCGCAAGATTCCCTACATGGTGAGCGGGCTTGGCGGGCAATCCCGCCGCGGCTTCGAGGCAACCGTCACTGGAAGCGTGAAGCGGTACAGCGGCGCCTTCGGCGCTCTGTTCGGCACTGCAACCTCGACTTCGCTCAAGTTCGAGTTCCGGAACGCGAGCGGAGTCCTGATTGACAGCTACTCGACAAGTAATTCTGGGAATACGAGCTCGGCGTTCGAGTTCAAGACGCCGCCGAATTAGCCGCCCGCCCACTGGCTTTCGCGCCCGCCAAGCCTTAGCCCCTTTTAATCGCTGCATAGGAGGCTCCTACAGCTGCAAGGTTCAAGAGATTGCCGCCTCCCGGAACGCCCACTTTTCCACCCTTTCGCGACATCGACGCCGAGGGTCTGAGTTGGACCCAAAGCCGACGTTGAGTGGGGCATGCCAGCTTGAGCGAGCCGCGTTGACTCACCTTCGGTCAGCGAACATGCTTCACTTCGGGGCTCCGGATGGGCGGGGAATATGAAACTCTATAGAATCAACAAGCTGAGCAAGCTTGGCGGAATCGTGCTCAAGAAAAAGGACGTTCTTGCGGCTTCGGACAAGGAAGCCGTCCAAAGAGCAGAGGACAGTTTAGACTGTCCTGTGTGCGAAGTTTTAAGAGACGGACAGCCAGTGGGATCAATCCTTTAACGCATCATCCTCTTCCCTCTCTTGACGGTGACGGCGCAGCATCTCGTCGGATTTCCGCACAAGTCGGTCGGTTTCTGCGATACTCTCGCGCAAGCGCCTTTGACTCTCTTCGACTTCGCGAGATTGCTGTTCCCGACGCTCGGCCCGAGTTTTCCTGTCGGTCATGACTCTTAAACGTGCCTAATTCAGATCAGTTCAGCGCCTAACGAACGTCCGCTTGCCACCCTTTCGCGGCATCCCAGGGTTGAGGGTTTGAGTTCGATCCATTCCGGCCATTGGAGATGATCACCGCGATCTTCCGCGACGAGGTGCGTCCGCTGAGTTGGCTGCCATCGCGGGGTGAATCAGCCTAAAAGCGTTCTGCCGAGCAAAGTGAATGAGGTGACCTGTGAATGAGGTGCAGCGCTTCAGGTCTTATGAGGGAAATGTAATCAGCCTCAGAACTGACGGGGTCTCTTGGCAGGTGGCGAACCTCACCGAGGAGGGTGAGGTTGTCTGGACGGAGACTTCAGTCAGCGGAGATCATCCATTTACCGAAGAAGAGGCGCGCGCCGAATTTGAGCGCTGGCGCGTCTGACGGATAGCTGTTTTGTCAGGAATCTCTTCCGCGACATCCCGGCTGAGCGTCTGAGATCGACCCATTGCAGACATTAGCCGGTTGACGCATCCAACAGCGATGAACCTTCCCATTCTGCCTTCCGCTATCGCAGTTCTGCTGTTGTCGGCTTGTGACCCGGGTGTCCATGTCGGATGGGAAAAGGACTTCGATGGACGGGTCGATGACGAGTGCGTGGAGCGGGCGCTAAAGACCGTCTCACCCGAAGTCACACGCACCACCTATGTAAGCGAGGGAAGTCGCGGTTTCCCGCGTGGAACTGTAGTCACGCAGTTCAACTATCCCGACCCAGTTACTCATAACGGCTATTCGCTCGACGTTGCGCTGCTTTCCAACGGCAAGACCCATTTGGTTCACGAATGGAGCAAAATCGGAACCGACATTCCAGCCGAGGAACAGGCCCAAATTCTGCCGTTACTGCACCGAGCTAACAAAGCGGTTGTGATGGCGTGCGGCCTGTCATTCATGGGTTCCCCGCCCGAAGTTGGTCCCGGCTAATGTCCGCTCTCCACCCATGGCGGACATCAGGACACCGCTTGAACAATAGGATTGCACCTGCTCCTGTGCTGGCACGGAACGCCGCGGCTCTTTGACATTGATGTTTCCTGTTCGCCCGGCGCGCAGGGCCAACCTTTGCCTCACCTTTGGCGGTTTCCAGCCCTCGTTACCGTGAACATTGTGAACATTGGCCGCCTACTTCTTTCGGCTGAGCTCCCGCATTGCGCTGTCCAGCCCCTCGACGGTGAGCGGATACATCCGGTCTTGCATCAGCTGCCTGACCATCCCTGTCGAGTGCGAGTGCCCCCAGTAAGCCTCCGGGGTCGGGTTGATCCACGCGGCGCTGGGATAGGTGTTGGTCAGCCGCTGCAGCCACACCGCGCCGGCTTCCTCGTTCATATGCTCGATCGAGCCGCCGGGATGGCTGATCTCGTACGGGCTCATCGCCGCGTCGCCGACGATCACCAGTTTATGGTCGTGCCCGAACTTGTGGAGGATGTCCCAGGTGGGGGTTCGGTCGGTGAAGCGGCGGCGGTTCTCCTTCCACACGCCCTCGTAGATGCAGTTGTGGAAGTAGAAATGCTCCAGATGCTTGAATTCGGTTCGGCAGGCGCTGAACAGCTCCTCGGCCTGGCGCACATGCCCGTCCATCGACCCGCCGATGTCGAGGAACAGCAATAGCTTGACCGCATTGTGCCGCTCCGGCCGCATGTGGATGTCCAGCCAGCCCTGCCTTGCCGTGCCGCGGATCGTCTCGTCCAGGTCCAGCTCGTCCGCCGCCCCTTCGCGGGCGAACCGCCGCAGCCGCCGCAGCGCGACCTTGATGTTGCGGGTGCCGAGTTCGCGGGTGTCGTCGAGATCCTGGAACTCGCGCTTTTCCCACACCTTGATCGCCCGGCCGTGCCGCCCCGGGCCGCCGATCCGCACGCCCTCCGGATTGTAGCCGCCGTGCCCGAACGGTGAGGTGCCGCCAGTGCCGATCCACTTGTTGCCCCCGGCGTGGCGTTCCTTCTGCTCCTCGAGCCTCTTCTTCAGCGTCTCCATGATCTCGTCCCACGAGCCCAAGGACTTGATCGCCTCCATCTCCTCCGGAGTGAGATATTTCTCGGCGACCAGTCGCAACCACTCCTCGGGAAGCTGCGCCGCTTCGTCTTCCCCGTCCGGGAAGATGCCCTTGAACACCTGGCCGAAGATCCGGTCGAACCGGTCCAGCTGGCTTTCGTCATGCACGAACACGGACCGGGCAAGATAATAGAATTGCTCGGGCTCTTGACCGATCACGTCTGCGTCCAGCGCTTCCAGCAGCAGCAGATGCTCCTTGAGGGAGGCGGGGATGCCGCCTTGCCGAAGCGCTTCGACGAAAGAGATGAACATGCTCCACCTTTGCCGTTCGTCCCGAGCGAAGTCGAGGGGCGTTCCTGGGCCCTGCGCCGGGGTAAGGCTCCGCGTAGTTAACGAAAGAGTAGGGGGTTGCTGCCATGACAGCGGCGAACAGGGTGGGGTGAAGGGTTCATGGCGACTGCGGGAATCGAGCAAGTCACGGAAAACGCGATCCGCGCAGTGGCGCGCGATTGCGGCAACCTGTCGATCGAGTGCAGTGACGTCGCCGGCTACGTCGAGGACGTCTCCGAACGCATCGGCGAGCACCTGAAGATGCTCGACGGGCTGGAGGAGGTGACGACCCGCCTGCTTGCCGACCAGGCGCGGGTCTCCGACTCCACCGACGAAGCGCGGCTCTTGTCGGAACAGGCCAAGGCCAAGCTGGATGCGGGCCGAAGCGCCATTGAAGGCACCATCGCCGGCTTCAAGGGGCTGACCGAACTCGTGGTCCAGCTGGGCGAGCGAATGGCCGGCTTCGCAACCGCCATGAACCAGGTCCAGAGCGTGTCCTCCACAATCGAGACGATCGCGCGCAAGACCAACATGCTGGCGCTCAATGCCACCATCGAGGCCGCCCGCGCCGGCGATGCGGGCCGCAGCTTCGCGGTGGTCGCCGCGGAAGTGAAGAAGCTCGCGCACGACACGCGCGCAGCGACCAGCCAGATCGGCCTCACCATCGGCGAGCTCACCCGTGAAGCGGGCGCGGTGACGACCGAGATCAAGACAGGCGTCGAGCGCAGCCGCGCGGCTCAGCTCGGTTTCGGGCAGATCAGCGAAACCGTCCGCGAAGTCAGCGAGATCGTCGGCATGGTCGACCGCCAGACCGAAGGCATCGCCCATTCGACCAGCCTCATCCAGACCAGCGTCGACCGGGTGAAGGCCAGCCTCACCGACTTCGCCGCCGACGCTCGCGACAATGGCGGTGCGCTGGTCAAGGCGCAGAAGCGGCTGTCTCACCTCGAGATGATGTCCAACACCATGCTCGACACGCTCGCCAACAGCGGTGCGGAGATTGACGACACGCCGATGATCGTCATGGCTCAGGACGCCATGCGCGCCATTGCCGAGGTCACCGAGCGTGCCATCTCGCGTGGCGAGCTCAGCATGGAGCAGGTATTCGATCGCAACTACGTGCCGATCCCCGGCCGCAACCCCGTGCAGTACGACAATGGCTTCTGCGACTTCGCCATGCAGCACATCCGGCCCATCCTGGACCGCTACAAATCAAGAGACGCGCGGATCATCGGCTCTGCCATCACCAACGTGGACGGCTTCCTCCCCACCCATCTGTCGGAGCGCTGCCAGACACCGGGCGACGATCCGGTGTGGAACGACGCCAATTGCCGCAACGGCCGGATCTTCATGGACGAGCAGACCCGCGCGGCCATTGCCAGCACCAAGCCGGCGATGCTGATGACCTACCGGATGGAGCTTGGAGACAAGGCCATTCCGGTAAAGAACGTCTTCGTCCCGCTGTTCATCAACGGCCGCCGCTGGGGCAATTTCGAATACGCCTACCGCGACGAATAAGGCTCAGCGAACAGCCGATTCCAGCGCCTGTTCCAGGTCGGCAATTAGGTCTGCCGGATCTTCCAGGCCGATGTTCAGGCGAACCAGCAACGGTCCGAGCTCGGGCGAGGGCCGCTTGAGGTCGCGATAGGTGAACGCCAGGCTGTTCGCTCCCCCCCAGCTGTAGCCGATGCCGAACAGCCGCAGCGAATCGACGAAGCGCACCACTTGCTCGCGGGTCCAACGACCCAGGATCACCGAAAAGACGCTCGCCGATCCGCTCCAATCGCGCTTCCAGGTCTCGTGACCCGGGCAGTCCGGGAACGCGGGATGCAACACCGCCGTCACTTCCTCGCGCAGGGCGAGCCATTTCGCCACCTGAATGGCTGACTCCCCGAGGTGGCGAAGCCGCAGGTCGAGGGTCTTGAGGCCGCGCAGCACCAGCGAGCAGTCGTCCGGCGATGCCGACAGCCCGAGCAGGCGCTGAGCCCTGGCCAGCTTCGCCCCCAGATCGGGCGAGCGCACCGCGACCGAGCCCATCAGCACATCGCTGTGCCCGCCCTGATATTTGGTCAGCGCCTGCACGCTGACGTCCGCTCCGGCGGCGAAGGCATCGAACAGCACGCCTGCGCCATAGGTATTGTCAATCGCCACGGGCACTGCGCGCGCCTTGGCGGCGGCCGCGATCGCAGGAATGTCCTGCACTTCCATGGTGATCGAGCCCGGACTTTCGCACCAGATGAGCTGCGTATCGGGCGTGATCAAATCCGCGATCCCGTGGCCGATCAGCGGATCGTAAGGGTCCATCGCCACGCCGAAGCGCGCGAGCAGGCCACCGAGAAGCGCTCCTGTCGGTCCATACGCGCTTTCCGGAAGAAGGACCCTTCCGCCGGCGCTGGTCAGCGCCAGAAGCGTGAGGGAGATTGCGGCAAGTCCGCTCGGCGCCAGGAACACCTGCTCCGCACCTTCGATCGCCGCCAGGCGCGCGGAGAGCTCCCGCGCCGTTGGCGTCCCGTCGATCCCGTAGCGGTACTGGCCCGGCAAAGGCTGCTCGGCCGCGTCCATGTTCGGGAACAGCACGGTCGATCCGCGATAGGTCGGGACCGCGAACGACTTGAAGTCCGTCGAAGCGTGACTGTCCGGGTGGATCAGCCGGGTCGCAAGCCGGCGCCGCTCCGCCTCGTCCGCCAACTCAGCCCTTGCGCCGCGCCATGAACGCCAGCCGCTCAAACAGCATCACATCCTGCTCGTTCTTGAGCAGCGCCCCATGCAGCGGGGGGATGGCCTTGGTCGGATCACGGTTCTGGAGCACGTCCAGCGGCATGTCCTCGTGCAGCAGCAGCTTGAGCCAATCCAGCAGTTCGCTGGTCGAAGGCTTTTTCTTGAGGCCAGGAACGTCGCGCACGTCGTAGAACAGGTCGAGCGCTCTGGAGACCAGCATCTTCTGGATGCCCGGGAAGTGGACATCGACGATCCGCTCCATCGTTCCGCGGTCCGGAAAGGCGATATAGTGGAAGAAGCAGCGCCGCAGGAACGCGTCGGGCAGTTCCTTCTCGTTGTTGGAGGTGATCACCACCACCGGCCGCTCGGCCGCCTTCACCGTCTCGCCGGTCTCGTAGACGTGGAATTCCATCCGATCGAGCTCCTGGAGGAGGTCGTTCGGAAACTCGATGTCGGCCTTGTCGATCTCGTCGATCAGCAGCACCGGCAGCTGCGGCGAGGTGAATGCGTCCCACAGCTTACCGCGACGGATGTAGTTGGAGATTTCGTGGACCCGTGGATCGCCGAGCTGTCCATCGCGGAGCCGCGCCACGGCATCATATTCGTACAGCCCCTGCGTCGCTTTGGTGGTACTCTTGATGTGCCACTCGATCAGCGGACCGCCGAGTGCTTCGGCGATCTCGTGAGCCAGCACCGTCTTGCCGGTGCCGGGCTCGCCCTTCACCAGAAGCGGGCGGCGGAGCTTCACCGCGGCATTGACCGCGACTTTGAGGTCGTCGGTCGCGACGTAATTGGTGGTGCCTTCGAAACGCATCCCGCGGCACTACGCGGGACGGGCGTCGCCCTCAATAGCCCTCGCGCGCCTCGCTGCGGGCTTCCAGCAGGTCGAACAGAGCCCGATGCTGCAGCAGCAATTGTTCCGACCCGAAGCGGATCGCCCGTTCGGTTGCCGGTCCGGTCGCGGCCTCGCTCAGGCTTTGCCGCACCGACGTGTCGTCAGGCAGTGCACAGGCAGGAGCTTCGACCCCGACGCGAACCGCCGCGCGATCGAGCAGCGGACGCACCGCCTGCCAGTCGCTGACCAACGCGGTGGCCGCCCCGAGCGCGCAGCCGCTCCGTTCCGATTGAGCCAGGGTCTCCAAAGCATGCCGCTGGGCAAGCAGCGCGGCCTCGGTCTCTGCATTGCCGGGCGTGCTCGGAAGCGGTCCGACCGCGGCGGCAAGGCGCACCAGGTACAACCGCTCACGCTCGAATGCATTGGCGGCGTCGGTCAGCCAGGCTTGCGTCGGACCGGCAGGGCAGCGGTAAACGGCCAGGTCGAACAATCCGGGATGGCGTCCGTAGAGGCTGCACAGCAGGTGAACCATGTCGTCGAAGTCGCGGGCCGTCGTCGGGCCCGCCGCGCACGCCAAGTACGCAACATAAGGGTGAGACGCGCTGCCGGCGGCGGCGATCCGCGCGACATGCGCGTCGGCCGACGCCGGCATGTGCCGCTCCGCTAGCCCGTTCACCGCCATGCTGCCTCCAATCTCGTCGTGTGTCGGTTGATCGACACTCGTCTAAGTGAGTTGACCTAACCGGAGCGCGTAAAGACAGGGTTGATGCAGGCTTAATCTTTCATTCGGAGAGATTACGATCCGTTCCGGAACGGGACAAGGCTGCGCGGCTCGGGAAGCTGCGGCCGAGCCATTCGGAGCTGAATAGGGAAGGGCCCGCGCCGGCGCCGGTTCTTTCCGACCGCCGTTCAACGCAGATGACGGCCAAGGAAGGCCAACGTCCGCTGCCACGCCAGCTCCGCAGCAGCCTTGTTGTAGCGCTCGGCGGACGTGTCGTTGTTGAAGGCGTGGTTTACCCCTTCATAGACGAAGCTTGCGACTGGCTTGCCTGCCTTTTGCAGCGCGGCGGCCCAAGGCCGGCCGGTTGCGTTCACCCGCTCGTCGAGACCGGCATAATGGAGCAGGAGCGGAGCCTGGACCTTGGCCGCCTCAGCCGGGTTGGGCGCAGGTCCGTAGTAAGCAACCCCGGCGTCCAGTGCCGCTCCGGCGGCCACCGCCAAGCGGTTGACGTATGCGCCGCCCCAGCAGAATCCCACCGCGCCCGCCTTGCCGGCGCGGCTGGATTTGGCGAGCTCGTTGAGCATCGCAACGCCCGCGGCGGTCGCCTTGGCAAGATCGAGCTTGCCGATCATCTCGCGCGCGGTCTCCTCATTGGCGGGTGTTCCGCCGGCCGGGGAGAGGAAGTCGGGCGCGACCGCGCGGTAGCCGGCAAGCGCAAGACGGCGGGCGACATCGCGGACATGCTCATTCAAGCCACGGTTTTCATGGATCACGATCACCGTCGCCTTCAGCGATCGCGTTCGCGGTTCGGCGAGGTAGGCACGGTAGCCCGTCGGGCTGGCAAAGGTCAGGGTGCGGGTGGTCAGGCGCTTGTCGTTGGCCGGCACGATCGCCGCGGCCGCCGAACTGGCGGCGATGCCGGCGATCAGCGCTTCGGCGGCTGCCGCGCTTCCGGCGATGGCGACCATTCGGGCCATGAACTCGCGCCGCTCCAGCCCATCATGAGTGAAGCGGTCGTACAGGTCGATGGCCTGCCTGCGGGTCTGCTCGTCCATGCGAAGGCTCCTTATTGCGCAGCGCTCTGCTTCATCTCCTCGGCCGCTTGCGCGTCCAGTTCCTTTGCTCGGCGGTACGGGTCGCGGTCCGTCACCCTTGCGACATAGTCGTTGAACACCGGCCGCGGCTCCAGCATCCCGAACATCAGCATGAAGCCGAGCTGGCTGCCGACATACAGGTCGGCCGCGGTGAACCGGTCTCCGCAGATATAGGTGCGCCCCTCCAGCATCTTGGCCATGGTCGCAATCGCCAGGTCGAAGTTGCCGTAGCCGAACATCCGCTGCCGCTCCGGAGTGGGTTCCCAGCCCGCCGCGCGATTGCTGAACGCCGCTTCAATCGGGCCCGATGCGAAGAAGATGAAGCGATAATAGTCCGCGCGATCGCTTGGCTCCGGCGCGAGGCCAGCTTCGGGAAAGGCGTCGGCGAGGTAGCAGCAGATCGCGGCCACCTCGGTCACTACCTTGCCCCGGTGCTGGATGGCCGGAACCTTGCCCATCGGGTTGATGGACAAGTACGGCTCTTCCTTCAGCGTGCTCGCATAATCGAGGATGCGCGTCTCGTACGGCGCACCGACCTCCTCCAGCATCCAGCGGACGATCTGACCGCGCGATTGCGGGTTGGTGTAGAAGAGGAGGTCCGGCACAGCATTTCCCCTGCTGAAGAACAAACGACGAACCTACACCTCTTCCAAAGCTTCCTCAAGCATCTCCAGAAGCACGCCGAGCGCCTTGATCCGCACCGGCCCGCGGCCGATCGGGCCGAAGTGCTCCGCGCGCAGCATGGTTGTTTGCTCGCGACGGGCACAGCCGAAATGGACCAAGCCCTCCTCCTTGCCGGGTCCCGCAGGTCCGGCGAACCCCGTTACGGAGAGAGCAATGTTGGCCTGACTGTTCTGCAGCGCGCCCTCGGCCATTGCCTTGGCAACCTGGCTGGTCACGGCATCATTGCGCTCGGTCAGTTCCTCCGGAAGACCGAGCATCTGCTGCTTGGCGTTTCCTTCATACGTCACGAAGCCGCGATCGAAGCCGTGCCCGGCACCATCGATGTCGGTCAGCAGCGAGGCGAGCAGGCCGCCGGTGCAGCTTTCCGCTGTCGCGACCAAGATCTCCGCCTCGCAGACCCGCCGCATCAAGAGTTCCGCCTTCCGGTCGAGTTCGTCCGGAAGGATCGGCTGCAGCGTTTCGCTCACCCGCGCTCGCCGCTTTGCGGCTGTTCTGCCGGAAGCGGCTGGGCAGCCGGTGCAGGGCCACTGCCCATGCGTTCGGCCGCGCTCTGATCGCGAGCGGCGCGGAATTCGCTATCCTGGCTCCAGTTCGGCCAGTCATTGCCGTTGGCCAGCCGTAGGCCGACTGCGTGCAGCAAGGCGGCGTCTTCGGCCATTCCGCTGAAGTCCCAGCTCGGCTGATATTCGTCGTCCGGCTGGTGATAGCGCTTCTCGGTATATTCCTTGGAAATCGCCTCTCCGCGCGCAATGCCGCCGTTCACCAGGTTAAGGCCCGGCTTGAAGGAGATTGCGGGGATTCCGACCTTGGCCATGGTGAAGTGGTCGGACCGGTAGAAGCCGCCGCTTTCGGGATGCGGATCGGCCGTGAAGGTGCGGCCCTGCCGCCGCCCTTCGGCGATCAGCAGGTCGAGCAGGTCGAGCTTGGCGGTGCCCGAGATGGAAAAATCTCGCTCACGCCCGAACACGCCCATCGAATCTGTGTTCAGCACACCCACCGTCTTGGCCGCCGGGTAGAGCGGATTGCGGGCGTAATATTCGGAGCCGAGCAGGCCCTTCTCCTCCGCAGTGACCGCCAGGAACACGATCGACCGATCGGGCCGTGGGCCACGGGCGAAAGCGCGGGCCTGCTCCAGGATATGGCTGATGCCCGTCGCATTATCGAGCGCGCCGTTATAGATCCGGTCGCCATCCGCCTGGGGCAGTCCGATGCCGAGATGGTCCCAATGGCCGGAGTAGATGACCGTCTCATCGGGTCGCGTCTTGCCGGGAAGCAATCCGACCACGTTCTGAGAGTTGATCACTTCCGTCTTGGCCCCGTAATGGGCGGTGAAGGTCGACTTCATGTCCATTGGCCGGAAGTCGCGGCGCTTGGCGGCCTGCTTGGCAGCCTCGAAATCAATGCCAGCATCGCGGAGCAGGTTGGCGGCAACGTCGCGCTGGATCCAACCTTCCAGCGGAGCGTGTGACGCCCTTGGGTTCTGCCGGACGATGTCGAACATGGTGTTCGTGTTCGAATTCTTGACCGTGTTCCAGCCGTAGGACGCCGGCTCGGTCTCGTGAACAACCAGCACGCCGGCGGCGCCGCGGCGCGCCGCTTCCTCATATTTGTAGGTCCAACGGCCGTAATAGGTCATCGCCTTGCCGCCGAAATTGCCTTCCCCGCCCTCGAAGTCGGGGTCGTTGACGAGCACGACGATCACCTTGCCGCGAACGTCGACGTCCTTGAAGTCGTCCCACTGCCGCTCAGGGGCGGTGACGCCATAGCCGGCGAACACCATTGGGACGGCGTTCAGCGCCACTTCCCGTTGCCCGTTGAGGGGCGCGCGAACCGCGATCTGCTGGCCTTGGTTGAGCGCGACCGCGCCCGTCGGCGTGCGGAATTCCAGATGCTGGGTGCCGACGATGTCGCTCTTCAACAGCGGCACTTTCTGGGTCCACTGGCGCTTTCCGTTGACGATGTCGCCGCCCGGCTGAACGCCCGCCGCCTTGAACTGGCTGATCAGATAATCGACCGTCTTGGTCTCCGCCCGCGTGGCCACGCCGCGGCCTTCGTACGCGTCCGAGCCGAGGGTTTGGACATGCTGTTTCAACCGCTCCGTACTGAACTGCGCCTGCTGCGCGACGGCTGCGGCGGGAAACACGAGGGCGGTGGCGGCGAGAAGGAAAGCCGGGCGAATCACGTGGCTGCGCTCCATGATGAAGATCAATTGTGAGCGCTCCATGCGCCCAAGCGGCGGCAGAGGAAAGGGGCGGCGTTAGCGCGGCTTGACGAACTTCAGGGTCATCCGGTCGCTTTCGCCAATCGCCAGGTAGCGCTCCCGGTCCTTGTCCTTGAGCGCAAGCGTCGGGGGCAGCGTCCATACGCCGTCCGGCCAGTCAGCCGTGTCCCGCGGGTTGGCGTTGATCTCGGACGACGCCTCAAGCCGAAACCCGGCCTGCTCGGCAAGACGGCGCACGGTCGAGGTCTTGATGTAGCCGCTGGTCCGCTCCCGCTCGGCGCTCGCGCTTTCCGGCAGGCGATGATCGACGATCCCGAGAACTCCGCCGGGCTTCAGCATCACATGGATCTGGCGGAATGCCTCCAGGCTGTAGTCCTGCTTGTCCGGCCGCCGGTAGCCCATCCGCCAGTTGTGGACGTTGCGGAAGGTCAGCACCACGTCCGCGCTGCCGTTCGGCACTTCCGTAGGCTTGCCGTCAAACACCGGGAAGTCGGCCACTCGCACGGCCCCGAACAGGGCGGCGTTGCTATTCCGAAGCTTGGTGATGCCCGACCGGCCCCAGTCGGGTGCTGCGGCGACATAGGTTCCACCGCCGCTTGCCAGGTAGGGGGCCAGAATCTCCGTGTACCAGCCGCCGCCGGGCCAGATCTCAACCACGGTGTCGTCGGGCTGCACGCCGAAAAATGCGAGGGTGTCGGCCGGGTTCCGGTAACGATCGCGCGCCACATTGGCCGGTGTCCGCGCGGGAGAGGCAATCGCCGATGCCAGTGCGGTCCGCTGCTGCACGCTGAGGCCGGCCGGGCTGCTCGCGCAAGCGGCCAGCGGGAATGTCGCTGCGAGGAGGAGTGCGAAGCGGCGGTTCATGTTGGCGGGACTCCCTTGTTGCGGGAGTGGAATGGCTGACGCGCGAAGCCGGAACAAGGGGGAGGGCTGGAAAATACAGCGCTTGTTCGCGACGCTACAGGCAGGCCTCCAGATACGGCTGGTCGAACCCGAACTGCTTGGCCTTGTCGAGCGTGTACGGGCGGAGGCCCATCGAGCGATACTCGCCAATGATCTTCCCGTCCGCCGTCTCGTCGAGATATTCGAACTTGAACAGCTCCTGGGTGACGATCACCTCGCCCTCCATGCCGATGACTTCGGTGACGTTGGTGGTCCGGCGCGAACCGTCGCGGAGGCGTTTCACCTGGACGATCAGGTCGACCGAGTCCGCGATCTGGCGGCTGATTGCCTCCTTCGGGATCTTGATGTCGCCCATCATCACCATGTTCTCCATACGCGCCAGGCATTCGCGTGGGGAGTTGGAGTGGAGCGTCGCCATGGAGCCGTCGTGACCGGTGTTCATGGCGGCGAGGAGGTCGAAACACTCCTGGCCACGAATTTCGCCCAGGATGATGCGGTCGGGACGCATACGCAGAGCGTTGATGACGAGGTCGCGGATGGTGATCGCGCCCTGGCCTTCCAGGTTCGGCGGCCTTGTTTCCAGCGGCAGCCAGTGCGGCTGCTGGAGCCGAAGCTCGGCCGCGTCTTCGATGGTGATCACGCGCTCGCCCGGGTCGATCATCTTCGACAGGGCGTTGAGCATGGTCGTCTTGCCCGAGCCAGTGCCGCCCGAGATGACGATGTTCATCCGCGCCGCTCCGGCGATCTTCAGCACCGTCGCCATTTTCTCAGACATCGACCCGAAGCCGCGCATCATGTCGAGCGTGATCGGCTTCTCGGAGAACTTACGGATCGAGATGGCGGTGCCGCGGAGCGACAGCGGCGGGATGATGACGTTGACGCGGCTGCCGTCCTGAAGGCGTGCGTCGGCGAGCGGCGTGGTCTGGTCGACGCGCCGGCCGACCTTGTTGACGATCCGCTGAGCGATCTGGAACAGATGCTCCTCGTCGCGGAACTGGATCTGCGCCAGCTCCAGCTTGCCCTTACGCTCGACGAACGTCTGGTCCGGACCGTTGACCATGATGTCGCTGACCGCCGGGTCGGCCAGCAGCTCCTCAAGGGGGCCAAGGCCGAGCAGTTCGTCGACCAGCACCTTCTCCAGTGCGAACTGCTCGCGGCGGTTGAGGTTGATCTTCAGCTCGGTCAGCACCTCGCCGATGATCGGGCGGAATTCCTCTGCCAGTTCGTCCTTGCCGAGCGTCGCCGCGGCTTCCGGGTCGACCCGCTCTAGAAGGCGGGGGAGGACCTGTTCCTTGATCCGGTGGACGCTGGCTTCGAAGCCCTCCTGCTTGGACGACGCGGCGTCGCCGCTGGCGTTCATGCGGCTGTTCAGCCGGTCCATCGCACCAGCGTTACCCAGCGGCGAGTCCGGTGCGGGGAAGTTCTCCGGGACGTCGGAGAACGCCTCGTCGAGCGGCGGAAACTGCTCGCCCCCGCCGGGCTCCCGAGCCGCCCCGGCACCGCCGCCCTTCATCGGGCGCGCTACTCCGAAACTCGGGCGCTGCCCCCCGGCACCGCCGCGCTTGCCGAATGCGTTCATTCTCGTCTCGATCCTGTTCAGCCCACTCGGGATGCGATGGTGAATAACCGCCAAACTTTTACGAAAGGCTAACCGGGATCAGTCTGCCGCAGCGGCGCGCGCCGACGCGCTTATTGCTCCGGTAACCAAGCCTGCATTAGCTTGGCCGCAAGGGGGAAGGCATGCAGACGGCGGCAATCATTGGTTCTGAAGAAAAAGGGACGCGGGGGACTGCGGCTGCCGTGCGAGCGCATTGGCCGCTGGGCGTGTTCGCTGGCGCCCTGCTGCTCGGCTGGATGGCCCGGGTCATGGCGGGCTGGTCGCTGCCCTTATGGTTTGACGAAGCCTTCACCGGCACCATCGCCGGGCAGCCGAACTTGTCCAGCCTGCTCCGCTGGTGCCTGACCGAACTCACCGGGCCAGCCTTCTACATGCCGATGTGGGCGTGGGCGCAGCTGGCTGGAACCAGCGATGCCGCTCTCCGGGCGCCGGCCCTGCTGCTGTCCCTCGCGGCTCCATTGGTGATCGCATGGCGGGGACACCGCAGCCGGGACGTGCGCCTGTTCTGGGCGGCGCTGCTGCTGTTGTGGCTCCCGGCACTGCCGACGGCGACCGAAGCCCGGCCGTACCCCCAGATCATCTTCCTTGCATGTCTGCAGGCTATGACCTTCCTGCGCGCTGCCCGGCTGGGCGAACACAAGTGGGTCGCAGCCTGGGCGGCGATCACCGCGCTCGCGGCCCTGACCCATTATTATTCGCTGCCGCTGGTCGGCTGCCAGGGACTGGTCCTCCTCTTCGTTCATCGCCGCTCGCTGCTGCGCTTGTGGCCGGCGGCGCTGCCGTTCCTGCTGATGGCGGCGTGGATGGCGTTCCACCTGCCGTTCGTGATCGGCTTCACCGCAACCCGCGCCAGCGTCTACTCCGGCTTGACGCCCGACGCGCTGCTGACGCTTCCGATGTGGCTGTTCGGGGTGGGAATGCAGGGCTACCTCGTCGCTGCGCTGGTGGCCCTGACCCTGCCGCACTGGCTCCGCGCCGCTGCCCCGCGCTCCCCCGAAGCATTGCTGGTCTGGACGGGCATCGCGGGAGTGGTCTTGCTGGTCGCGGCCGGCCTTGCCGGAGCCAGCATGATGCCGCGCTACATCGCATCGTGCGTTCCGGCGCTGCTGTTCGGGGTCGCCTGCTGGGCGCAGATCATGCGCAGCCGCTTGCCACTGCTGCCGGTGTTCGCCTTCGCCGCCCTGATTGCTGCGATGGGATGGGAAGTGCTCGCAGGCCCCTCGGACCCGCGGTTCCGAGAGCGGCGCTGGTTCGAGTTCGAGACCGCGTCCGCCTGGATGGCCGAGAGATCACCTCAGCGAATGGTTTTCCTGTGGTCCACGCCCACCGGCGCGCAATCGGCCAAGGACAACCTTGCCGACGTCGCAGGCTTCTTCCTGCGCAGGAGCGGCAAGCCGGTCAGCGTCACGGTTATCGACGGCGGACGGAGCCCATCCCTTGCCGCACTGAATGCGGCGCAAGGAGACCCTGGGACCGCCATCCTGTGGGTGTCCGACGACCCGGTGAAGGCCGGGATGCAGCCGCGGATCGTGGAGATGGACGCCAGCTGGCAATGCCGCGACTTCGGTGGCGAGAGGATCCTGGTGCACGCTTGCCGCCGCCCTTGAGCGGGCGACGCGGAAGAAGGGTCAGGCGTCAGCCGCCCCGGCGCTCTCCGCCAGTACGGTCAGGCCCTTGTCGCCAACTTCGGCAAAGCCGCCGCTCACCGGGATGCGCTCCGGCTGCGCGCCGGCGGTGCGATAGACGGCCAGCTCGCCGTCCCGCAGCGTGGTCATGAAGGGGGCATGGCCGGCCATCACCCCGAACTCGCCTTCGCTGCCGGGCACGACAACCATGTGAACGTCGGCCGCCATCACCTGGCGTTCCGGGGTCACGAGTTCAAAGCGGAGGTCGGGCATTTGCTATCTCTTCCCCCCTCCCGCTTTCGGGAGGGGCAGGGGGTGGGCCTGGAGGAGTGGTACATCAGCCCCACTCCTTCGCCGCTTGCGCGGCTCTTCCCCTCCCGCAAGCGGGAGGGGACTTATGCTTACGCTTCGTGCGCCAGCTTCTCGGCCTTGGCGACCGCTTCGTCGATGTCGCCGACCATGTAGAAGGCGTTCTCCGGGAGGTGGTCGTACTCGCCGTTCACCACCGCCTTGAACGACCGAACGGTGTCTTCGACCTGGACGAACTTGCCCGGGATGCCGGTGAACACTTCGGCGACGTGGAACGGCTGGCTGAGGAACCGCTGGATCTTGCGGGCGCGGCTCACGGTGAGCTTATCCTCTTCCGACAGCTCGTCCATGCCGAGGATGGCGATGATGTCCTGCAGTGACTTGTACTTCTGCAGGATCTCCTGGACCTGCCGCGCCACCTCGTAATGCTCCTGGCCGACAACCGCCGGGGTCAGGACGCGGCTGACCGAGTCGAGCGGATCGACCGCCGGGTAGATGCCCAGCTCCGAAATCGCGCGGCTCAGCGTGGTGGTAGCGTCGAGGTGGGCGAAGGACGTCGCCGGAGCCGGGTCGGTCAAGTCGTCGGCCGGCACGTAGATGGCCTGCACCGAGGTGATCGAGCCCTTGTTGGTCGACGTGATCCGCTCCTGCAGCTGGCCCATGTCGGTCGACAGCGTCGGCTGGTAGCCCACCGCCGAGGGAATACGGCCGAGCAGCGCCGACACTTCCGAACCCGCCTGGGTGAAGCGGAAGATGTTGTCGACGAAGAAGAGCACGTCCTGGCCCTCCTGGTCGCGGAAATATTCGGCCTGCGTGAGGCCCGACAGCGCCACGCGTGCGCGCGCTCCCGGCGGCTCGTTCATCTGGCCGAACACGAGCGCGACCTTGGAGCCTTCGGGAGTCGGGTTGCCGTCGGCGTCCTTGGCGATAACGCCCGCGTCGAGGAACTCGTGGTACAGGTCGTTGCCCTCGCGGGTGCGCTCGCCGACGCCGGCGAACACGGACACGCCGCCATGACCCTTGGCGATATTGTTGATCAGCTCCTGGATGAGCACGGTCTTGCCGACTCCGGCGCCGCCGAACAGGCCGATCTTGCCGCCCTTGGCGTAGGGGGCGAGGAGGTCGATGACCTTGATGCCGGTGACCAGAATGGCCGCTTCGGTCGACTGGTCGGTGAACAGCGGCGCATCGGCGTGGATCGAGGCCGACATGTCGCTGCCGATCGGACCGCGCTCGTCGATCGGCTCACCGATCACGTTCATGATCCGGCCGAGAGTCATCGGCCCGACCGGCACGCGGATCTGCGAGCCTGTGGCGCGCACCGCATGGCCGCGGGTCAGGCCGTCAGTCGAGTCCATGGCGATGGTGCGGACCACGTTCTCGCCGAGGTGTTGGGCGACCTCCAGGACCAGGCGGTTGCCGCCATTGTCGGTCTCCAGCGCCGCGAGGATGGGCGGCAGCTCGCCGTCGAAAGCGACGTCGACGACGGCGCCGATGACTTGCGCGACGCGGCCGGTCAGGTTGCTCGAGGTGCCCTCGGTCGGGCGGGCGATGGTGTCGGCGGCGGTGGCCATGGTCTGCTTCCTTGCCTTGCGGGTACGTTAGAGCGCTTCGGCGCCCGAGATGATTTCGACGAGTTCGGTGGTGATCGCGGCCTGGCGCTGCCGATTGTACTGGATGCTCAGGCGGTTGATCATGTCGCCGGCATTGCGGGTCGCATTGTCCATCGCGGTCATCTGCGAGCCATAGAAGCCGGCCTGGTTCTCCAGCAGAGCCCGATAGATCTGCACCGCCACGTTGCGCGGCAGGAGCGCCGCGAGGATGTCTTCCTCGTCGGGCTCATACTCGACCGCGGCGGAAGCCACGGGGGCGCTGTCGTTGGCAGCGGTCGGGACGACCGGGATGATCTGGTCGACCGTCGGTTCCTGCGCCAGCACCGATTTGAAGTTGGAATAAGCCAGGTGAGCGACGTCGAACTGCCCGTTTTCGAACCGCTCCATCACTTCTGCGGCAACGGCCTGGGCATCGGCGTAGGTCGGGTTCTTCATCTCCGACGTGTCGTGCTGGCCGACAATCGAGCGCGGGTAGAAGCGCTGCAGCACCGGGCGCGCCTTGCGGCCGACGAGGAAGAATTCGACCGTCTTGCCCTGGGCGATCAGCTCGTCCGCCTTGCGGCGGGCAGCCCGGACGATGTTTGTGTTGAACGCGCCGGCAAGGCCACGGTCACCGGATGCGACGACGATCAGGTGCTTCTGGTCACTTCCGGTGCCGGCGATCAGCTTCGGGCTCTGCGGGCCGACCGTGATGCGGCTCGCAAGGCTGCTCACCACGCCCGAGAGGCGCTGCGAATAGGGCCGGCCGGACTCGGCGTTCGACTGCGCCCGGCGCAGCTTCGCGGCGGCGACCATCTTCATCGCCTTGGTGATCTTCTGCGTCGACTTCACCGAGCCGATGCGAAGCTTGAGGGCCTTCAGACTTGCCATCTGTTTCCTTGTTCCCCTGCGAAGGCAGGGGCCCAGTACCTAAAACAAGAACAACTGGGCTCCCGCCTTCGCGGGAGCTCACCAGTCTTTAAGCGAACTGCTTGCCGAACGCCGTAAGCGCATCCTTGAGCGCGTTGGACGTCTCGTCGTCGAGCGCCTTGGTGTCGCGGATCTTGGCGAGCACTTCCGGCTTCTCCGAACGCAGGTAGCTCAGCATGCCCGCCTCGTAACGCGTCACGTCGCGGGTCTCGACCGTGTCGATGAAACCCTGCGTGCCGGCGAAGATGGACGCGACCTGCTCCTCGATGGGCATCGGCTCGAACTGACCCTGCTTCAGCAGCTCGGTCAGGCGGGCACCGCGGGCCAGCAGCTTCTGCGTCGAAGCGTCGAGGTCGGAGCCGAACTGAGCGAACGCCGCCATCTCGCGGTACTGAGCGAGCTCCAGCTTGATCGAGCCGGCGACCTTCTTCATCGCCTTGGTCTGCGCGGCGGAGCCGACGCGGCTCACCGAAAGGCCAACGTTGATCGCCGGACGAATGCCCTGGTAGAACAGGTCGGTCTCGAGGAAGATCTGGCCGTCGGTGATCGAGATCACGTTGGTCGGAATGTAGGCCGACACGTCGCCCGCCTGCGTCTCGATGATCGGAAGCGCGGTCAGCGAGCCGTTGCCATTGGCGTCGTTCATCTTCGCGGCGCGTTCAAGCAGCCGGCTGTGGAGATAGAAGACGTCGCCCGGATAGGCTTCGCGGCCCGGCGGACGGCGCAGCAGCAGCGACATCTGACGGTAGGCGACGGCCTGCTTGGAGAGGTCGTCGTACACGATCACGGCGTGCATGCCGTTGTCGCGGAAATACTCACCCATCGCGCAGCCGGTATAGGGCGCGAGGAACTGCAGCGGGGCCGGCTCCGAAGCGGTCGCAGCGACGACGATGCTATATTCCATCGCGCCATTCTCTTCGAGCGCCCGGACGATCTGTGCGACGGTGGAGCGCTTCTGCCCGACCGCGACGTAGATGCAGTAGAGCTTCTGGCTCTCGTCGTCGCCCTGGTTGGCGGCCTTCTGGTTGATGAAGGTGTCGAGCGCGACGGCGGTCTTGCCGGTCTGGCGGTCGCCGATGATCAGCTCACGCTGGCCGCGGCCGACGGGGACGAGCGCGTCCAATGCCTTGAGACCTGTCTGCACCGGCTCGTGCACCGACTTCCTCGGGATGATGCCGGGCGCCTTCACCTCGACGCGGCTGCGCTTCTCAGCGACAATCGGACCCTTGCCGTCGATAGGATTGCCGAGCGCGTCGACCACGCGGCCGAGCAAGCCCTTGCCGACGGGCACGTCGACGATGGTGCCGGTCCGCTTGGCGGTGGACCCTTCCTTGATCTCGGCGTCCGAGCCGAAGATCACGACGCCGACGTTGTCGGACTCAAGGTTCAGCGCCATGCCCTTCACGCCGCCGTCGAACTCGACCATCTCGCCGGCCTGGACGTTGTCGAGGCCGTGGATGCGGGCGATGCCGTCGCCGACCGACAGCACGCTGCCGACTTCGGAGACCTGCGCATCGGCGTCAAAGTTCGCGATCTGGTCGCGGATGACGCGGGAGATTTCAGCGGCGCGAATGTCCATGTTCAGCCTTTCATCGCAGTCGCGAGAGTGTTCAGTTTGGTGCGGATCGACGCGTCGATCATCTGGCTTCCGAGCCGGACGACGATGCCGCCGAGAATGGAGGGGTCGACGCGGGCGTCTAGAGTGACGTCCCGGCCGACGCGGGTACGCAGCTGTGCCTTCAGCGCCGCGACCTGCTCATCGTCGAGCGGCCGGGCGGAAGTCACTTCGGCAGTGGTCTCGCCGCGATGCTCGGCGGCCAGGCGGCCGAACAGGCGCACGATGTCCGGCAGCTGCCGCAGCCGGCCGTTGCGGGCGAGCACGCCGAGGAAGTTGGCGGTGGTCTGGTCCAGCCCCAGTGAGCCCGCGGTTGCCGCCATGCCCTTTGCCGCGGAGTCGCGGCCGACCAGCGGCGACGTGGTCAGCGCCTTGAGGTCCGCGGACTCGGCGAGCGCGCTCTTCAGCGTGTCGAGGCTGCGCGACACGGAGTCGATCTGCCGTTCGTCGCGGGCAAGGTCGAACAGCGCCGACGCATAGCGCCCCGCTAAGCTTGCCCGAATGCCGCCGGAAGTCTCCACGCGCCCAAAGCTCCAATAAGATATGCAAAGCGGGGCGCCGCGATCGGAAAATCGCCCGCCCCAGCCGGGTTGCCGGGCCACTAGCAGGGGGTTTTCGGGTATGCAAGGCGGCCCTTCTCGTCATGCCGAACTTGTTTCAGCATCCGAGTTCGGCATGAGGTCCTGCTGCCGCCGCAACTTTGACCGCAAGATGCGGGATGCAGAGCGGCCCGACACGGCGTATCTCCCGCCAATGCTCACCGACCGACAAGCATGGGCCGCCTTTGAAGCTCGCGACCGTTCCTTCGACGGGCGGCTGTTCGTGGCCGTCAGCACCACGCGAATCTACTGCCGTCCGTCCTGCCCCGCGCGCCGTCCAAAACGGGAGAACGTCGCCTTCTTCGGGCAGGAGAGCGATGCGCGGGAGGCAGGCTATCGGCCGTGTCTGCGCTGCCGCCCGGACGCCGTGGCGCGTGACGCGGAGGCGGTCCGCAAGGCGGTCGCGCTGCTCGAGGCGGCGGCCGAGCCGCTGAGCCTGACGACCCTCGCCGCGGCCGTGGGCTATGCCCCACACCATTTCCAGCGCCTGTTCACGCGTGACCTGGGCGTATCGCCGGCCGCTTATGCCCGCGCGCTCCGGGCCAGGCGAACCGAACAAACGCTCGAGGAGGAGGCCAGTGTGACCGAGGCGATCTACGAAGCCGGCTATGCGGCTCCGAGCCGATTCTATTCGGACGCCGGCGAGCGGCTGGGCATGACTCCGTCGGCCTGGCGCGACGGCGGGCGGGGAGTGACGATCCGCTGGGCTGTCGTGCCGAGCAGCCTTGGCCCGTTGCTGGTGGCGGCGACCGACAAGGGCATCTGCCGGTTGACCTTCGACGAGGATGAGGGTGCGCTGCGACGGCGCTTCCCCAATGCCGATCTCCGGCCGGCCGATGCCGCCATGACGTCGCTCATCGGCGACGTCCTCCGGGCGGTCGAGGCTCCAGCGGCCATGCCGGACCTCCCGCTCGACGTGGTCGGAACGGCGTTCCAGCAGGCGGTCTGGGCGGAGCTTCGCAAGATTCCGCCGGGCGAGACGCGAAGCTACGCACAGATCGCGGCAGCGGTGGGGCAGCCTGGAGCAGTGCGGGCAGTCGGCACCGCGAACGGCTCCAACCCGGTGGCGGTGCTGGTACCATGCCACCGGGTGATCCGCTCCGACGGCTCGCTTGGCGGCTACGCCGGCGGACTGGATCGCAAGCGCAAATTGCTGGATGCGGAAACCACGGGCGGGCAGGGGACGTTGAACCTCCCGATTTGACCGGCCGCCCCCCACTCAACCCACTGCCCGCCGTTTCGGCGCTCAACCGCTCGCTTGCATTCCTGTGGGCGCGCGGGTGGTGGCAGGAGCCGCGCCTCGATCTCCGTGACCTCGAAGCGGAGGCGCTCCGGCTTGAGGGGGCGGCCGAGATTTCGCCCGGCGAGTGGCGGGAGCGGCTGGCGCTGCTACTCGACGACCTGCGGGACCAGGCCGAGCTCAATCCGCTCGGCCGGGCCATGGCTCACGGGCAGCTTGTCGGACTTCTGAGGGCGCGCATCCGTGCCGAGCGGCTGCTCGCGCGCAATCCGGAGATCCACCGGCGCGCGATCCCGGCGCCAGTGGTGATCGTCGGCCCCATGCGCTCGGGGACCACTCGCCTGCACCGGCTGCTGGCCTGCGATTCCGCCTTTGCCCATACCCGGCTGTTCGAGAGTCTGGAGCCGGTCCCCCGACGGGGACGCCTGCTGCCACGGCGCCTGCTGCGCACCGCGGCGGTAACGACCTTCCTCCGCGCCATTAATCCGGACAGCCACACCATTCATCCGAGCGGCCCCATGCAGCCGGAGGAAGAGTTCGGCTTGGCCGCTTTCTCCTTCCATGGGACGCAGCTCGAGGCGCAGTGGAGGGTGCCGCGCTTTGCTCACTTCTGCGAAACGCGCTGCCCTGCCGAAGCCTACGGAGAATTCGCGACCTTGCTGCGGATCATCGGCTGGAGCCGCGGTGATCCCGACCAGCGCACCTGGCTGCTCAAGTCCCCCCAGTTCATGGCCGACCTCGACACGTTGCTCGACGTGCTGCCCGGCGCCCGGCTGCTGTGCCTTGAGCGCGATCCGGCCGCGGTGGTCGGGTCGTCAGCCTCCCTGGTGTGGAATCAGCAGCGGGTGCAGAGCGACGCGGCCGACCCACGCTGGATCGGCCGGGAATGGCTTCGCAAGAGCGTCGACCGCGCCCGCCGCACCGCAGTCGTCCGGGCGGAGCGGCCCGACGTGCCGCAACTCGACGTGCGGTTCGATGCTGTATCGGCGGATTGGGAAGGAGAAATCCGCCGCATCTACGCCTTTCTCGACCGTCCGCTCGCTCCAGCGGTGCTGGCGCGCATGCGGCGCTATATGCGCGGAGCGTCCGCGCATCGTGGCCACCGCTACGCCCTGGACGAGTTCGGCCTGTCCGCCGAGCAGGTGCGCCAGGCGTTTCAGACGGTCTCCGCCTCGGGAGAGGGCCAAGTGCACGCACCGGGCACGATCCCGTCTTCCTGGTTGCCCGCCTGCCGTCGGGCACGTCGACTGGGCTGATCCGGCCTTGCTGCGATGTCCCGCTGCTACGACTTCTTCTTCTTCTTCTTGCCCGGCTGCTCGGAGGAGACTTCTTCATCTTCCTCCAACAGCTTGCCCGCTGTTCCGCCATCCATTGCGTCCAGCGCAGCCATGATCTTGCGAAAGCGTCCTTGGCTCTCCCCTGCGTGCGGATCGTAGGCGAGAGGGCCTAGCGCGACCTTTGGGCACTCCGTGAAAAGAGGTGGTCAGACGAAGCTGTACGGGTCCACATCCACCGCGACCCGAACCTTGGAGCCCCATTCCACCTTGCCGAGCCAGTCACGAATGACGTCCTGCACGTCCAGGCTGCGTGCGGCGTGGACCAGCAGCCTCTGCCGGTGCCGTCCACGCAGCATGGCGAGCGGGGCGGGGGCGGGGCCGAACACCGCCATGCCGTCCACCTCAGGCGCCGCATGGCCGATCCGCCGGGCGACGCCTTCCGCCTCCTCCTTGTCCTCGCTGCTGACGATGATCGCCGCCAGCCGTCCGAACGGCGGCATGGCCGCCTCCCGCCGCGCCTCGGTTTCGGCCTCGTAGAAACTCGGCGCGTCGCCGCTGACCAGCGCGGCGATGACCGGCGCTTCGGGATCGTGGGTCTGGACCAGCACCCGTCCCGGCTTGTCGCCGCGTCCCGCTCGTCCGGCGACCTGGGCGATCTGCTGGAAGCTGCGTTCGGCCGCCCGCAGGTCGCCGCCTTGAAGCCCGAGGTCGGCGTCTACGACCCCCACCAGCGTCAAATTGGGGAAATGGTAGCCCTTGGTCACCAGCTGAGTGCCGACCACGATGTCGATCGCGCCGGCCTCCATCTGCTCGACGAAGTCAGCGGCCCGGGCCGGGGACCAGATCGTGTCGCTGGTGACAATGGCGGTGCGCGCCTCCGGGAAAAGAGCCTGCACTTCGTCGGCGATCCGCTCCACCCCGGGTCCGCAGGCGACCAGGCTGTCTTCCTCGCCGCAATCCGGGCACAAGCGCGGGGGCGGCATGACGTGGCCGCAATGGTGGCAGGCAAGCCGGTGCATCAGGCGGTGCTCGATCATCCACGCGGTGCAGTTCGGGCACTGGAACCGGTGTCCGCACGACCGGCACAGGGTCAATGGCGCAAACCCTCGGCGGTTAAGGAACAGCAGGCTCTGCTCGCCCGCCTCAAGGTTGGCCTGCAACTCGCTGACAAGGCTCGGCGCGAGCCAGCGACCGCGCGGCGGCGGGTCCCGGGTGAGGTCGACCGTGTGCATCGCTGGCAGCCGGGCGCCGGCGAACCGGCTGTGGAGCCGAAGCTCGCGATAGCGGCCGATCTCGACCATGTGCCGGGTCTCGATCGCCGGAGTGGCGGAGGAGAGAATCACCGGAATGTCCTCGAACTTACCCCGCATCACCGCCACATCGCGGGCGTGGTACTGGACCCCGTCCTCCTGCTTGAAGCTGGGCTCGTGCGCCTCGTCGACCACGATCAGGCCGAGATTGCGGTACGGCAGGAACAGTGCCGAGCGTGCGCCGACCACCACCGCTGCTTCGCCGCTGGCTATGCCCCGCCAGCTTCGGCGGCGCTGGGAGGAACGCAGGTCGGAGTGCCAGGGGACGGGGGCACAGCCGAAGCGGGCGGCAAAGCGCTTCAGGAACGGCTCGGTCAGTGCGATCTCGGGCAGGAGCACCAGCGCCTGCTTGCCCTGCCGCAGGCATTCGGCGATCGCCTCGAAATAGACCTCCGTCTTGCCAGAGCCGGTCACGCCGTCGAGCAACACCGGATCGAAGCCCCTGCCGACGGCTCCCGTCAGGCTTGCCGCCGCCGCCTGCTGCTCTCCGTTGAGCGCGGGTGAGGCAAAGTCGGGGTTGGGACAGTCGAGCCGCTTGTCGGCGTCCACCGCCACCGCTTCCAGCGCACCGGCGTTGACCAGCCCCCGCAGCACCGTGTCGCTGACCCCGGCATGGTCCGCCAGCTCGCGAATCGCGCCCTGCCGACCCTCAAGTCGCTCGAGTGCCTGCCGCCGCTGCGGGGTCAGCCGCTCCGGCTCGGCGCCCGTCAGCCGATACTCGGTCAGCTGGCGCGAACCTTCCAGCGCGGAGGAGGACGGCAGCACCATCCGCAGCACGGCCGGTAGTGGGCTGAGGTAATAGTCGGCGGTCCACTCGCACAGCCGCCGGAGCGGCGCAGGGACGGGCGGAACATCGATCAGCCCCGCCAACGGCCGCAGCCGATTGTCGCCGACTTCCTCCGTCGGTAGCCGCTCGGCCTCCCACGCCACCCCGATCAGCTGGCGCGGCCCAAGCGGCGCCACAACGATCGAGCCATGCTCGACCGCCATGCCCTCGGGAACGCGATAATCGAGCGGACCCAAGGCGGCGTTGAGGGTAGCTACTCTGACACGTGGCAGTCCCAAGAACCGTACGCCCTGCGCTTGTCGAAGGGCTGTCCTTCACCTGCAATCCGTGGGGGAGCAGGGCTCACAGGCTCAGCCCGAACGGGTTGAAGGAAGGGGGCGGTCTTACTTGCCCCGCTTCTTGCGGTGGCTGTCGAGGTCGAGCACGGCGAATTCCTCGTCGCGCAGCAGGCCCAGGCGGCGGGCGACCTCCTGATAGGCCTCGGCTTCGCCGCCCAGTCCCTGGCGGAAGCGATCCTTGTCGAGCTTCTCGTTCGACTTCATGTCCCACAGGCGGCAGCCGTCGGGGCTGATCTCGTCGGCCAGGATGATGCGGGCATAGTCGTTCTCGTAGACCCGGCCGAATTCCAGCTTGAAATCGATCAGGCGGATTCCGATCGCCGCGAACAGCCCGCACATGAAGTCGTTCACGCGGATCGCCATGTCGGCGATGTCGTTCATCTCTTCCTGGCTGGCCCAGCCGAAGCAGGCGATATGCTCGTCCGCGATCAACGGGTCGCCGAGCGCATCGTCCTTGTAGTAATATTCGATGATCGTGCGCGGGAGCTGGGTGCCTTCCTCGATCCCCAGCCGCTTGGACAGGGACCCCGCGGCGACGTTGCGGACGACGACTTCGATCGGCACGATCTCCACCTGCCGAATGAGTTGTTCGCGCATGTTGAGACGGCGTATGAAGTGCGTTGGCACCCCGATGGTCTGCAGCGAAGTGAAGATATACTCGCTGATCCGGTTGTTGATGACGCCCTTGCCGCTGATGGTGCCGCGTTTCTGGGCGTTGAACGCGGTGGCGTCGTCCTTGAAGTACTGGATCAGCGTGCCCGGCTCGGGACCCTCGTAGAGGATCTTGGCCTTGCCTTCGTAGATCTGGCGGCGACGAGCCATAAGCGGACGCAGTTCCTGCTCTAAAAACGGCGCCCCGGCCGCTGGAGTCGCAAACGCGACACAAGTGACCGGGGCTGGTGCGTCAGCGCTATAGGCTAGGCGCCCGGCTCACGCAATTCGCCGGATTGCTCCGCATCGGTCCGATAGGATGTGGTGCGGACTGTCCGGAACAGTCCGAGGCGTCGTGCCAGCAGCCACGCCAGGCCGATCAGCAGCAGCCACGGCAGCAGGGTCGCCGCTGCCACGATCAGGAAACCGACCGCGGCCTTGAAGTTGTACCCGGCGCGGTCGAGGGCATCGGCTAACGGGGTCGGCTCCTCGAAGCCCGGGACGATCCTGCCAGACCCGTAGTAGAAGGCCATCGGAGTGGTCGCCAGGCTCTCCTCGTCCGTGCGCTTCTGCTCCCCCAGGGCGCGGATCTGGGCTCGGAGCGACTGGGCTTCGGACAGCAAGCGGTCGCGAACAACGCTGCTCAGGCCGGAGCGCGACAGCTCGCGATTAACCCGGTCGAGCTCGTCTTGGAGCTCGGCGCGACTGCGGTTGGCGCGTTCGATGCTCGATCCGGCGTCGATGCCGGTGATCTGCTGGTCGACCAGCATCCCCTGCGCGTCGACGACGGTCTTGCTGGCCTGCCGCCCGAATTCACGCGCGATCGCTGGGTCGAGCTTCATCTCGAGTGAGGCCGAGATGTCCCGCTCGTTGACCAGGCTGTAGCGCATTCCGTTGATCCGGCAGCGGGTTATGCCGAGCTTCTCGCACATGGCCGCATGCGCTTCCTGGATGGGCTGGATGCGGGCGTTGGGCAGGCGGAAGGCGTATCGGTAGTTGAAGGCGACGCCCGGTGCCGCGGTGACGCTGATCTCGGGTCCGCCAGCCAAGTCCGCGCTCATTGCCCGGTCTGAGGCGGAGGCGTTGCTGCTGACGAGCGGCGGCGGAGACACCGGGGGCGGGGGTGGAGGCGGAGGCGCGCCTGGGACGGGCGAGGATCCGGGATAGGCAGGCGGCGCTGACTGGACATCCATCGTGCGGAGGTCTTCCGCCGCCTGCTTGGGCTCCTGCTGCTGGCAACCGGCGGCAAGAAGCGCGCCTAAAACGATCAATTTACGCATCGCACTCTCCTCCACGCCGCCGATGTTACACTGTCACATCTGCGGCGCAAGAGGGGTCAGGCGATGCCGGCGCAATCCTGCTTTGAGTCCTGCTTCCAAGGGGCCGACCATTCGACCCGGTGAATGGCGGCAAAGGTCAGCCGTACAGCATCGGCGATCCTCCCGAAGAGCTGGTCCAGGCCTTCGTTCAGCGCCTCGCGGCCCGCCTGGTAATCGCGATCGAACAGTTGGTCCCGCATGATCTTGTCCTTTCCGGTCAGGGGGTATGAAGCGCCGCTTCGACCGCCGTCAGCCGCCGTTCGCGGCTGAGAGCGAGCCAGCTCCGGCTGGTGGAGCCGACGGGGGAGCGGCGGTAGACCGCCGCGGTAGCCTGGTTCACGGGTCCGTTCTCGACAAACAAACGCGGGCTCAGTCCATAAGCCATTGCAAGGTTCCTTCCGTTGTTATGGCGCCGGCCGAGGCGTGCTGGGGAAGGGGGTTGGTCCGCCGCGCTAAGGAGGAATTAATCCGCGCAGGTGATCAGCGCCAATCGAGAGCTGGACAGCAGCTATAAGGCTGCCTTATGTCCAGCGGAAGCTTGGAAGGCCAATCTCAGACAAGGGCCAGTGCCAAGGGTCTGAAGGGAAAAGGATTCATGCGCAGGCTGCCGCCGTTAAGCGCAGTGCGGGTGTTCGAGGCTGCCGCCCGGCTGGAAAATTTCACCGCCGCCGCCGCCGAGCTGGGGATGACCCAGGCTGCGGTGTCCTATCAGGTGCGCGCGCTGGAGGACCGGGTCGGCGCGCCCCTGTTTACTCGGGAGAAGGGGCGCGCGAGGCTGACGCCATTGGGAATGCGGCTGCTGGTGCCGCTCAGTCAGGCGCTCGACACCATCGCGGCCGCCTTCGCGACCACGCGGGCGGAGGACGAAGGCCTGTTGACGGTGGCTACCACCAACACCTTCGCCAATGCCTGGCTGGCTTGGCGGCTCGGGGCTTTCCAGGTCGACCATCCGGATCTGGCCGTTCGAGTCACCAGCGGCAATCGGCGCGCCGACCTGGCGGCCGGGGAAGCCGACGTCGCGATCCGCTCCGGCTTTGGCGAGTGGCCGGGACTTGAGACGCACTTGCTGATGCCGATCGACTTCACTCCGATGGCCAGCCCGCGCTTCATCCAACAGGTGACGGAACGGCTCGGCCGCTCCCTGGTGCCGGAAGATCTGCCCTCGCTGCCGCTGATCAGCCCCGACGACCATTGGTGGGAATGCTGGCTCGGCGAGGCGGGGGTCCGCTACGAGGCGGCGCCGGCGCGGGGCGGCATTCGCCTCGACTATCAGGCGGACATCGGTCACGCCGCCATGGCGGGCCAAGGCCTGGCCCTGTTGAGCCCGCTGATGTGGCGCAACGACCTTGCCGAAGGGCGTCTGGTCCGCCTGTTCGAGCAGGTGTCAGACGAAGGGCAGGGCTATTGGCTGGCTTACCCCGCCGAGCGGCGCAGCGTTCCCAAGATCAAACGTTTTCGCGAGTGGCTGTTGGGCGAACTGGCTGGCTAGATGCGAAAAACCCGCTCATCATGAGTAGCCCCGTCAAGCGGCGTACCGAAGGACTGTGGTGCTTCGACACGGCCTTCGCCTGGCCCATTCCTACGCAGCATGAGCGGATCTAACCGTCACTTCCGCAACGCCGCCGCTACTCCCGGAGCGAACTCGGCGCCGTGAAGGACCTGCGCGGTGGACTTGCCGAGCGTGTCGCCGATCGGTTCCGCGCGCCCCCCAAGGCAGCGGCTGAGGAAGTTCTCGGCGACTGCGTTGAACGCGATATTGTTCACCGGCCGGGCAAAGCCATGCCCCTCATCGGGGAACAGGACATAGGTCACCGGGATGCCCTTGGCCTTCATCGCGTTGACGATCTGGTCGGACTCGGCCTGCTTCACCCTCGGGTCGTTGGCACCCTGTCCGATCAGCAGCGGCTTCTTGATCTTGTCGGCGGCGTACAGCGGCGAGCGCTCTTTGAGCAGTGCCAGTCCCTCGGCCGTGGTCGGGTCGCCCATCCGCTTGTAGAACTGGACCTTGCCCGCCTCCCAGTAGGGCGGGATGGTCTTCAGCAGCGTTTCCAGGTTCGACGGCCCGACGATGTCCACGCCGCAGGCAAAGCGATCGGGCGTAAAGGCCAGGCCCGCGAGGGTCGCATAGCCGCCATAGCTGCCGCCCATGATCGCCACCTTGTCGGCGGTCGTGACCCCGCTCTTCACCGCCCAGTCGACCGCGTCCAGCAAGTCGTCGTGCATCGTCCGGCCCCATTGCAGGTTGCCGGCGGTGACGAAGTCCTTGCCGAAACCGGTGGACGCGCGGAAGTTGGTCGACAGCACGGCATAACCGCGGTTGGCCAGCCACTGATGGGTCCCGTTGAAGCCATAAGCATCGCGGCCCCACGGCCCCCCGTGGACCAGGAGCACCATCGGGACCGGCGCATTTGGGCGGCCGTCCGCATCCGGGTCGCTGCCGGCCGGCAAGGTCAGGTAGCTGACAAGGGTCTTGCCGTCGCGCGACCTGATCTCCAGCGGCCGCATTTCGCTGAGCGGCGCACCCGCAAGCACCGGCCGGCTGTCGAACAGCTTGGTCACCGTCTTCGCCTTGCGGTCGTACAGGTAGGTGGATGCGGGCTGCGTCGCGGACGAGACCGCGACCGTCCACTTGTCGTCAGCCAGGGTCCGCGACGTGACGGCGATGTCGCCCTTCAGTCGTCCCTGCAGGAATGCCAGGTCGCTCTTCACCGCATTGCCGAGCGGCGTCCATTCATTGCGCAGATAGTTGACCGCATAGGCCTCGACCTCGCCGGTGCGCGGATTCGCCAGCGCCCCACCGATGTCGGCCCGACCGTCCTCCGCCATCACCCGCTTGGCGCCCGAGGCGACGTCCTGCGCCACCAGCGCGGCAGTGTTCCGGCCTCGGCTATCGATCCAGTACAAGGTTCGCCCGTCGGTGGTGTAGCCGGCCGGGGTGGTCGTCAGGCTGTCGTCCAGCCCGATCTGCTCCAGCGGCTTTGCCTCGACCTTGCCGTCGACCACGCGGAAGTAATCGCTGCCCCCATCGTCCCGACTCTTGGTGGCCCCACGGACGACCAGCTTGGCGTCGGTCAGGAAACCCGCATAGCCGCCGGTGTTCATCATCAGCGGCGTCAGCTTGCCGGACTTCAGGTCCAGGCTATGGATGTCGTGCCATTTGGCGTCGCGATTGTTGACGCCCACCAGGATGCGATCGCGGACCAGCGGCGACACCCCGACGATCTGCACCCGGGTCTTCTCGAACGGCGTCAGCAGCCGTTCCTGCCCACCAACCGGGCTGACGCCATAGAGCAGGAAATTCTCGTCGCCGCCCTTGTCGTTGACATAAAGCAGCATCGAACTGTCCGGCGCCCAGAAATACTGGCGGATCGGGCGGCTCTTCTCAGCCGTGACCGCCTGGGCTGCCGCGGGATTGGCGGCGGGCGCGACCCACAGGTTCAGGACGCCGTCGCGGGGCGCGATCCAGCTCAACCATTTGCCATCCGGCGAGATGCGGCCGGCCGTCTTCTCGGGATTGCCGAACAGCGCTTCACGCGCGATCAGCGGCGTGTTGGCCGGCGTCTGGGCGGTGGCCGCGGCGGCCAGGCCAACGGCAGCGGCGGCGGCAAGCAGAAGGGCGGTGCGCGTCATGATCCGAAAACTCCCCCGGGCCGCCGAGTCGCGGCGGCTATCACGGGAAATTAGCGTGTTACTCGCATAAGACACAAGTATCATTTCAGAACTTGTTATCGCGCGGGAAACCCACCGGCGCCATCCGCCCGCCCGCGCCACGAATCGCCCGCCACGGCGTCAGGTCCACCTCTGTCCTGGTCCGCTTGCTCTCGCCGCCCATCGACCAACTGAGCCCGTCCGCCATGCGCAAGGCGATGGCGTCCGCCAGTCCACCGTCGCGATAGCGCTGCAGCTGCACGCCCGACCCGCGGCCCATCTCCGGCAGCTCGGCGATGTTGAACAGCAGCATCTTGCGATTGTCGCCGATCACCGCGACCGCGTCGGCCTCCGCCGGCACCACCCGCAGGATCGCCAGCTTGGCGCCGGGCCGCAGGTTCAGCAGTTGCTTGCCCTTGCGCGTCTCCGCCAGCACTGCTTCCCCGGTGGTGATGAACCCGCGTCCGTCGGAGCTTGCAACCAGCAGCTTCACCTCCGGCCGAACCACGAACAGGTCGGCGATCTCGACATCAGCGGGGAGGTCGATCGACAGCCGCACCGGCTCGCCGAACCCGCGCCCGCCCGGCAGCTTGTCGCCGCCGAGCGTGTACACTCGCCCATTCTCCGCCGCGAGCAGCAGCTTGTCGGTGGTCTGAGCATGGAAGATGCGCGCCAGCCCATCACCTTCGCGAAACTTCAGCGTCTCCGCATCGTCCAGCGCCACGTGCCCCTTCATCGCCCGGATCCAGCCGCGCTGCGACAGGATGACGGTAATCGGCTCCTTCTCGATCATTGCCGACCAGTCGATCTCGGCTCGCCCGGTCGGACCTTCCTCGATCCGCGTCCGCCGCTCGTCGCCGAACTTGCCGCGCACCGAGGCCAGGTCCTTCTTCAGCCGGGTTCGCTGCCGCGCCGGGCTTTCAACCAGCTTGACCAGCTCCTCGCGTTCTCTCGCAAGGGCAGTGCGCTCCTTGGCAATCTCCATCTCTTCGAGCCGCCGCAAGGATCGAAGCCGCATGTTGAGGACCGCCTCCGCCTGCCGGTCAGTGAGCGCGAATTCAGCGATCATCACCGCCTTCGGTTCATCCTCCGTGCGGATGATTTCGATCACCCGGTCGAGGTTGAGGAAAGCGACAAGAAAGCCGTCGAGCAGCTCCAGCCGGTCGTCGATCTTGCCGATCCGCGTCGTCGCGCGGTTCAGCATCACCTCTATCTGGAACTGCAGCCAGGCGGTGAGGCACTGCTTCAGGCTCATCACCCCCGGGGTGCGGTTCGCGTCCAGCACGTTGAGGTTCAGCGGAAAGCGGATCTCCAGGTCGGTCAGCCGGTAGAGGCTTTCCAGCAGCAGCTGCGGATCGACCGTGCGGCTGCGCGGCTCCAGCACCACCCGGATGTCCTCGGCGCTTTCGTCCCGCACATCGTCGAGAATCGGAAGCTTCTTGTTGGCGATCAGCTCGGCAATCTGCTCGATCAGCTTGCCCTTCTGCACGCCATACGGGATCTCGCTGACCAGCAGGTGCCAGCCGCCGCCTTTCTCCTTCTCGACCGTGACCGATGCCCGCACCCGGAAGCTGCCGCGCCCGGTTTCGTAGGCCAGCGCGATCGCCTCCTTGCTGTCGACGATCACACCCCCGGTCGGGAAGTCCGGCCCGGACACGAAGTCCATCAGGTCGCGGCTTTCGGCGTGGGGATTGTCGATCAGGTGCGCGGCGGCGTCGATCAGCTCGGACACGTTGTGGGGCGGGATGCTGGTCGCCATGCCGACCGCGATCCCCGAGGAGCCGTTGGCAAGCAGGTTTGGGAACAGCCCGGGGAACACCTCCGGCTCTTCTTCCTCGCCATTGTAGGTGGGGCGAAAGCCGACCGTGCCCTCGTCCAGCCCGGCCATCAGCTGCGTCGCAATCGCGGTCAGCTTGGCCTCGGTGTAGCGATAGGCCGCGGCATTATCGCCGTCGATATTACCGAAGTTCCCCTGGCCGTCGACCAGCGGGTAGCGAAGGGCGAAACTCTGCGCGAGCCGCACCATCGCGTCATAAACGGACTGGTCGCCGTGCGGATGGTATTTGCCGATCACGTCGCCGACCACGCGGGCCGACTTCTTGTAAGCCCCAGCCGGATCGAGCCGAAGCAGCCGCATCGCCCACAGCAGCCGGCGATGCACCGGCTTCAACCCGTCACGCACATCTGGCAGCGAGCGCGCGGTGATCGTGGACAGCGCATAAACGAGATAGCGCTCGGACAGAGCGGCATCGAACGGCGTGTCGATGGTGGTGGAGGCGGCGTCGTCAGCAGCAGTGGGCATGGGGCTTGTCTAGCATGCGGATTGGCGCTGCCAATGTGCAAGCAATGGAGTGGCGGCAGTCGTCCAAGCAACGAAGTTCCGAGTGGCGATAAGCTTGTCGACCGAACTTCGGCTGCTTGGCGCCCGACTATGACCTTCGCGCCGGATGGACCCGGAGCTGAAGGTCATCGTTCAGAGGAGATCCAGTCCGTCGCGTTGCGCCCGTTCGCCGGCCGGGCCGCGATCCGCTACCCGCCGCCTGGTGCCTTGGATCCCTTAGGCGCAGCTTCCGGTTCATCGGGCTGCGACTGCCCCCGTTTCCAGTCGATGCGATAAAGGTCGAAGCGACGGTCTGCCAAGTTGCGGACAGTGCCTTCGGCACGCGCCCAAGTGAGGTCCGCAAGGTTCACGTCGGCAATGGTCAGCGTCTCGATGTTTTCGCTCGCTTCCGCTGCGATGCCGTCACGCGCGAATGGAAAGTCGCACGGGGTAAGGATGCAGGATTGGGCATATTGCACGTCCATATTATCGACGCCGGGAAGGTTGCCAACGTTTCCGGACAGGACAACGAAGCACTGGTTTTCGATCGCCCGCGCCTGGGCGCAATAGCGGACGCGCATATATCCCTGGCGATTGTCCGTGCAGAAGGGCACGAAGATAATTCGCGCGCCTTCATCGACGAGGCGACGGGCGAGCTCCGGGAATTCGCTGTCGTAGCAGATGAGCACGCCGATTGGGCCAATGTCTGTCTGGATGACATCGACGGAGCTTCCGCCCTTGATCTTCCACCAATAGGCCTCGTTTGGCGTGGGATGGATCTTTTCCTGCGCATGGACCGAGCCATCGCGCAGGCAGACGTACGCGACGTTCTTGACCGTTCCATCATCGGTGCGGGTGGGGTGCGAACCACCAACGATGTTGATGTTATAGCGCAATGCCATTCGCGCCAGTTCCGAGACGATCGGCGCACGATGCTCGGTCATACGGTCGATCGCCTCCATCGGCGAAAGCTCGGCTTTCTCGGCCGAGAGCAGGGACATCGTGAACAGTTCCGGGAAGACGACGAAGTCGGAACGATAGTCCGCCGCCACATCCACGAAATATTCGACGTTCTTGATGAACTCAGCGAAGTCCTTCACGGCACGTGCCTGGAGCTGGACCGTCGCGAGGCGCACGCTTTCGACCCCGCGCGGGACGCGAAAAGCCGGCGGCTCGTTTGGATCGACGTAGGGATTGCGCCACACCATGTGCGCCGCGAACCCGCCGGACGCCTTGTCGAAGGGCAGGTATTTGGGAAGGATGCCGATCGGCGTGAAGCCGTTTGCGATCTGAAAGCCGATCACCGGATCGCGGAGCTTTCCTTCGCTCACCTGGGTCAGATAATCTTCCGGTCCATTCACCTTCGCCTTGAGGCGCGCATAGTTGGGAATGCGCCCGCCGAAGACGATACCGCGAAGCTCCAGTCGCTCGGCCAGCATCCGGCGTGCGTCGTACAGGCGCTTGCCGATCCGCAGCCCCCGCCGTCTTTCGTCCACAGCCATCTCAATTCCGTAAAGCCAGTCCCCGGTCGGGTCATGGCGGCTTCCGAACCCGTTGCCAGTGATCGTCGCCCAGTCATGCGGAGCAAGAGCGATAGCTTCATCGATGCGGGAAGAGGCGCAATAGCCGACTATTTCCCCATCCAGCACAGCCACGAACTGTCCGTCCGGAAAGTTGTTGATCTGACCCAGGATTTGCCCCGCGCTGTAGTTCGCGATGCCGGGGTAGGCTCGGCTGATAAGCTCCAGGATGCCGCTGATGTCGGCGGGAGTGGGCGTTCGTATTTGGAGAGTGGCTGGACTTCTGCTGGACATGACCTTGCCCTAGCCGACCGCCGGCTCGCGGGTAACGAAATTCTGTCTTATGCAGCGTTCTCAGGCTGAGAGGCCCAAGCGACCATTAGGGGCGCCGCAATGTATGCAGTCCTTCGCGACCGAAGGCCGCGTTCGAGTGTTTCTCACTTGCGAGCGTCACCGGCCAGCACACCGTTCTGGTGAACTGGCACGTGAGGGCCCCCTAAGAGGGCCTGGATGCTTCGCGCCGGCATCAGCTCCAGCGGCTTTCAAGCGAAAACGGGCGTCTGTTGAGCAGGAGCCGTGTCCTCGGCGCGATCTACTTTTTCCCCTTCCGTGCCTGTCGCGCTGCATAGCGAGCATCGCGGGCAGCCTTCATCTCTTCGGCGGTGGCCGGCTTGAGTCGGGCGGCCTTGAGTTCGGCCGCGGCCTTGGATTGCGCCACTTCCGCTGCTTTCAAACTGGCCTTTTCAGCCTTGGCCTCTGCACTGGCCTTCGCCTTGGCCGCCCTCTCCTCAGCCAGAAGCTGCTGCTGTGCGTCCCATGCGTCCCGCAGCGCCGCCATCTCGACGGGGTCCGCAGCCGGCTTGGCTTTGAGTTGGTCAAGCGCGGTTTGCTTCGCCTTCCTGGCGGCAGCTGTTCGATCTTGAAAGGTTGGTTGCTTGAACGAAGCCACTAGTTATCCCTGATGCATGAAGTGTCTGCGCCCTATGCCACGTTGCTCGGTTCAGGGCAGCCAAAATCGCCGTGATGCCTCTCATTGCTGATCTGGAACGTCCCGCTTTCCCCGTCCTGAGCGCAAGAGCCGCCATTCGGCATCCGGGCAGTCGAAGGTGACCAGGTCCCGTGAGTCTGTTGCGTTAAGCGAAGAAGAAGTCGCCAAGGTTGATCTCGAACAGACGTCCGTCATTGACCTGGTCGGCTCCATAGTCCGCCACATAGAGGCTGAGCTTGTCCGGACTATCGAAAGGATCGCTGCTCGGTGCCAGTTCGAGGTCGGTGACCTTGGCGCGGGAGCCGCCCGGCCGCGGAAAATTGCTGAGGAGCGTGATCGTATCCAGGATCGCGCCGTTGCGATCGAGCATCCAGATGTTGGCGCTGAACTTCCCTCCGACGAAGAAGACGTTGTGGACGTCGTCCCACACCAGCGCCTCTGGGTCCTTGATGATCGTGGGCAGCGCAATAGTCCGGACGAGCGTTCCGTTAAGGGTCACTTCCCGGATGTTCGCGTTGACTCCGTTGGCGATGTACAAGTGGCCGTCGTGCCCGCCGGCATCGCCGTCGAACCCGTCATAGGCGACATCCTCCGCATCCGTCGGGCCGCTCAGCGCCGTCCTGAATTCGCCGAGCTTCGTCTGCGGATTGTCGGGATCGACCCAGTACATCCGGTCGGCGTCGTCATCGGAGATGAACAGCAGGTCGGACGACGGCACATAGGCAAGGCCCGTCGGCTCGATGGTGAAACCGGTGAGCTTGTATCCGGCAAGGCGGGTAAGGACGCCGCCGTCGTTGGTTTGCACCAGGAACATGTTGGTCGTGCTGTTGAACGGCGACTCGTTGACCTCGGAGTCGCAGAGGAACAGGCCCTTGCCGGGGACATAGGCCAGGCCCGACGGGTCCGGACTGCCAAGCGCCGTGGTGCTCCACACGTTCCGAACGGTCGGCTGGGACGCGGCTGTGTCATCGTCGACGATCGTGCCCATGCCGCTACCGTCGACGATGACGGCGCCGGGTCCGACGGCATTGCTGAGGTTGACGAAGAAGGTCTCGTTGCCCTCCGCCGTCGTGTCGCCCCTGATCGAGACCGAGACGATCTTTGTCGTCTCGCCCGCCGCGAAGTTGAGCGTGGTCAGCGGAATCGCCGTATAGTCGGTGCCCGCTGCGGCCGACCCATTAGCGGTAGCATAATCGACCGAGAACGCTGCCGTGCCGGTCCTGCTCACGTTGAAGGTCGCCAGCTTGGTACCGGAATTGCCCTCCGTCACCGACACGTCGGAGATCGACACGTTGCCCGCACCCGTACCCGTCCCAGGCGACGTGTACTCGATGTGCAGGAGAGGCGCCTTCGCGGCGCCGCCCTCAAAGGCTTCGGCGGTGCGCCTGCCGCTTCCGGTGATCAGCAGGACGATGTCGTTCAGCGCTGCCCAATCCGACCGGCTGACGATCTCGCTCACGATGGCGCTGATGTCCGGCGTGCGCTGGGCAAGGCTGGCCTCGCCGACCGTGCTCCACGCGCTGGGAGTCCAACTGATCGACGCATCGGTCCTCACGCGCGAAGACGCATTGAAGGCCGTACTGGAGAAGGGCGCCGCGTCTCCCACGTCCTGGCCACGGATCGTCAGTGACGCAGCGCCCGTCGAGACCTCGTCGGTCTGGAATTGCAGGTAAGCGCTTGTGACCACGGCGCCCTGCGGGATGTTGAGCCCCAGAAAGCGGAGACCGACCGTTTGCACCGCACTGCCATCGGTCACCAACTCAAGGTCCGAGCTGCTCAGGCCCATCGAGCCTGAGGCCCGCTCCTCGACATCGTCGGCGCCGCTCGCGATCCGGACCTCTATCGTCGACATGGCTTGACCCCCTTGAAAGGTCATTCCTGTTGTTGATCGATAATGAACTTCACGGCCGGCAAAGGCGATATCCTGTTCGGATTACTCCATAAAAAGGTTCTGGAGAGCGGCAGTTTCTGCCGCCGCTGGAACAAGGAACTAGATACTCAGCTTCCGCTCCCGCTGCGCCGCGATCTGCAGGCGGAGGGCGTTCAGCTTGATGAAGCCGGCCGCGTCGCGCTGGTCATAGCTGGAGCTGCCTTCCTCGAAGGTGACGAGGTCCTGGTCGTAGAGCGAATGGTCGCTCTCACGGCCGATCACGGTCACGTTGCCCTTGTACAGCTTCACCCGCACCCGTCCGGTGACATGCTCCTGGCTCGCATCGATTGCCGCCTGCAGCATCCGCCGTTCCGGCGCGAACCAGAAGCCGTTGTAGATGAGGCTTGCATAGCGCGGCATCAGCTCGTCCTTGAGGTGCATCGCGCCGCCGTCCAGCGTGATGCTCTCCATCCCTCGGTGCCCGGCCAGCAGGATGGTGCCGCCGGGCGTCTCGTACACCCCCCGCGACTTCATGCCGACGAAGCGGTTCTCGACCAGGTCCAGTCGGCCGATGCCATTGTCCCGGCCAAGGTCGTTGAGCTTCGCCAGAAGGCTCGCCGGCGAGAGGGGCTGCCCGTCGATCGCAACGGGATCGCCGCGCTCGAAATCGATTGTGATGACGGTCGGCCTGTCCGGAGCATCCTCCGGCGAGATGGTCCGTTGATGGACATACTCCGGCGCCTCGACCGAGGGATCCTCGAGCACCTTCCCCTCGGAGGAGCTGTGCAGCAGGTTGGCATCGATGGAGAAAGGCGATTCCCCGCGCTTGTCCTTGGCGATCGGGATCTGGTTCTGCTCGGCGAAATGGATCAGTTGCTCACGGCTGGCGAAGTCCCACTCGCGCCACGGAGCGATGACCTTGATCCCCGGATCGAGCGCGAGATAGCCTAGCTCGAACCGGACCTGGTCGTTGCCCTTGCCCGTCGCGCCGTGACAGACGGCGGTGGCTCCGACTGCACGCGCAATCTCGATCTGGCGCTTGGCGATCAGCGGGCGCGCAATTGAGGTGCCAAGCAAATACTGGCCCTCGTAAACCGTGTTCGCGCGGAACATCGGAAAGACGTAGTCGCGGACGAACTCCTCCTGGCAGTCCTCGATGAAGATGTTCTCGGGCCGGACGCCGAGCATCTCCGCCTTGCGCCGCGCCGGCTCGACCTCCTCGCCCTGGCCGAGGTCCGCGGTGAAGGTGACGACCTCCGCATCATACTCGGTCTGCAGCCACTTGAGGATGATGGAGGTATCCAGCCCGCCCGAATAAGCGAGCACGACCTTGGGCTTGTCAGTCATTCTTGTCAGTCCTTGAGAAGCCATTGCAACGCGCCGCGGGCGCTGTGCATGCGGTTTTCGGCCTGCTGCCAGATGACGGAGCGCGGGCCGTCGATCACCTCGGCGGTCACTTCCTCGCCGCGCCGCGCGGGAAGGCAGTGGAGGAAGAAGGCGTCGGGCGCGTGGGCCATCAGCGCGGCATCGACCTGGTACGCCGAGCAGGCCGCCCGGCGCCTTTCCGCCTCCCGGTCCTGCCCCATCGAAACCCACACGTCGGTGTAGACGATGTCGGCTCCTGCAACCGCTTCGACCGGGTCGGCAAGCTGGCGGACTCCGGCGGGTGGGTCCTGAAGTTCGTATCCCGCCGGCGAAGCGGTGATCAGCTCCGCACCGAGCAGCGTACAACCCTCGGCCAGCGACCGCGCGACATTGTTGTTGGCATCGCCGACGAAGGCGACCTTCACGCCCTCGATCCGGCCGCACAGCTGACGAATGGTAAGCAGGTCCGCGAGCGCCTGCAGCGGGTGATCGGTGTCCGACAGCATGTTGAGCACCGGCAGTGCGTTCACTGCCGCCATTGCTGTGAGCAGGCGATGATCCTTCACCCGACCGGCGGCGATCGCGTGGAAGCAGGCGAGGGTGCGCGTAACGTCCTCGACGCTCTCACGTAGGCCGATGCCGAGTTCGTCCTTCTGCAGGTAGACGGGGTGCCCGCCAAGCTGCGCGACGGCCATTTCCATGGAGTTGCGGGTCCGTGCGCTCGGCTTCTCGAAGTAGAGCGCGACACCCTTGTCAGCGAACGGCTTAGCGGCGCTCTCTTCGGACATGGCAAGGATGTCCTCGAGGTCGGCGGGCGAGAGGTCCCGGATGGCGAGCAGGTGCTTCACGCGGCGATTTCCCGCTTGACCATCGTCCCGATACCCTGGTCTGTGAGCAGCTCGATCAGAAGAGCGTGTGGCACCCGGCCGTCGATGATGTGCGCGGTGCCGACCCCGCCATCGACGGCGTCGGCGCAAGCCTTTAGCTTCGGGATCATGCCGGCGCTGATGCTGTCGTCGCCCATGCGCTGGCGCAGCTCCGCGGAGGACAGACGCGGGACTAGCGAGCTTTCGTCGTGGACGTCCTCGAGCAGCCCCGGAGCAGCGGTCAGATAGATGATCTTTTCTGCCTTCATGGCCACCGCGATCGCCCGCGCCGCTTCGTCGGCGTTGACGTTGTGCGGCTGGCCGGAAGAATCGGCGCCGATGGTCGAGACAACCGGGATCAGCCCATCTTCCAGCAACCGATCGATCAAGGAGGCGCGAACCTGCGCGACATTGCCGACAAAGCCGAGGTTGCCGGGCGCTGGGTCGACCACCAGCAGACCCGCATCCTCGCCGGACACGCCGACCGCGACCGGCTCCTCACCAGCCTGACCGTTAATGGTAGTCACGAGATCTCGGTTGATCTTGCCGCCCAGCACCATGCGGACGATCTCCAACGTCTCTGCATCCGTCACGCGAAGGCCGCCGCGGAACTCCGGTTCCTTGCCAACGCGGCGGAGCATGGCGTCGACCTGCGGGCCGCCGCCGTGCACGACGACGCAGTTCACTCCGACGCTGCGCAGAAGCATGACGTCCTGGGCCAAAGCAACGTCGCTTTCCTCATCGATGGCGGCTCCGCCGAGCTTTACGACGATCGACTTGCCCGTGAATTGGCGGATGTAGGGGAGGGCCTCGACAAGGACCCGCGCTGTGTCCACTGGCGTCATGACGTCTTGCTATTCTCTTTGATGTAGCCGGGGCCAAGGTCGATGCCGATCACCTGCGCCGCGCCGCCGCCGGTGCCGAGATTGACTTCGATCTGGATGGTGTCACCCATCATGTGCTCGGTCAGCGTCTGCGCGTCATGGTCGATGCCCGTGCCGCCTTCCGCGACCCGCACACCCCCGTAGCAGACGAAACTCCTGGCGACGTCCATTTCGACATCGCACGAGCCCGCGGCGGCGAGCAGGCGGCCCCAATACGGATCGCCGCCGTACCAGCTGCACTTGACGAGATTGTTCTCGGCGATCGCCTTGGCGGCGATTCTTGCCTCCCTGTCGCTCCGGGCGCCGGTGACCTTGAGCAAGGCGATTCGCGTCATGCCCTCGGCGTCGCGGGCCATCTTGAAGGTCAGTTCCTCGCAGGCGACCTGCACCGCATTGGCGAACTCCTCGAGGTTGCACCTGCCCCGCTTACCGGACGCGAACAGCATCGCGGTGTCGTTGGTGGAGGTCGCCCCATCGACGTTTAGCGTGTTGAAGGTGCGGTCGGACGCCTCTGCCAGAATGCGTTGCATCGCCTCGCGCGGCACGTCGGCATCGGTGGTCAGGAAGGCGAGCATTGTCCCCATGTTGGGCGCGATCATGCCGCACCCCTTGGCCATGCCGCCCAAGGTGAACGTTGAGCCCTGGATCACCACCTGCTTGGTCACGTGGTCGGTCGTCAGGATTCCGCGAGCCGCGTCGTCGGCACCATGCCGCGACAATTTCTTGGCGAGGCGTGGCGTGGCGTGGACAATCGGATCCATCGGCAGCGGCGTGCCGATGATCCCGGTCGAGCAGACGAGCACCGCGCCAGCCGGCACGCCGAGCGCGCCGGCCGCACATTCGCCCATGGCCTCGGCATCCGCGCGACCCTTGGCGCCGGTACCAGCGTTGGCATTGCCGCTGTTGACGATCACGCCCGCCGCGAGTCCGCCGTTCGCGGCCAGCAGCGCGCGGTCCAGCTCCACCGGCGGTGCGGCAAACTTGTTGCGCGTGAAAACTGCCGCGCACGGAACTGGCTGGCGGTCCTCGGTCGCGAGCAGCGCCATGTCGAACCGCTTGCGCTTGATCCCCGCATGGCAACCCGCGGCAACGAAGCCCTCGGCCGCAGTAACGCTCATGGATAGACTCCGCAGGTGGAAAGGCCGGCCGTCTCCTCGAGGCCAAGCATCAGGTTGGCGCATTGGATCATCTGCCCGGCCGCGCCCTTGCCGAGATTGTCGAGCGCCGATAGCGCCAGTACCCGGCGGGTACGCTCGTCATAGCGCGCGGTTACCTGCACGGCGTTGGAGCCGGTGGTCCATTTGGTCTCGGGCAGCGCCTCCGTCACATGCACGAACGGCTCGTTCGCATAAGCGCTCCGCAGCGCGTCCAGGGGTGCGGCCGGCTGCATTGCACCGGCGGCGGGCGCATAGCAGGTCGCGAGAATGCCGCGGTTCATCGGCAGCAGGTGCGGTGTGAAAAGGACGGTGCCGCCGAGTGCCGACTCCATCTCCGCCGTGTGGCGGTGATTGAGCAAGCCGTATGCGGAGAAGTTTTCGGAGACCCGGCCGAACCCGCTCGCTTCCTTCGCAGGCCGGCCGGCGCCGCTGACTCCCGACGCTGCATCGACCAGGATATTCGCGCGGTCGATCAGCCCCGCATCAACCAGCGGCTTGAGCGCAAGGATCGCAGCGGTCGGATAGCAGCCTGCCGCGGCAACGGCCCTCGCGCCCCGGATGCGTTCGCGATTGAGTTCGGGAATGCCGTAGACGAACTCGCCCAGCAGTTCGGGCGCCTGGTGCGCCGCGCCATACCAGCGCTCGTAAGTTGCTGCGTCGTCCAGTCGAAAATCCGCGCCCAGGTCGACGAAGGGGAGGCCGCGCTTCAGGATGGCGGGCGCGATCGCCTGCGAGTGACCATGCGGCAGGGCGGCGAACACCAGGTCGATGCCGTCCAGAGCGACTTCCTCGAACCGCTCAACCAACGTGTCCGGATACGCGGGCGCAACGTGCGGATGCACCTCGGCAAGTGACCTGCCCGCAGCGCTGCCGCCGAACAGCTTCGCCGCTCGCAGGGCGGGGTGGCCGGCGCAAAGGCGAAGAAGCTCGCCGCCGACGTAGCCGGAGGCACCAAGAATAGCGGTTCGAATCACGATGAGGTGCCCTATTCACTTTTCCGCATGAGTATGCAAGTGAGTGCATATCTTGCCACCGCCAGAGAGTTTCCGATGACTGACACCCGCGCCCGCCGCCAGCGCGCGATCACGCATCTCGTTCGCTCCAACACTCTCGGCAGCCAGGAGGAATTGGCCGACCGTCTCGCGGAGATGGGAATCGCCGCGACCCAGGCGACCATCTCCCGCGACCTCGATCACCTTGGGGCGATGAAGGTGCGGCGCAACGGCACCGTTCATTATGCGATGCCGGATCAGATCGGAACGGCGGACTGGTCTGCTCGGCGCCTTGAGGCGATCCTGCGCGAATGGGTGCGTTCAGCGGAGGCGGCCGGCAATCTCGTCGTGCTGCGTACCCCGCCTGGCTCCGCCCACATGGTCGGTGTAGCGCTGGATCAGGCCGCACTGCCGGAGATCGCCGGCACTATTTGCGGCGACGACACTATTTTCCTCGCGGTGCGCCCGCCCGCCAGCGCGGACGATGTCGTGCGGAGGCTATCGGTCTAGATCGCGCGGGCAATCAGCTCCTTCATGATTTCCGACGTTCCGCCGTAGATCCGGGTCACGCGGGCATCGCGCCACAGGCGCGCGATCGGATATTCATTCATGTAGCCCGCGCCGCCATGCAGCTGCAGCGCAATGTCCGCCAAGGCGAACTGCTCTTCCGAATGCCACAGCTTGGCGGCGCTGGCCTCGGCCGGGGTCAGCTTGCCCGCGACGTGCCGAGCAATCGCCCAGTCTAGGTGCGCCCAGCCGACCTGCAGCCGAGCCTTCATGTCGGCGAGCGTGAAGCGGGTATTCTGGAACTCGAACACGGTTCGCCCGAATGCCCTGCGCTCGCGCGTGAACTCCACCGCCAGGTCGAATGCCCGCTGCGCCGCCGCCTGCGCCTGCACCGCAATAGATAGCCGCTCCTGCGGCAACTGGTTCATCAGCATCATGAACCCGGCATTCTCCTGGCCGAGCAAACGGTCGGCGGGCAGGGCCACCTCGTCAAAGAACAGCTCGGACGTGTCGTTGCCGTGAAGCCCGATCTTGTCGAGGTTCCGGCCGCGGCTGAATCCCTCGTCGCCGGCTTCGACCAGCAACAGGCTGATGCCCCTTGCGCCCCCTTCTTCCGTCGTCCGCGCACAGACGATCACCAGGTCGGCGCTCTGACCATTGGTGATGTAGGTCTTCGAACCGCTCAGCAGCCAGCCGTTGCCATCCCGCCGTGCGATCGTCTTCATGCCCTGCAGGTCGGACCCGGCGCCGGGCTCGGTCATGGCAATGGCGCTGACCACCTCGCCCGAGACCATGCCCGGCAGCCACCGTCGCTTCTGCTCCTCGCTGCCGTAGGCGATCAGATAATCGGCCACGATGTCGCTCTGCAGCGTGAAGCCGGCAGCCGCGCCGGCGTAGCTGATCTCCTCGCCGACGATCGCGTTGAAAGTGAAGGGCAGGCCTGGTCCGCCATACTCCTCCGGTACTCCGGGGCAGAGCATGCCCGCCGATCCCGCCTGCAGCCAGGCCTCGCGTTCGACGATCCCCTCGCGCTCGTGCCGGTCGACGTCGAGGCTGGCGACCACCCGGCGCACGGTGTCGCGAAAGGCTTCGTGGCTGTCATCGAAGATGGTTCGGCCTGCAGTGTCGAGCATGCTTCCTCCTTGTCGGGCGAAGCCTAGGCTCTACAGGGCAGGGGAGGAAAGGGGAGGCGCGTGGCCGGACCGCTCAGCGGATTGACGATCGTGGAAATGGCGGGTCTCGGGCCGGGTCCGTTCGCGGCGATGATGCTGGCCGATCATGGCGCGCGGGTGATCCGGATCGAGCGCCCGGGCAGTCTCGCGGTGCCCAACGATCCCCTGACCCGCAGCCGGGAGAGCATCGCGCTCGACCTCCGGCAGGAGGAAGCGCGGGAGATCGTCCGCAAGCTGGCAGAGAGCGCGGATGGCTTGATCGAAGGCTACCGGCCTGGCGTGATGGAGCGCCTGAACCTCGGCCCCGACGAACTGCTCAAGAGCAATCCGAACTTGATCTACGGGCGGGTCACCGGCTGGGGGCAGACGGGACCTCTGGCGCGGGAAGCCGGGCACGACATCAACTATCTGGCGCTCACGGGCTTGCTCTCCACGATCGGGGAAGCGGACCGCCCGCCGGTGCCGCCGCTCAACCTGGTGGCCGACTATGGCGGCGGCGGGCTGATGCTGGCGTTCGGCATGGTCAGCGCGCTGTTGCACGTACAGCGCGGCGGCCAGGGGCAGGTGATCGACGCTGCCATGGCCGACGGAGCGGCGCTGTGCGGCGCACTCATCTACGGCCTTCGCGCCGCCGGAGCCTGGCAGGACCTGCGCGGAGCGAACCTGCTTGACGGGGGCGAACCGCTTTACGCCTGCTACCGCTCCGCCGACGGCAAGGAGCTTGCGCTGGGTGCGATCGAGCCCCAGTTCCGGGCCGCCTTGCTGAACGGGCTGGGCCTCTCCGGCTCGCCGACCAAGGCCCAGGTTGCCGAGGCCATTGCGCAGCGCACGCGCAACGAATGGGTTGAGCTGTTCCGCGGCACGGATGCCTGCGTTGCGCCCGTTCTCAGTTTGGCAGAGGCGCCTTCGTATCCGCACAATCGGGAGCGCGGCACCTTCGTCGACATCGGCGGAGTGGTGCAGCCTGCGCCGGCGCCACGCTACTCGGAAACGCCCTCCGGCCGACCACGTCCCCCACGCCCGGCGGGTGAGGACGGCGCGGCAATCCTTGAGGAATTCGGCTACGAGGCGGACGCGATTGCCGAACTGCGAGGCAAGGGAGTGTTGCTGTGAACCCGCTCTACCAGGCCATGCCGACCAGCGTGTTCGAGCGCATGTCGCTGGCCGCTGCCGAGCATAAGGCGATCAACCTCGGGCAGGGTTTCCCCGACTTCGGCTGGCCGGAGGCAATCGTCGAGGCCGCGGCTGGGTTCCTGCGCGAGAGCAGCAACCAATATGCGCCCTCTCGCGGCCTCCCGGTTCTGCGGGAGTCGGTCGCCGCCCACTACTATCGCCACCATGGTTCGCAGCTAAGCCCGGAGCAGGTGGTCGTGACCAGCGGCGCCACCGAAGCACTGGCCGCCGCGATCCTGGCGCTGGTCCGCGACGGAGACGAGGTGATCGTCTTCACCCCGGCCTACGACGCTTATGCCCCCTTGATCCGGCGCGCGGGCGGGATCGTTCGGGAGGTCGCGCTCCGTCCTCCGGAATGGCGGATCGATGCCGAAGCGCTGGATGCAGCCATCGGCGAGCGCACTCGAGCAATCGTCTTCAACAATCCGCACAACCCGACCGGCCGTCTGTTCGGCCCGGACGAGTTGCAGATCGTCGCCGACGCGGCTCAGCGCCGCAACCTGTTGGTGATCAGCGATGAGGTATGGGAGCACATCCTGCTCGACGGGCAGCCGTTCACGCCCGTCGCCTCCTTACCCGGCATGGCCGAGCGCACGCTGAAGTGCGGCTCGGCCGGCAAGATCTTCTCCCTGACCGGGTGGAAGGTCGGCTGGCTGGTGGCGCCGGCCGAGCTTGCCTCGCTGGCGGCGAAAGCGCACCAGTTCCTGACGTTCGCGACACCGCCCAACCTGCAGGCGGCAGTCGCATTTGGCCTGAGCGAAGGCGACGCCTGGCTGGACCCGATGCGGGATCGCTTCACTCGCGCTCGCGATCGCATGAGCGCAGGGCTGGCCGCCGCGGGCTATCGCGTGCTGCCCAGCGCCTCGACCTACTTCCAGTGCGTGGACCTTGCCGCGTCCGGCATCGCTCTCGATGACGAGTCCTTCGCCCTGCTGGCCGTCGAGCAGGCCGGCGTCGCCGTCATTCCGCTCTCCGCCTTTTCCGAACAGGAGCCCGTCAGCCACATGATCCGCCTGTGCTTCGCCAAGCGCGACGACACCATCGACGCCGGCATCGCCGCGCTCACCAGGGGCAGGGAGCTTGCGCGATGAGCCCGGCGGAAGAAGCGGCCACGATCCTGCAGCACTTCGGCGTCTCCTCCTCCGGCGAGATGCAAAGCCGCTCGCCAATCGACGGCAGGGTGATCGGCCATGTCGCGGAGGCCGACGCCGCAGCAATCAATGACGCCTGTGCCGCTGCGCAGTCAGCGTTCCGTGCCTGGCGCACCGTGCCCGCCCCGCGCCGCGGCGAGCTGGTGCGGCTGTTGGGGGAGGAATTGCGAGCGGCGAAGGAGCCGCTCGCCCGCCTGGTCACCCTGGAGGCCGGCAAGATCGTCCAGGAGAGCCTGGGCGAAGTGCAGGAGATGATCGACATCTGCGACTTCGCGGTCGGCCTGTCGCGCCAGCTTTATGGCCTGACCATCGCCAGCGAACGCCCAAGCCACCGGATGATGGAGCAATGGCATCCGCTCGGGCCGGTGGTGGTGATCAGCGCCTTCAACTTCCCGGTCGCGGTATGGGCCTGGAATGCGGCACTGGCACTGGTCTGCGGTAACCCGGTCATCTGGAAGCCGAGCGAGAAGACGCCGCTCACTGCGGCAGCGGTGACGGCGCTGGCTCGTCGTGCCGTGGAACGGTTCGGCGACGCTCCGGGTGGCCTGCTGCAACTGCTTCAGGGCGGGCGTGAGGTGGGCGAGCGGCTGGTCGACGATCCCCGGATCGCGCTTGTTTCCGCGACCGGCTCGACCGCGATGGGGCGCGCGGTGGGTCCGCGTGTGGCGCAGCGCTTCGGCCGCGTCCTGCTGGAACTCGGCGGCAACAACGCCATGATTGTGACGCCCTCCGCCGATCTCACGCTTGCCGAGCGGGCGATCCTCTTCTCGGCCGTCGGCACGGCCGGCCAGCGCTGCACCACGCTCCGCCGCTTGCTCGTCCATGAGAGCGTCGCCGACCAACCCATTGCGCGGCTCAGGCAATCGTTCGGATCGGTGAAGATCGGCGACCCCCGCCAGCCCGACACGCTGGTCGGTCCGCTGATCGACGAAGGCGCCTATCGCGCGATGCAAGCGGTGCTCGGCAGTCAACTCGACCGCGTCGAGCCAGTCGCCGGCGGCTTCTACGTCCGCCCGGCGCTGATTGAAATGGATGCGCAGGACGGCACCATGCTGTGCGAGACCTTCGCGCCGATCCTCTACGTCCTGCGCTATCGCGATCTCGACGAGGCGATCGCGCTCAACAATGCGGTCGCACAGGGCCTCAGTTCGTCCATCTTCACCAACGACCTGCGCGAAGCCGAGCGTTTCCTGTCCGCTGCGGGAAGCGATTGCGGCATCGCCAATGTCAACATCGGCCCCTCGGGGGCGGAGATCGGCGGCGCGTTCGGCGGCGAGAAGGAGACCGGCGGCGGGCGGGAAAGCGGCTCCGACAGCTGGAAGGCTTACATGCGCAGGCAGACCAACACGGTGAACTACGGAACCGACCTGCCGTTAGCGCAGGGCATTCGTTTCGACGTGGCGCCGTAGCCGTGGCTCCTCGGACGGATTGACGAGCATCTTCCAGCGGCGGCGATGACGCGGCGCCCAGGCGACCAGCTCGCTCGGCTCGAGCGGAGGGGAGATGAGGTAGCCTTGCGCCACGTCGCAGCTCAGTTCGCGCAGCAAGGCGAGCTGCTCCAGCGTCTCGACACCCTCCGCCGTTGCGCTGAGACCCAGGCCGTGCGCCAGCTCGATCATCGCCTTCACGATCACCCGGCTGTCGTTGTTGCGGGGAGCATCGCTGACGAAGAAACGGTCGATCTTGACCTCGGTGAACGGCAACTGGCGAAGCTGCATCAGCGACGAGTAGCCGGTGCCGAAATCGTCCATCGCCAGGCCGATGCCCTTGATCCGGAACCGGGTCAGCGTGTCCATCAGGGTGACCAGCGGCTGGGTCGCACCCTCCGTCAGCTCCAGTACCAGCCGATCGCTGGGGACTTCCAGGCCACGGCACATCCGTTCCACCAGGTCCGGGAAATCAAGGTGCTGCAGCGACAGGGCCGAGATATTGAAGGCGATGCAGGTGTCGAGCCCCTGCCGCTGCCATTCCAGCCACTGCCGCAAGGTCGTCCGAAGGCCCCATTGGGTCAGGGGATCGATCAGCCCGTGCCGCTCGGCCAGTGGAACGAACCGGGATGGGGCAACCGAGCCAAGCTTGGGGTCGTCCCACCGGACCAGCGCCTCGACCCGGATCAGCCGGCCGTCGTCCAGCGAGACCTTCGGCTGATAGACCATGTGCAGGCGGTGATTGAGGAGCGCCCGCTCGAAACCGTCGAGAAGGGCAACCTCGCCGGGGGTCATCATCCCGCCAGCGTAGGCTTCAAGCCGTTCAGGATGGCCTCAAGCTCTTCCAGGCGAGCAGGTTTCTCCAGCGGACCGGCCATGGTCAGGCCCAGCGCCTCTCCCAGCCGGAAAGCGCTTTCCAGCACCCGGCGATCGAACCCAGAAATGATCAGCACCGGGCAGCGGTAGTTCTCCTCCGCCAGGAAGCGGAGCAACTCCACGCCGTCCATTCCGGGCATGCCGAGATCAAGCGCCACCATGTCCGGAGCCTGCGCGTGAAACTGGCGCCGGAATTCCTCTTCGGCGCTGGTAACCACCGGATCGAAGTCGCACCCCCGCGCGGCGACAGCGACGAACTCTGCCAGCCTTGGTTCGTCGTCAATCAACAGCAGGCGCGGTCGGCGCATTCAAATACTCACTTTCGGCACTGGGGAGCGTTCCTGCGCGTGTTTGGCGGTTCGGTCAAACGGAGCCTGCGCGCAAACGCATTCTTAACCGGTTTCGTGGCACAGCTTGCCGCTGGAACGGATCATGTCGTGGGGACACGCGATGTTTGGCGCACTCATTCGCCGCAAGCCGGGCCGGTCGCCCGACGCGGACCATGCAGCCTTTGAATCGACAGTCTTTTCGCTCACGACCGCAGTCCCTCGACCAGCCGAGCGGCGCGGTGACGATCGTGTGCTTCCGACCTACCGAGTCGCCAAGCTCAGGTCGGACGTCGGCGAACAGCTGATCCGGGTCCGCAACCTGTCGGCCGGCGGGCTGATGGCCGAGGTCGGGCAGCCTTGCACCGTCGGCGACCGGGTTGCCGTCGAGTTTTCCGGCCAGAACATCCCGTCGACCATTGTCTGGACGCGCGAGGGCACCGTCGGGATCAAGTTCGACGGCAATGTGGATCTGGGCGAGCTGCTCGCCGGCCGCAAGCCGCGCCATGGTTTCCGCCCGCGCCCGCCACGGCTGGAAGTGCAGTGCAAGGCCTCAATCCGCGTGGGCAAGGTCTACTACACCGTCGACGTCCACGATATCTCGCTCGGCGGCCTCAAGGTCGAGCCGATCGAGGAATATTGTGTCGGCAAGGATGTCGTAGTGGTGGTCGAAAGCCTTCGCCCGGTGAAGGGCCAGGTCCGCTGGTTCGCAGACCGCCGCGCGGGGATCGTCTTCAACCAGCCGCTCAGCTTCGACGAGCTTGCGGAGTGGGTCGGCAAGCGGCTGGAGCTTGCGAGCCTCAAGGCCTCCTACAAAGTCGACTGAGGCGCCCAGCCTCGCCCTGCGCTCGCAATGCGCCCACCCAACTCCTATTTCCGCTCCAATCAAGAAGGAGCGTGACGATGGCGGATCAGGTGGCTGTGCTTGCAGGCGGATGTTTCTGGTGCACGGAAGCCGTGTTTGGCGATGTGGTCGGGGTGAAGTCAGTGGAAAGCGGCTACACCGGCGGCAACCTCATCAACCCGACTTACAAGCAGGTCTGCAATGGCGACACCGGCCATGCTGAGGCGATCCGGATCACCTTCGATCCTGACCAGATCAGCTATTCGGACCTCCTCGACATTTTCTTCGCAACCCATGACCCAACCCAGCTGAACCGCCAGGGCAATGACATCGGCACCCAATATCGCTCGGCGATCTTCCCGCAGGACGAGCAGCAGGAGCGGCAGGCCCGCGCTGGAATCGAGCGTGCCAATGCCGACCACGGCGGGCGGATCGTCACAACGATCGAGCCCCGAGGCGAGTGGTACCCAGCGGAAAACTATCACCAGGACTATTGGGCGTCCGAGGGCCAGCGCAATCCATATTGCCTCGCAACCATACCTCCCAAGCTCCAGAAGCTGCGCAAGAGTTTCCAGGCGAGGGTTAAGGCGCCGGTGTCGCCAGAAGTCTGAAGTCGATGGACGGCCGTCAGCTTCGAGCAGCGGCCGCCCGTCTCAACCGGTCGTTGATCGCTATGCCGAGTCCGACGTCCGCGATCGGAGCCACCGAAATCGAGCCGGCGCTTTGCTTATCGGCCTGGTGAAGCGCCGCGAACAGATTGGACGCTGCTTCGATCAGGTCTCCTGAAGCGCTCAGCGTCGCGTCGCCCTTCACTTCACCGAAGCCGATCAGCCATTCGCCGGCCCGGCGCTCGACGGCGTCGAGCCTGACCGGCTTGGTCGGGGCGTAGTGGCTGGCCAGCATACCGGGCGCCTCCACCGAGCCGGTTGCTACTGGCTGGGCACCCTCGACCAACAACGGACCTGGTCGCAGCAGGCGCAGCCGTCCGCCCCCGGCGGCAATGATCGTGCTCTCGATCCCGCGCTCGGTCGACCCGCCGTCGAGCACCAGCGCGATCCTGCCATCCAGGCTGGCCAGCACATGCTCGGCCCGGGTCGGGCTGATCCGGCCGCTGGCATTGGCGCTTGGTGCCGCCAGGGGCCGCCCGCATTTCCGCAGCAGGGCCTGCATCGTCGGGTGAGCAGGGACTCGAAGGGCTATCGTCGGCAAGCCGGCAGTCACCAGCGATGCGATGCCGGTGCCTTCCTTCAGCGGCACAATCAGGGTCAGAGGGCCTGGCCAATGCTGTTCGGCCAATTTCAGGGCTTCGTCCTCGAAGTCGCCGATGTCTCGCGCTGCGGAGAGGTCGGGAACGTGGACGATCAGCGGATTGAAGCTCGGCCGTCCCTTTGCAGCGTACACCCGGGCCACGGCCTCGCCATTCGTCGCGTCAGCGGCGAGCCCGTAGACGGTCTCGGTCGGCACCGCGACCGGCTGCCCGGCCAGCACGAGTCGAGCGGCCTCGGCGAGACTCTCCTCGTTGACAGGCAATGTCCGTGTGGCTGGAACGCTCATCTCCTCGCCGCTATGGCATCAACCCTCTCGCTTCAAGGATGCCGCCAATGCCGTTCCACTGTCCGGTCCGCGAACAACGCTTTGTCCTCGACCATGTGGTGCGCATCGGCGAGCTGACCAACGACGCCGACCTGGTCGATGCGGTGCTGGAAGGGGCGGCCGCCTTTGCCGAGGGCGAGATCGAGCCGTTGAACCGGGTCGGGGACACGGTTGGTGCGAAATGGACCGACGGCAAGGTAACCATGCCGGAAGGGTTCCATGCTGCCTACCGCGGCTTCGTCGAAGGCGGCTGGGGCACCATCTCCGCTCCGGAAGACGCGGGCGGGCAGGGGCTCGCGCTCGCGCTCGGCGCCGCGGTGATGGAGGATCTCAACGCGGCCAATCTTGCCTTAGCGCTGTGCCCGATGCTCAGCATGGGTGCGATCGAGGCACTGGAAGTGCACGGCTCGCCTGAACAGAAACGCGACTACCTGCCGAAGATTGTCAGCGGCGAATGGCCCGCAACCATGAACCTGACCGAGCCGCAGGCGGGGTCCGACGTCGGCGCGCTCAAGACCCGGGCCGAGCCGAACGGCAACGGGTCGTGGCGGATCACCGGCAACAAGATCTTCATCACCTACGGCGAGCACGACCTGGCCGACAACATCATTCACCTGGTGCTTGCCCGCACGCCTGGCGCACCCGCCGGAACCCGCGGCATTTCGCTTTTCCTGGTGCCCAAGGTCCTGCCGGACGGCAGCCACAACGACCTGCGCTGCGCGTCGATCGAGCACAAGCTTGGCATCCACGCGTCCCCGACTTGCGTCATGGCCTATGGCGACAACGGCGGCGCTACCGGCTGGCTGATCGGGCCGGAGCATGGCGGCATGCGATCCATGTTCACCATGATGAACAACGCCCGCCTCAACGTTGGCCTGCAGGGCGTCGGCATCGCCGAGCGCGCCACCCAGCGTGCCGTGGACTATGCGCTTGGCCGGGTACAGTCAGCCCGGGCCGGTGCGCCGAGCCGCGATGCGGTGGCAATCGCCGATCACCCGGACGTCCGGCGGATGCTGCTCCGAATGCGGGCACTGACGATGGGGGCTCGCGCGCTGACCTATTACGCGTTCGGCCAGGTTGATCGCGGGCGACTGGGTGACGGGCAGGCAGCGCTGCGGGCCGATGTGCTGACGCCCATGGTCAAGGCGTGGGGCACCGACGTCGGCTGCGAGGTCGCCAACCTGGGAGTGCAGGTCCATGGCGGCATGGGCTATGTCGAAGAGACCGGCGCTGCGCAGCATCTGCGCGACGCCCGCATCGCACCGATTTACGAGGGCACCAACGGGATCCAGGCCGCCGATCTGGTCGGCCGCAAACTTGGACTAGACGACGGTCTCGCCTTTGACGGCCTGATTGCCGATGCCCGGGCAGAGATCGCGGACCCTGCGCTTGTCGCCCTGGCCGATGCGGTGGAGGTCGTCGCCGCCACCCTGCGCCAGGCGGACGCCGACGACCGGCTGGCGGGCAGCTATCCGTTCCTCACCATGTGCTCGGTCCTGGTGGCCGGCTGGTTGCTTGAGCGTCAGGCGCGTGCAGCGAAGGGCGAGGAGTCGTTCTTGGCCGTGACGCGAGCTGCGTCGGACTATTTCAACAGCACCGTCGTTCCCGAGGCGCTGGGCCTCGCAGCAGCCGCGGAGGCTGGGGCGAACCTGCTGTATGCGGTGCCGGCGGAAGCCCTCGGCTGAACCCGGCTAATTTCAGACCCGCTCGTTGAGCAGATCAACCGGGTCGATCCCCAACCGGTCCATGCGGGCCCTAATCGCCGGCCATTCCTGCTTGATAAACGCTGCACGCTCCGCCTCGCGCAGACGCGCACCGGCGCCCAGCGCGACGAACATCCCGACACCTCGCTTGACCACGACGAGCCCCTCGTCCTGGAAGCCCTGATACGCCTTTGCCACCGTCAGTGGGTTTGCCCCCTGCTCCGCCGCGAAGGCGCGAACGGAGGGCAGGGGATCGCCGTCCTTGAACCGCCCGGACAAGATCGAATCCGCGATGGTATCGCGCAGGCGAACGTAGACCGGCTTGTCGGGTGCGGCGCGAAGCGTCATGCTGTCGTAATACAGCGTGGCGCGATCGATTGCAACTCCGAACGGGCTCAGACCGGCGCCTGCCAGTGGCGGACGATCGTTGCCAGGTCCGGCCTCGGCCGCTCCAGCAGCGGCGCTCCCGGCGAGCCGAAGAAGAAGAAACCTGCGATGCGCTCGGGTCCGACGCAGAATGCCTCCCGTACCATCGGATCGTAGGCTGCCCATCCGGTCAGCCAGCTGCCGACAAACCCAAGCGCATGTGCCGCATGGAGCAGGTTCATGCCGACTGCACCGCAGGACAGCTCCTGCTCCCACAAGGGAATCTTGTGGTTCTCGGCGGGGGCGAACAGCAGCACCACCAGCGCTTCGCCGCCCCGCGCGAACTCATCCGCCTTCTGGTGATGGGCGGGGCCGGCGCACGGATCATTGGCGGCGAGCGCCCGGCGCAGCAGGACGGCGAACTCCTCGCGCTGATTCCGATCAACGATCACGAACCGCCAGGGCGCGAGCTTGCCATGATCGGGCGTCCGCGCCGCGGCAGCCAGGATGCGGTCCATCTCTTTCGACGTCGGTCCCGGCCCGACCATTTCCCGGACCCGGCCTGATCGTCTCGTCTCGAGGAACTGCAGGGGCGTGGACAGGTCGTTCAGCATCGCGCTGCCCGCCTACCAGCGCCGCCAGGCTGTAACAATCGGCTTGGCATTGCCGATTTGCCCGCTAGGGTGCCCGCCATTTCCGGCGCTTTGCGTCTGCAGAACGGGAACACAGTATGAAGTCCATCGGATTGTGGCAGGAAGGCGATTGGATCGCCGCCATTGCCGTCCTTGTCCTCGCCATCTTCCTGACTGTGGGCGCCAAGGTCGCCATTCAGAAGGAGCCAGAGTTCGCTGGACACCCGAAGGGCCTATACATGCTCTTCTTCGCCGAGATGTGGGAGCGTTTCTCCTATTACGGCATGCGGGCGCTGCTGATCTTCTACCTGACCAAGCACTGGCTGTTCGCGGACGACAAAGCGAACCTGATTTACGGCGCCTACACCAGCCTCGTGTACATCACCCCGGTACTCGGCGGCTACATTGCCGACCGTTACCTCGGTCAGCGCAAGGCGGTGCTGTTCGGCGGCCTCCTGCTCGCGGTTGGGCATAGCCTGATGGCGGTCGAAGGCACGGGCGGTCAGCAGGATGCGACGATCAACGTCTTCTGGGCGGCGCTGGCCTTCATCATCGTTGGCTCGGGCTTCCTCAAGGCCAACATCTCGGTGATGGTCGGTCAGCTCTACAAGCTCACCGATATCCGTCGCGACGGCGCTTACACCGTCTTCTACATGGGCATCAACGTCGGCGCCGCGATCGGCACCATCCTCGTCGGCTATCTCGGCGAAACCATCGGGTGGGGCTACGGCTTCGGCCTGGCCGGCATCGGTATGCTCGCAGGCCTTGTCGTCTTCGTGCTCGGCAAGCGCGTCCTCAACGGCGCAGGCGAGGCACCTCGTCCGCTCAGCCGCAATAAGGAAATGACGCTCTATGCTGTCGGCCTGGCCGCGGTGGCGGTCTGCTGGGCGCTGGTTCAGTACCAGGATGTCATCCAGGGCCTGCTGATCGTCTCGGGCGTGTCGCTGCTCGGCTACGTGCTCTACGAAAGCTTCAAGCTGGAGAAGGAACCGCGCGAGCGCATGTTCGCCATCCTCTTCCTGATCAGCCTCAATCCGCTGTTCTGGGGGCTGTTCGAGCAGGCGGGCGGCTCCATGAACCTGTTCACCGACCGCTTCGTAGATCGGGCCGGCGTCCCGGCGTCGATCTTCCAGTCCATCAACCCGATCCTCATCATGATCCTCGCGCCGCTGTTCGCCGGCCTGTGGGTGACGCTCGGCAGGCGCCGGGCCGAACCCTCGGCGCCGGCCAAGTTCGGCCTCGCACTGGCGCAAATGGGACTCGCCAACCTCGTCCTGGTGTGGGGCGCGGAGGCTTACGGCGTAGCGGCGATGACCCCGGTCATCATGGTCTTCGCATATTACCTTTTCGCCACCACGGCCGAGCTCTGCCTGTCTCCGGTCGGCCTCAGCGCGATGAACCGGCTTGCGCCCAAGTTCCTGGCAAGCCTCATCATGGGGGCCTGGTTCTACATGACCGCGGTGGGCAATTTCGTCGCCGGCAAGATCGGCGAGGCCACCGGTGGACATGACGGCGAGATGAGCAAGCAGGGGCTGCTCGACGTCTACGAGCTGTTCGGCTGGATATCCATCGGGGTCGCGGTGGTCGTGCTTGCGCTGTCGCCGATCGTGAAGCGCTGGATGCATCTCGACACGCTTGGCCAGGACGAGGATCTCGCCGGACGCGCCGAGCTTGCCGAAAACCAGGGGCCGGGCATGTTCCCGCAGGCCGAGACGGTGCCGAGCGGACCGCGAAAGGGCTGAGATGACGAACAGGGGGTTCACGGGAGCGACGCTCGTCGCGGTTCTCGCCGCAACTTCTCTCGCCGGATGTGCGACGATGGGCGGCAAGAAGGAGCCGGGGCAGCGGATCAACGACGATCCATTCCCCTCCACCTACCAGCGCTATGGGGGCGCGCCGACGCTGATCCGCGGCGTCACCATCCTCGACGGTGAGGGCGGGCGGATCGAAGGTGGCGCGATCCTTCTGGCGGACGGCAAGGTGCAGGCGGTGGGAACCGGCCTCGCCGCGCCGGCAGGTGCGGCGGTGATCGACGGAGGCGGCAAATATGTTACCCCCGGCATCATCGACGTGCATAGCCACCTAGGCAATTATCCCAGCCCGGCGGTTCCGGCGCACAGCGACGGCAACGAAGCCACAGCTGCTGCGCGCCCCGAGGTTTGGGCGGAACATAGCGTGTGGCCGCAGGATCCCGGCTTCTCCCGCGCGCTCGCCAACGGCGGCGTGACCGCGCTGCAGATCCTGCCGGGCTCCGCCAACCTGTTCGGCGGTCGCTCCGTCACCCTCAAGAACGTGCCGGCGCGCACGGTGCAGGGGATGAAGTTCCCCGGCGCACCCTACGGCCTCAAGATGGCCTGCGGTGAGAATCCCAAGCGCGTCTACGGCGGCAAGGGTCAGATCCCGTCAACCCGCATGGGCAACATCGCCGTCACCCGGCAAACCTGGATCGACGCCAAGGCCTACGACCGCGAATGGGACGCCTATGAAGCGGACGGCGGCAAGATGCCGGAGCGGGACCTTGCGAAGGACACGCTCCGCGGCGTGCTGGACGGCAAGATCATCGTCCATAACCACTGCTACCGGGCCGACGAGATGGCCATCATGATCGACCTTTCGAAGGAGGCCGGATACAAGATCGGCACCTTCCATCATGCGGTGGAGGCCTACAAGATTGCCGACCTGCTGGCGGCGAACGGTACTTGCGCGGCGCTGTGGGCCGATTGGTACGGCTTCAAGATGGAAAGCTACGACGGCATCCGGGAAAACATCCCGCTGGTGGACCGCGCTGGCGGCTGCGCCATTGTCCATTCGGACGATCCGAACGGAATCCAGCGCCTCAACCAGGAAGCGGCAAAGGCGATGGCCGCGGGCCGGCGGATGGGCATGGAGATTTCTGAAGCCCATGCCTGGACCTGGCTGTCGGCCAACCCGGCCAAGGCGCTCGGCATCTTCAATCAGACCGGCAGCCTCAAACCGGGCAAGAACGCTGACGTTATCCTGTGGAACGGCAATCCGTTCAGCAATTATTCGCGCCCTGAACGGGTGTGGATCGACGGTGCGCTGATGTACGATGCCGCCAACCCGCGCCTGCGGCCCGTCAGCGACTTCGAACTCGGCCAGACCGGCGAGGGAGACACGAAATGATCCGCTCGGCGCTTGCAGTCTTGCTGCTCACCGCGACTGCCCCGGTTGCCGCACAGACCATCGCCATCACCGGCGGAACAGTAGCGCTGGGCGACGGTTCGGAGCCGATCCAGGGCGGCACCGTCGTGATCCGCGACGGACGGGTCGTTGCCGCTGGAGCAGCGGTCGCCGTGCCCGGCGGCGCGCAGGTTGTTGATGCCACCGGCAAGTGGGTGACCCCGGGCATGGTCGCGGGCTTTTCCCGCTTGGGCCTGGTCGACGTGGACGCCGTCGACGCAACCGTCGACGTCTCGGCCGACAGCAGCCCGTTCAGCGCCGCGCTCGACATCGCCCCGGCGGTGAACCCGCGCAGCGTCGCGGTGGAGGTCAACCGGGCCGACGGTGTGACCCGTGCGATCGTGGCCCCGGCCGCGTCGAAGAGCATCTTCGCCGGGCAGGGCGCGCTGATCGACACAGGCGCCGATCTCGACGCAGTGACCCGGCCGCGGCTGTTCCAGTTCATCGAACTCGGGGAAGAAGGCGCGCAGCAAGCTGGTGGCTCCCGCACCTCGGCGCATGTGCTGCTGCGAAGCGCGCTCCGTGAGGCGCGTGAGCTCGGCCGTTTTGCCCAGCCGATCCGCGGCGGTGGTGAGCGTCAGGTGCCCGCTGTACCGGAAAACCCCAACGATCCCAAGCTGCTGACCAGCGACGCCCGGCGCAGTGATGACGTTCTCCTGACCCGCTTCGATGCGGCGGCGTTGGTGCCCGTGCTGCGTGGGCAGCAGATCCTGCTGGTCCATGCCAATCGCGCCGCCGACCTCATCCAGGTAATCGCGCTGAAGCGTGAGTTTCCGACGCTGCGCCTGGTGATCGTCGGTGCCAACGAAGGCTGGACGGTCGCCGAGCGCCTTGCCGCGTCCGGTATTCCGGTAATCGCCTCGGCGCTGCAGGACCTTCCGTCCGAATTCGAATCGCTCGCTTCGACCCAGAGCAATATCGGCCGCATGCGCGCGGCCGGCGTTAGGGTCTCGATCGGCACGGTCAACGACGACGATCCCCGCATGGCGTTTCGCGGGCGCTACTATGCCGGCAACCTGGTCGGCCTGCAGCGGGTGGCGGGAGCGACCGGCCTGACCTGGGGACAGGCGCTGGCTGCGGTAACGTCGGGTCCGGCCGAAGCATTCGGGCTGGCGGGGGACATCGGCAGCCTGCTTCCCGGACGCCGGGCAGATGTGGTAATCTGGACCGGCGATCCACTTGAGAACAGCAGCGCACCGGAAATGGTGATGATCGACGGCGTCCAGCAGCCCCTCGCCACGCGACAGACAAAGCTCCGCGACCGATATCGCGATCTCAGCCGCCGCGAACTGCCGGAGGCTTATCGGCGGTGAGCCCGTTGGCGGCGCTTGCCTTCTGGGCCGCTGCCTTTGTCGGAACGCACTTGCTGATGTCCCATCCGCTTCGCGCCCCGCTTGTCGGGCGCCTCGGCGAGCGCGGGTTCAGCTTGCTTTATATTGCGGTGTCGCTGGGCACGTTCGCAATGATGGTGCGCAGTGCGGGCGCCGCCGGTCCGCAGACTCCGCTGTGGCAGGCCTCGCTTCCGCTCTGGGTGCTGGCGTCCATTGCGATGTGGTTCGGGGCAATCCTGTTCGTTGGGTCGCTTCGTCGAAATCCGGCGTTCCCGACCGGCGGAAAGCCCGTCACCCACATCGGCGAAGCGCGAGGTGTCTACGCGATTACCCGCCATCCGATGATGTGGGGCTTTGCCTTGTGGGCCATGGTGCACATCGCCGTCTGGCCGACCGGCAGCGGTCTAATCATCGCCACCGCGATCCTGATCCTCGCCTTAGCCGGCTCCGCAGGCCAAGACGCCAAGAAGGAAAAGTTGATCGGCGAGCCGTGGACCGAGTGGAAGCGGCGCACCAGCTTCCTCCCGTTCGGGCGAGGGGCCGGGCGCCCGGACCGTTTTGCCTTCGCCGGTGGAACCATCCTGTTCGTGCTTGCGACGTGGGGGCATGGCGCACTTGGAACGATGGCTGCGGGGCCGTGGCGCTGGCTGGTTTGAGCGAACAAGGCTAGGGCGCGGCCATGACACGCAAATTCTTCGGCACGGACGGAATCCGCGGCCTGACCAACACCCCGCCAATGACGGCCGAAACTGCACTGAAGGTCGGTCAGGCCGCAGGGGCGCATTTCCTGCGCGGGGATCATCGTCACCGCGTGGTGATCGGCAAGGACACGCGCCTGTCGGGCTACATGATAGAGTCGGCTTTGGTCGCGGGGTTCACCAGCGTGGGCATGGACGTGGTGCTGCTTGGGCCGATGCCGACGCCCGCCGTGGCAATGCTGACCCGCTCGATGCGCGCCGATCTCGGCGTGATGATCTCGGCCAGCCACAATCCGTTCGCCGATAACGGCATCAAACTGTTCGGACCGGACGGCTACAAGCTTAGCGATGAGGACGAGCTGGCGATCGAGGCAAGGCTCGAGCGCCGCCCTGACCTGTCGCAGCCGGAGAAGATCGGCCGCGCAAAGCGGATCGATGACGCGCGGGGCCGCTATGTTCATTTCGCCAAGTCGACCTTTCCCGAGCGGCTCCGCCTCGACGGGCTGAAGATCGTGATCGATTGCGCCAACGGTGCTGCCTACCACGTCGCCCCCGACGCATTGTGGGAGCTTGGCGCCGACGTGGTTGCGCTGGCAACCAATCCTAACGGCGTGAACATCAACGACGCCTGCGGCTCGACTCATCCGGAAGGCTTGCAGGAGCGCGTTGTTGCGGAGGGCGCGGACATCGGTCTCGCGCTAGACGGGGATGCCGATCGCCTCATCGTCGTCGACGAGACCGGCCGGGTGATCGACGGCGACCAGTTGATGGCCTTGATCGCGCTCGACCAGCAGCGCAAGGGCGAGCTCCGCGGCGAAGCGGTGGTGGCTACCGTCATGTCCAACCTCGGCCTCGAGCGCAGGCTCGACTCCGCAGGGCTTCGGCTCGAGCGGACCAAAGTTGGCGACCGCTACGTCTTGGAAGCGATGCGCAGTCTTGGCTGCAATGTCGGCGGGGAACAGTCGGGGCACATCATCCTGACCGATTATTCCACCACCGGTGATGGCTTGGTCGCCGGCCTCCAGATCCTTGCGGCGATGGTGGACCAGGGCAAGCCGGCGAGCGAACTGCTTCGCCAGTTCGATCCCGTGCCGCAGTTGCTCAAAAACGTCCGCTTCGCTGGCGGCGCTCCGCTCGAAACCGACTCGGTGAGGCGTTGCATCGCGGACGCGGAAGCCGAGCTTGGCAGCAAGGGCCGGCTAGTGATCCGCAAGTCAGGGACGGAACCGCTCATCCGGGTGATGGCAGAGGGCGACGACGAGGCGCAGGTCCACGACGTGGTCGACCGCATCTGCGCCGCAGTGGAAGCTGCTTAACTTCTCCGGACTAAGGACCATTTGCCCTGAGTCAGTCGAAGGGCTCCGCCTCCTCCGGGGCGGCGGATGGCAGGTTTCGACGAGCTCAGCCCATACGGATTTCTGTGAATGGCAGCCTTGATCCCCCGAATCCTGATCATCGCCGGCTCCGACAGCGGTGGCGGCGCGGGGATTCAGGCTGACATCCGCACCGTTACGATGGTGGGTGGGCACGCGATGACCGCGATCACTGCGATCACCGCCCAGAACACGTTGGGCGTCACTGCGGTGCATCCCGTGCCGGCAGAGATCGTGCTCGCCCAGATTGATGCCGTAATCGATGACATCGGCGTCGACGCGATCAAGATCGGCATGATCGGCAGCGCCTTCACCGCCGCTCAGGTCGCGGGCCGGTTGGAGAAGCTGGATGGCATTCCGATCGTGTTCGACCCGGTGATGATCGCCACCAGCGGGGCGGCCCTGGCCGACGATTCCACGATTGCCGCCTTCGCCAGGCTGATGGATCTTGCCACTATCGCCACGCCGAACCTGCCCGAACTTCAGCGCCTGACCGACAAGGATGATCCGGTTGAAGCGGCACTCAGCCTCGTATCGGCTCATCGTTGCGCCGTCCTGATCAAGGGTGGCCATGAGGAGGGGGAGGCGCTCGCCGATGCGCTGATTGAAGAAGACAATATGACCAGTTGGCAAGGGCAGCGGATCGCCACCTCCAGCACCCACGGAACCGGATGCACGCTGGCCAGCGGAATCGCGGTCGGCTTGGCGCAGGGGCTGAGCCTGCCGCGCGCTGTCGGCCGCGCCCGCGAGTTCGTCCGAATGGCGCTGCGGGAAGCACCGGGGCTTGGCGCGGGGGCCGGACCAATGGGCCATGCGCAGGTTCGCCTGGACGTCGGATCGGGGCCGCGGCTGAACCAGGTCACGGTCACCGGCAAGGATTATGGCAAGTCCGTCGCCTTCTACCGCGCGCTTGGCCTGACACAGATCGTGGACAACCCGCCCGACTATGCCCGGTTCGAAGCCTGGGGCGGAACGACCTTCTCCATCCAGGTCGATCCCGACGAGACCATCGGAGCCAGCACGGCGGTCTACTTCGAGTGCGACGATCTCGACGAACGGGTCGAACAGCTCGCGCGGGCCGGCATTCCGTTCGAACATGGCCCGCGCAATCAACCCTGGATGTGGCGCGAGGCCCGCCTGCGCGATCCCGCCGGCAACATCGTCTTCCTCTACAAGGCGGGCGAAGCCCGGCGATTTCCGCCGTGGCGGGTGACGGATCGTGCTCCTGCATAGGCAGGAGCCCAGTTTGTTCTTGCGAGCACAAAAGGTTACTGGACCGCTGCACACGCAGGGGTACAAAGCGAGTCCATGCCACGCCCATGCTTCAAGCTTGAACGCGATCACCCCATGCCGCTTGCCGGTGTCGACGAGGCGGGGTGCGCACCCCTGGCCGGGCCGGTGGTTGCGGCGGCCGTGGTGCTCGACCGTGACAAGTTCCCTCGGGGAATCGATGACAGCAAGAAGCTGGACCTCCAAACCCGTGAGGCGCTCTACGCCCGATTGCAGAAGCAGGCCCGCTGCGGCGTCGGCATCTGCACCGTCGAGGAGATCGACACGCTCAACATCTATTGGGCGCGCATGCTTGCCATGATCCGGGCGGTCGAGGCGCTCGGGTTCGAGCCGGCAATGGTGCTGGTCGACGGCAATCGCTGTCCCAAGTGGGAGCGGCCCTCCGTTGCGATCGTGGCCGGCGACGCCAAGTGCCGCTCGATCGCGGCTGCTTCGATTGTCGCCAAGGTGACCCGCGACCGCATCATGGCCGCCTATGCGGAGGAACATCCGGGCTACGGCTGGGAGACTAACCGCGGTTATCCGACGCCCGATCATCGGCGCGCCCTGCTCGAACGCGGGCCGACACCGCTGCACCGGCGGAGCTTCGGCCTGGTCCGCGAGGTGCTCGCCGCCGCGGCGCAGCCGGACATGTTTGCCGCAGGGCGAGTCCTTTGAGTCACACCACCAGCGATTGAGTCTCCTCGGTCCAGCCAGACTCAACATGTTGTGCCGCGGAGCCGCCGGACTCTCTCTGTTCCGCCGCTTCCCGGAGGCGTGTTAATCCTTCTTCTGTTGACCGCGAGTCCCGCCTGACTCAGCTTGGCTCCAACAGGGGGCGACACGCACATGAACCTAGTCGTGAAGGTCAAGGAGGATATCGGCCGCGTTGAGCCGGCGGCGAACCGGCTGCCGGTGGCGCCGCCGCTCGACAGCATCCTGACGGGGGACTGCATCGAAGAGATGGCGAAGCTGCCGGCCAAGTCGGTCGACATGATCTTCGCCGACCCGCCTTACAATCTGCAGCTTGGCGGCGACCTGTTCCGGCCCGAGGGCGGGCGGGTGGACGCGGTCGACGATCATTGGGACAAGTTCGATAGCCTGGCCGTGTACGATGACTTCACCCGCGCCTGGTTGGCGCAGGCCCGCCGCATCCTCAAGGACGACGGCACGATCTGGGTGATCGGCAGCTACCACAACATCTACCGCGTCGGCTCGCTGTTGCAGGACGCCGACTTCTGGATCCTCAACGACATCGTCTGGCGCAAGGCCAATCCGATGCCGAACTTCCGCGGCACGCGCTTCACCAACGCGCATGAGACGCTGATCTGGTGCGCCAAGGACGAAAAGGCGCGCTACACCTTTAATTATCGCGCGATGAAGGCCCTCAACGACGATCTTCAGATGCGGTCCGACTGGGTACTGCCGATCTGCGGCGGCGCCGAGCGGTTGAAGGGCGACGACGGTCACAAGGCTCATCCTACGCAAAAGCCGGAAAGCCTCCTTTACCGGATCCTGCTCGCCTGTACCAAGCCGGGCGACGTCGTGCTGGACCCATTCTTCGGCACCGGGACGACGGGCGCTGTGGCCAAGCGCCTTGGCCGCAAATGGATCGGGATCGAGCGCGAGGAAGCCTATGTGAAGGTCGCGCTGGAACGCATCGCTTCGACCTTACCGCTGGACGAGAGCGCGATGCAGGTCGTGCCCGACAAGCGCAGCCAGCCGCGGGTGGCGTTCGGCGTCCTCGTCGAGAGCGGCCTGGTGAAGCCCGGCACGCTGCTGATGGATTCGAAGCGCCGCTGGAAGGCAAGGGTTCGAGCCGACGGATCGATCCATTGCGGTCCCAACGAAGGGTCGATCCACAAGGTCGGTGCTGCGCTGCAGAACGCTCCATCCTGCAACGGCTGGACCTTCTGGCATGTCGAAGGCGACAAGCGGTTGGTCACGCTGGACGTGTTCCGGCAGGACTATCTGGCGAGTCTCAGCTAGCGCCGATCGCGAGGAGCGCAGCGACGAAGCAATCCGGTCTTCTTCGTTGGCCAAGGAGAACTAGATTGCTGCGCTTCGCTCGCAATGACGGACAAAGATGACCAGGACCCTCATCCGCCCCACAGCCTTCGTCGACTCTCCCTTCGGTCACGACGGCAAGGTCGCGCGGCTCGCCGGCGGGCTCAATTGGTTCGCCAGTGTCGAACTGATCCGCGTTGGCGAGCGCATCCAAACCGAACTGCTGCCCGTCGAAGGCATCGAGAATAAGCTCGACGACGACGCGTGCGCACAGTGGACTCGCCTGACCTCGGCCCGCTCACCGTTGCAGCTCGGCGAACGCATGATCCGCCTGGATCAGCCGCAGGTGATGGGCATCGTCAACGCCACTCCCGACAGCTTCTCGGACGGCGGCCAACTCGCCACTGCGGGGGCGGCGGCCGACGCTGGAGCAGCGATGGCGGCCGATGGTGCCGCGATCATCGATGTTGGAGGCGAGAGCACGCGGCCCGGAGCCAAGCCGGTGTGGGAAGGGGACGAAATCGAACGGGTGTTGCCGATCGTCCGTCAGCTCGCCGCCGGGGGCACGGCCGTGTCGATCGACTCCCGCAAGGCCCTAGTGATGGAAGCCGCACTCGCCGCGGGTGCGCGCCTGGTCAACGACGTTTCGGCACTTACCTGGGATGACCGCGCCGCCGAAGTGGTCTCCGCGGCCGGCGTGCCGGTCATCCTGATGCACCATCAGGGCAGGCCGGACACGATGCAGGACAGCCCGAACTATCCGCGCGGCGTCCTGATTGAAGTTTACCTGTGGCTGGAGCAGCGGATCGCGGCGGCGGTTTCGGCGGGTGTTCCGCGCGACCGGATCCTGATCGACCCGGGTATCGGTTTCGGCAAGACGGTTGCGCACAACCTCGAGCTGATGAACGGCCTTGCCCTGTTCCACTCGCTCGGCTGTCCGCTCGTCGTGGGAGCCAGCCGCAAGCGCACGATCGGTGCACTTCACAACGAAGCCCCCGCTGACCGCCGGTTGGGAGGGAGCCTGGCCTTGGCGCTCAAGGCGGCGGAGCAAGGCGCGCAACTTCTGCGCGTCCACGACGCCTACGAAACCGTGCAGGCGCTGAAAGTCTGGCGCGGGCTGCGGGATCAAGCCCTGACACCCCGGATTGCGTAGGGGCTATCCGCCCCTCTGGCCGCCGGAGCTTGCTGGGTTCTGCTCTACCGCCACGATCATGGGGCCCAACGGCGCAAAGCTGTCCATGCGGTTGTTCGCCGGGTCCCATAGTGAGCTGACCGACCCATCGAAGTAAAGGGCATCGACCGAGTTGAACTCGTCGCGCAGCACTCGAGCCAGCTTGCCGAACGACACGGCGTCGTCGCTGATCACGAATACCGGCGTTCCGCCGCGGTCGACCCCTACGCCGTTGCGGGCATACCGAGACTCGCCATCCGCCTCAAAGCGCGGGTGCAGCTTGCCGTTGATCAGCAGGAGGGGTCCGGACTGGCTTGCAAGGACCACGTCTTCGCCCCGATAATCCGAGGTCGGCACCACGGCTGCCGACCCGTCGCCCCGGACCAGGAACACTCCGTTGGGCATCAGGTGGAAATTGCCGGTCCCCCGGCGACGATTGATCCGATGCACCTCCTTGCCCGAAGAGACGGCAAGTCCGATCGGTCGTCCTTCCTCATCGAACATCCCGGCATTCATCGCGAACTGCACGTCTTCGGCCCGCCCGCCGAGGGCTGCGCCCAGGGCCGCAAAGCTGCGAAGCGGCGGATCGTCCGCACCGGCCGCATACAGTTCAAGCCGTGCGTTTGCCGGCTTACAGGCGGTGAACCGGCTTTCCTCGAACATGATGGAACGGCAGACGCCCTCAGCTGCCGATAGCTCGCCGGAAGGCTCGACTTCGCCCTGCCGGCAGGATGAAAGGAGAAGCAGAAGCAGCACAACCACGAGACGCATGATCTCGACGTGGCGGCTTCAACCGTGATTGTCGATGCCGAGTTCGCTCAGCTTGCGGTAGAGCGTCGAGCGGCCGATCCCCAGCCGGCGGGCGACTTCCGTCATCTTGCCGCGATAGTGGCCGATCGCCAGGCGGATGACGTCCGCTTCGATCTCTTCCAGGGCGCGCAGGTGACCGTCGCCCTTGAACAGGTTCACGGACGGGCCCCCACCAATCGCCTGATCACTGGCCGCCTTGCCGATGTCGGGTGAGGTATCGCTAGAGCGATTGCTGAACCGCGATTGCATGACAATGTGCGGGAAGTCGTCGGCGGTCAGTGCGGCTCCGGTGCTTTGGAGTGCGGCGCGGAACAGGACGTTGGACAATTGCCGGACATTGCCGGGCCAGCCGTATCGCATCAGCACCGCCAGCGCCTCATCGTTGAGCGACAACGGACGAATTCCAGGCTGTCCCGTGATCCGGGCCAGCAGGTGACGGGCCAGAGAGGGGATGTCGCCGCTTCTATCGCGAAGGGGTGGGACGACAACCGAGGTGGACGACAGTCGCTCGCGGAGGCCCGGATGAAAGGAGTCGGGCAGCGCGGCGGAGCTTGTCGCGATCAGCCTGACGTCCACCGAGTGGCTGCCATTGCACCCAACCGGACGGACCTCGCCAGTGGCGAGAACGCGATCGAGCGCCTCCTGGGTCTCAACTGGCAGGTTTCCGACCTCGTCGATCAGCAGGGTGCCGCCATGCGCCTCGACCAGCTTGCCGACCCGCTCCGCGAACGCGCCGGGGAACGCCCCGGCAACATGGCCGAACAACTCGCTGTCGATGATGTTGGCCGCGACAGCACGGCAGTCGATCTGCAGCAGCGGGCCGCGGGCGCGATGTGACATGGCATGGATCGCCCGGGCGATGGTCTCCTTGCCGGTTCCCGGTTCGCCGACGATCAGCACTGGCAACCGGCTGCGCGCCGTCTTGGCGGCGACCGCGAGCGCGGTCCGGAATTCGGCCGAGCCGCCGACCATTTCTTCCAGTGCCAGCGCCGGCGCAAGCTTCTCGGAGAGTGGAGCGAGTTCGCCCGCGGCCCGCCGGCGGTCCGAATTGACCGCAAGCGCCTCAACCAGCCGTTCGGGTGCGACCGGGCGAGCGAGGAAGTCGGACGCCCCGGCTCGCATTGCCTCGACGGCCTGAGCAATCGATCCGCCGTCGGAAAGCACGATGATCGGCAGTCCCGGGCGGTCGGCGCGGAGCGCTCGGACCAGAGCGGGGCTCTTGATCGTGTCCCAGGCGCCGATCAGCACTGCCCGGACCTCATGCCCGTGCTGCCCGCTCAGCATCTCCATCGCCTCGGCGGCGCTCGGCGCGCCGATGGTGTTCCACCCGGCGCGGGACGCGGTTGCGGATACCAGCCGCCGTTCGGCAGCGTCCGCATCGACGAGCAGCAGGAATCGAATGGTGTCAGCGCGCATCGGGCACTCCTTTGCGCCTTCCGCTTTAGGCTCCAACCGGTAAAGCTCGTCTTAAAGGGCTTGGGAGCGCCCGGCGCCATTGTTATGAGGCGCGCAACGACACGGTTCAGGGGACATCACATGGCCGAACATCAAATCAACCAGAACGAGGCCGGACAGGTAGACTTCGACGTCCACGCCCGCGACTACACGCGCATGATCAAGCTTCTGAAATATGGCGCGATTGCATCGGTGATCCTCGCCTTCCTAGTTCTTCTGATCATCGCGAACTGACGCGCCGCGTGAAGATCGCGGTCCTGAAGGAAACGGCAGCGGGCGAAACCCGCGTGGCGGCCACGCCTGAAACGGCCAAGAAGTTCATCGCCTTGGGGGCGGAGGTCGCCGTTGAGCAGGGGGCGGGGGCCACCGCCTCCATTTCCGATGACGATTACCGCAGTGCCGGCGCGGCGGTGGCCTCGCGGGCCGATGTCCTCGCCGGCGCCGGGGTGATCCTGTGCGTCACCGGGCCCGATCCTTCATCGCTCGCTGGCACCTCGGCGGGAACGCTGTTGGTCGGCTCGCTCGACCCGTTCCGCCGCCGCGAGGCGATCGACGGCTACGCAGCCGCTAACCTTCAGGCGCTGGCAATGGAGTGGATGCCACGCATCACCCGTGCTCAATCGATGGACGTGCTCTCCTCCCAGTCCAACCTCGCCGGCTACAAGGCGGTCCTGGAAGCCGCCGCCGCCTACGGTCGTGCCTTCCCGATGATGATGACCGCGGCCGGAACGATCAGCGCCGCACGGGTGTTCGTCATGGGCGTCGGGGTCGCCGGCCTGCAGGCGATCGCCACCGCCCGCCGACTCGGCGCGCAGGTCAGCGCCACCGATGTCCGCTCCGCGACGCGCGAGCAGATCCTGTCGCTCGGCGCCAAGCCTGTGTTCGTCGAAAATGTCGCCGGCATCGAAGGGGAGGGAGCGGGCGGCTATGCGACCGAAACCTCGGCGGAATATCGGGCCGCTCAGGCGGAGCTCGTTTCCAGCCACATCGCCAAGCAGGACATCGTGATCACCACCGCGCTGATCCCCGGCAAGCCGGCGCCGCGCCTCATCTCCGATGCGCAACTGGCGACCATGCGGGCGGGCAGCGTGGTCATGGACCTTGCCGCCGAAGCGGGTGGCAATGTCGAGGGCACCGTCGCGGGTGAGTCCGTCCAGCGCCACGGCGTCACGGTCATCGGGGCGACCAACCTGGCGCGCTCACTGCCCGCCGACTCCTCCGCGCTTTACGCGCGCAACCTGTTCAACTTCCTCAGCGCCTTCTGGGACAAGGTGCAGGGTGGGCTGGTCCTTCCCGACGATGACGAGATCGTAAAGGGCGTCCGGCTGACCAAGGATGGCGCGGTCGTTGCGGAACGCCTGACCGCCTGATCAGCCGGGCAGCACGCAGACGTCGACCCACCGGGCCCGCGTGGTGCGAGCCAATTCGTCAGGCTGCATCTCGACCGACGAAGTTCGTGTTCCAGCGGCGGGGAACACCGTGGCAAAGGCCCGCAGGCTCATGTCGCAACAGACGGGCAGGGCGGTCTTCAGCCCGAAGGGGCACACGCCACCAACCGGATGGCCCGTCAGCGCAAGCGCCTCTTCGGGGCCAAGCATCCGCGGTCTTCCACCGAACACGGCCTTGCGCTTGGCATTGTCGAGCCTCGCGTCGCCGCGGGTAACCAGCAGCAGCACTTCGCCCGACACCCGGATGCATAACGTCTTGGCGATCCGTCCCGGCTCGACGCCCAAGGCAGCGGCGGCATCCGCCACCGTCGCAGTGCTCGCGTGTCCGTCGACCGCGCGCACCTGGGGCGCGTGGGCGGCAAGCCAGGCGCTGACGGATGGCGAACTCACTTAATCTCCAACCAGATGGAGCACAATTTCCCGAGCGGAGGGCTGCCGGCGGTGCTCGAACAGGTAGATGCCCTGCCAAGTCCCAAGCAACATTCGGCCGTCCGCAACCGGAATCGCCAGGTGGGTCTGCGTCAGGGCAGCGCGGAGGTGCGCCGGCATGTCATCGGGGCCCTCATCGTCATGTTCGTACGCGCCGTCTTCCGGAGCAATGCGCGCGAAAAATCGCTCCACATCGCGGCGGGCGGCCGATGCCGCATTCTCTTGGATCAGCAGGGAAGCCGATGTGTGGCGGCAGAAGAGGGTGAGCAGTCCGGCACCGATTGACGCGCGACGAACGAAACCAGCCACACGATCGGTGAACTCGAACAGCCCCGGGGAGGGCGCGGAGACCTCAAGTGATTCTCGGACTTGGCGCATCCCGCGCAGCTAATCTCCCAAAAGAAAACGCGCCAGCACAAGACTGACGCGTTGCTCTTGTTTGCCGACAAACTCGCCGGACAACAATGGGTTAAGCGTTAGCCGCGCGAACCCGTGTTGCCGGTGCCACCGCCGAGAAGCCAATCCCAAAAGTTCATCACACATCCCCTTTGTACGCACAGCAACTCGCGCTGTCCGGGGGACGTTAACCTTAATCATTATGGTTAGCAAATGAGTAAGTAGTTCAGGCCACTCTCCTGCCGTTCTGCAGACGCAGCCGTTGCACCAACTCGCGAACGCCCATCGGCCGTCCGACCGCGAAACCTTGGGCAACGTCGCAGTCCAGCGCGCGAAGATCCTCGAGGGATTGCCGATCCTCGACGCCCTCCGCGACCACTGTGCGTCCCAGGGAATGAGCAAGCGCAATTGTTGATTGCACCATCAGCCTGTCGCTGCGGTTGACGCGCATCGCCTTGACGAAACTCTGATCGATCTTGATCTCGTTGGCTGGCACCTTCTTGAGGTAATCGAGGGTCGAGAGCCCTGTGCCATAATCGTCTATGGCGATGCGAACGCCCCGGTTGCGCAGGGCGTCCAGTATGATCAGTCCATCACCCGCATTATGAAGGGCGGCTGTCTCGGTCAGTTCCAATGTCAGCTTGTGCGGCTCGAGCTGGTGAACTCGGAGCAGCTCGACCACCCGGTCCACAAGCTTACGCTCCGAAAGCAGCCGCGCCGACAAGTTGACCGCGATCGTAAACGGTATGCCGCGGCGGTTGATCGTGGCTGCGCTCGAAATTGCACGCTCCAGGACGAAGTCGGTGAGTTTTCCGATGCGGCCATGAGCTTCGGCAACGGTGACGAACTCGGTCGGACTGATTGGTCCCTTGCTGGGGTGGGTCCATCGCGCAAGGGCCTCGGCGCCAGTGATCGTTCCGGATCGCAGGTCGACCTGCGGCTGAAATGCGAGCCAGACCTCGCCGTTGTCGATCGCCGTGTCCAATTCCCCGAGCAGCGAAAGTCGCCAGCTGACTTCCTCCTGTCGCTCCGGGTCGAAATATTTCCATTTAAGCCCGTCACTCCATGCTTCATCCGCGGCCATCAAGGCACTGCCTAAGCGGTTGCCGAGAGATCGCGCGCTCCCTGCTTCGACGCCGAAGGTTATTGCCACGTCCACTGAATGGTCGCCCGTTCCGATTGGAGCCCGAAACAATGCGTGCAGGGCTTCCAAGTGGTTGCCAACGGCGGCTTCTGCGCCTGCGAAGAAGGCAAATACGCCTTCGTCGCCATGGAAGATTTGCTCGACCTTATCGGCGACTTGGAGTCGATCCACGATCTGACGGACGAAATCTCTCTCGTTTCCGCTCGCGAGGGTGGAGGCGATTTGCGCGAAGTTGTGAATGCGGGCCGCCACCAGGATCCGGTCAGACCCTGACTTGTGAAGCCGCAGAGCCTCAAGGTTGGGCAGTTCCGTGGAGTGATTCACGAGTCCCTTTTGCCGCCAGCGTTGAATATTCAACCGGCAAGCCCACAGAGTGATCGCGAACAGTCCAGGAACAATGTCCATGAAGATCAACAGTGTTTCGGAAATAAACTGTCCAATGACGAGGCCAATAGCTAGGCAGGCGAGAGCGGCATTTCGTGACTGCATGCTACGAAGGCGGAAGATTCCGACAATCGCGACCAAGATAAAGACTGTGGTCCCCAGCCAGCCCATGTCAACGGGGTGTCCCTGACGGAGTGTTTCGGCGCCAACGATCTGGACAACCGATCCTGACATGCGGCCGAGCCCCGGTATCCAATACTGGTCGCCGATTTGTTCCGAAAAGGAGGCGATCACAGCTGTCTTGCCTGCTAGGTCGCCTCGATTTATCCTTCCTCTAAGGAGGTCGGCGGCAGCAATGGTGGGGATGGTGTCTGCCCTGATTGAGTAGTCGATCTTGAAATCACCGGACTGTTCTACTCCAGCTATCTTTGCCCCGAATGAGGGAACCACTTCTCCGTTCAAGTTTGCTGAATAGGGCAGCTTCCAGACCGCATGCTGGTAATTGTAGGTAACGCCGATGTGCGCGATTTCGGCATGTTTTGCGAACATCGGCATCGGGGTGCCGACCCGGCCAGTCACCTGCTTCATCGTCGCAGTGGCCGCTCGCACCGGCAGCACCACCTTGCCCGAGTTCGCGATCGCCTTCGCCAGGGCTTGGTCGTCCGCCGCGTTGGTCGGGGCGTCGTAGGATAGATCGATGAAGATCTTCTTCGCTCCGCTGACCGTGGCCCGGTCGATCAACTTCGCCTGGGTTGCCCGCGGCCATGGCCATTCTCCCACCTCGCTGAGCGAACGGTCGTCGATCGCGATGAGGATGATATCCCCGCTGGCCCGCTGCTTGTGGAGGGCGTTGCGCGCGACGCGCATCGAGTTTTCGATTATGCTGCCCAATCCAAACGTCCCGAACAGCAGCGACAGCACGGCTGTCCATAGCAGAAGTTTAACGGTCTGCTGGCTCTTTGCCTCTGGAGCGTTGAGTGGGTCCGAGCGCATCTCGCCGTACCGTGTCCGCGAAAAAGGTTAGGAAATCGGAAACCTACTGCCGCAGCCGGAGGGACATCGGTTCAGATCGGACCCGATCCTTGCCTCGCGAAAAGAGCTCTGTCCTACCGCCGCGCACCTGTGCCATGCTGGCGGGAAATGGCGGGAGCATTCTTATTCCAATCGCCTTTACAACGGACTTGCGACCCGGTGCGGCTCCCTCGCGCGCAGGTGTGTGCGTCCGCGTTGAGGCCTAAACTTACTCAACTTCCACGTGTCTAAAGGGAGGCCTGATGGACTTCGTTACAATCGTGTCGATCTTCGTCCTGGCCTGTTTCGTCGGCTATTTCGTGGTCTGGTCAGTCACCCCCGCCCTTCACACGCCGCTGATGGCGGTGACGAACGCCATCTCATCCGTGATCATAGTTGGCGCGCTGATTGCAGCCGCAGCTGCGGGTGGTCCCGGTGCCAAGTGGCTCGGGCTGATCGCCGTGACGCTTGCCAGCGTGAATATATTCGGCGGCTTCGCAGTCACCCAGCGTATGCTCGCGATGTACAAGAAGAAGGAACGCCGCGATGCATGAGGTCGCGGCACAGCCCGCGTGGGTGATGATCGCCTACCTGGTTGCGGGAGTGTGCTTCATTCTCGCGCTTCGCGGCCTGTCCAGCCCCGAAAGCAGCCAGCGCGGCAACCGCCTCGGCATGGTCGGCATGGCGATCGCGGTCGGGACAACGCTCGCCATCCACGAGCTTGCGAGCCTGCCGGAGGTTCTGGCCGCCATCGCCATCGGCGCAGTCATCGGACTGGTCACCGCCCGCCGCATCCAGATGACGGCAATGCCGCAGCTGGTCGCCGCCTTCCACAGCCTCGTCGGCATGGCGGCCGTACTGGTCGGGGCCGCGGCGTTCCTTAACCCGGATGCCTTCGGCATCGCCGCCCGCATCACCCCCATCGCGTCCCCAAGCTTCCTCAGCATCCTTCCGGTCAGCCGGGTCGAACTCGGCCTGGGGGTCGCGATCGGCGCCATCACCTTTTCAGGTTCGGTGATCGCCTTCCTCAAGCTCAACGGCAACATGTCGGGCGCCCCGATCCTGCTGCCCGGCCGGCACGTCATTAACCTGACCGTCCTTGCCGCCATCCTGCTACTGATCGCTTACTTCACCCGTGATCAGAGCCCGTGGGTATTCTTCACCGTAATGACGCTCAGCTTCGTCATCGGCTTCCTGCTGATCATCCCGATCGGCGGCGCGGATATGCCGGTCGTGGTGTCGATGCTGAACAGCTACTCCGGCTGGGCTGCCGCGGCGATGGGCTTTACGCTGTCCAACACGGCGCTGATCATCACCGGCGCGCTGGTTGGAAGCTCGGGCGCAATCCTCAGCTACATCATGTGCCGGGCAATGAATCGCAGCTTCATTTCCGTCATCGCGGGGGGCTTCGGAGCGGTCGCTTCCTCTGGCAGCGCCGAATTGATCGACCGGCCGTACAAGCGCGGTTCGGCCGAGGATGCCGCCTTCCTGATGAAGCAGGCCGACCAGGTGATCATCGTTCCCGGCTACGGCATGGCGGTCGCGCAGGCGCAGCACGTCCTTCGCGAAATGGGCGACCTGCTCAAGAAGGAGGGCGTACGGGTGAAGTACGCCATTCACCCCGTGGCGGGCCGGATGCCGGGGCATATGAACGTGCTGCTGGCCGAAGCGAACGTGCCTTATGACGAGGTGTTCGAGCTTGAGGACATCAACTCGGAATTCGCGCAGACCGACGTTGCCTTCGTGATCGGCGCTAACGACGTCACCAACCCGGCGGCGAAGACCGACAAGAGCTCGCCGATCTACGGAATGCCCGTCCTCGACGTGGAAAAAGCCCGCACCGTGCTATTCATCAAGCGGTCGATGGGCGGCGCCGGATATGCGGGTGTCGACAACGAACTTTTCTACCGCGACAACACCATGATGTTGCTTGCCGACGCCAAGAAGATGGTGGAAGAGATCGTCAAGGCGCTTGGGTAAGCGCCCGAATCGGACATCTGCATCTGGGTTGAAGCCCCCAGCCGGTTACTGCGGTTGGGGTGCCGGCGCGAGGGAACATCTGGTGCGTAAACTGGGCATTATCGGTGGCCTCACCTGGGCCTCTACCGCGCTCTACTATGAGGCAATCAACAAGTTCGTCGCGGCCCGGCTCGGCGGGCTGCACAGCGCGCTGCTGGCCATCGAAAGCCTCGACATGGCGCCGATCGCCCGAATGCAGCAGGCCGAGGAATGGCTGACCGTCGGCCACATGGCCGGCGACGCCGCCCGGCGCTTGGCGGCAAGCGGGGCCGAGGGCCTCATCATGACCTCCAACACCATGCACCGTGTCCACGACGACGTTGCATCCGCGGCTGGCCTTCCCGTGATCCACATTGGCGATGCCGTCGCCGAACGGGTGGCCGCGGATGGGGTCAAGCGCGTCGCCCTGTTGGGGACCCGCTTCACCATGACCCAGCCATTCGTCCGGGAACGGCTGGAAAGCCGCGGGCTGGAGTTGGCAGCGATCGACGGACCTTGGATGACCGAGGTCGATCGGATCATCTACGAGGAACTTGCCGCTGGCCGCGTTGTCCGGGACAGTCAGCGCAAGCTCAAGACGCTGCTCACCGAGCTGTCCAAGAAGAAGGTCCAGGCTGTGGTCCTGGGTTGCACCGAACTGGTGCTTGCGGTGGAAACCCGCGCCAACGTGCTGCCTGTCTACGACAGCACCGCCATTCACGCCCGCGCCGCAGCGGAGTGGATGCTCGCGGAGGGACAGGAGGCGAGGGCGGCTGCCTGATCCCGGGCGGGTTGCGCCCGGCCTGCCGCGACCTAAGTACGAAGCATGAACCGAACGCCCGCCGACCGACCTCATCATCCGCGGGCGACTGAGCGCTTCAACGAGGATCAGGCGACCCACACGGTCCGCGGCAGCGACGCTCCTGACCTGGAAGCGGGCATCGCCGCGATCCGCAATGTGCTGAAAACGCTTCCGCCGCGCCCTGGCGTGTATCGGATGCAGGATGCCAAGGGGGACGTGCTCTACGTCGGCAAGGCTCGGGCCCTCAAGCAGCGGGTGACTAACTACACCCAGGTTGGGCGACTTTCGAAGCGGCTGCAACGGATGGTTTCGCAGACGCGGTCGATGACCATCGTTACGACCCGTACGGAAGCCGAAGCGCTGTTGCTCGAGGCGCAGCTGATCAAGCGCTTTCGCCCGCCCTACAACGTGCTCCTGCGCGACGACAAAAGCTTTCCCTTCATCCTCCTGCGGGAAGACCACCCGTTCCCTCGGGTGCAGAAGCATCGCGGCGCACGTCGGGCAAAAGGCCAGTATTTCGGGCCGTTCGCCAGTGCCGGTTCAGTTACTAGGACGTTGAACGCGCTGCAGAAGCTGTTCCTGCTGCGCAGCTGTTCCGACAGCTTCTTCGCCAATCGTTCGCGGCCGTGCCTGCTGTACCAGATCCGTCGCTGCTCGGCGCCCTGCGTCGAACGAATCGATACCGCTGCCTATGCCGATCTGGTCGAGGATGCGAAGAACTTCCTCGCCGGCAAGTCGACCGGGGTGCAGCAGCGGCTCAGCAAGCTCATGGCCGAAGCGGCGGATAAGCAGGATTTCGAGCTTGCAGCCGTCTACCGTGACCGGCTGCGCGCGCTGACCTACATTCAGGGCAGCCAGACGGTGCACGCTGAAGGTCTCGGCGACGCGGACATCTTTGCGCTGGCCTGCAAGGGCGGGCACACGTGCATCCAGGCCTTCTTCATTCGCGGCGGGCAGAACTGGGGCCATCGTTCCTTCTTCCCCGCGCACACCAACGACGTCCCGGAAGAGGAGGTGCTCGCCAGCTTTCTGGTCCAGTTCTACGAGGACATGCCGCCGCCCCGGCGAGTGCTGGTCGATCGCGACCTGCCGGAGGTTGACCTGCTGAACGAAGCACTGTCCGAGCGAGCAGAGCGCAAGGTGACGCTGGAACGTCCGCAACGCGGCGACCGCCGCAAGCTGATGGAACAGGCACGCCGCAACGCGGAGGAAGCACTCGACCGGCGCCTGGCCGAGAGTACCACCCAAGGCAAGCTGCTGCGCGAATTGGCCGAAACCTTTGAGCTGACGGACGTGCCGAAGCGCATCGAGGTCTACGACAACAGCCACATCATGGGCACGAATGCGACTGGAGCGATGATCGTCGCGGGGCCGGAAGGCTTCCGCAAGAACGGCTACCGCAAGTTCAACATCAAGTCGGAGATCACGCCGGGCGACGATTTCGGCATGATGAAGGAAGTGCTCCAGCGCCGTTTCGCGCGGTTGGAGAAGGACGATCCCGACCGGCAGAGCGGCGAATGGCCGGACCTGCTGTTGATCGACGGCGGCAAGGGCCAGCTATCCGCCGTGTGCGAGATCATGGAAGACGCCGGCGTTCACGACGTCCCTGTCGTCGGAGTTGCCAAGGGACCCGATCGCAATGCCGGGAGGGAGGTGTTCCATCTGCCGGGTGGCCGGGAGATCACGTTTCCGCCGAACCACGCCTTGCTGTTCTATCTCCAGCGGCTCCGCGACGAGGCTCACCGGTTCGCGATCGGCACGCATCGGGCTAAGCGTGCCAAGAGCCTGACGACCTCAACGCTGGACGAGGTGCCGGGCATCGGCCCGAACCGCAAGCGAGCGCTGCTGATGCACTTCGGGACCGCAAAGGCAGTCAAGGGTGCGGCGTTGGAGGATCTCGAGCGCGCCCCGGGCATCAGCAAGGCAATGGCACGGCAGCTGCACGATTACTTTCACCCCAACGGCTGACGTGCGGATCGACACGCCTGCCATCGTTGTTGCGCTGCGCAGCCATGGCGAACATGGCGCGGTGGTCCGCCTGATGACTCCGGCGGACGGATTGCAGCCCGCTTATGTCCGCGGGGCCCGGGGGCGGCGGATGCGGCCGGTGCTGATGGCCGGCAACCTGGTCCAGGCGCAACTGGCGGCGAGGACAGACACGCAATTGCCGCAAGCCACAGTCGAGCTGACCCACAGTCGCGGGCCGTTGCTCGGTGAGCCGCTGCCGGCGGCCGCGATCGAATGGTGCTGCGCCCTCGTCGCGGTGGCCTTGCCGGAGGGGCAGCCCTATCCCCGGCTGTTCGAAGCACTGGACGGGCTCCTTGCAGCGATCGAGGCGGCTCCATCGGCGAGCGGGTGGGGCGCGGCGCTGGTCCGGTTTGAACTGCTGCTCCTTGCAGAACTCGGCTTTGGCCTTGACCTGCAGCAATGCGCGGTGACGGGGGCAACGGAACGGCTGGTGGCAGTCAGCCCGCGCTCCGGACGGGCCATCAGCGCTGCGGAGGCTGAGCCTTACGGCGTGCGACTGCTACCCTTACCCGCCTTCCTGCTGCACGGCGGTCAAGCCGCATGGGCGGAGATCATGGACGGACTCGCGCTCACCGGTCACTTCCTGCAACGCGACATCCTGACCGACCGCACCGCGCCGCTGGCGGAGGCGCGCAGCCGACTGGTGGAACGCTTGCACCGTGCCGCCGGACTCGCCTAGCCTTCGCCACATGACCAGGACGCCCGGCTTCGACACCATGGCGGTGCTCTTTCCCCACGAGGCTATGACTCGGGACATCACCGTCCGGGTTGCCGTCAGCTACCTAGCGGAGCAATCCTCGCCGGCGAGCGGCCGCTGGTTCTGGTCCTACCATATCCGAGTCGAGAATAACGGTGAGCGCAGCGTCCAGCTGTTGTCGCGCCACTGGCAGATCACCGACGGGCGCGGCGTTCTCCACGAAGTCCGCGGGGAGGGAGTGGTCGGGGAGATGCCGTTGATCGCTCCGGGGGGCAGTTTCGACTACGTATCGGGCTGTCCGCTGGCGACGCCAACCGGGAGCATGGTGGGCAGCTACCGGATGGTGGATGAAGGCGGCGACGCGTTCGAGGTTGCCATCCCCAAGTTCCCGCTGATCGGCCCGGCCTGAGCGGTGCACATCTTCACCATCGGCTATGAGGCCACCACTGTCGGCGACTTCCTCGAAGCGCTGCGAGCGGCAGGAGTAAAGCAGGTGATCGACGTCCGCGCCTTGCCGCTCTCCCGCCGACCGGGTTTCTCCAAGAGCCCGCTGCGGCAATCCTTGGCGGAGGCGGGGATCGGCTACGTCCACCTGAAGGCGCTGGGCACGCCGCCCGCGGGGCGTGAAGCTGCGCGGAAGGGCCGGCACGAAGAGCTTGAGCACATCTATGCCGGACAGTTGGAACTGCCGGAGGCGGCGGCGCAGGGAGCCCAGATGCTGGCCCTGGTCGAGGAGCAGCCAAGCGCGCTTCTCTGCTACGAGCGGGAACCCTCGGGCTGCCACCGCTCATTACTGCTGAAGTGGATCGCACCGGCGGCGAAAGTGACGCACCTGTTCGCCTGAGGCTCGGCGAGCGGCCGAACCTCAGGCATGTTGAAGGACTAAACTTCGGACGGTTCGGCAGTCTTGGTTTCGCTGATGATCAGCGCCTCGATGTCAGGGATTGGACGACCGCTCATTTCCTTGTTGACGGTGCACACCACCCGCCGCTCGACCTCCTTGTGGAGCTCCTTGCGAAGGACGCCCAGAGCCTTGGGCGGAGCAACAATGCAGAGGTGCTCGAAGTCGTTGCGGAGCACGCGCTTGCGAAGCTCGTCGGCCGCTTCCTTCACCCAGTTATCCTCTTCCTGCTGCTTGAAATTCGTTTCTTCCATGGCCGGCCGGTGAGTGTCGCCGCGGGCGCCTCCCGCCGCAGCGGTGCCCGGCGCATCGGTCTTCAAATCCCGATCGTGGTGGGCGTCGTCACGTTCGTCATGCGCTTCGGTTCTAAGGTCGATCTGGTTTTCATCGCCCTGATTGCGGAAGAACAGCATCTTCCGTCCATCAAGGACGAGCACGAGCGCATTGTTGGGAATCGGCATTCCGGTCTCCTTCTGTGTCGGCAGAAGAACGACACGCCCAGTGCCCGCGTTCCCCTATTCGCCGTCCGTTTCCGCGGTATCCGGCGCATCGGGGACCAGGTCGACCGGCTTGTCGAGCTCCTGCTCGCTGGTGGACGCACCGTCGTCGGGCGCCAGCTCGTCGGTGATCGGCTCGATTTCCGCTTCTTCGCTTTCGTCGATCCGCGCGACCCCGACGACATGCTCGTTGTCGGACACGCGGAAGATCATCACGCCCATGGTGTTGCGGCCGGCAATACGGATGTCGCCGACAGTGGTGCGAATGATCTTGGCTTGATCTGTCACCAGCATCAGCTGCTCGCCGGGCTTGACCGGGAAGCTTGCCACCACCCGGCCGTTGCGGGCCGAGGTGTCGATGTTCGTGATGCCCTGGCCGCCGCGGTTGGTGCGGCGATATTCGTAGGCGGAGGTCCGCTTGCCGAAGCCGTTCTCCGTCACGGTAAGGATGAATTGCTCCTTCTCCGCCATCTCGGCGATGCGCTCCGGCGACAGGCCGCAGTCCACGGCCTCGCGCTCGCGCCATGGCGGGCACCGGAGATAGGCTTCGCGCTCCTCCTGCGTAGTTCCGGCCCGACGCAGGATCGACATGGAGATGACCTCGTCGTCGCCCAGCAGGCGCATGCCCCGGACGCCGGTCGAGGTGCGGCTCTGGAATTCGCGCACGTCAGTCGACTTGAAGCGTATCGCCTTGCCGTTGCGGGTGGCGAGTAGGACATCGTCCTCCTCGCTCAGCAGTGCCACCCCGATCATTCGATCGGTCACATCTTCCCCGTCGCCGTCCTCGGTCGAGCCGAAGCGCATCGCGATCTTGCCAGCGGTAGGGATGTTGCGGAACGAATCCATGCTATTGCGCCGCACTGTGCCGTGCGCAGTCGCGAACATGATGTGCAGGTCGCTCCAGCTGTCCTCATCCTCGGGCAGGGGTAGGACGGTGGTGATGACCTCGCCTTCCGAAAGGGGAAGCAGGTTGACCATGGGCCGGCCACGCGCCGTCGGCCCGCCCTCGGGCAAGCGCCATACCTTCATCCGGTACACCCGGCCGAGGTTCGAGAAGAACAGCACTGGGTTGTGGGTTGAGGTCACGAACAGGCTGGTGACCGCATCCTCGTCCTTGGTGCTCATCCCCGAGCGGCCCTTGCCGCCGCGCTTCTGCTCGCGGAACAGGGTGAGTGGGGTGCGCTTGATGTAGCCGGTCATGGTCACCGTCACGACCATGTCCTCGCGCTCGATCAGGTCCTCGTCCTCGATCCCGTCGGCGGCCGCGGCAAGCTCGGTCACGCGTGGTGTCGCGAACTCTGCCTCGACCTGGTCGAACTCCTCGCGCATCACCTCGTACAGGCGAGCCCGATTGCCCAGAATCTCAAGCAGTTCGGCGATCGTCTTCGCAAGCCCTGCAAGCTCGTTGCCGATCTCGTCGCGGCCGAGCGCCGTAAGCCGATGGAGCCGCAGCTCCAGGATCGCCTTCACCTGCAGTTCGGACAGGCGGTAGGTCTCGCCCGCCGCCTGCGGCTCGACCGCTTCGACCAGCGCGATGTACGGCCGGATCTGGTCGCCGGACCATTCGCGATCGAGCAATTTTTCCCGCGCCTCGGCGGGGCTGGACGAGCCGCGGATCAAGCGGACCACTTCGTCGAGATTGGTGACGGCAACGACGAGGCCAAGCAGGATATGCGCGCGCTCGCGAGCCTTGAGCAACTCGTACTTCGAGCGGCGGGTGATCACCTCTTCGCGAAACTTGACGAAGCTCTCGATGATGTCGCGCAACGCCAGCGTTTCCGGGCGGCCGCCGCGAATGGCCAGCATGTTGGCCGGAAAGGAGGATTGCGCAGGGGTGTGGCGCCACAGCTGGTTGAGCACGACCTCGGGCGTTGCGTCGCGCTTCAGCTCGATGACGATCCGCACGCCTTCGCGATTGGACTCGTCGCGGATGTCGCTGACACCCTCGATCCTCTTGTCCTTGGCCGCTTCGGCGATCTTCTCGACGAGGCCGTTCTTGCCGACTTGATAAGGCGTTTCGGTCAGTACGATCGCGCGCTTGTCGCCGCGGTTTTCCTCCACATGCGCGCGGCTGCGCATCATGATCGAGCCACGGCCGGTGGTGTAGGCGCTACGGATACCGGCCTGACCGAGGATGATCGCTCCGGTGGGAAAATCCGGCCCCTTGATGTGGTCCATCAGCCCTTCGGACGTGATCGCAGGATCGTCCAGGAAGGCCCTGCATGCGCTCAGCACTTCACCCAGGTTATGCGGCGGGATGTTGGTCGCCATTCCGACTGCGATCCCGCCGGCACCATTGACCAGCAGGTTGGGGAAGCGCGCCGGCAGCACCTGCGGCTCGCGCTCGGAGGCGTCATAGTTGGGCTGGAAGTTGACAGTGTCCTTGTCGATGTCGCCGAGAAGGAAGTTTGATACCTTGGCGAGCCGTGCCTCGGTGTAACGCATGGCCGCGGGCGGATCTGGATCCATCGATCCGAAATTACCCTGGCCGTCGATCAGCGGAACCCGCATCGACCAGCTCTGGGTCATTCGCGCCAGTGCGTCGTAGATCGCCTGGTCGCCGTGCGGGTGATACTTACCCATGACGTCGCCGACGATGCGGCTCGATTTGCGGTACGGCCGGCCCGCGACATAGCCCGCTTCTTGGCAGGCGTGGAGAATGCGGCGATGCACCGGCTTCAGGCCATCGCGCACGTCCGGCAGCGCGCGGCTGACGATCACCGACATGGCATAATCGAGGTAGCTGGTCTTCATCTCCTCGACGATGGAGATGGGGGCGATGTCGCTGCGGTCTTCCGCCGGCGGTTGGGTGGCCAAGAGTTTTCCTGTCTGAAACGGCTATGCGAACGGGTGCAGCAACACCGCGCTACCCCCTGGAAAGCTGCCTAGCCGATCGGGTGCCTCCGCGCCACCCCCGCGCCCGTACGCGCGCGTACGCGAGAAGCCACCATGCGACGCGGCTCAGGCCGACCGAACGAATAAAGGTCGGTCGTCGGTTGAGCCCTCGGGCTGGTGCCTCCAGCCACCCACGTCAAAACTAGGGAGGGCCGAGGGCTCGGCAATCCGCTCCTCGCATACCCACCGCGCCATCGTTCCCCTCGCCACTTTCGCGACGAAGCTCTGGAATTGCATGCCCTTGGCGGTCCGGACCCGGAAATCGGGCGCGATCACCCGAATCCCACGCTTGGGCAGGTGAGGGCCGACCGCCGCGAAATATTCGTTGCTGGCGAGATTCAGGAGCGTGCCGGACCCGTCTTCGCGCAAATCCGACAGCACGGCTCGGGCAACCTTGGTGCCCCAAAAGTCGGTCAGGCTGTCGTCCTTCGGGGACCAGCGCGTCCCCATCTCGAGCCGATAGGGCCGAATGCCGTCGAAGGGGCGGAGTACGCCATACAGTCCCGACAGGATGCGCAGGTGAGCCTGGGCATATTCCAGCGTTGCTTCGTCTGCGGAAGCCGCATCGAAGCCGCGATAGACGTCGCCAGCGAAAGTGCGGATCGCGGGCCGCTCCTCGGCGGCCGCAAACGTCTTGAACCGGGCGGCATTCAGCTCGGCAAGTTGCGGCGAGATGTGCATCAGCTCGCCAAGCCGAGCGGCGCCCAGCTTGGCGGCCGCCCGGGCAAGCCGGTTCGCTTCGGCAGCAAAGCGGGGCGCGCGCGGCTGCTCCTGGAACGGGGTGGACAGGTCGAGGCTTTTGGCCGGCGATACGAGAATGATCACGGCATGTCGGCTAGCGGCTTGCCGTCCTTGCGTCCACCTGCCGAGATTTAGCCAACCTTTTCAGGTGGTTCAAACAACATTCAGGGGCGTTGCGCGAGGAATGGTGGAAGCGGGGGCGGAACCGCTATAGAGCCGCCTTCATCAACATGTCCCGCCGGCTGTTGGCCGGCTCAACAGGAGATTGGCATGACCTTCACCCGGACTGCGCTCGCCGCCGTTCTCGCGCTTGGAGTTGCTGGGATCGGCATTCCCGCCAGCGCGCAACAGCAGCCTGCCGTCAAGGTCAAGATTTCGGCCGGTGCGAGCAAGGCGATCCTAGCGCTCGAGAGCGCCGTACGGGCCAAGGATTACGCCAACGTGCCGGCGCGACTTGCTGCTGCCCACGCGGCGGCCAAGACCAACGACGATCGTTACGCGATTGCGTCGCTTCAGTATCAGGCTGCGGTCGGATCGAACGACAACGCCGGAAAGCTTGCCGGTATCGACGGCATGTTGAACTCGGGCGTGACGCCGGCCAACCTCGTCCCGCAGCTGCGCTACAACCAGGCACAGATCAAGTACGCCGCGAAGGACTATGCGGGCGCTTCGATCGCGGCCGAGGCCCTTCTCGCCACCGATCCGAACAATATTGACGCAAATCTGCTGCTGGCCGAAACGCGCAATGCCCAGGGCCGGACCGCGGAGGCCGTTCCTCTTCTGCAGAGGGTGATTTCTGCCCAGAAGGCCTCTGGCCAGAAGGTTCGCGAGGATATTCTGAAGCGTGCAACCGGCTTCGCATTTCAACAGAAGCTGCCGGCTGCGGGTGCCATCGCGCTGGAATGGGCCAGCCAATATCCGACCGCGAGCAATTGGCGGGACGCGATCCGCGTCTATGAGGTGTCCACCGGCATCACCGACGAAGACCGCGTCGACACCATGCGGTTGGCGCGCGCGGCAGGTGCGCTGACGACCGAGAATGACTTCCAGCGCTATGCCGCCATCATGTCCAACAGCGGCTATCCGGGCGAGGTGAAGGCAGTGCTGGACGAAGGCGTTGCGGCCGGCAAGATCGACCGCAGCAAGCCGATGTTCCGCGACCTGTATGCGTCCGCGTCAGGCAAGGTCGTCGCTGACCGGGCCTTGCTGCTCGTATCCGAGAAGACTGCCACGGCGGGGTCAAGCGCACGGCCATTGACCGCCGCCGCCGACCGCTACCTGAGCTATGGGGACAATGCCAAAGCCGCGGCGCTGTACCGTGCTGCGCTGGGCAAGAGCGGTGCCGATACGAACCTCGTCAACCTCCGGTTGGGGATCGCTTTGGCGCGGTCGGGCGACAAGGCAGGAGCCGCCGCGGCCTTGAACGCCGTGACAGGTCCGCGGGCCAACGTGGCCAAGCTGTGGACGACCTGGCTCAACAGCCGCGGCTGACACCTGCGGGTTGAATGGCGGAAGGGCAAGGCATTGCGCTCAGTCCTTCCGCCGATCCTGTCTCGAAGCAGGACAGTTAACGGCCGAACTCTTTCCCCGACCTGATTTGCTTTCGTAAGGCGCTGTAGCGGCAGATTAAATTGTCGTTATGAGGCTGGCTTGCGATTCGATGACCGCCTGATCACCGTGCTTCGTCACTCCCCGGCGCATTCTCGCGACCGGGTGGTTCAATGGCGCCAGATCGTGGAGCTGCTTGCGCGTGGAGCCTGCCAGGGCAACCCAGCCGTTCGCGCCGAAGCGCTCCAGCGGTTGGAACAGCTCGCGCCGGATGTGCCGGTTGAGGTCCGCTCGGCGGCGGTCCGGGCGATCGCGGGTGCCCCCGTTGCGCCGGACCTGATGATGCTGGTGGTCGCCGACCGTCCCGAGGTGGCGGCGCCGCTGCTCCATGCGATTCCCGCGGATGAGGACGTGTGGACACGTCTGCGCGCCGCTGCTTCGGCCGAGGTGGGCGACATGATGGACGCCCTGCGGCCAGCCCGGGCGAAGCCTGCCGAAGTTGCCCCGCCGCCGCAGGACCTGATCGCGCGGGCCCCGGCATCGCCTCCGCCAGTCGCGAGCGATCCCGTGGTCGACCGCCTTTCCGCAGCAGCCCCTGCTTACATCGACAGCCGACCTGCTCAGCGGCAAGGGACGGGGCGGCTGTTCCGCTGGGAATGCGGCCCGACTGGTGAAATCGACTGGGTCGAGGGTGCTCCCCGCGCCGCGCTGATCGGTCGCTCGATCGCCGACGACCTCGACCGCCGCTTCGCCGCCCGGCTGCCGTTCGAGGACGAGGCACTGGTTCTCGCCGACGACGGGTTGCTGGCCGGGGCGTGGCGGTGGAGCGGATCGCCGGCCTTCTTTCCCGACACCGGCCGCTTTGCCGGCTATCGGGGAGTTGCCCGGCGGGAGGGCGCTTCGGTCGAGGCAGCGCCCGTTGGGCACGCGCTGCCGCCGCTCGACGCCGATCAGTTGCGGGAATTGGTGCATGAGCTGCGCACGCCGCTGAATGCGATCATCGGGTTCGGCGAAATCATCGACGGCCAATATCTCGGCCCCGCGCATCGGGCTTACCGCGAACGCGCATCGGAAATCGTCGGGCATGCCCGGCGGCTGCTCGGGGCGGTAGAGGATCTCGATCTCGCAGCGAAGTTGCAGGCCGGACGACAGGATTCGGCCGAGGGCGCCAGCGTGGACGAGGTGTTTCCCGCGCTCCGCTCGGCACTGCTCGAGCAGGCAACGGGGCAGGGGGTTGCCTTGGGGATCACGGTTCGGCGCCATGGCCAGCGCTGCGCTGTTCCGCCCGACCTGCTGATGCGGTTGTCGCGACGGTTTCTGGATGCCGTGCTGGGAGTTGCCCAGCCGGGCGAACGACTGGACCTGACCATGGATCGCGCCGGGCAACATCTTGCCATTGCCGTGGATCGGCCGCGCGCAACCCTGGGAGTGGGCGAAGACCAGTTGCTCGATCCCGCGTTCGATCCGACGGAGGACGCAGCTCTCGGCATCGGCTTCGCCCTGCGCCTCGTCCGCGGCCTGACCGGGATCGCCGGAGGCCGCCTGGATGTCTCGACGGACCGGCTCACGCTCCTGCTTCCCGCCGCGGACGGGTGAGTGGTGGGCCCGGAGGGATTCGAACCCCCAACCTGGCCGTTATGAGCGGCTGGCTCTACCATTGAGCTACAGGCCCACTCGCGAGGAGGCACAGCGCTTCGGCTTCGCCTTCGCGATCATCGCCGGCCAGGCATCCCCGGATGCCTCAACTCCTCCGCGATGATGGTCGGGGAGACAGGATTCGAACCTGCGACCCTCTGCTCCCAAAGCAGACGCGCTACCAGGCTGCGCCACTCCCCGACGGGCGCGCTCCTAACAGGGGTTGGCGCGCAGGGCTAGCGTTTGTCCGGCTCATTCGCGTTGCGGACGCTCACATCGACGTCGACCCGCTCGACCGCATCTTCGGCTTTGGCCCCGACACGTTCGGCGCGCTCGCCAACCGTCTCCGCGGCATTTTCGATTGCTGGCCCGGCGTTTTGGAGAGCTTCGCCCGCTTCATCCGCCGCGCGGCCGGCGAGATTGCCGACGTCCTCGGCGGTGTTCGCCACCCGATCCTCATCGACGCTCAGCGTGGTGGTATCGTTCGTCGCATCGCGTGAAACGTCGCACGCGCCCAGCAGCAGTATCGATGTGACGGCGAGCAGCAGACTTTTCCTGGTCATCGGGCTTCTCCCTGGTTTGGACTGGCGGCGTTCTGGTCAGCGAGTCGGTCCTGCGCATTGTCGGCCGCCCGCTCGGCTTCCGCCATCAAGTTGGCGGCGCTTGCGGCCGACGGCTCAGGAACTGCGTCGATTGTCTCGTCGGTCGCGCTGCGGTTGCAGCCGGTAAGGGCGAGCAGCGCTGCAGCGGCCAACCACGCCTTCACCGCCGTTTGCCCCTGGGCTGTTCGATCCCGCCGGACAGCACCGCGAGCATGGTCGTCCACGCCGCGACGTTCTGGCGAAGCTGCGCCTTATCGATCTTGTCGAGCGTGTCGTCGGGCGTGTGATGGAGGTCGAAGTAGCGCGTCCCGTCCTGGCTGAGCCCGATACCAGGCAGCCCATCCGCCAACATCGGCCCGATGTCGGAGCCATTAGCCTCATTGAGCGAGCCCGGCGCGATGCCGAGCGGTTCCAGCGCCTTTTGCAGCAGCCGCGCCTCGACAGCACGGTCGGCACCCAGGCGGCTGTCCACCTTCCAGATGCGATCGGCCCCGAAATCGCTCTCGGCGATCGCATAATGCGGGGTTTTGCCCCACTTGGCCCGGTAGTCGAGACCGCCGAACAGGCCGACCTCCTCGGCCCCGAAGAAGACGATCCGGATCGGGCGGAGCGGGCGCCCTGCGTCCATGATCCGCTTGGCAGCGGCGGTGACGATGCCGCAGCCGGCCGCGTCGTCGATCGCTCCCGTTCCCTGGTCCCAGCTGTCGAGATGGCAGCTGACCAGGATCGGCGGCGCGGCGCGGTCGCGGCCCGGCACTTCGGCGATGACATTGCCGGACGCTTGGTTCGGCAAGGTCCGGGACAGCAGGGTGAGCCGCATCCGTACCGGCTGGCGCGAGCGCTGGAGAATGCGATCGAGCTGGTCCGCATCGGGATTGGCAAGGGCTGCCGCGGGGATCGGCTGCGCGCCTTCGCCGAAGGTCTGCACGCCGGTGTGTGGATTGCGATGCCAATCGGTCCCGATCGACCGGATCACGATCGCGGCCGCGCCCTTCTGGCTGGCGACCGTTGGGCCCTGGCGCCGAGCCGCACCGAACGCGCCGTAGCCGGAGCCGTCCTGTGTCCGCGGCATGGCATGGGTGATGTAGACGATCTTGCCCCGAACCTGCCCGGCGGGCGCGGCGCGGAGAGCTTCGACGCTCGCAAAACCGACCACTTCGGCCTCCAGGCCCTGTGGAGCGGTCGACGCGCTATTGCCGAGCGCGGCGAGGACCAGCGGCTGCGGATAGGGTGCGGTGATGCTGGCGGATTCCGCCCCGCGGACCCAGACCGGCATAGTGAAGGGCTCCACCCGGACGTTGGCGAAGTCCATGGCGCGCAGCCGCCGCACCGCCCAATCGCGACCGCGGGCCTCGGCTGCAGTGCCGGCCGGCCGCGGCCCCACTTCAGTGGTGAGATCCTCCGTGAAGTCCCAGGCATAATCGTCGGTCAGCGCGGCCTCTCGCAGCGGCCGCACCCGTTCGAGAGCAGCCAGGTCGACCGGCGCTGGGGCAGCGGCGGTCTGGGCAAGGGCGGGAAGGGCGACGGCAGCCAGAAACGCGGCGGCGAGGAATTTGGTCATGGGCAGGGGACTAGCCGGGCTGTGGGGGCGAAGTCGAGGGGGCGCTGCGGGCGCGAATGTTCACAATGTTCGCGGTAACGCAGGCCTTCGGCGAGTGGAAGTTGAGGAAGTTCAGCCCCCCAACGCGCGCGGAGGTGAGCGCGCGATGCGGGCCGGAGCTGAGCTGCGAAGGGGAAGCGCACGTCATGCCGGCGGCTTGGCAGGCGAAATCCTACTTTGGAAGGAGCGAACTGTGGGCCCGCCGCGGCGGGCGCGTGATCGCTCTTCTGGTGGTTGCGCCACGGTCCTTATGCGCTGGATCGAGCATCGATATCTCGCAGCCTCTTGCCTCGTCTTCATGAAGGCGCTTCACACGGGCACATGCATTCGGGCGACGACATCCTCGGCTTCGACAGGTTCGTCCTCGATCCGGCCAACCGCCAGCTTCGCGAGGACGGGCGAGCGGTGGAACTGAACGGCCGCTATCTCGACGCACTGCTGCTGATGGTTCGGGAGGCGGGGCGGCTCGTGTCCAAGGACCGCTTCATGGATGAGGTGTGGCGCGGCATTCCCGTAACCGACGAGGCGCTGACTCAGTGCATCCGCACGCTTCGGCGCCAGCTTGGCGACAGTGCGGCGGCTCCGCGATTCATCGAGACGGTGCCGAAGCACGGCTATCGGTTCATCGGCGAGGTGCAGCCGGTGGTTGGTGACGAACCTGCTCAGAGGGCCGCAACACTGGCGGAGAATCCGGTTGGCTCTGGTGGCGGAAGTCCCATCCGGCGGGTGCTGCTGCTGACTGGCGCGGGTGTGATCGGGGGCGGAACAGCAGGGCTGATCGGCGGGCTGGTCTACGGCTTTGCCGGCGCATCGCAGCCACTGCAGCCGGGGCTTGGCGCGGTGTCGGTGCTGCTGGTGCTGATGTGCCTAACGATCGCGGTTGCGATCCTTGGCGCCGCTGGGGTGAGCTTTGGGGTCGCCGTGGCTTCGCTCGCCGCGGACCGGCGGTGGATGGTTCCGGGTGGCGCGATTGGCGGACTTGTCGTTGGCGCTTTGGTTAAGCTGCTCGGGCTCGACGCGTTCAGCCTGCTCCTGGGGCAATCGCCGGGGGATATCACGGGTGCGGGCGAGGGGGTAGCAATCGGCGCAGCGGTGGGGCTGGCCGCGTGGCTTGGGTGGGTCAGGAGCGACTGGCCTCGGCCACGCAGAATTGCACTGGCATCCCTGTGCGGCGCCATAGCGGGAGTGCTCGTCGCGCTGCTCGGGGGAACTCTCATGGGTGGCAGCCTCGATCTTCTGGCGCAGCATATCCCGTCTTCGCGGCTGCAAATCGATGCGATCGGGGCCTGGTTCGGGGAAACCGGGTTCGGGCCCGTAACCCGGGTGGTGACGGGCGCACTGGAGGGTGGATTGTTCGCGGCGGGCGTCACGGGGGCGATCCTGGCGGCCCGCCGGGATGTATTGCGCTCCGGCTAACCATCAAGCTCAGGACAAGCGAGGACGTTCAAGTGCCTAGAACAATCTCATCTGAACCCCATCCGGCGGTCGGAACAGGTCTCTTCGCAGCACCGTCTTGTTGTGCCCGAGACCAAAGCGCTTGGCGGCCTTTTCGAACCGGGTCCGGAGCAGGTCCGCCCACGGTCCGCTGCCCCGCATCCGGCTAAAGAAATCCGGATCATTGTCGCGACCGCCGCGCATCGAGCGGATCGTCGCCATCACCTTCGCCGCGCGCTCCGGGTAATGCTCGTCCAGCCAGGCCCGGAATAGCGGTGCGACCTCGTATGGGAGGCGGACCGGCAGGTAGAAGCCAGCCCGTGCCCCTGCCTTTGCGCCCCCCTCGACGATGCTCTCCATCTCATGATCGGTAATCTGCGGCACGATCGGCGCTACGGCCAGGAGAGTCGGCACGCCCGCCTCGTTCAGCCTGCGGATCGCCTCGATCCGCTTGCGGCCGGCTGGAGCACGCGGTTCCAGGGTGCGACTGACGGCAGGATCAAGCGAGGTGACGGACAGGGCAACGGCCGCGAGGCCTTGATGCGCGGCGGGAGCGATCAGGTCCAAGTCCCTGAGAACGCGGTCAGACTTCGTCGTGATCGTGAACGGGTGCCTGGTTTCCACCAGCACTTCCAGGATCGACCGGGTAATTTTCCAGCGTTCCTCGATCGGCTGATACGGGTCGGTATTGGTGCCAAGGGCGATTGGCGCGCAATCGTAACCGGGGCGGGAGAGGGCCGCGTGGAGCAGCTTCGCGGCGTCGGGCTTCACGAACAGCCGGCTTTCGAAATCCACTCCCGGCGACAGGTCGTGAAAGGCGTGAGTCGGTCGGGCGAAGCAGTAGATGCAGCCATGCTCGCAGCCACGATACGGATTGATCGAGCGATCAAAGCCGATGTCGGGCGACCGGTTGCGAGTCAGGATGGACTTGGGCTTCTCGATCGTGACGCTGGTGCGACGCTTCGCCACCCCGTCGAGCGCTTCGACCTCGTCGAGCCAATCTCCCTCGACCAGCCGCTCCTGGAGATTGAAGCGGGTGGGGGTGGCATTGAGCGTCGCTCCACGCCCGTGTGTCGACTCGACCGGCATAGCCCCGTTGTACGCCGGCCGCTAGAACAGAACAAGAACGTGCCTGCGGCCTACCTCCGCGCAACCGGGAAAGCCGGCCACCTGTGTTGCGCCATGCTTGTCAGGGTCGGCGTCTGTGCTCCGGACAGGCTCTCATAGATCCACAGGTTCCGGAGCACCGTTGGGACATAATAGCGCGTCTCCCAATAGGGGATGCTCTCGATCCACAGCAGCGGGTCCCCCTTGTCGTTGACCTGCCACCGCCCGACCGGGATCGAGCCGGCGTTATAGCTCGCGATCACCTTGGGGAGCTGGCCGCCGGTCGCAGGGTGACCGCGCATCATCTCGATCCAGGCTTGGCCAAACTCCATGTTGACCGCGGGATCCTTGAGGTTCCCGGCCGGAATGCCACGGAGGCGCGACAGGGTCGTCATGGTTCCGGGCATGATCTGCATCAGGCCGACTGCTCCGGCCGGACTGACGGCCTCGGAGCGGAAGCTCGTCTCCTGGAGGGCGTGCGCGAGTGGCAAGGCCGGATCGATGCGCCATCCGCTGCGTGGAGCCCAGCTGGGTTGCGGGTAGCGCGCCGCGCTCGGCACCCGGGCACCGGGCCGGCCGAAGTGCGCCAGCCAGTGCTGGGTGGCGGGAAGCTCGAGCCGCCTGGCCACGGCGACGAGAGCCGTTTGATCGGCCGGGTTCCCGATCCGCGCCTGGTGGCGGAGATATTGCCCGGCAAGATCGCGCTCGCCGATTCGCACGAGCTCGGCGGCGCGGCGAACGTTGGGGAGGGTGTCGAGATGCGTCGCCGCCGCCGCCGGAAGCGGGGCGACCGAGACGCCCATGCCGAGTGTCCGCCGGGCAAGCAGGCCGTAGAAGGTTTCGGGATTGCGGGCCGCGGCGCGCATCAGGTTCGCCACACCCGCCGGGCGCCGGCACGCCATCTCGCTGCGTGCTGCCCAATAATAACCGCCGGCGGCAAGCGACGGTTCGGTTGCACGCTGGCCGACTTCGAGGAACAGGCGGGAGGCGAATTCGCAGTCGTTCTGACGCCATGACGCCATTGCCGACACCCACGCGCCCTGCACGGCCCATTCACCGAGCGCTCCGGTACGGCCGGTCTCGGACACCCGGCGGGCGTGGGCGTCCTGGCCGGTGACGTAGTAGATCCACGCCACTCGCTGGGCGGCCTCTGCGCGAGCTTCGGCGGACAGGAGGGGCATACGCTCCATCAGCAGATATTCCGCACCGACCGCGTCGTCTGCCTTGACGAACGGCTCGAGGTCGGCGCGCAAGCGGTCCGCTTCAGGTTCGCCCGTCACCGGCCGGGCGCGCTGTCGGCGGGGCGACGCGCCGATCTGAACGACAGGATAGGCGGGCGCGATCCGCGGAAGGTCAAGCGCGCCACGCGATTCGGCGAGCCTGCGCAGCTGGGCAGCCTCCGGAAGCTCGGGCGCCTCGGCCAGCAGGTTCAGCAGCGGGCCGAGCTCAACCGGCGGCGAACCCTTGGCCGTATATAGCTCCGCCCTGGCGACCGCCGCCAGCGGGCTGGCCGGCAAGGCGGCGATTCCGGCCTGGGCTGCGGCCCACTGGCCCGCGCGGATGGCGTCGAACACGCCTCGCCAGTCTCTCGGGACTTGCATGACCACAGGCTGCCCCAGCGGCGGGGCAGGCTGCTGTTCGACCGGTTCGGAGGCCACGACGTCCTCGGGCACGGGTGCCAGCGGATCGTTCGCTGGTTGAGACGCTAGGCTCGCAATGGCTGACAAGCCAAGGATTATGCTCATGAAACCTCTTCACTCATCAACAGCAGCAGGTCCCGCCAGGCATGGGCCTTGTCGCTCGGCCGGCCGAGCAGCATGCGGGGGTGGAAGGTGACGACTGCCGGCACTCCGGCCACCCGATGGACGCGGCCTCGGGCCTGCACCAGCGACTGGCCGGTCAGCGCCTTGGCCGGGCCTTCGCCGAGCAGAAGCAGGCGCTTGGGCCGAACCAGCGCGATGTGGTGGCGCATCGTCTCGGCGCAGTGCTCGGCGTCGGCCTCGGCCATGCGAGTCCCCGGAGCGGGGAAGCAGGACAAGGACGCGACGTAGGCCTGATCTGCGGAGATGGCGATGGCGGAGAGCATCCGCTCGGCCAGCGCCCATGCTTCGCCGGCGATAGGGCGGCCTTCGCCGATGTCCTCGCGCTCGGGCACTCCGGCGACGAGCATGATTTCGGCCTCGGCCGGGCCGTGGGGCAGTGCGCGGGCCGCACCTGCGCGGAACAGGGGCAGCTCGCTGCTCTCCCGCAGCCAGGAGTGGAACGCCTCGAGTGTGTCGGCGGGCTTGGTTGCCGGTGGCGCGATGGGCGGAAGCGATGCCCGGACAGGCTCGACCCCGGCAGCGGCTTGTGGGACGTCTCCAGTGGGCGCCGGCGATGCTGGCTTCAGCCACTGGCGAGGTTGCTCGCCAACCGCCGTGTCGACGCCCGCCTCCAGCCACCAGCCGAGCAGGCTTGCGGCGTCGCGCATGTCCAGGCTGTGCACGTCCCCACCCATGGGCGCAACATAGCGCCCCGAACCATTGACGCCACCGCTTAGTCGAGGGAAGGGACGGCGACGAGACGAAGAAGGGCGACCCGTGAGCGAACGCGAATCCATGGACTATGATGTCGTGATCGTCGGTGCGGGGCCTGCCGGCCTGTCGGCGGCGATCCGGCTGAAGCAGCTGGCGAACCAGGCCGGGCGCGAGCTGACCGTTTGCATTTTGGAAAAAGGGTCGGAGGTCGGCGCTCACATCCTGTCGGGGGCGGTGATCGACCCCAAGTCGCTTGACGAACTGCTGCCCGACTGGCGCGAGGATAAGAGCTGCCTGCTCAACCGCGTGCCGGTGACGTCCAACCACCATTGGGTGCTGACCAGGAAGGGCAGCTTCAATTTCCCGCACCTGATGATGCCGAGCTTCCTGGACAACAAGGGCATGTTCACCGGCAGCCTGGGCAATCTGTGCCGCTGGCTGGCGGGCAAGGCCGAGGAACTCGGTGTCGAGATCTTCCCCGGCTTTCCCGCGGCGGAAGTCCTGTTCCACGATGACGGCTCGGTGAAGGGCGTCGCGACGGGCGACATGGGCATCGCTCGCGACGGCACCCGCCGTGCCGACTATCAGCCGGGGATGGAGATCCACGCCCGCTACACCTTCTTCGCGGAAGGGGCGCGGGGCAGCCTGACCAAGCAGGTGAAGCGCACCTTCGAGCTTGAAAAGGATTGCCAGCCGCAAGTCTACGGCATCGGGATCAAGGAGTTGTGGGACATCGATCCCACGAAGCACGAGCCCGGCAAGGTGATCCACACCCAAGGCTGGCCGCTGGACGATGCGTGGGGCGGCGGGTGGATCTACCACCAGGCGAACAATCAGCTGTCGATCGGTTTTGTCGTGGCGCTCAGCTACAAGAATCCACATCTGTCCCCGTTCGACGAGATGCAGCGCTGGAAGCAGCACCCCGCTATTCGCCAGATGCTGGAGGGTGGCCGGCGGGTGTCCTACGGCGCGCGTGCGATCAACGAAGGCGGTTGGCAGTCCGTGCCTCGGCTGGCCTTTGCGGGTGGAGCGCTGATCGGCTGTTCGGCGGGGTTCGTGAACGTCCCGCGGATCAAGGGCACGCATACGGCGATGAAGAGCGGCATGCTGGCCGCCGAAGCCGCATTCGAAGCAGTCGCGGCCAACCGCCGCTCCGATGTGCTCGACACCTATGAACCGGCGGTCCGCTCGGGCTGGATCGCCGAAGAACTCACCAAGGTCCGCAATGTCGAGCCGGCGGTGGCGAAGCTCGGGGCGACCATCGGAACGTTGGTGGCGGGTGCCGACATGTGGATGCGACAGCTGAAGATCGGCCTGCCATTCACGATGAAGCACCATCCCGATCACACCACCCTGTGGCGCCGCGATCTTGCGCCGAAAATCAACTATCCGAAGCCCGACGGGGTGATCAGCTTCGACAAGCTTTCCTCGGTGTTCATCTCCAACACCAACCATGAGGAAGACCAGCCGATCCACCTGACGCTGAAGGACCCGACCATTCCGACGCAGGTGAACCTGCCGGAGTATGACGGACCCGAGCAGCGTTACTGCCCGGCTGGCGTCTACGAATATGTGCTGGAAGGCGGGGCTCCGCGGTTGCAGATCAACGCGCAGAACTGCGTCCATTGCAAGACCTGCGACATCAAGGACCCGTGCCAGAACATCAACTGGGTGACCCCGGAGGGCGGCGGTGGCCCAAATTACCCGAACATGTAGCCTGGCAGGTCTGGCCGCGATGCTGGTGGCGGCTCCGGCTCTGGCGCGGGTGGCGCCCCCCAAATCCAGCGACCTGTCCGTGTTCGTGGGTGCGCGAGCAGCGGAGCTGGCGGGCGATGCGGGGCGCTCATCGCTCCTCTATGCGTCGCTGGCCCAAGCCGACCCCGACAGCACCATCGTCGCCAATCGGGCGATTGCACAGGCGATCGCCGCCGGGAACATGGAGCTGGCGCTCGGACTGTTGCGGCGCGGTCCGGCCACCAGCGCCATCGATTCGACGCTGCTCCTGACCGCCGATCATCTGGTCCGCGGACGGGACAAGGAAGCGCTGGCCGTCCTCGACCGCGACAGTGGCGAAGGGAGCCTCGGTTTCCTTCGACCGTTCGTCGCGGCCTGGATCGCAGCGGAACGGCGTAGCGCATCGGCGCTCGATCATCTCGGCCAGGTTCCGCGGGGAAGCGGGATCGCGCCCTATCTCACCCAGAATCATGCACTGATCCTGCTCCGGCTGAAGCGCATCGAGGAGGCTGAGCCCGTCGTCCGTGCAGCGCTCGGCAGCGCAGCCGGGCGGGAAAGCTGGCTGCGAACCGCCTTTGCTGACGCTTACCTGCGTTCCGGCGACCGGGCCCGAGCCTTGCGGCTACTGGGAGGGCGGGACATCGTGCTGGCTGATGCGCGGGAGCAGATCGAGCGCGGCCAGCCGACTGGGGCCGGCATCGCCACTGCCGCGGAGGCCCTTTCCGGTCTGCTGGTTTCGCTTGGGATCGACCTTGCGCGCGGGGAATCCCGGGAATTGCCGCTGGCGATGGCGCAGATTGCCCGCCACGCCGACCCGAACAATGCGCAGGCGGCAATACTCATCGGCCTGCTGCTCGGTGAGAGCGGGCGGACGGATGAGGCTCTGGCAGCCTTTCGATCGATCCCGCGCGACGCGGTCTTCGCGTCCTCGGCACAGGATGCGGAAATTCGTGCCCTGCTTCGCGCGGAACGCAAGGCCGAGGCGCTCGCGCGTGCGCAACTGTTCGCGAGCGGGAACGACGTCAGCGCCGACGATTTCTCCCGCCTGGGAGATGTCTACTCCGAGCTGGCCCGGCACGCGGAGGCCGCGGCTGCCTTCCGGCGTGCGGTCACGCTGGTGGAGGCTGGTGCGCCCGGAGGCGAACCTTGGGCGCTGCACCTGCTGGAAGGCGGGGCGCTGGAGCAGGCCGACCGCTGGCCCGAAGCCAAGGCGGCGCTGCAGCGCGCCCGCCACTTGGCGCCGGACAATCCCCTGGTCCTCAACTATCTTGGCTATGCCAAGCTGGAGCGTGGCGAGGAGTTGGACCAGGCCGAGGCGATGATTGCTCGGGCGAGTCAGCTGGCGCCTCGCGACCCTTCGATCACCGACTCGCTCGGCTGGGCGCAGTTCAAGCGCGGCCGGGTGGACGAGGCGATCGCCACCCTGCAGCGCGCCGCCGCAGCCGATCCGGGGCAGGCCGAGATCCATGAGCATCTCGGCGACGCGCTCTATACCGCGGGCCGCAGGTTCGAGGCGCGCTTTGCCTGGGCGGCCGCGCTGGTGACGGCGGACGACGACGTCAGGTCGCGCATCGAGTCCAAGGTGCGCAACGGCCTCGCGCCGGCCACCGCCGCGCCCTGATGAACGGCGCTGCCGGTCGCTGGAGCGAGCTTGCTCCGGCCAAGATCAACCTCGCGCTCCACGTCCGCGGGCGGTTGCCGGACGGGCGGCATGCGATCGAGACCCTGTTCGCGTTCTGCACCGACGGCGACCGGGTCGAAGGCTGGTTCGTGCCGGACGGGAACGGCATGTCGCTGGAACTGGCTGGCCCATTCGCCAGCAATCTGGGCGAGGGGACGAACCTAATCGAACGCGCATGGGACGCGATGAGAGCAAGGGTCGGCGTTCCAGGCGAGGGCAGCTGCACCGCTTTCAGGCTGACCAAGACCCTTCCGGTCGCATCCGGCGTCGGCGGAGGCTCCGCGGATGCAGCTGCTGCGCTTCGGCTGATGACCGCGATGTGGGGCGTCGATCCGTCCCATGCGGCAGCGGTCGCGCCGAGCTTGGGAGCGGACGTGCCGGCCTGTTTGCTCAGCATGACCGCACGCGGGGAAGGGGCGGGCGATGCGCTCCGGCTGATCGACGATCCGTCGATTCCGGGCACCCCCATCCTGCTGGTCAACCCGCGCGAGCCACTGTCCACCCGCGAGGTGTTCGCCCGCTGGGAGGGAGCGGATCGCGGGGCGCTCGGTCACGACTGGCGAGGCGGGCGAAACGACCTTGAGGCACCTGCTCGCCTGCTGGTGCCCGCAATAGGCGAGGTCCTCGACTGGCTGGCAGCTCGGGATGGAGTGCAGATAGCGCGGATGTCGGGCTCCGGCGCGACGTGCTTTGCGCTGTTGGCCACGGACGAGCAGCGCGACGCCGCCGCTTCTGCGTGTCCGGAGCGCTGGTGGCACCTTTCGACCAGCCTGCGCTAGGAAGGCGTATGGCCTCGTCTCGCCCGATCCTGACTGCCGACCAAATGCGTGCCGCCGAGCAGGCGGTCATTGCCTCCGGGACGCCGGTCGTGCAGCTGATGGAACGCGCCGGGGCAAGTCTGGCCGAAGCGGGCTATCGGTTCGCGGGGCCAATGGAGACATTGGTGATCTGCGGCCCCGGCAACAATGGAGGGGACGGCTATGTCGCCGCACGTCACCTCGCCGCGCGCGGCGTGCCGGTGCGGGTCGCGGCCCTGGCCGACCCAGCCACCGAGGCAGCGCGCTGGGCTCGAGAGGGCTGGACGGGAGCGGTTGAGCCGCTGCCGTCGGCCAGGCCCGCTCCCTTGCTGATCGACTGTCTCTTCGGAACCGGCCTCAAGCGAGGCCTGGACGATGCTGTTTGTGCGAAGCTTTTCTCTCTCAGAGGACGGGCGCACCTCGCCATCGCCTGCGACCTCCCTAGCGGGGCCGACAGTGACTCCGGAGCGCTGCTGTCGCCAGTCCCCGATTTCGACCTGACGGTGGCGCTCGGCGCCTTGAAGCCGTCGCACCGTCTGCTTCCGGCGATGCCCTTGATGGGCCGGGTGGTGCTTGCTCACATCGGGGTCGAGCCTGCGGGCGAGTGGCATGAGATCGGGCGACCCCAGCTTCCGCCGCTGCAGCCCGGCGGACACAAGTTCACGCGTGGGCTGGTCCATGCGCTGGCCGGCAAGATGCCTGGGGCAATCGCCCTCGCGGCTACCGCAGCGGCGAGGGCGGGTGCGGGCTATGTGCGGGTGAGCACGTCGCGGCGCCTCGACAATCTCCCCGCTGCGGTGGTGCAGACCGACACCGCCGACTTGTCCGACCCGCGCATCGGCTGTGTCCTGGTCGGTCCCGGAATGGGCAATGTACCGCAGCTGCTGACACTCGCGCTGACGTCGCCGGCGCCCAAAGTGATCGACGCCGATGCAATCGGCCTCCTCGGCGATCCCGAGCGACTGCGCGGGCAGGACGCGATCGTCACGCCCCACGATGGCGAATTCGTCCGGCTGTTCGGGCAGCTTTCGAGCAGCAAGCCGGAGCGGGGGCTGGAAGCGGCGCGGCGGAGTGGCGCTGTGGTGGTGTACAAGGGTGCGGATACGCTTGTGGCCGCGCCGGACGGGCGACTCGGCTTTGCCCCGCCGACACCGGCCTGGCTGGCGAGTGCGGGAACCGGCGACGTTCTGGCCGGGATGATCGCGGCGATGCGGGCGCGCGGGCTGCCGGCGTTCGAGGCGGCTTGTTCCGGGGTGTGGCTCCACGGCCGGGTCGCGGAAGTGTCGGGTCCGGCGATGATCGCCGATGATCTCGCCGAGGCCATTCCACGCGCGCTGGCGATGCTGGCATGAGCGAGCCGATCGTCAGGATTGCGGCACGCGGGGATGGGGTGACCGCAACGGGCCGTCATGCCACGCTGGCGGCACCGGGCGACTTGCTGCTCGCGGACGGTACGGTCGAGCCGGGATCCCACCACCAGGTGCCGCCTTGCCGTCATTTTCCCGAGTGCGGCGGCTGCCAGCTCCAGCATGTCGATGACGTGGCCTATCGCGTCTATTTGGTCGACCGGGTGGCGGGCGCGCTGGCGCAGCATGGGCTGGAAGCGGACATCCGCACACCGCACCTTTCTCCCCCAAGGACACGACGGCGGGCCTCTTTGCGGGCGGTGCGCGCGGGAAAGGCGGTGGCACTCGGCTTCAACGCCGAGCGGTCGCACCAGATCGTCGACATGCACGAATGCCACGTGCTTCGCCCGGAGCTCTTTGCCTTGGTCGCGCCTCTGCGCAAACTGCTGCCGAGCCTGTTGGTAGGGCGGGGTGCAGCCGGCGTTCGGCTGGTCTTGTGCGACCAGGGCGTCGATGTCGCACTGGAGGGTGTGCGGGCCGAGGGGCTGGCGGCGGCCGAGGCGCTGATCGACTTCGCAGAGCGCCACCGGCTGGCCCGGCTTGCGCTCGACCAAGGCTATGGGCTGGAAACCCGGTTTGAGCCGGTGCCAGCGACCGTGACCCTGTCCGGGGTGCCGGTGGATCTCCCTGCCGGAGCATTCCTGCAGGCAACGGAAGATGGCGAGGCGGCGCTGGTTCAGGCGGTCCGCGAGGCGGCAGAGGGTGCGACCCGCACTGCCGACCTGTTTGCGGGTTTGGGGACATTCGCGCTTGCGCTGCCCGGTCAGCTGCTTGCTGCCGAGGCGGGACGGGACACGATCTTGTCCTTGCTGTCCGCAGCGCGGCGGAGCGATCGTCCGATCCAGACCCAGCACCGCGACCTCTACCGCCGCCCGCTGGATGCCGGAGAACTGGCCGGCTTCGATGGCGTGGTGCTGGACCCGCCCCGCGCTGGAGCGGTGGAGCAGGTGGCTCAGCTAGCCGGCTCGGCCGTGCCGCGCATCGCTTACGTCAGCTGCAACCCCGCGACCTTCGCCCGCGATGCGCGGGTGCTGGTGGATGGGGGGTATCGGATCGCCTGGGTGCAGCCGGTGGGCCAGTTCCGCTGGTCGACGCACATCGAACTGGCGGCTGCCTTCGCGCGCTAGTGCCACAGCCGCAGCGCCGCGTGCACCGTCAGGCTGATCAGGCACAGGGATGAAAGCAGGAACAGCCCGAAGCGAAGTGCGACAATGTTGACACTCACCTGCACGAGGCTGTGCAGGATGCGAAGGCCAACGTAGCCCCAGGCGAGCCACACGTTGATCTGGTGATCGAACCCCATCACGATCAGCGCGAAAACGATCGCATAGAAGATCGTCGGCTGTTCCATCAGGTGCGCGTAATTGTGGGCCTTCCAGTTTACCTCGTCCGGGATGACGCCCTCGAGATTTTGCCCGCGGCCGCCGCGACGGTTGAGGCCGATGCCCGCCTTCCGCATGGCCGGGAGGCGCGTCGCTGCCATCAGCAGCATGATGACCAGGCTCCACGCGATGAGCGCGACGACCGGGCCGAGCAACGGACTTGGCGACATGAGAAACCCTCCCCCTGTTGTATAGGGGGAGGGTTATCGTCTTCTACTCAAATGCCAAGCGAAGCTTAGTCGAACAGCTTGGCGAAGCGGCGCTTCTCTCGGTTCTTCCACTCGCCCTTGTGCCAGGCGGCGGACGCGAGGAGCGGTAGGACGGAGGTCGCTTCGGCGAACACCATCTGCTCCAGCGCGGTGGACACCTTGCCCCAGCTAGCCGCTTCCTGAAGCGTTGACGACGAGCAGGCGCCGTCACGCACGTCCGCCACCGTGATCTGGATGGCGTACTTGTGCACCTCGACATCGTCGTGGCCGAGGATCTCCGCGCAGACGACGGTGTCCTGCGTGAAGTTCTTCGGAACGCCGCCGCCGATCATCAGCAGGCCGGTGGTGCCGGCCTTGATCTTGATGTCCGTCAGCTCACGGAAGTCAGCAATCGAGTCCATCGTCATGTAGCGGCGGCCGGCCTTCATCGCGTCGACCTGGTGCTTGACGAGGCCAAAGCCCGCCGAGCTGTCGGTGAACGCCGGGCAGAAGATCGGCACGTCATGCTCATAGGCCAGCTTGACCAGGCTGTTGTCCTTCTTGCCGTTGCCGTCGGCCAGCCACTTGCCCATCTCCTTGATGAACTCGCGGCTCGAGTACGGGCGTGGCTCCAAGCTGTCGGCGATCTTGCCGATGGTGTAGTCGCAGTCCTGAAGCTGCTCTTCGTCGATGTAGGTGTCGTAGATCCGGTCGATGTAGAGCGAGCGCAGCGTGTCATCGTCCGGGATTTCAAGCGCTTGGTAGTGCTTGTGGCCAAGCGCTTCGAAGAAATCCATGTCGACGATGGTCGCGCCGGTGGCGACGATCGCGTCGACCATGTTGGACTTCACCAGTTCGGAATACAGATCCATGCAGCCGCCGGCCGACGTCGATCCGGCGACCACCAGGATCACCGAGCAATCCTTGTCCTCGAGCATCTGGTTGTAGATGTCCGTGGCGCGGGCAAGGTCGCGGCTGGTGAAGCTCATCTTGCCCATCGCCTCGACCAGCGGACGGGCGTCGAACTTGGTGATGTCGATATGCTCGACGGTGGACGACAGCAGCTCCGCCTTGCGGGTGTCGTTGATCTTGCCCTGGTCCTGAACCTTGATGAGGGTGTCGGTGGTCATGTCAAACTCCGATGAGTCCCCGCCCGGCTAGCGGGCGAGGAGCACAAAATGGGCGTGTCATTGCGTTCGGAGGGGACAGCCTCACCCTCCTGGTACGCCCCGCACATAGGCGAAGCGGTAGTCGTTTACAGCGTGACCACGTTGGAACGGGCCTGGGGCACGACGGCTCCGTAGAGGCTGGCCATCGGTTCGTCTTCCACGACGATCCGCGCCTCGGTGCCGAAGCCGTTGAAGCCGGTCCGCATCGCGCAGCCGTATGCGCCGAGCATGCCAACCTCGATATAGTCGCCAGGCTGCACGTCCGCCGGAAGGTTGAACGGACCAGCCATATGGTCGAGGTCGTCGCAGGTCGGCCCGTAGAAGCTGAACGCCGTCGGACGGACATGGCTCTCCGGCTCACGGACGAGCGACACCGGGTAACGCCAGCCGATGTGCGCCGCATCGAACAGCGCGCCGTAGGCTCCGTCGTTGATGTACAGCTCGTCGCCGCGGCGCTTTTCGACGCGGACCAGCACGCTGGCATATTCCGCGCACAGCGCCCGGCCCGGCTCGCACCATAATTCGGCCGAGTAGCTGATCGGAAGCTTCTCGAACGCTTCGTGGATGACCGTGAAATAGGTCTCGAGCGGTGGCGGCTCCATACCGGGGTAGGAAGAGGGAAAGCCTCCACCCACATCGACGATGTCCACGGTCACCGCCGCTTCGACGATGGCGTCGCGAACGCGGGTCATCGCCTCCGCGTAGGCCGCCGGCGTCATCGCCTGGCTGCCGACGTGGAAACAGATGCCGAGCGCATCGGCCGCCTGGCGGGCGGCGAACAGCAATTGCTTCACCTCGTTCGGCGCAGCGCCGAACTTGGCTGCAAGGCTGAGCTTGGCATGCTCCGAGCTGACGCGCAGGCGGACGAGCAGGTTGAGATCGCTCGCCGCGACTCCGTCGGAGGAGGTCGCATCGACGATCTTGTCCAGCTCCTCAAGCGTATCCAGGCTGAACGTGCGCACCCCATGCTCGAAGTAAGCCTCGGCGATCGCCTCCGTGGCCTTGACCGGGTGCATGAAGCACAAGGTCGCCCCCGGCAGCGTTTCCGCGACCAGGCGCACCTCGCCGATCGAGGCCACGTCGTAATGGGTCACTCCGCCGTCCCACAGCACCTTCAGCAGGTCGGGCGAAGGGTTCGCCTTCACCGCATAGAGCGAGCGGCCCGGGAACTTCTCGACGAAGAAACGTGCAGCCCGTCGCGCGGCGTGCGGACGAAGCAGCGTGACCGGCTGGACCGGCTTCAGCTTGGCGATTTCCGCGGCACCGGACGTAGCGGCGACGTGGGCAGGGGAGGCAGCTAGCCCCAGCGCGCGATGATGCTTGTGCAATTCAAGGGACCTCCAAGTGCCTGACGGCAAACATTGACGAAAGCTGCCTTGCGGTTGGAAGTCCCATGGGGCAGCGGAGGCGCATATATGAACGACGGTCCAGGGACGCAACTCTTTTTGGACCCTGCCCGCGGGCAGGCCAACGTTCCGGCGCGCTCGCAGCTCCGATTGGCTAAGTCGTTTGGAAAGAAAGGAATGCTGTTCAGTGCTGATGCCTGACAGGAACGATGTCCTCGCCGCCGCGGAGCGTATTTCGGGACAGGTGCTGAAGACACCGCTGCTGCAAGCGCAAATCCGTGGCGCCCGAGTCTGGTTGAAAGCGGAATGCCTCCAGACCGGCGGTGCGTTCAAGCTGCGCGGCGCAAGCAACCGGCTGCTGAAACTGGCGCCGGGAGAGCGGCGCCGCGGAGTGGTGGCTTTTTCGTCGGGCAATCACGCGCAAGGCGTGGCGATCGCCGCGAAGAGGCTCGGCGTTCGCGCGACCATCGTCATGCCGTCCGATGCTCCCGCGCTGAAGATCGAAGCAACGCGTGCCGAAGGGGCCACGATCGTCTTGTACGACCGCCGCACCGAAGACCGTGTCGCGATCGCGCGCAGTCTGGCGGACGAGGAGGGGGCAACCCTGGTTCCCAGCTTCGACGATCCGGACATCGTTGCTGGGCAGGGCACCGCCGGGCTGGAGATCGCGGAGCAGTTGGGCCGTGAGCCCCGGCAGATCGTGGTCCCAACCGGCGGCGGCGGGCTCGCGGCCGGGATCGCCTTGGCGTGTCCAGCCGCCCGCCTAATCTGCGTCGAGCCGGAGGGTTGGGACGACATGCGGCGGTCGTTAGAGCAAGGCGAGATCGTTCCGGTCGACGGTGGTGCTCCGCCGACCTTGTGCGACGCCCTGCAAACCCCGCGCGTCTCGCCGATCACATTTGGCATCCTTCAGGAGCGGAGCGCACTTGGCGTGTCCGTCACCGAGGATCAGGTCAGGCAAGCGGTGCGATTTGCCTGGCGCGAACTGAAGCTGGTAGTCGAGCCAGGCGGCGCGGTGGCGCTGGCCGCGCTGCTGAGCGGGAAGCTCGCGCCGGAGGAGGACACTGTCGCGGTGCTGTCCGGGGGCAACATCGACCTTGACCTTCATTCTCGCATCCTGGCGGAGGCTTAGGCCGCGGCGATCCGATACTCACCTGGCCCGAGTTGTGCCGGCGAGGAGCGCTCTACCGTGCGGGTCAGCTCTTCCAGTTCGGCGGCAAGGATCTGCAATTCGGCCGCGAGCGCCTTCGGATCGACGTCGGCCAGCGACGCCGAGGCATCGAGCAACGTGTCGAGCATCATGGCGATGCACGGAAGGATCGTCTCCTCGATGCGCTCGAACGCGTCAACGAGCTTTTGCTGTTGTTCCGGACCGATCATGCGCGCCATGATGAGCCCAGCCGGTTAAGTTTGTCTGAAAGCCGGCAGTAAGGAGACGAAGGGACACAATGCCCGCGCTTGCCGCAGCCACTCTCTCCCTCGCGATGATCGCGTCGATGGTCCTGCTGTTTTTCGGCGCCCGTGTCACAATGAAGGGCGAGCACCGGAAGCAGGGCGTGCTGATGATCGTCGCCGGACTGGTGATCCTGGCCAACGTCTTGATCTGGACGGTATAGCGCCTAGCGCTTCAGGTCCTTCGCCAGGCGCATGTCGAGGTAGCCGTTCACGCTCTTCATCAACAGGTCCAGCTCGTTGGCGAAGAAGTGGTTCGCTCCCGGGATGGTGTCGTGATGGATGGTGATGTGCCGCTGGGTCCGCAGCTTGTCGACCAGCTTCTGCACCGCGGGCGGGGTCACGACTTCGTCGGCTTCGCCCTGGATGATGATCCCCGATGACGGGCACGGAGCCAGGAAGCTGAAGTCGTACATGTTGGCCGGCGGCGCGATCGAGATGAAGCCCTTGATCTCCGGCCGGCGCATCAGAAGCTGCATTCCGATCCACGCACCGAAGCTGACGCCCGCGACCCAGGTCGTCTCCGCCTCGGGATGGATTTGCTGCACCCAGTCAAGCGCGCTGGCAGCATCGGACAGCTCGCCGATGCCGTTGTCGAACGTGCCTTGGCTCTTGCCAACGCCGCGAAAGTTGAACCGCAGCGTTGCAAAGCCGCGCTTGACGAAGGTCTGATAGAGCAGCTGGACGATCTTGTTGTTCATCGTCCCGCCTGCCTGCGGGTGCGAATGCAGGATCAGCGCCACCGGCGCGCGCGGCCGCAGCCCCGGATGGAAACGGCCTTCAAGGCGGCCTTCTGGACCGGGGAAAATCACTTCGGGCATGATGGCTCGCGCAAATGGAAATGGTGGCGGGTAAGGCGCGGACCTATATAGGCCGGCATCATTGCAGCGCAATCAATTCGAGAAAGCCGCAGGTTCCAACATGACGCACCCCCGGATCTACCTCGACCATGCGGCAACCACGCCGGTGCTGGCTGAGGCGCGAGTGGCAATGGTCGAGGCGCTGGACCATTGGGCCAACCCCAGCTCGCCCCATGCCGAGGGGCGGGCGGCTCGCGCCGTGCTGGAGGAGGCGCGCAGCGACATTGCCGAAGCGCTCGGCTGGCGCCATGACGTCATCTTCACATCCGGCGCGAGCGAGGCGGTGGAGATGGTCGCGGCTCGGGCTCGGGTTGCCGGACGGGTGGTGGGCGCGTCGGAGCATGCGATCGTGCCGCATGCGATGGGTCCGGAGGCGACGGTGCTGCCGGTCGATACCCACGGTCTGATCCGCCTTGATGCGCTTGACGAAGCACTTGCTGCGGGACCGGCGCTGGCCGCGATCCAGCAGGTCAACAACGAGACAGGCGTGGTCCAGCCGCTTGAGGAGATTGCCGCGCGGGTGCGTGCGGCGGGGTCGCTGCTGCTTGCCGACTGCGCCCAGAGCGCGGGCAAGATGCCGCTCCCGGATGCAGACTTCATCGCGGTCTCGGCGCACAAGCTGGGCGGACCGCCGGGCATTGGCGCACTGCTGGTACGCGATCTCGGCACTCTGGAGCCGAGCGGCGGCCAGGAAAAGGGGTACCGCCGCGGCACACAGGACGCTCCGGCTGCGGCGGGCTTTGCGGCGGCGCTTGCCGGCGGGGCGTTCCGGAATGCCATGCCGCGCCTGGCGGAGCTGCGGAGGCGGCTCGACGAGGGCGTCGGCGCTACCGGCAGCGTGGTGATCGCCGAGGAGGCACCGCGGATCGCCAACATCGGCGCCATTGCCATGCCGGGTGCCGACCAGGCGAGCCTGCTTGTGCAGTTCGACCTCGCCGGCTTCGCGGTCAGTGCGGGCAGCGCCTGTTCCAGCGGCAAGATGAAGGAAAGTGCCGTTCTCAGGGCCATGGGAGCCGACCCTGCGATCGCATCGTCGTTTCTGCGGGTCAGCTTCGGGCCGGACACGAGCGAGGCTGACGTCGACGCATTCCTCGCGCAATGGACCCGCATCGCAGGGCGGCGGGCCACCCGCGCGGCATGATCTACCTCGACTACCAGGCCACGACGCCGCTCGCTCCCGAGGTGAAGGAGGCGATGGCTCCGTGGTTCGACAAGTTCGCCAACCCGCACAGCCCCAGTCGCTGGGGCCGCGAGGCAGCGGCAGCGATCGAGGTGGCGCGTGACCAGGTCGCCGCGTGCTTGCCGCCCGCTGGAGAAGTGGTGTTCACCGGCGGCGCAACGGAGGCGCTCAATTGGGCGCTGCGCTCCGCGGTCCGCATTTCCGATCGCCGCCGGGTCGTCACGGTGCTCACCGAGCATGCGGCCGTGCTGGACACCTGCGACTGGCTCGAGACCCAAGGGTGCGAGGTCGTCCGGCTACCGGTCGGCCCTGACGGACTTGTCGCCCTTCCGAGGGTCTCGGCGGCGGTCGACGAGCGCACTGCGGTCGTCGCGGTCATGCTGGTCAACAATGAGATTGGCGTCCTGCAGCCCGTCGCCGAGATTGCCGCCCTTGCCCACGATGCGGGGGCGCTGGTGCTGTGCGACGCGGTGCAGGGCTTCGGGCGCATGGCCATCCCGGAGGGTCCCGACCTGATCGCACTGTCCGCGCACAAGATCCACGGGCCCAAGGGCGTGGGAGCTCTGTGGGCGGGCGAGGGTGTCAAGCTCGCCCCGATGCTTCACGGCGGCGGGCAGGAGAAAGGGCTGCGCTCCGGAACCCTGTCGCCAATGCTGGTCGCAGGCTTCGGCGCGGCGGCGAAACTGGCGCTGGGCCGCCGCGAACAGGACCATGCATGGGTCGAGCACCTCTGGTCGTGCGCTCTTGCGGCCCTCGGCCCGGCATGGGACGTCAACGGCAGCCTGGAGCATCGCTACCGGGGCAATCTCAACCTGTTTCGCGAAGGTCTTGATGCGGCGCGGCTGCTCGCGGACCTGCGCGACATCGCCTTTTCCCTGGGATCGGCCTGCGCTAGCGGCTCGGGACGGCCCAGCCATGTCTTGCGGGCAGTGGGGCTGGCCGATCGCGAGGCGCGATCCTGCATCCGTCTCGGCTTCGGGCGCTATACGACGGAGGAGGAGCTGGTGGCCGCGTGTCGCCGGATCGATCAGACGGCCTCGGCCCAGCGGAGCTTCGCATGACCCTTGTGCACTTCCTAAGGCCAGACGGGTCTCTCGATTGCGAGGTGGAGGCGCCCGTCGGCTCGATCCTGCTGGACGTTGCCCAGGCTGCGGGTCAGCCGCTGGAAGGAACCTGCGGGGGCCAGATGAGCTGCTCCACCTGCCACGTCATCGTCGCTGCCGAGGACTTCGCCAAGCTGCCGCGGGCCAGTGAGGAAGAGGATGATCTGCTGGACCTTGCCGCCCATGTCACGCGAACCAGCCGGCTCGCCTGTCAGATCGTGCTCAGCGCGGACTGTGGGGAGCTGACGGTGCGGATCCCCGGCGGGGCGGTGGACTGGTCGGGCAGCTGATTGGGTGGGAGCCGGAACGACCCGGGACGAAATCGTTGTGGCTGCTTCCTTCCGGACCTGACCAGGTTGGCGACAGCCCCGTCCGCCCGACTCCCGACGCGCATATGGCGGGGGCATGCGCGGTGCGCAAGACTCTGCGGCCGCATGACAGCCGCCCGGCCACCTCCTACAACCCTCCGCGATGACCGACGACGAATCGCCCAAAAAAGAACCCACTCTCGGCCTCGACCTACCCGCGCAGCCGCTGGAGAAGAGCGCCGCCGCGTCGCCGTACCGGGTGCTTGCGCGCAAATATCGCCCGCAGAGCTTCGCCGAGCTGATCGGCCAGGACGCGATGGTCCAGACCCTTGGCAACGCCATCGCCCAGAACCGCATCGCCCACGCTTTCCTGCTGACCGGGGTCCGCGGGGTCGGCAAGACCTCTACAGCCCGGCTGGTTGCAAAGGCGCTCAACTGCATCGGCCCGGACGGGCAGGGCGGGCCGACGATCGATCCATGCGGCGTCTGCGAACCCTGCCGGGCGATCGCCGAGGGCCGCCATATCGACGTGATCGAGATGGATGCCGCTAGCAACCGCGGGATCGACGATGCGCGTGAGGTGATCGGCGCGGTGCGCTACTCGGCGGTTTCGGCGCGGTACAAGATCTACATCATCGACGAAGTCCACATGCTGACCAAGGAAGCATGGAACGCGCTCCTCAAGACACTCGAGGAGCCCCCGGCGCACGTGAAGTTCCTGTTCGCCACCACCGAGGTGGCCAAGGTCCCGGTGACGGTGCTTTCGCGCTGCCAGCGGTTCGATCTCAAGCGCATCCCGGCCGAGACCCTGACTGCCCATTTTGCCCGCGTGGCGGAAGCGGAGGAGGTCGAGGTCGAGGAGGAGGCGCTGGCGGTGATCGCACGGGCCGCGGAGGGCTCGGCCCGTGATGGCCTGTCGATCCTGGATCAGGCGATCGCTCATGGGCATGGCCGGGTTGAGGCCGCCGAGGTGCGCGCGATGCTTGGGCTCGCCGACCGCGGCCGCATCCGCAAGCTGCTGGGGACCGTGCTGGATGGCGAGGCGGCGGCCGCACTGGCCCAGCTCGACGATGCACACATGCTCGGCATCGATCCCTCCGCCCTGCTCCGCGGACTGATGGACAGCGTCCATGCGATCACCCGCGCCAAGGCCGGCGCACGCGGCGACGTGCTATCGTCCGCCGAAGAACGGGAAGCAGCGCAGGAGCTTGCGGGCAAGCTTGGATGGGCCACGCTCCACCGCCTTTGGCAGATGCTGCTCAAGGGTCTTGCCGACGTCCAGATCGCGCCGGATCCCAATGAAGCTGCGGCGATGGCGGTGCTGCGGGTGATCCACGCGGCCGACCTGCCCGACCCGGCCACCGTGCTGGCGCGACTGCAGAATGGCGGAGCGGCGAGCGTCCGGCCTGCTGCGGCCATCGCGTCGCCCGCCAGCGCTCCGATCGCGCAGGCGCCTGCCGGTGGCGGGATGCCGGCCGACTTCGCCGGGCTGATCAAGCGGCTGGAGGATGGCGGCAAGGCGCTGCTCGCCCAGCAGTTGCACGATCAGGTCAGCCTGGTGCGGTTCGCCCCCGGCGAGCTGGCGATCAAGCCACTGCGCCCGCTTGGCCCCGACTTTCTGCGCCTTCTTGGCGACGCCTTGCGGCAGGTCACGGACACCAAGTGGACGGTCAGCCTTTCGGACGAGGACGGAGAGGCTTCGCTTCTCCAGCAGGAACAGATGGCGAAGGAGCGCGCTGAAGCTGCGATTCTCGCCGATCCCAGTGTTGCCGCGGTGCTTGCGGCTTTTCCCGGCGCAGAGCTCGAATCCGTGACCATGAAAGGTGCCTGACATGCCCAGCCTCGATGAAATCATGCAGATGGCGCAGAACGCGCAAGCCGAGCTACAGAAAGCTCAGGACAATCTCGACAAGATCGAGGTCGAAGGCGCGTCGGGCGGCGGGCTGGTGAAGATCCGTGCATCCGCCAAGGGTCGGATCATTGCCGTGACGCTCGACGAGAGCCTGCTGCAACCCTCCGAAAAGACCATGGCCGAGGATCTGATCGCTGCCGCGATCAACGATGCCCGCGCCAAGGCGGATCAGGCCGCCGCGGGCGAGATGCAGAAAATGAGCGCCGGACTGCAGCTGCCTCCGGGTTTCCAGATGCCGTTCTGACGGGTTGCGCAGGGCTGTGATGCCCGGCACTCTCCAGTGGATAGAGGAGGGATGCCATGAAGCTCGGCGCGATGCAGGATTGGCCGCTCCGGCTGATGCGGCTGGTGGACCATGCCGAGCGGGAGCATGGCGGGCGGGAGATCGTAACCGCCTGGGCGGATGGGTCGATCACTCGCACCAACTGGCGCGAGGTCGCGGCCAATGCCCGACGCATGGCGAGCGCGCTCGCTGCAGTTGGTCTTCGCAAGGGCGATCGCGTCGCCACGCTGGCGATGAACCATGCCAGCCACCTGACCGCCTGGTATGGCGCGTGCGGGATGGGCGGCGTCCTCCACACCATCAACCCGCGCCTCTTCGCCGAGCAGCTCGTCTATATCGCCAATCACGCCGAGGACCGGATCCTCTTCTACGACCGCGCCTTCACTCCACTCGTCAACGCACTGAAGGACAAGTGGAACACGATTGAGCATTACGTCTGCTTCGAGGATGAGTTCGACTCCTTCCTCGGCACTGGCGAACCTGCTTTCCAATGGGTCGAAGGCGATGAGCGCGACCCTTGCGGGCTGTGCTACACCAGCGGAACCACCGGCAATCCGAAAGGCGTGCTCTACGAGCACCGCTCCACCATTCTCCATGCGATGGCGGAGGTTGCGCCCGACGTGTTCGACCTGTCGGCGCGATCGGTGGTGCTGCCGATCGTCCCGATGTTCCATGCCAACGCCTGGGGAGTGCCTTGGGCGGCGCCTCTGACCGGGTGCAAGCTGGTCCTGTCGGCCGACTACCGCCCGGCGCAGATGTGCGACCTGTTCCGTGATGAAAAGGTGACCCACTCGGCCGGCGTCCCGACCATCTGGCTTGGCATGATCGAGCATATCGAGAAGACCGGCGCGGACCTGGGTTCGCTGAAATCCGTGACGATCGGCGGATCCGCGGCGCCGCGGGCGATGATCAAGTGGTTTCGGGACCGCGGCATCAATGTCGGCCACGCCTGGGGCATGACGGAAACCTCGCCGATCGGCTCGCTCGGTGCGCCCCCGGCCGAGTGGGACTCGATGAGCGACGCGGAGCAGATGGACTATACCGCGCGGCAGGGGCGGGTGCCGTTCGGGATCGAGATGCGGATCGTGGACGATGGCGGCGTCGAACTCCCCCGCGACGGCGTCGCCAGCGGCCGGTTGCAAGTGCGCGGGCCTTGGGTGGTGAAGCGCTACTTCAAGGAAGACCAGGACGCTGCCGCGAATGATAATTGGTTCGACACCGGCGACGTTGCGGCGCTCCATCCCGATGGCACCATGCAGATCACCGACCGGGCCAAGGACGTGATCAAGTCGGGCGGGGAGTGGATCAGTTCAATCGAGCTGGAGAATTGCGCGGTCGGTTGCCCGGGCGTAGCCGAAGCGGCGGCCATCGGCATCCCGCACCCCAAGTGGGATGAGCGGCCCTTGCTGCTGGTGGTTCGTTCGGACGGGGCAAACGTCGACGAAGCCAGCGTTCGCAGCCATTTGGCCCGGCACATCGCCAAATGGTGGCAACCGGATGCGATCGAGTTCGTCAACGAGCTCCCGCACACCGCGACCGGCAAGCTTTCGAAGAAGACCCTGCGGGAGCAGTTCAAGGATTTTCGCTTCGCCGATGCGGAGGCGATGGTCGGGCGCGATTAGCGCGCATCTGGATTCTGCCGCCGCCATCCCCTAAGTGCGCGGCAAATCCCGAACTCGAAATCAAGGACTCGCGACCCGATGGCCGCCCAATATTCGTATGTCATGAAGGGCCTGACCAAGACCTTTCCCGGCGCTCCCAAGCCGGTGCTCAACGGCATCCACCTGCAATTTTACCCGGATGCGAGATCGGCATCGTCGGTCCCAACGGCACCGGCAAGTCGACCTTGATGAAGATCATGGCCGGCCGCGATACGGAGTTCGTCGGTGAGGCGTGGGCCGGCGAGCACATCACCGTCGGCTACCTTGAGCAGGAGCCGCAGCTCGACTCGACCAAAACCGTCATGGAGAACGTCCGTGACGGCGTGAAAGAGGTCGCGGGCATGATGGACCGCTTCAATGAAATCAGCATGGTGATGGGCGATCCTCCGGAAGATGCCGACTTCGACGCGCTGATGGCGGAGATGGGCGAACTCCAGGAAAAGATCGACGCGGTCGACGGGTGGACGCTCGACAACCAGCTCGAGATCGCCATGGATGCGCTACGCTGCCCGCCGGGGGACGCCTCGGTCGAGAACCTTTCGGGCGGGGAGAAGCGCCGGGTCGCGCTGACCAAACTGCTCCTGCAGAAACCCAACATCCTGCTGCTCGACGAGCCGACCAACCACCTCGACGCCGAAAGCGTCCAGTGGTTGGAGAAGCATCTGGTCGATTATCCGGGCAACGTCATCCTCGTTACCCACGACCGTTACTTCCTCGACAATGTGGTCAACTGGATTCTCGAGCTCGATCGCGGAAAATACTTCGTCTACGAAGGCAACTATTCGACCTACCTCGACAAGAAGGCCAAGCGGCTCGAGCAGGAAAGCCGCGAGGACGAGGGGCGCCAAAAGGCGATCAAGGAAGAGCTGGAGTGGATCCGGCAGTCGCCCAAGGCCCGGCAGACCAAGTCAAAGGCGCGCATCAAGGCGTTCGACGCCCTGGTCGAGGCGTCCGAGAAGCGCAGCGTCGGCAAGGCCCAGATCGTCATCCAGACACCCGAGCGGCTTGGCGGCAACGTCATTGAGGCCAACGGGCTGACCAAGGCCTACGGCGACAAATTGCTGTTCGAGGACCTGTCTTTCAACCTGCCGCCGGGCGGGATCGTGGGAGTGATCGGCGCCAACGGCGCGGGCAAGTCGACCCTGTTCAAGTTGATCACCGGCCAGGAGAAGCCGGACGGCGGCGAAATCAAGATCGGCGAGACGGTCCGCCTGGGCTTCGTCGACCAGAGCCGTGACGATCTCGATCCGGGCAAGAACGTCTGGGAGGAAGTGTCCGGCGGCCATGAGCTGATGACCGTCGGCAAGCAGGAGATGCAGACCCGCGCCTACGTCGGCGCGTTCAACTTCAAGGGCTCCGACCAGCAGAAGAAGGTCGGCCAGCTGTCCGGCGGAGAGCGCAACCGCGTTCACCTGGCCAAGATGCTCAAGGCCGGCGGCAACGTCCTGCTGCTCGACGAGCCGACCAACGACCTCGACGTCGAGACCCTACGGGCGCTGGAAGACGCGCTGGAAAACTTCCCCGGTTGCGCGGTGGTCATCAGCCACGACCGCTTCTTCCTCGACCGACTGGCGACCCACATCCTGGCGTTCGAAGGCAACAGCCACGTCGAATGGTTCGAGGGCAACTTCGAAGCCTACGAAGAAGACAAGCGCCGCCGCATGGGCCCGGAGGCGGACCGGCCCCACCGGATGACGTACAAGAAGCTGACGCGGTAGGCTTCTGCCAATTGACGGTTTGGAGGAGAGTCCTACGTCAGGGGATCAATCGCGCAAAACTGCTCGTTTTTGAACACCCGCTTGCGGCGCTCTACTCCGCCGGCTCCCGATCGCTGCGCACCCCACCATGGTGCACGCCTTCGTAATAGCTGTCCGGCCCTGCGGCTTTGCGGCGATCACCGATTTTGCAGTCGACGCTCCACGGGCCAGGCCCGGCGAAGACAATGTAGAGGAAGATGAAGCAGAACAGGATCGCTGCTTCGCCGCCGTTCAGCGCTGGGAAGAAATTGTCCGGAGCGTGGACCATCCAGTAAGCGATCGCCATTTCGCCCGCGAGGAGGAGGGCGACGGGCCGGCTGAACAGCCCGATTAGCAGCAATGCTCCGCCGATCAGTTCCATCATCCCGGCTACCCAGAATTGCGTCCAAGGCGGCGGGAAGCTCGCCGTGCTCATGGGAAAGCCGAGGATCTTGCTGGTCCCATGCTGCAGGAACAGCAGGGCAGTTATGATGCGCAGGATGGACAGGAATTGCGGGCGCCATCGATCCGCCCAGCCACCTTCGACGAAAATCGGGTCTTCCATTGATCCGCCTCCTCCGTGCCGACGCAGGACTCAGGGACGCTCCTCTTTTACCATGATCCGCCCCATCGACCCAGCCCTGCGGCTCTTCCGCAGCGCAGCATGGCCGTGATAGAGGCGCGCACCATGACTTCCACGAACGACATTCGCCGCGGCTTCCTCGACTATTTCGAAGGGCAGGGGCATTCGCGCCAGGCATCGGCGCCGCTGGTGCCGCAGAATGATCCGACGCTGATGTTCGTTAACGCCGGCATGGTGCCGTTCAAGAATGTCTTCACCGGACTGGAAACGCGGCCGTTCACGACCGCCGCCTCCTCGCAGAAGTGCGTTCGGGCCGGTGGCAAGCACAACGACCTCGACAATGTCGGCTATACGGCGCGGCACCACACCTTCTTCGAAATGCTCGGAAATTTCTCGTTCGGGGATTATTTCAAGGATCGCGCGATCGAGTTGGCGTGGAACCTGCTCACCAAGGAGTGGGGGCTTGCGGCGGACCGGCTGACGGTCACGGTCTATCACACCGACGATCAGGCGTTCGACCTGTGGAAGCAGATCGCCGGCCTGCCCGACAGCCGTATCATCCGCATCGCGACCAAAGACAATTTCTGGGCGATGGGGCCGGATGGCCCAAGCGGCCCATGCTCGGAGATCTTCTACGATCACGGCGACCACATCCCCGGGGGGCCCCCGGGGTCGGCGGATGAAGACGGCGACCGCTTCGTCGAGATCTGGAACCTCGTCTTCATGCAGCACCTGCAGGAAAACGACGTGATCGTTTCCGATCTTCCCAAGCCGTCGATTGATACCGGCATGGGTCTGGAGCGCATCGCCGCGGTGATGCAGGGCGTGCACGACAATTACGACACCGACACGTTCAAGGCGCTGATCCACGCCTCCGAGGAGCTGACGGGGACGCGGGCGGAGGGCGAGAGTCAGGCGAGCCACCGCGTGATCGCCGATCACCTGCGCACGTCGGGCTTCCTCGTGGCGGACGGGGTTCTACCGGCCAACGAGGGGCGGGGCTATGTGCTGCGCCGGATCATGCGGCGGGCAATGCGTCACGCTCATCTGCTGGGCGCGAAGGAGCCGTTGATGCACCGGCTTGTTCCGGCGCTGGTCGCGGAGATGGGCTCGGCTTACCCTGAACTCGTGCGGGCCCAGCCGCTGATCGAGGCGACGCTGCAGCAGGAAGAGACGCGCTTCCGGCGAACGCTGGCAAATGGTCTCAAGCTGCTCGACGAAGCCACCCAAGACATGGGGGAAAACGGCACGCTGCCCGGCGCAACGGCCTTCAAGCTCTACGACACCTACGGCTTCCCCTACGACCTGACCGAAGACGCGCTGAGAGCGCGCGGCATGGCCGTCGACCGTGCCGGATTCGACGAGGCGATGGCGCAGCAGAAGGCCGCTGCGCGAGCCGCCTGGAAGGGCTCGGGCGAGAAGGCGTCGGACGAATTGTGGTTCGACCTGGCCGAGGAGTATGGCTCGACCGAGTTCACCGGCTATTCGGGCCATGAGGGCGAAGGTGTGGTGCTGGCGATCGTACAAGACGGTGAGCGGGCGGAGCGTGCGGCCACCGGCGAGGTCCAGATCCTGCTTAACCAGACGCCGTTCTACGCTGAAAGCGGCGGACAGGTCGGCGATGCTGGCAAACTGACCAGTCTCAAGAACTTTGAAGGCGATGTTCTCGAAACATCAAAGCCCCTCGGCCGGCTTCATGTCCTGCGAACGAGGGTTGAAAAGGGTGAGGTCGCAGTCGGCGAGACGCTCCACCAGACCGTGGACGAGGAACGTCGCCGGGCCATTCGCGCCAATCATTCGGCAACGCACCTGCTCCATGCCGCGCTCCGGCATCGGCTGGGCACGCATGTGACACAGAAGGGCAGCCTGGTCGCGCCTGACAGGCTGCGGTTCGACTTCTCCCACAATGCGGCGTTGAGCGCGGACGACATCGCCGCGATCGAGTCGGAGGTGAACTCCCAGATTCGCCACAACCAGCCGGTCTCGACTCGGCTGATGAGCCCGGACGAGGCGATTTCCGCCGGGGCGATGGCGCTGTTCGGCGAGAAATACGGCGACGAGGTGCGCGTCCTGTCGATGGGTGTGGCGGACGCGTCCGACTATTCGGTTGAGCTGTGCGGCGGTACTCACGTCAACGCGCTGGGCGACATCGCCCTGTTCAAGATCGTCTCGGAAAGCGCGGTGAGTTCTGGCGTCCGGCGCATCGAGGCGCTGACCGGCGAAGCGGCGCGCCAGTGGCTGCTTGGGCGCGACCAGCGGCTGCGGGAAATCGCGGCCAGCCTCAAGGCTGCTCCCGACGAGGTGCCGGCCCGGGTGGCCGCTCTGGTGGAGAATGCCCGCCGATTGGAGCGGGAACTGGCCGAAGTCAGGAAACAGCTGGCCATGGGCGGCGGCGGCCAGGCGGAGGTTGCGGGCCCGGAACAGGTTGCCGGTTTCGCCTTCCTCGGGCAGGCAGTCGAGGGGCTCGATCCCAAGTCGCTGCGCAGTGAGGTTGACGCGATGAAAAGCCAGCTCGGCTCCGGGATCGCCGCTCTGGTGGCTGTAAACGAGGGCCGGGCGAGCGTGGCGGTTGGAGTCACCAGCGACCTGACCGGCCAGGTCAGCGCCGTCGATCTCGTGAAGGCCGCGGTGACCGCCCTTGGCGGGCAAGGTGGCGGCGGGCGGCCCGACATGGCGCAGGGAGGCGGGCCGCACGGCGACAAGGCGCAGGAAGCGCTGGCCGCACTGAAGGAGCAGCTGGCGCGGGTAAACGCCTGAACCGAACGTCTAGGTTCGGTCCCGCACCCGCCGACGTCCGAGCGCCGGCTCCTCGGCCAGCTCGCCCTGCTCGCGGATTTCGGCGCGCAGTTCCGACCGTTTCTCGTGGATGGAAGCGATGACCGGGCCCATCGCCACGCCGATGTCGACCAGCACCGCTTCGGACATCTGCAGCGATCCTTCCATGGTTTCCGGGACAGCATCGGTTGCGCCGGCCTTGTAGAGCTGGGCAGCATGCGCGGCATCGCGGGCCCGGGCGATGATCGACAGGGTCGGGCACTCGCCGCGGATACCTCGTGCCAGCCGGACGGTCAGCACCGGATCGTCCATGGTCAGGACCACGGCCGCCGCGCGCTGCAGGCCGAAGCGGCTGACGATGTCGCCTCGCGCCACGTCGCCAAAGATGACGCGGTAACCCGCTGCCCGCGCCTCCGCGACATTGTCGATGTCGCCGTCCACGCCGAGATACGGTCGCCCGTGGCTGATCATCATGTCGGCGACAATCCTGCCGACCCGGCCGAACCCCGCGATCAGCGTCACCCCTTCCGTCCCGAGCCCGTCGGTCTCCAGCACCTGCGGGTCGACCCGGCGCGAGAGACGGCGGCCGACGAGCGCCAGCAATGGGGTGAGGGTCAGCCCGATGGCCGTGACCAGCGTCCAGAAGGCCGCCTGCTCGGTCGTAATCAGCGCGGCGGCGGCTGCGCTTGCCAGCACGATCAGGGTGAGCTCCGACGGGCTGGCGAGCAGCAGGCCGGTTTCCAGTGAGACGCTTCGCCGGTGCCCGCGCACCCGCAGGAGGAGGAACACGAGCAGACTCTTGGCGGCAAGGATCGCGAGCGTGGCGCCGATCACGTCCGGCCACCGTCCGATCAGCGAGCCGGCATCAAGCCGCATGCCGATGGTGATGAGGAAGATGCCGAGCGCCAGGCCGCGAAGAGGGGCGGTGATGACCTCGACCTCGGCCCGATAGTCGGTTTCGGCGATCAGGAGACCAGCGATCAGCGCCCCCATCGCGGCTCCAAGTCCGATCGCTCCGGTGGCGAGGCTGGCCAGCATGACCACGAGCAGGCTGGTGGCGAAAAAGGTTTCCGGATTCTTGGTGCGCGCTGCCTGGGCGAACAGCGACGGCAGCAGGAAACGTCCGGCAATCAGCAGGGCCGTAACCACCGCCACTCCGGACGCCACCACCACCCCGAGGTTGTCCGCGGATCCCTTGGCGTCCAGCGTGAAGAGGATCGGCACCAAGGCGAGGTCTTGGAACAACAGCATCGCGAACGCAGCCCTGCCGACCGGGCTGGTGGTCCCGGCAATCGGCATGACCAGAGCGGTGGACGACATGGCGAGCGCAAGGCCCAGGATTGCCGCGCTTGAGGGACGGGCGCCGGAACTCATCAAGGCCGCGGCAATGATGAGCGCGGTTCCGGCCATCTGCGCTCCGCCAAGCCCGAACACCGCCTTGCGCATGGAGAACAGCCGGCGAAAACTGAGCTCGAGGCCAATGGCGAACAGCAGGAGAAGGATCCCGAACTCCGCGAAAGGATCGATTCTCTCCCGCTGGGTGATGGTCAGCGGTTCGAGCCAGGGATGCTGTGCGGCGAGAGCGCCCAGCCCGGCCGGACCGACTGCGATCCCCACTAGGATGAACCCGATCACCGGCGAGATCTTGAGCCGCGCGAAGGCGGGGATGACCACGCCCGCGGCACCCAGGATCACCAATGCATCATGCAGCCCGTGGCCGCCGAGTTCACCCGCCATGCGGTCATTAAGCAGGCGTTACGCCCGGAGCCAAGCGCACCACGGCTCGTTTGTGCGGGCGAAGCAGGAGACCCGGTGATGGCGGACAAGACGTTCCAGAAGGGCGACAAGGTCAAATGGGCGTCGAGCGGCGGCAAGTCGGTCGGTCGCGTCGAACGCAAGCTGACGAGCCCGATGGAGATCAAGGGTCATCACGTCGCCGCGTCCAAGGACAATCCGGAGTATTTGGTGAAGAGCGACAAGAGCGGCAAGGAAGCCGCGCACAAGCCGGAGTCGCTGAAGAAAGTTTGATCGAGCCGCCGGCTTCTGCCGGCGCCGGCAATCTGTCATTCTCGGGCATGACCGACGGTCTCATCGTTGTCGGAGGTGGTCCCGCGGGCGTCATGGCCGGCCTGCTGTTCGCGCGCGCAGGGTGCCAAGTACGGGTGTTGGAGAAGCATGCCGACTTCTTCCGGGACTTTCGCGGGGACACGGTTCACCCCTCGACCATGGAGGTATTGCACCAACTGGGCATGCTGGAGCGTTTTCTGCAGCGACCCCACCACCGGCTTGACAAGGCCCAACTCAAGATCGCGGGTCGACTGTTCACGATAGGCGACCTTACCCATCTCCGCACGCCCGCACCGTTCATCGCGATGATGCCGCAATGGGATTTCCTGGACTTCCTTCGCGAAGAGGCGAGCGCTTTTCCCGGGTTCCAGCTGGAGATGAAGGCTTCGGTCGACGCCTTCATCGAGGAAGGCGGGCGGGTCGCGGGCGTCCGCTTGAGCGATGGGACCGGGCGGCGGGGAACTCTGACGCTCGCTGCCGATGGCCGATCATCGATCGTGCGGCGGGAAGGAATGCTGCCCGTAGAGGTCCTCGGAGCACCGATGGACGTGTTCTGGTTCCGGTTAGCAAAGCGCGATGATGGCGGCCAGGCTTTGCGCGGAAGCTTCGACCGCGGCCGCATCCTCGTCCTGATTGATCGTGGCAATTATTGGCAATGCGCCTTCCTGATCCCCAAGGGAAAGGCGGACGAGCTTACCGCCAGGGGGATCGGCCATATTCGGTCGGAGGTGGCGAAGGCTGCCGACGATCTGGATCTCACCGAACTGGACGAGCTGTCCGACCTTCACCTGCTCAGCGTTGCGCTGGACCGGCTGACCCGCTGGTGGCGTCCCGGATTGCTGGCGATCGGCGATGCGGCGCATGCCATGTCGCCGATCGGCGGCATCGGCATCAACCTGGCGATCCAGGATGCGGTGGCTGCTGCCAATATCCTTGCTGCTCCGCTAGCAGAGGGGCGAGCGGTCGACCCGCTGCTCGGCAAGGTTCAGGAGCGTCGCCTGCTGCCCACTCGCCTTGTGCAGAGCGCGCAGAAACTGGCGCAGGACCAGATCATTGGTCAGTTGCTCGAAAGCGGTGATCCGATCCGTGAAGCGCCCGCGGTCGTGCGGCTTTTGGACGCAGTCCCGCTGCTCCGCCGCATTCCCGGGCGACTGATCGGCCTGGGAGTGCGGCGGGAGCGGGTGCGTAGTCCGGACGCTTACGCGGCCTGACCGATGCCCTCGGCCGTCATGGCCTTTTCGAGATTGGAGCGGATCGCCTCGAAGAATTGCTCGGTGGTCATCCACGGCTGGTCCGGGCCGACCAGGATGGCGAGGTCCTTGGTCATCTGGCCGCTTTCCACTGTTTCGACGCAGACGCGCTCCAGCGTTTCGGCGAACTTCACCACCTCGGGCGTGTCGTCGAACTTGCCACGATACTTGAGGCCGCCGGTCCACGCGAAGATGGACGCGATCGGGTTGGTCGAGGTCGCCTTGCCCTGCTGGTGCATCCGGTAGTGGCGGGTGACGGTGCCGTGAGCGGCTTCGGCCTCGACCGTCTTGCCGTCGGGCGTGGTCAGGACCGAGGTCATCAGGCCCAGTGACCCGAAGCCCTGCGCCACCTGGTCGGACTGAACGTCACCGTCGTAATTCTTGCAGGCCCAAACGAACTTGCCGCTCCACTTCAGCGCGGACGCCACCATGTCGTCGATCAGGCGGTGCTGATATTCGATGCCGGCCTTGTCGAAGGCGTCCTTGAACTCGGCGTCGAACACCTCCTGAAAGATGTCCTTGAAGCGCCCGTCATAAGCCTTGAGGATGGTGTTCTTGGTCGACAGGTACACCGGCCAGCCGCGGTTCAGGCCGTAGTTGAGGCAGGCGCGGGCAAAGTCGCGGATGCTTTCGTCCAGATTGTACATGCCCATGGCAACGCCGGCGGCGGGGAACTCGAACACTTCATGCTCGATGGTCTCGCCGTTCTCGCCCTGCCACTTCATGGTCAGCTTGCCGGCGCCAGGGACCTTGAAATCGGTCGCCTTGTACTGATCGCCGAACGCATGACGGCCGACGACGATGGGGTCGGTCCAGCCGGGGATCAGCCGGGGCACGTTGGCGATGACGATCGGCTCGCGGAAGACGACGCCGCCGAGGATGTTGCGGATGGTGCCGTTGGGCGACTTCCACATCTTCTTGAGGCTGAATTCCTCGACCCGCTGCTCGTCGGGCGTGATGGTGGCGCATTTCACGCCGACGCCGTGTTGCTTGATCGCGTTGGCAGCCTCGACCGTAACCTTGTCCTCGGTCGCGTCGCGGTTCTCGACCGACAGGTCGTAGTAGAGCAGGTCAATGTCGAGATAAGGCTGGATCAGCCGTTCGCGGATCCATTGCCAGATGATGCGGGTCATCTCGTCGCCGTCGAGCTCGACGACCGGGTTCTTCACCTTGATCTTGGCCATGTGCCTGTCCTGTTGTCTGGAATTTGAGCGGCGCCTTATCGGCGGCGCGGCGCTCTGGCAACGGCGGCGGTTGTTCGCGCGACTTCCGCCGGGTAGGGGAGGCACATGCCTCAGATCGCCAATCCCGACAGCCAGCTTACCGCCGTGAAGTGGCGCTTTCCTTCCGTTCACCCGGAAGGCCGCAAATATGTAGTGATCGCCGCCGGGATCGCGCTTGCGGTCTACTGGCTCTTGTCGCCGTTCTTCGGGTGGCTGCTGATCGGCGTCACTATCTGGGTCGCGGCTTTCTTCCGCGATCCGGTCCGCACCACGCCGGTGAAGCCTTCGCTTATCGTCTCGCCTGCCGATGGGCTGGTCACCATGATCACCCAGGTGCCTGCACCGGCCGAGCTGCGGACCGACCTTGGGGACCGGCAGTTCACGCGTGTGTCGATTTTCATGAGCGTGTTCGACGTTCACATCAATCGCTCGCCGATCGCCGGGACCGTCCGCCGCATCGCCTATGTTCCGGGCAAGTTCCTCAACGCCGACCTGGACAAAGCAAGCGAGGACAATGAGCGGCAGCACTTCCTCGTGGAATCCGCTGACGGCGTGAAGATCGGTTTCACCCAGATAGCCGGGTTGGTCGCCCGCCGGATCCTGGCGTTCGTCAGCGAAGGAGACCGGGTCACGGCGGGCGAGCGGATCGGGCTGATCCGGTTCGGCAGCCGCGTCGATGTATATCTTCCAGCCGGAACCGGCTCGCGGCTTCTCCTGGGACAACGTGCGATTGCCGGAGAAACGGTGATCGCCGAATTGGGCGTCGATCCGGGACTGACCGGGGCGAGCCAGTGAACGAAGCCCCGGCCGCAGCCACCCGAGGGCTCCCCTTTCGGGCAATGGTGCCGAATGCCGTCACCGCCCTTGTACTCTGCTTCGGGCTTTCGGGCGTCCGGTTCGCCATCGGAGAACGGTGGGAGCTGGCGCTGGCGTGCATCGTGTTTGCCGGTGTACTCGACGGGATGGACGGGCGCATTGCCCGGGCGCTGAAGGCGCAAAGCAGGTTCGGCGCGGAGCTCGACAGCCTGGCCGACAATATTGCGTTCGGAACGGCGCCGGCGCTGGTAGTCTTTCTCTGGTCCTTGCAGTTCGCACCGCGGTTCGGATGGACGGCCGCGCTCGCGCTGGCAGTGTGCTGCGCGCTTCGCCTCGCTCGGTTCAACGCGCGGATCGACAGCGCTGATCAGCCGCATAAGTCGGCGGGCTTCAACACCGGAGTCCCGGCACCGGCCGGCGCCGGACTCGCCTTCGTTCCGATCTACCTTTGGCTGATCAGCGACAATGCACTGTTCCAGGATTGGCGGCTGGTGATGCCATGGACCTTGTTCATCGCGCTGCTGATGATCTCCAGCGTTCCAACGTTCAGCTGGGCTTCCATCCGGATCCGCAGCGGATGGCGACTGTTCGCGCTCGCCGGCGTGGCGCTGCTCGGTGCGGCACTGCTCAGCGAACCGTGGCTGACCCTGCTGGCGATCTCCGCGCTGTATCTGGCTATGCTGCCGGTCAGCATAGCCTCTTACTCCAGGGTCAGGCGGCGGCGCGCAGCTGAGCTTCGACCCGCATAGGCCGCCGGGCGGCCACCCGGCGGGACGCGAACTGAACCACGACCGGCCGGGTGCTCACGGCTGGCTCTGCAAGCAGCGAGCGCCCCCGAAGGGCGGCGACGATCTTCGCGCCGTCCTCCTCAACCGCCGAGGCAATCACGACGGCAGCCAGCCACAGGCCGGCGAGGAAGGGGAGGGCAGCAAGAGCGATCAGCATCAGCGTTCTTCCTTTGTTTGGCCGTTCAACTCACTCACGATTCGTTTCGTTCCGGAACGGGCCTGAAAACCAAGCTTCTGAGCCAATGTTCCCTTTCCGTTCTCACAGGTCAAGCGGAAAGTTCTCCACAGCCGGCGAACGACAGGGGCCTTGAAGGGCTGAGTTGTCTGGGCTAGGGGCGCCGCCATCCCGCATGCGGAGTCATCATCACCGGTGCCCTGGTTCGCCAGGGTTCTCGACTCCGCAGAGGCTAACCGGAAGGAGAAAGACCATGGCGGCACCTGTCGTCACGATGCAGCAATTGCTTGAAGCCGGAGCGCACTTCGGCCACCAGACCCACCGCTGGAATCCGCGGATGAAGCCGTACATTTTCGGCGAGCGGAACGGCGTTCACATCATCGACCTGTCGCAGAGCGTTCCGCTGTTCGCCCGTGCGCTCGACTTCGTGTCGCAGAGCGTTGGCCGCGGCGGCAAGGTGCTGTTCGTCGGCACCAAGCGTCAGGCGCAGGACGCGGTTGCCGAAGCCGCTCGCCAGTCGGGTCAACATTTCGTCAATCACCGCTGGCTTGGCGGCATGCTCACCAACTGGAAGACGATCAGCAACTCGATCAAGCGGCTCAAGAGCCTCGAGGAGCAGCTGAGCGGCGACACCGCCGGTCTGACCAAGAAGGAAGTGCTCCAGCTGACCCGCGAGCGTGACAAGCTGGAGAAGAGCCTGGGCGGCATCCGCGACATGGGCGGCCTTCCTGACGTCATGTTCGTGGTCGACTCGAACAAGGAAGAACTCGCCATCAAGGAAGCCAACGTGCTCGGCATTCCGGTTGTGGCGATCCTCGATTCGAACTCGAACCCGCAAGGCATTGCGTTCCCGGTGCCGGGCAACGACGACGCCAGCCGCGCCATTCGCCTGTATTGCGAAGCGATCGCCTCGGCCGCGTCTTCCGGTAAGGCCGGCGGTGCCCAGGCCCGCGGCGAGGACATTGGCTCGATGGCCGAACCGCCGGCCGAAGCTGCTCTGGCGTAACATTTTCCCTCCCGCTCGCGGGAGGGACCGAGGGGCGGGCCTACGATGCCCGCCTTCTCTCACACACCCACCCCCAACCCCTCCCGCCAGCGGGAGGGGAGTTATGAGGTAAGAGACATGGCTGAGATCACGGCCGCTGCAGTGAAGGAACTGCGCGAGCGCACCGGCGCGGGCATGATGGACTGCAAGAAGGCGCTCGCCGAGAACAACGGCGAAATGGAAGCGTCGATCGACTGGCTGCGCACCAAGGGGCTCGCCGCCGCCGCCAAGAAGGCCGGCCGGACGGCCGCCGAAGGCCTTGTCGGCGTGGCCGTCGAGGGCACCCGCGGCGCGGTGGTCGAGGTCAACTCGGAGACCGATTTCGTTGCCAAGAACGAACAGTTCCAGGACTTCGTTCGCAACGTCGCTCAGCTCTCGCTGCAGACCGGCGGCGATGTGGAGGCGCTGAACAACGCAGCTTATCCGGGCGGCGGCACGGTTGCCGAGACGCTGACCAACAACATCGCCACCATCGGCGAGAACCAGTCGCTTCGCCGGACCGCAGTCCTGGAAGTGAGCGAAGGCGCAGTGGTCAGCTATGTCCACAACGCGGTCGTTCCTGGCCTCGGCAAGATCGGCGTGCTGGTCGCGCTGGAGGGTTCGGCTCCGGCCGAGACGCTGCAGACGCTCGGCAAGCAGCTGGCGATGCACATCGCGGCCGCCAACCCGTTGTCGCTTCACGCGGACGAGCTGGATGCCGAACTGATCGAACGTGAGCGCGCGATCGCGGCCGAAAAGGCCAAGGAAAGCGGCAAGCCCGCCAACATCGTCGAAAAGATGGTCGAAGGCGCGATCGCCAAGTTCAAGAAGGAGAGCGCGCTTCTGAGCCAGCTCTTTGTCATGGACAACAAGACCCCCGTCAGCGACGTCGTGTCCGGAGCGGCCAAGGAGTGCGGCGCGCCCGTGCACCTGAAGGCGTTCAAGCGCTTCCAGCTCGGCGAAGGCATCGAAAAGGCCGAGAGCGACTTCGCGGCCGAGGTCGCGGCGGCGGCCGGGACCAACAAGGCGGCGTAAGCCTCCGCTCCCGCGTTCGGGAGAAGACAGTTGGCAACGGGGCGGGCGGGCCATAGAAGCGCGTCCGCCCCGTTTCGCATCCGCGACACACGACCATGCTGCAAGGAGCCTCATGACCCGCCCCCGCTTCAACCGGATCCTGCTGAAGCTGTCGGGTGAGGCATTGATGGGGCCGGGGCAGTTCGGGATCGATCCCGACACGGTCGCGGGCATCGCCGCCGAAGTGAAGGCGGCCAAGGAAATCGGCTTCGAACTCTGCCTCGTTATTGGCGGCGGCAACATCTTCCGCGGAATGGCGGGGGCCGCGCAGGGCATGGACCGCGCGCAGGCCGACTACATGGGCATGCTGGCGACCGTCATGAACGCTCTCGCGATGCAGAACGCGCTGGAACAGATGGGCGTCGAGACGCGCGTCCAGTCGGCGATCAAGATGGACCAGGTGTGCGAGCCGGTGATCCGCCGCCGAGCCGAGCGCCACCTTGCCAAGGGCCGGGTGGTGATCTTCGCCGCGGGCGTCGGCAGCCCCTATTTCACCACCGACACCGGCGCAGCGCTCCGCGCCGCCGAGATGAAGTGCAACGCGCTGTTCAAGGGCACCAGCGTCGACGGGGTGTACAGCGCCGACCCCAAGAAGGTCGCAGACGCGACCCGGTTCGACACGATCGGCTTCGACCAGGTGCTGGCCGAGGACCTCAAGATCATGGACGCCGCGGCGGTTGCCTTGTGCCGCGACAACAATATCCCGATCGTTGTTTTCAACATCCGCCAGCCGGGCAACCTTGCCCGCGTGCTGGCCGGCGATGGCACTGCGACCATCGTCCAGCATGAAGGAGTGAACTGATGCCCGCCTACAGCAAGGCCGATATCCAGCGCCGGATGCATGGTGCCGTGGAAGCGTTGAAGCATGACCTGGGCGGCCTGCGCACCGGGCGTGCATCTACCGCCCTGCTCGATCCGGTGCAGGTCGAGGTGTACGGCGCCAACATGCCGATCAACCAGGTTGCCACCGTGTCGGCGCCGGAGCCGCGGCTGCTGTCGGTACAGGTCTGGGACAAGTCCAACCTGTCGGCGGTCGAGAAGGCGATCCGCAATGCCGGCCTGGGCATCAATCCCATCGTCGACGGGCAGATGATCCGCCTTCCCATTCCCGATCTCACCGAGGAGCGCCGCAAGGAGCTGGCCAAGCTCGCCAGCCAATATGCGGAAAAGGCGCGCATCGCCGTGCGCAACGTCCGCCGCGACGGCATGGACGCGCTCAAGACCGACGAGAAGAAGAAGGAGATCAGCGAGGACGAGCACAAGCGGCTCGACACCGAAGTCCAGAAGCTGACCGACGATACGATCAAGGAGATCGATGCCACCGCCATCGCTAAGGAAAAGGAAATCCTCGGCAAGTGAGCAGGACCTTGACTCCGTTCGTCCCGAGCGAAGTCGAGGGGAGTGTCGCGACTTCACTCGACACGAACGGGGGAGGCGGAAGGTCTTCCGTGCCCCGCCACGTGGCCATCATCATGGATGGCAACGGCCGCTGGGCCGAACGCCGGCACTTGCCGCGGGTGGCGGGTCACCGGGCTGGTGCGGAGTCCGTCCGCCGGGCAATGCAGGCCGCGGCCGACGCCGGCGTGGAAGTGCTGACCGTCTACGCCTTCTCCTCGGAGAACTGGCGACGGTCGGAAGAGGAAGTGGCCGATCTCAAGGGCCTGATGCGCTACTATGTCGAGCGCGAGCTTGAAACGCTCAAGCGCGAGCGGGTCAAGCTGAAGCTGATCGGCGAGCCGGGGGCATTTGGCAATGACCTGTACGACCGCCTGCAGCGCGCGGTCGCGGAGACCGCAGCCAATGACCGACTGACCCTGGTGGTCGCGCTGAACTACGGCTCGCAGGCGGAGATCGCTTCGGCGGCCCGGGAATTGGCGGGAAAGGCGGCACGCGGCGAGATCGATCCGCATGCGATCGACGAGCAGGCGATCGGCTCGCTCCTGCAGACCCATGACCTCCCGCAACTCGACCTGCTGATCCGCACCTCGGGCGAGGTCCGCCTGTCCAACTTCCTGCTCTGGCAGGCCGCTTACGCCGAACTGGTGTTTACCGAGACGTTGTGGCCGGACTTCGACGAGGCGGCGTTCAACGCGGCGCTCGCCGAATTCGCCCGCCGCCAGCGCCGCTTCGGTGGCCGATGAAGCGATTAGGCGAAGTCGGGCTGCGCACCGTCGCGGGCGTAGCGATGATCCTGGTGGCGCTGACCGCCGAATGGTTCGGGGGGACGGTCTTCGCCGTGTTCGTCGCCGCCGCCGCGACCGTGATGTACTATGAATGGGCACGGCTGGTCCGCGGCTGGGGCTTCGGCTGGAACGCTGCCGGCTTCCTTTACGCGCTGATCCCCGCGTTGGCGTTGCTGTGGGTGCGGGAGCGGGCGGAGGTGCCGGGCGGCTATGACGAAGGTTTCAGCCTGGTGCTGTGGGCGTTCATCGTTACTTGGGCGGCGGACATCGGCGCGTTCTTCGCCGGCCGGGCGTTCGGCGGACCCAAGCTCGCCCCCAGCATCAGCCCCAACAAGACCATCTCCGGCCTGGTCGGCGGAGTGATTGCCGCGACGCTGCTCGCCGGCATCTGGGCGATGCAGCGCGACCTTCACTGGCTGTGGCTGCTGTTCGCACCTCTGTTCGCCCTTGCAGCGGCGGGCGGCGACCTGTTCGAAAGCTGGCTGAAGCGCAAGGCCGGAGTCAAGGATGCCGGAGCAATCATCCCGGGGCATGGTGGCGTGCTCGACCGGCTCGACGGGCTCGTTCCGGTGGCGGTGCTGACCGGGGTGGCGGTCGTGGCGGGGGTCAGGTGAGGCGCCGGGTCGCCATCCTCGGCGCGACCGGATCGGTAGGCAGGTCGACGCTGGACCTGATCGAGGCCGATCCGGAGGCCTTCGAGGTGGCGGCCCTGACCGCCGCGCGCAATGTTGATCAGCTCGCCGCCTCCGCGCGGCGCACCAGGGCCGGGCTGGCGGTGATCGCTGACGAGGCTCTGCTGCCCCGCTTGCGCGACGCGTTGTCCGGCTCGGGCATTCGAGCGGCGGCTGGGGCGCAGGGCTTGCACGAGGCGGCGACCGGCGACGCCGATTGGGTGATGGCGGCAATCGTCGGCTGCGCGGGGCTGGAGCCGGTGGTCGCTGCGGTGGAGGCTGGCAAGACCGTCGCGCTCGCCAACAAGGAAGCGCTGGTTACCGCTGGCGCCCTGATGATCGACGCGGCCACCCGCAGCGGCGCAACGATCCTGCCGGTCGATTCCGAACATAATGCGATCTTTCAATGCCTTGCCGGGCAAGACCGAGACGGCGTCGCAAAGCTCTTTCTGACCGCCAGCGGAGGCCCTTTCCGCACCCGCACCACGAGCGAGATGGCAACGGTCACGCCCGAACAGGCGGTGGACCACCCGAACTGGTCGATGGGCGCCAAGATCTCCGTCGACAGTGCGACGATGATGAACAAGGGCCTCGAGCTGATCGAGGCGCATCATCTGTTCGGGCTGCGGTCCGAACGGATCGATATCCTCGTTCATCCGCAGTCGGTGATCCACTCAATGGTCGAGTATGTCGACGGGTCGGTACTGGCCCAACTCGGCAGCCCGGACATGCGGGTGCCGATCGCCCACACGCTCGCCTGGCCCAAGCGGATGAAGACGGAGGTCGAGCGGCTGGATCTGCTGTCGATCGGCAACCTGAGCTTCGAAGCGCCGGACGAACAACGCTTTCCCGCCCTTCGGCTTGCGCGACAGGCGCTCGAGCATGACAGCGCGGCGCCCGTGGTCCTGAACGCCGCCAACGAGATCGCTGTTGCCGCCTTTCTGGGCCGGCGCATTCATTTCTCAGCCATCGCGGACCTTGTAGCCGACGCGCTGAATGCCATGAACGCCGCTCCGCCCAATACCATCGCAGACGTCCTTGAACTGGATCGAAGGACCCGTTCCTGGACGAGTCACCGCATTGCGGACCGCGCGGCATGATCCTCGACCAACCGCCTCTTTGGCTCGTGCTGATCGCCTTCCTCGCGGCGATTGGTCCCTTGGTCTTCATCCACGAGCTTGGCCATTACTGGGTCGGCCGCTGGTTCGGCGTCGGCGCGGAGACCTTCTCGATCGGCTTCGGCCGCGAGGTCGCCGGCTGGACCGACAAGCGCGGGACGCGGTGGAAGGTCGGTTGGCTGCCTCTTGGCGGCTACGTCCGCTTCACCGGCGACATGGACCCGGCGAGCATGGGCAAGGACCTCGACAAGCTGCCCCCCGATGTTAGGGCGCGCAGCTTCCACGCCAAGCCGGTGTGGCAGCGCTTCCTGGTCGTGCTTGCCGGCCCGGCCGCCAACTTCCTGCTCGCCATAGCCATCTTCGCCGCATTCTTCGCGGCTTACGGGGTTCCAAGAACTCCCCCCGTGGTCGGGCAAGTCGCTCCCCAGTCCGCTGCGGCGCGGGCGGGAATCGAGGCGGGTGATCGGATCGTGGCGATGAACGGCCGGGGGATCGCGGAATTTCGCGACATCTCCGACTTCGCGCTGCTGCGGCCGAACGAGGCGGTGGCGATCGACGTCGTCCGGGACGGTCGGCGCGTTCGGCTGCAGGCCCGCCTCGATTCCGTGACGGAGCAGGACCGCTTCGGGCAGCGCTACCGGATCGGCCGCCTCGGGATCAGCAATCCCCGGCCCGGATTCGAACGGGTCGGGATCGTGCAGCTGATCCCGGAAGCAGTTGAAGCCACGCTGAAGACCACCCGGAGCATGATCGACGGTCTCGTGCAGATCATCACGGGGCGGCGGTCGGTGTCTGATCTTGGCGGCCCGATCAAGATGGCCCAGGTCGCCGGTCAGGTTGCGAGTATCGGTCTGTTCGAGTTCATCCACCTGGTTGCCCTGTTCTCTATAAACCTTGGGTTCATCAACCTGTTGCCAGTTCCCATGCTCGACGGTGGTCACCTCGCCCTCTACACGGTCGAGGCTGTCCGCCGCCGACCGTTGGGTGAACGGACCCAGGAGTGGGTGTTCCGCGGGGGCCTTGCCGCGTTGCTCACCCTCCTGCTGTTCACCACGGTAAACGACCTCGGCTCGCTGGGTCTGTGGGAGCGGTTGGGCCGATTGATCGGCTAGAATGCTTGATCGAGGTGAACGTCTGGGGCAGGGCAGGCGCCACTTCACCCGGCCGCAAGGATGCGGCGGATTTTTCTACAAGGGCGGGGACGCGCGTGATTGCTGATCAGCGAATGAAGACTTCAAGGCAGGCAGGCGCGGTGCTGCTGCTGGGCACGATCCTGGGCGGCTGGTCCGTTCCGGCCTTTGCCCAGGATGCGCAGGCTCCGGACGCTCTCGCCCCGACACCAGCTCAGCCGGCCCCTCCGCCGGCTTCGACCACCCCGCCGGCAGCCACTCAGCCCGCAACGACGCAGCCGGCGCCCGTGCAGCCGGTCACCCCTGCAACCGGGGTCGCCCAAGGTGTGATCCGCTCTATCGCGGTTCGCGGGGCGGAGCGGCTCGAGCCGGAAACGGTTCGCTCATACGCCAATCTCAACCCCGGCCAGGAGTATAGCGCCGAGACGCTCGATACCGCCCTCAAGGCGCTGTACGACACCGAGCTGTTCGCCGACGTCCAGATCCTCGGCGGCGAGACCGGCAACATCGTCATCCAAGTCCGCGAGAATCCGGTGATCAACCGCATCGTGCTGGAGGGGAACAAGCGGATCAAGGACGACAAGATCCTCCCCGAGATCAAGCTTGCGCCGAGGCAGATCTTCACTCGCTCCAAGGCGCGGGCCGACGTCGAGCGCATCATCGAACTGTACAAGCGCCAGGGCCGCTTCGCCGCCAGCGTCGAGCCCAAGATCGTCCAGCTCGACCAGAACCGTGTCGACCTCGTGTTCGAGATCGTCGAGGGCGACAAGTCTAAGGTTCGCGCGATCAACATCATCGGCAACGAGCAATATACCGATGATCGTCTTCGCAAGGAGATGTTCACCCGCGAAGCCGGCGGCCTGTTGGGCTTCATCAAGTCCAACGACACCTACGATCCCGACCGCCTCGCCGCAGACCAGACCAAGCTGCGCGCGTTCTACCTCACCGAAGGTTATGCCGACTTCCGGGTTGTGTCGGCCCTCGCCGAGCTCACCCCCGACCGCCGCGACTTCGTCATCACCTATGTGGTCGAGGAAGGTCCGCGGTACCGGTTCGGCGAGATTACGGCCGAAAGCCAGCTGCGCGACCTGAAGCCGGAGACCATCCAGGCGGTAGTCGGTGTCAAGAAGGGCGAGTGGTTCAACGCCAAGGCGGTCGAGGATGCGGTCACCCGCCTCAGCGAAACGGCCGGCGCGCTCGGCTACGCCTTCTCCGACATCGATCCGAACTACACCCGCAACGCCGAAACCCGGACGATGGACATCGCCTTTCGGGTTAACGAGACGCCCCGCGTTTACGTCGAACGGATCGACATCCAGGGCAACACCAACACCCGGGACAAGGTCGTCCGCCGCGAGTTCCGGATCAACGAGGGCGACGCGTTCAATGCGCTGCGAGTGAAGCGCAGCCAGGACCGCCTGCTCAGCCTCGGCTACTTCCAGGACAAGCTGGAGATCAAGCAGACCCAAGGTTCGGCGCCCGATCGTGTGATCCTCGGCGTCGACGTGGAGGAAAAGCCCACCGGCCAGCTCCAGCTGTCGGCTGGCTACTCGAGCCTCGAGCGGTTCATTCTCGCGTTGAACGTCGAGCAGAACAACTTCCGCGGCATGGGTCAGACGCTCAGCGCCGGCGTCAACTACTCGCGCTACTCCAAGTCGGTGCAGCTCGGCTTCACCGAACCGTACCTGTTCGACCGCCAGATCCTGCTTGGCGGCGAAGTGTATCGGCGCGATTACAACAGCTTCAACTTCATCAACAACGAACGCAACACGACCTATAGCCAGGTGACGACCGGCGGAGGTCTGCGGCTGGGTTTCCCAATCAACGAGTTCCTGACGTTCGGGACCCGCTACAACCTCAACCACGACAAGCTGACGCTCGACCGCGATACATTCTTTACCGATCCCGACCTGATCGCGGATCCGGATGGGGACGGGCCGCTGGTCGGCAGCAACGGCCCTCTTCCGGCGGAGTGCGACCCAGCGATCGCCGGGCGGTACCTGTGCGACGAACTGGGTAGCCGGATCACCTCCGCGATCGGCTATTCGGTGGCGTTCGACAATTCGAACGGCATCCGCCCGACGCGCGGTCAACGGGTGGTGCTGAGCCAGGATTTCGCAGGCCTGGGCGGCGACGTCCGCTACCTGCGGACCCGTGGGGACGGGACCAAGTGGTGGGGCCTCGGCTCCGGCTTCATCCTCTCGGCCCATGCGGAGGGTGGCTATATCCACCCGCTCAAGGACACCGATGGCGGCCGCGATCCCGTCCGGATCACCGATCGCTTCTTCGGCGCGCAGCTGCGTGGGTTCGACATCCGCGGCATCGGCCCGCGGGTGGTGCGGCGCCTGACTGCGGGCAGCCCGACCGAGCTGAGCGACGATGTGCTGCGCTCGGACTCGCTGGGCGGCCGGGCCTACTACATGGGCCGGCTCGAGCTGGAAGTGCCGGTCAGTTCCAGTATCCGCAACCTCGGCATCCGCCCGTCGGCCTTTGTCGACATCGGGTCCGTCTGGAGTCTGCGCAAGCCGGACCTGGAACCACGGGCGGGAAGCTGCACCCGGCCGGCGACCGGCGATGTGCCGGCAGATACTAGGGAACTGGCCATCGGACAGACGTGCGATGCCCTGGGCACCGGCTATGCCTACAATCCGGGGAGCGGTTTCCAGGAGTTCTTCCTCGGCAACTCGCCCAAACCGCGCTTGTCGGTCGGTGTTGGCGTCAACTGGGTATCGCCCTTCGGGCCGCTGCGGATCGACATCGCCCGCGCCTTGCTCAAGCAGGAAGGCGATGACACCAAGCTCTTCTCCTTCAACGTAGGAACGCAATTCTGATGAACACCAAGCTTTGCCTTGCGGCGGTCGCGGCCGCTGCCACCCTTCTTCCGACCGCTGCGCTTGCTCAGCGTACGCCCGCCGCCGTGGTCGCCGTGGTCGACACCGACCGGATCGCGTCCGAGTGCACCGCCTGCCGGGCCGCCGCGACCCAGCTGCAGTCGCAGCAGGCGTCGCTCCGCAGCCGCGCGCAAACCCTCCAGCAGCAGCTGCAGGCCCAGGCTCAGCCGATCCAGACGGCAGTGAATGCGCTTGCCGGCAAGCAGCCTGACGCCGCGCTGCGCCAGCGCATCACCGCGCTTGAGACCGCCCAGCGCAACGCCCAGCAGGAGCTCGCGCGAGCCGAGCAGAACCTGCAGTCGAGCCAGCTGAACGTGAACCGCCAGATTGGCGGACGGCTCAGCACCATCGTCGGCAGCGTTGCGGCTGCCCGCGGCGCGAACATTGCCGTAGACAAGGGCAACACGATCTATGCAGCTCCCGCAGTGGAGATCACCAATGAGGTGCTGGCGCAGCTGAACCAGCAGCTGCCCTCGGTCAGCGTCACGCCGCTGCCACAGAACCAGCAGCAGCGCCCGCAGGGCCGCTAATGACGGTAAGCGGCAGCACCACCGACGCGAGCGGCGCCAGTTCGCTGGACATTCGCGGGGTCATGGCGGCGCTGCCGCACCGCTATCCGATGCTCCTCGTCGACCGGGTCGAGAGCCTCACCAAGGATGAGCGGATCACGGCGATCAAGGCCGTAACCATCAACGAAGGCTTCTTCGCCGGCCACTTCCCGGGCCGGCCGATCATGCCGGGCGTGCTGATCGTCGAAGCGCTTGCTCAGGCCGCGGGCGTGTTGGCGGTCGAGAGCCTGGGGCTCGCAGGGTCCGGCAAGCTGGTCTACTTCATGGCCATCGACGGGGCCAAGTTCAGGGCTCCGGTGGAACCGGGCTGCCTGCTCAAGCTCGAGGTCGAATTCGTCCAAAAGCGGGCAAGCGTCTGCAAATTCTCCGGCCGCGCGCTGGTCGATGGCAAGCTCGCCGCGGAAGCCAACTTCACCGCAATGATCGCGGATCCGCCGCAGGGCTGATCCGCCAACCGCCGCTGCCGGTGCGTTCAACTCCGAAGGCCTCGCGAAACTCGGAAGCATTGAGAACGGCCCGCGGCACGCCGTCCGCCTGGATCGCCCCGCCGGCCACCAGAAGTACCCGGCCGAAATGCTCGAGGACGGTCAGGTCGTGCAAGGACACCAGCACGGCCGCGCCTCCCTCGGCTGCCTCCTGCAGATGCTCGAGCGTGCGCAGCGCCCAATAGGGGTCGAGATTCGACAGCGGCTCGTCGAGCAGCAGGACCTGCGGACGTTCAGCGAGAGCTCGGCCGAGCAGCACTCGCGCCCGCTCACCGGTCGACAGGCGATCGGTTCGCTTGCCCCCCAGCGCGGTAAGCCCAAGCGACCCGATCAGCTGCTCAACGCGTTGCGGGGCCGGCCGGGACAGACCCAGCGCGATCACATCGCGTGCAGCAATCGGCCACGCCATGTCCCTCGCCGCCGGAAGGAAGCCGACCAGGCGGCGGCGGCGAAGCGGCGGTGCGTGGTCGAGATCGTCTCCATCGACATGGACGATCCCGCCCGGCCGCTCGATCCTCGCCAGGGCGCGGAGCAGGCTGGTCTTGCCGCCGCCGTTTGGACCGATGATCGCGGTCATGCTGCCCGATGGCAGCTGCAGGTCGGTGGGGGAGAGGCGTTCGGGAATGAAAATGCCCGAGGCAAGCAGGGCTGACGTCATGCCGCCAAACGCCAGCGAATGCGGAGGACCACCCAAAGGAACAACGGGGTTCCCGCCACTGCGGTGATCACGCCCAGCGGGATTGTTCGTCCCAGCGGCGCCAACCTGGTCACCAGATCGGCCGAGACGAGCAGCAGCGCACCCAGCAGAGCGGCGGGAAGCAGGGCGCGTCCGGGGTGACCGCCGGTGAACCGCCGAGCAATCACCGGAGCGACCAGGCCAACGAAGCCGACCGCGCCGCACACCGACACGCAGGCCCCCACCGCAACGGCGCTGGCCGCGACGACTTCAAGTCGCAGGCGGTCCGGCGAATGACCGAGCGAGGCCGCGACGTCCTCACCCAAACCGAGCTCGTCGAGGGCTCCAGCGCGGCGGAGCAGGATCGCGCAGGCAGCGGCCGACGGCACCAGCGCAACGGCGGCCTGTTCCAGGCTTCGATCGGCAAGGCTGCCCATCAGCCAGTCGAAGCTGTCGTAGAAAGCGAAGGGAGAGGGGGCGAGGGCCAGCGCAAGGCTGGTGGCGGCGCCGGCCGCCAGGCTGATCGCCAGTCCGGCCAGCAGCAGAGTGCTCGTCTCCGAGCGGCGGCCGGCGAGAAGCAGGAGCAACGCCAGCGCCAGCCCCGCCCCCGCAGCACCCGCGGCAGCCAGCGGTAACGGACCAGTGATGCCAAACCAATACCCCCCGGTGACTGCGCCCAAGGCGGCGCCGCTGCTGCTGCCGGTGATGTCCGGAGAGGCAAGAGGATTGGCGAACAAGGCCTGCAGAGCCGCTCCGGTGAGCCCGAGCACCGCGCCATAGCCGAGCGCCAGCAACACTCGAGGCAAGCGAAGCTCCACCAGGATGAATTGGAGGAGGGCGGGGTCGTGCTGCGCGAGAGCCTGCAAGGGCGCAAACGGCACGAGCAGCGCCACCGTGCCGAGCACAAGCAGCAAGGCGGCGGCCAGCCAGAGCGGCCTCACCGCACCTTCGCCCGCATCTTGAGCGCTTCGCCGATCATCGGAAGTCCGGCGCAGGTCCAGCGACGGCCGTCGGTCCCCACCGTCCGCTCCCCGAGGCGTCGAACCACGGGATGGCGCAGCCACCATGTGCCTTGATGAACCTGGCCAGCGCGGTAATCGCTTCGGACCAGCCACCTGGGAGGGTTTGTGGCCAGCGCTTCCAAGGACAGGCGGCCGTCGTTGCTCGCGCGCTGGCGCAGTCCCGCGAGCCGCAGCCAGTCGGCGCCGAGGCTGGTCGGCGAGAGTGTCAGCCCGCCGCCCGAAAGGAAGGCGGCGTCCTGCAGTACCGCCGGGCGAGACCGGGCAAGCACAGTCATCTGCCGCAGGTACGGCTCCGCGCGCGATTGATCGCCGATAGCGGCGGCGACAGCTGCTGCTTGCTGGCCCACTTCTCGGACCGATAGCGGGTAGGGGAGTTCGAGTATCCGAATTCCCATGCGCCGGGCGATGGCGCCAGTCGCGCGTCCGCCGCCACCCATGGTGAGGACGATGGTCGGCTTTCGCGCAACGACGCTTTCCAATGTGCCGGCATTGGCCGGGTAGCGGCGCGCCTGCCGCCACAACGGCGATTCATGAGGATCGCGGCTGAGGTGACTGACGCTGACGATTTCGGCGGGGCGACCAAGCAGCAGCAGATATTCGTCGGTGCACAAGTTCAGCGAGGCGACCCGCAGGGCTGCGTCAGCGGCTGAAAGCAAGGCGAACGCCCCCATGGGCGCTTCTCCCTTCGGTGCGATAGCCCACTACGTCCCGGGCCCGATCGTCGAAAGCGTTGGCCAGACGGCCGAACAGTTGCATGCCCGGGCGAACTTCATAGGCCAGCCGCGCCCCCGCCAGCCAATACTCGTCGAGGCGCACCAGCGCTGACGGGAAGAGGTCGAAATCGCGATCCTGCCGCTCGCCGGTGTAGGCAAGCGAGGCGCCGTAGGTGAAGCGCCCTTTCTGGCCGTCGAGCACAACGCTGCCGCTATGCCTCGGTCGTCGGAGCTCTCGCACGGACCTGCCCTCCGGGTCCGTGCGCTCGCTGGCTTCGAGCAGGGCATAATTGGCCGAAAGGCGCAGCGCCGTCGTCAAGGCGAACCCCACTTCCGCTTCAATCCCCTTGCGGAGACTCCGTCCAGCGGCATTCTCCGTCATTGATCGTAAGGTGACCGGGTCGAATACGTCGATTATCTCGTCGGATAGCCGCTGGCGATAGGCCGTCATCGCACCGTCAAACCGACCCCCCTTGTATCGCAAGCTCGCTTCGGAACCGCGTGAACGTTCCGGTTGAAGCGCCGGGTTGCCCTCGAAACTTCCAGGAAAGAAGCCGTAGAGATCGAAGAAGGTCGGCTGGGCAATGCCTTGGCCGTACGTCACGGCCGCTGCGAAGCCGCGGCCGATAGCCAACAGAGCCGAGCCCCGGACCGTGGTGGCACCCCTGAAGCGGCTGAAGAGGTCATGGCGGATGGCAAGGTCCGTGGTGAGTGGCCCCGCCTCGGCCCGCCACTCGGCGGTGAACGCCTGATGGCTCCGGTGACGGTTCTGATTGGTGAAGCCGCCGAAGCCGACGTCGCGAGCTCGGAACGTCTCGCGATCGGCATCGAAGGCAGCAATCCAGTGGTGCTGGACGCTTCCCGTCTGGGCTTCCTTCTCGAGCTGGGCTCCCGCGGTGAGCCGGCGGGCGTTGGTGCGGTTGACCGGTTCGTCGTCGAGGAGGTTGCGATTGCTGGAGCCGAGCAGCGACGCCGAGCCGCTCACGGTCCAGCCGCTCGCCTCGACGCTCGCCCACACGCGCCCGGCACCGAGTCGGTTGCGGCTTTCATCCAGTGTGTCCGCGCGTTGGAAGGTGAGGGGGTCGAATCCGTCGAACTCGGAGCGGGCGGCAATGGCAAAGCCGGCGGCGCCGATCTCGGCGGAGGGCGAGGGGCGGAACACCAGTCGGGCCCGCCCTGTCGCGTTGCGGTAGCCGTCACGGTCGCCCTGTCCGCCCGCGAAGCTGTTGATCCCTGCCGAACCTTGGAAGCCTCCGCCAACCGCTGCCTCGATCCGCTCCGATCGCGTCGATGCGGAGCCGGACAGGCGGGCAAAGCCGTGTGAGCCCGCCTCCGCGCTTGCGGCTGTTCCGGGTTCCGCGGTTCCGCCCACGGCGACTACGCCGCCGATGGCTTCCGATCCCCACAGCGCCGATTGCGGACCGCGCACGACCTCGATGCGCGACCCCAGATCGCCGTTCAGAAGCTCGAAGCGCGGTTCGTTGCCGGCCGCGGGATCGTTGGCGCGGATCCCGTCGACGAACAGCAGGGTGTGGTTCGCCTCTGAGCCGCGCAGGCGCAACTGGGTCTGCGATCCTGCTGGGCCGGAGATTGACAGTGACGCCGATGGCGTGAGGCGCAGGACGGAGGCAATCAGCGGCTCGCCGATCCGCTTGGTTCTCAGCTCATCGACCAGGGTGACACTGGCGGCGGTGCTTGGCTCCGCGACCGGCGAGCGGGCGGCGGTGACAACGATCGCCTGTTCGGGCGCGGCGGGAGGAAGATCGATCATGAGGGACTCCTGGCGACAAGACATGTCGTCACGGAGGAGCCGCTGCACGTTAGTGTGCCACGCTTGCCCACGCCCCACGGCTGGTCCCGGCCAGGGAGACGGACGACGAACCGGGGCAAGTATCTGACTCGTCCACCGGCATGAGGCGCCAGGCGGCTTACAGTTGCGGGCACAGCGCCGGCGTTTCACCGGCTTCCTTGCCATCGGTCCCGCCGCCGCCCTGACTCCCTCGGGCGAAACTTGTCAAGTGTGGCGCCGTTCGCTAGTGGCGCGGCACCCTCGGGCTGGTCGGAAACCAGCCACCATCAAGGAACCGGACATGAAGAGCGGCGCTCACCCCGATTATCACACCATCACCGTCCAGCTGACCGACGGCACGACTTTCCAGACCCGCTCGACCTGGGGCAAGGAAGGCGACACGCTCCAGCTCGACATCGATCCCTCGGTGCACCCGGCATGGACCGGCGGCAACAGCCGGATGCTCGATACCGGCGGCCAGGTGGCCCGCTTCAACAAGCGCTTCGGCGGCCTGACGCTCGGCAAGAAGTGACGGCCCCGACAGGCCGGCACCCCGGATTTGATCCGGGGTCCAGCTTGTCCGGGAAATGCCGCTCGGCTCCGGTATTGGAGACCGAGCGGCTTCGCCTGCGTCAGTTCACTAAAGACGATTTCTCTCCGTATCTCGCCATCGTCGGCGATCCGGACGTCATGCGCCATTTCGGCGGCGTCGGCATGTCCGCGGAGGAATGCTGGCGTCGCATGGCCGCATCTACCGGCCAATGGCCGATGATCGGCATCGGCGGCTGGGCAGTCGAGCGCCTCTCCGACGGCAAGCTGGTCGGCACGCTGTCCCTGTTCAACGCCTGGCGCGACCTTCAGCCAGACTTCGGCGACACCCCCGAGATGGGCTGGATCTTCGCCACGGAGGTGCATGGCCAAGGTATCGCGGGGGAAGCCTGCCGGGCGGTGCTGGGGTGGGCCGAACGGACGCTTCGACCGACGCCGATCTGGGCGATCATAGCTCCGGCGAACGAGCCGTCGCTACGGCTGGCCGAACGGCTCGGCTTTGAGCAGGTTGGCGAGAGCGTCTATCACGATGAGCCGACGCTGGTTCTCCAGCGTCCGGCTTGGGGCTAATCAGAAGGCCGACAGGCCGGTAATCGCCCGCCCGAGGATCAGCGCATGAACGTCGTGCGTGCCTTCGTAGGTGTTCACCGTTTCCAGGTTGAGCGCGTGGCGGATGACCTGGAATTCGGCGCTGATGCCGTTGCCCCCATGCATATCGCGAGCGACTCGAGCGATGTCGAGTGCCTTGCCGACATTGTTGCGCTTGATAAGGCTGATCGTCTCCGGGATCAGTTCCCCCGCCTCAAGGCGCCGCCCAACCCGCAGAACGGCCTGGAGGCCAAGCGTGATCTCGGTGATCATGTTGGCCAGCTTGAGCTGGACCAGCTGGTTGGAGGCGAGGGGACGTCCAAACTGCTTGCGGTCCAGCGTGTACTGCCGCGCCGCCGCATAGCACGCCTCGGCCGCGCCCATCGCTCCCCAGCCAATGCCGTAGCGGGCGCGATTGAGGCATCCGAACGGCCCCTTGAGGCCTTCGACGTTCGGGAGCAGCGCGTCTTCACCGACCTCGACATTGTCCATGACGATTTCGCCGGTGATCGAGGCGCGCAGCGAGAGCTTCTGCTTGATCGCCGGCGCAGTCAGCCCCGGCATCCCCTTTTCGAGAACGAAGCCGCGGATCTTGCCGCCATGGGCATCCGACTTGGCCCATACGACAAACACGTCGGCGATGGGCGAGTTGGTGATCCACATCTTGGAACCGGTGATGCGGTAGCCGTGGGCGGTCTTCTCCGCGCGGGTCCGCATTCCGCCGGGGTCGGATCCGGCGTCAGGCTCGGTCAGCCCGAAGCAGCCAACCAGGTCGCCCTTCGCCAGCCCCGGCAGGAATTTGCCGCGCTGTTCCTCAGAGCCGTAGGCTAGGATCGGATACATGACGAGCGAGCTTTGCACCGACATTGCGGAGCGATAGCCGCTATCCACCCGCTCGACCGCGCGGGCGATCAGGCCGTAGCTGACGTAACCTAAACCCGCGCCGCCATATTCGGTCGGCACGGTTGCGCCGACCAGTCCGAGCTGGCCCATTTCGCGCAGGATCTCACGGTCGAAATCTTCGGCCATGAAGGCATCGGTAACCCGGGGCTGCAGCTTTTCCTGCGCATATCCTTCCGCAGTATCGCGGACCATCCGCTCGTCGTCGCTGAGCTGTTCATCAAGGCCGAACGGGTCATTCCAGTCGAACGGCAGGATGGCAGGCTCGGCCACGGCGAAGGCTCCAGGAGTGGGTGAGAGACGCGCGCCGTCTAGCCGCCTCAGTTCGGTAGCGCCACCCCCGCTGACGGACTGGAGCGGCCGAACGTCTGCTTCAGGGTGAGGCCGAAACTGACGTGCCGGTTGCGGACCCGCTTTTCGCGCTCGATGGGTTCGGGTGACGATCGGTTTGGATCGAAGAACAGGCGTTCGCGCTCGCCGGTGGTATTCAGCACATTGTCGACGTCGAGGGTGAGTGAGGTACGGGCAGCGGGGCGCCACTCGACGAATGCTGTGCCGTACGGTCCGCCATTGTAGTTGGTGTCGATCTCGTCGGCTCGGAAGAAGCTGAACCGGTCGCGGTGATTGACCGTGAGCCCGTAGGAGAAAGCGCCGGCATCGCGCCGCAGTTCGACACCCCATTCCCAATCAGGAAAGAAGTCGCTGAAATTGCGGTTCGTGCCGGAGATCGGATCGTTGACCCGGGTGTGCTGAAGCTGGCCGTTCAGCTTCAATCGGGTGCCGGTCAGGCCAAAGCGCTGCAGCGGAGCATCAATCTGCAGCGAGACAAAGCGGCGCTTGCCCGTGCCCAGGTTGCCCGGTGCGCTGAACCCGTCGTCCGTGAGGATCTGGTCCTGGAGCAGGCTCACCCGGTCGATCCCCGCGTCCAGCTTGATCAAGCCATCGCCGAAGATCGGGCGATCGAGCGTGCCCCTGACCTCCCAGGTCCTTTGCGGCAGCAGGTTTGCGTTGCCGCCGCTGACCCGGTCGTTGGAGAGTTCGGCAAAGCTGATGAAATCGTAAAAGTTCAGCTGGGCGACGGTCCGGCGGATTGAGAACCGGGTGTGCCAGCCCCCGCCCGGCTTCCAATCTATTGCGAGGTTCGGCTTGAAGAAGCGGAGAGAACGCTCCGCGGTCGCATCGCCGCTGACGTTCAAGGTCGAGAACTCATATCGCAAGCCGCCGTCGACGCGGAGGGCAGGGGTCAGGTTCCGCCCGGCGTTTACGTACAATTCGCCACGGCGCTCCTTGACCTTCGCCTGGTCGATCGGAAGGTCCCTGCGGACCCGATCTCCGTTCTGGTTGATCACGAACAGGCTGAGGTCGTTGTCCAGCGTGTTGAGCGCTCCCTCCACCCCTGCCTCGAAGGTCAGTCCGAACACGTTGGAGCGGGTCCAGCCAAGCTTGGCGATCGTTTCGTTGAGCTTCGATTCCTGACTCTGCTCGAACCCGCCAACCTCTCTGCCGCCTTCGGAGAGCAGGCGGTCGCGCGCGATATAGGCATCGAAGTTGTTACGCTTGCGGCGGGTCGCCAGCCCGACCAGCTTGATTGCGCCTCCCGCCAGCGGGCGCGTGATATCGCCGCCCACTTCGAACACGGGGGTGCGGTATTTCTGGATCAGGCTGTCGTCGTGCCGTGCTTCGCCAAGCTCAGAGACGCGGTTGCGCTGCGTCAGGTCGAAGCGTGACGGACCCCAGCGGATATTGGCCCGGATCGCCTTGTCCTGCGCGCGCTCGAGCGCGTAGCTGCCGGACAGGTAGGGGTCGCGGTTAAAGTAGCTGTTGACCTTGCGGCGGGCCTCGAATTCGGCACCGTCGGAAAGCCTGGTCAGGACATCCGTGCCTTCTTCGACCTGACGGTTGCGCCCGGTCCCAGCCGACAGGTTGATGCTGGAGGCACCCCGCTTGATCAGTGCCGAACCGGATATGTCGCGGTTGAGATAGCCGGTATAAAGGCGTCGCCCAGCCGCCGTGACGGTCGCGTCGAAGCCGCCCTCGGCCGAGAGGATAAGGTTGAGCACCTGGGTTTTGCCGGCATATTCGGCCCCGTAGAGTGCGCCGGCTCCGACCTCCACCTTCGCAACGCGACTGGCCGGAATGCGCGCAAGAATGCTCTCCAGCGAGTCGGACTTCGAGCTTGGCCGAGCGCCATTGAAGACGACGTTCCCGGCGGCCCCGGCGAACCCGCGGACGTCGCTGTTCCCAAGGTCCAGCGTGAAGCCCGGCACGCGGCGAACGATGTCCAGCGCGCTGCGGGGGGCGAACTGGGCGAAGAAGCCTGCGTCGTAGCTCGTCGTGCGAGCGTTCGGGCCTTCCGCGACGGGCGCCCTGTCGCCCTCCGCCTGCTGGGCGGCGGCGACAGCTGCCGACGCTAGGGCGAGCAGTGCCGCCGAACTCCGCAAGATGATCCGAGTCATGCCGTCCCCGTATTACTACTCTAACACAGAGAGCTACGCTACATTTGTGGAGTCAGCAAACGGGCTTTCGACCAACCGACGAACGGCACTGCGGAGGGCCGTTTGAAGCCCGGCGAACAGCGGCAGGGCCCCAAACCTGACGGATCCGAGTCGTGGCGGATGGGGTGGGATTCGAACCCACGGTGAGCTTGCACCCACGGCGGTTTTCAAGACCGCTGCCTTAAACCACTCGGCCACCCATCCGGCGTTCAGGAAAGTCCGCCTATCGAGGTGGGCAGCATCGTGCAAGGTGAGTGAACGGCTGCGATGCCTCGTGCGTTGGGGCGCGATGGACCGGGAGGGGATCAGCAACGTGCGTGCGCGGTGGACACTTGGATTGACGTGCGTGGGCGCGATGGCGCTGACTCCTGCCAGCGCACAGCAGGACCCGCTTGCCCCGCTTCCCACCGCGCCGCAGCCGGCCGCGCGCCCGCCTGCGCCCCGCCCGTATCAGCCGGTGCGCTCCGATCCGGTGCAGGTCATCTCGATGCACCCATCGGTCCCCGGGGCGCTCTCCGGCTTTGCCGGCTACAAGCAGCGGCTGGCAGCGCTCGCGCGAGCCGCGGGAGTGCGCGAGGCGACGATCGCCAGCGTCATGCCGGCCCTGGAACTTAACCGGCGGGTGATGCAGCTCGATCGGGGCCAGCCCGGCGCGATCATGACTCCCAATGTCGCGCCCCCATTCGAGCCTTACCGTCGGCAGCACGTCACCGCCGACCTCATCAACCGCGGATCTGCGCGCTATTATGCGAACTGGCAGCGGCTGGCCGCGATCCAGGCGCGCTACGGCGTAGAACCGTCGGTGCTGATGGCGATCTACGGTCATGAAACCAGCTACGGCCGGGTGACTGGCAGCTTCGACCTCCTGATCGCGCTTGCCAGCCTGGCGTACGAGGGCCGTCGTCGTGCATTCTTCGAGGACGAATTCGTAGCGGCGATGCGCTTGCTGGACCAGGGCATTGCCCGCTCCCGGCTGAAGGGGAGCTGGGCGGGCGCGACCGGCTATCCTCAATTCATGCCATCGGTTGTGCTTCGCCTACGCACGGATGGGGACGGTGACGGGTATGCCAACATCTGGAGCAACGAGGCCGATGCGCTCGCCTCCATTGCGGCCTATCTGCGCGATGCGGGGTGGAAGCCAAATGTGCATTGGGGCGTGCCCGTGCGCGTGCCAGCTACCCTGAACCGCGCCGCCTTGCGCAACGCCTTCAACGCGCCCCGCTGCGCCGCGGTGTTCAAGCGGCACAGCCGGTGGTTGACTGTGCGGGAGTGGCGGGCGCTTGGTGTGGTGCCCACCGGGCGGGGCTTGCCCGACAATGAGATGGCGAGCCTGCTAGAGCCCGACGGGCAGGGGGCGACCGGCTATCTGCTGACCAACAATTACCGCACGATCCTCGATTATAATTGCTCGAATTACTACGCCCTGTCGGTCGGGTTGCTGGCCGACGGGATCAGCCGACGGTCGTGACCGAAAAGCTTCTCGCGCGAGCCGCGTGACGGCGCTACGGAGGGAGCGCCTTCCTACCGGAGCCTGCGACCGACCAATGACCGTTTCACGCCTGCTTGCCGCTGCCGCCCTGTCCACCCTTGCCGTCGCCGCACCTGCCGCGGCCCCGCCGTTCGAAACCCCCGCAAAGGTCGCTTATCTGATCGACCTGTCATCCGGCGCGGAGCTGCTCAACAAGGGCGCGGACACACGCATGCCGCCCGCATCCATGGCCAAGATGATGACGACGGAGGTCGCTTTTGAGCTGATCGATCAGGGCAAGCTGCCGCTGGGCAAGATGTGCACGGTGCGGCCGGAGACGTGGCAGCGCTGGCATGGTCCGGCGGCGGGATCGACCATGTTCCTGAGCCCCAACGAGCAAGTCAGCGTCGAGAATTTGCTGCACGGCATTGTCACCCTGTCGGGGAACGACGCTTCCGTGGTGCTGGCCGAGTGCATCGCCGGCACCGAGCCGGCCTTTGCCGCACAGATGAACGCGCTGGGCAAGAAACTGGGTCTGGCTGGCAGCAACTTCGGCAACAGCAACGGCTGGCCCGACGAGGGCGTCACCTATGTCACTGCGCGCGACTTGGCGAAGATCGCCCGCGCCTCGATCGAGCGCCACCCCAAGCTTTATAAGCAGTTCTACGGACAGCCGAGCTTCACCTGGGGCAAGACGCTGGGCTCGGGCCAGGCGATCACTCAGGGCAATCGTAATCCGATCCTGGGCAAGGTCGCTGGGGCGGACGGCCTCAAGACCGGGCACACCGAGGAAGCTGGTTATGGCTTTACCGGATCGGCTGAGCAGAATGGCCGCCGGCTGATCCTGGTGCTGGCCGGGCTGGGCAGCTTCAATCAGCGGATCGATGAATCGGTCAAGCTGATGAACTGGGGCTTCAATGCGTGGCAATCGAGGCCGCTGTTCCAGGCCGGAGCGGCGGTCGGCTCGGCCGAGGTGCAGCTGGGTAGCGAAAATGAGGTTCAGCTGGTCGCGCCCAAGGCGATCGCCGTGACCTATCCAGCCGGGCTCGTCAGCGGAGAGCCCCGGATGAAGATTGCCTACACTGGACCGATCAAGGCTCCGATCGAAAAGGGCCAGCAGGTCGCCGAGCTGGTCGTCACTACGCCGGACGGAACGGTGCAGCGCATGCCGCTGGTCGCCGCCGAGGCCGTCGAGGAGGCGGGCTTCTTCGGCCGCATGTGGCTGGGGCTCAAGCAGCTCGTCGGGATGGCGTGACCCGCCGCGGGCGGTTCATCAGCCTGGAAGGCGGGGAGGGCGTCGGGAAGTCGACCCAGGTCCACGCGCTTGCCGCGGCCCTTCGTGAGCGCGGTCTCAAGGTCGTCACCACCCGGGAACCCGGCGGAAGTGAGGGCGGGGAGGCCATCCGTTCGCTGCTCCTGCAGGGGGAGCAGGATCGCTGGGGTTCGCGTGCTGAGGCCCTGCTGTTCGCTGCCGCGCGGGCCGATCACGTCGACAAGCTGATCCTGCCTGCAATGGAGGCGGGTCGCTGGGTCCTGTCCGACCGCTTCGTCGACAGTTCGCTCGCATACCAGGGCGGCGCAGGCGGGCTCGGGATTGCGCAGGTGCGTGGCATCAATGCATTCGGGATCGAGGATGTCTTCCCCGACCGCACGCTGGTTCTGCTCCACCCGACGGGAGCAGCGCGCGCCCTGGCACGCGACGACGGCTCCAGCGATCGGATAGGCGGGCGGCCAGCGGAGTATCACCGCTCGGTTGAAGAGGCATTTCGGACGATTGCCGAGCAGGAGCCTGATCGAGTTCGACTGACCGACGCGTCGGGCACGGAGGAGCAGGTCACGGAGCGGCTGCTCCGAGCGATCGAGGATCTGCTGTGACCCTGTTCGGTCAGGACGATGCCGTTGCCCGCTTCACCGCTGCGAGAGACTCCGGCGCGCTCCACCATGCATGGCTGCTCGCCGGACCGCGGGGTGTCGGCAAGGCCCTGTTCGCGAACATGGCGTCGCTGCGCCTGCTGGCCGATGCGGCCGGGCCGAAGGTCGGTCCGCCGGGCATCGACACGCCTCCGGACCACCCAATCGCAAGGCTGATCGAGGCGGGGAGTCACCCCGATTTTCGCAAGCTGGAGCGGGAGTTGAACGACAAGGGCGATGCCCTGCGTCGCAACATCACGGTGAAGCAGGTCCGCAAGCTTGGCAGCCTGTTCGCGGTGGCGCCATCCATGTCCGCGTGGCGCGCCGTGGTCATCGACAGCATCGACGATATGGAGCGCGAGGCCGCCAATGCCTTGCTGAAGATGCTGGAGGAACCTCCGGCGAACAGCATTTTCTTCCTCGTCAGCCATGCTCCGGGGCGATTGCTGCCGACAATTCGTTCGCGTTGCCGGCGCCTCGACCTGCGACCTCTCGACCATGACGCCATGACGGCTGCTTTGCGCGAGCGGCTGCCGGAGTTGGCAGAGGCAGAGCGGGAGAATCTCATTCCTTCAGCCGGTGGAAGCGTCGGCCGAGCGCTGGCGGTCGCCGAGCTCGACCTGGCCGTGCTGGAGACGGAAGCCCTGGCGATCATGCGGACCGGTGATCCGGACAATGCCCGCCGTTCGAAATTGGCCTCCGCGCTGGCAGGAAAAGCAGCCGCTCCACGCTATGCCGCCTTCCTAGAAATGGCGCCGACTATGCTGGCGAAGGAGGCGCGCCAGTCCGAAGGTGCAGCCCGCCAGCGGGCACTGGACGCTTACGCGAGGGCGCGGGAGAGCGCGGCCATTGCTCCGCGGCTGTCGCTCGATCCGGCGGCGACCTGCTTCCAGATCGGCACCATCCTCGCCTCCGTTGCGGGGAGCCGGACAGGCGGGTAGGGCGACGGGCACATGTCCAAGCCTTATTACATCACAACCGCCATCAATTATCCCAACGGTCGGCCGCATATCGGCCATGCCTATGAAGCCATTGCGGCCGACGCGATCGCCCGGTTCCACCGTGCGCAGGGGCGTGACGTCCGGTTCCAGACCGGAACCGACGAGCATGGTCTCAAGATGGCCCAGGCAGCCCGCGCGGAGGGGGTCGAGCCCAAGCTCTACGCGGAGAAGATGTCGGCCATTTTCCGCGACATGGATGCCGCCCTGAATATCTCATACGATCGGTTCATCCGCACGTCGGAGCCCGAGCATCACCGGGCGAGCCAGGCGATCTGGACGGCCATGGCGGAGCGCGGGGATCTGTACCTCGGCCGCTACGAAGGCTGGTACTCGGTCCGCGACGAAGCCTTTTATGACGAAAGCGAGCTGGTCGGCGGCGAGGCCGGGGAGAAGCTGTCGCCGCAAGGTACCCCGGTTGAATGGACGGTGGAGGAAAGCTGGTTCTTCCGTCTGTCGGCCTATCAGCAGAAATTGCTCGACCATTACCGGGCCAACCCGGACTTCATTCGTCCGGACAGCCGCCGGAACGAGGTGCTCCGCTTCGTAGAGGGCGGGCTGCAGGACCTCAGCATCTCGCGAACCAGCTTCGACTGGGGCATTCCGGTTCCGGGCAGTCCGGGGCACGTCATGTATGTCTGGCTCGACGCCCTCACCAATTACATCACGGGCGTTGGCTACCCTGACAGCAGCGAGGAGTGGGAGCGTTACTGGCCGGCGGACGTCCACCTGATCGGCAAGGATGTGGTCCGCTTTCACGCAGTCTATTGGCCCGCCTTCCTCATGTCCGCCGGGATCGCCCTGCCCAAGCAGATCTACGGCCACGGCCATGTGCTGCTGCGCGGCGAGAAGATGTCCAAGAGCACTGGCAACGTGGTCGATCCACTCGAGATGGTCGCCCAGTTCGGGGTGGATCCCGTGCGCTACTTCCTGCTGCGGGAGATCAGCTTCGGTCAGGACGGAAGCTATTCGGACGAGGCGATCGTTGCCCGCGCCAATGCCGAGCTGGCGAACAGCTTCGGCAACCTCGCCCAGCGCACATTCTCGATGATCTTCAAGAATCTCGACGGAGTTGTTCCTGCTCCCGGCAAGAGGAGCGACGACGATGCTCTGCTTGACGAAGTCCGTCGCGCTTGCTCCGAAAGCTTGCCGGCGGAGTTCGAAAGGTTCGCCTTCTCGGCCGGGCTGGAGGCCTGGATGAGCGCGGTGTTCGCCTGCAACGCCTATGTCGACGCCATGGCGCCCTGGGCGCTGCGCAAGAGCGACCCGCAGCGTATGGCCGAAGTCCTCGGCACGCTGGCCGCGGCGGTGTCGATGCTCGCCAGGGCCGTGGAGCCGGTGGTTCCGGGGTCCGCTCAGCGCTTACTGGCCTACATCGCGGAGGGTCAGGCAAGCGGCAAGATCGTCGCGCCGCAGCCGATTTTTCCTCGGCTCGAGTTGCAGGCTGAAGCTTCGGGCGAGGCGGCATGACGCTGATCGACAGTCATTGCCATCTCAACTACCCCGGATTGGTCGAAGATCAGGACGGCGTTCTCGATCGAGCGCGGGCGAGGGGGGTGGCCGGCTTCCTGAATATTTCGACCCGGCAATCGGAATGGCAGCAGGTTGTCGGGGCGGCCGAGCGACATCTGGACGTCTGGGCCAGCATCGGGGTGCATCCGCATGAGGCTGACACGCACCCTGATCTTGGCGCCGCGGCGCTGGCCGAGGCCGCTGCTCATCCGCGTGTGGTCGCCATCGGCGAGTGCGGGCTCGATTACTATTACGACAAGTCGGACCGGGCGGCACAACGGGACCGTTTTCGCGCCCATATCGGGGCGTCGCGGCTTACCGGTCTTCCGCTCGTCATCCACACCCGCGACGCGGAAGAGGATACCGTCGAGATCCTGAGCGAAGCGGCACAGGAAGGGGCCCTTGCTGCCGTCCTGCACTGCTTTACGGGCAGCCGCTGGCTTGCCGAGCGAGGCCTCGAGCTCGGCTTGTATGTATCGCTGTCTGGGATCGTGACCTTCAAGAATGCGAGTGACTTGCAGGAGGTCGCAAAGATCGTTTCTGCGGATCGACTGCTTCTCGAAACGGATGCGCCCTTCCTCGCGCCGGTGCCCAATCGCGGCAAGACCTGCGAGCCTGCCTTTGTAGCGGATACTGCTCGCTTCGTCGCCGAGCTGCGAGGCGAGGACCCAGAAGATCTCGCCGACCAGACCACCGCCAACTTCTTTCGCCTGTTCAGCAAGGCTGCAGCGGCGAGCCCGGGCGCCGCTGCATGAGATTGCGCATCCTGGGCTGCGGCACGTCGTCCGGAGTGCCGCGGATCGGGAATGACTGGGGCACCTGCGATCCGGGGGAGCCAAAGAACCGCCGCACTCGGTCGGCTGCGCTGGTCGAAGTCGGCGGCGAACGCATCCTGATCGACTGCGGCCCGGACGTGCGCGAGCAGCTGCTTGCCGCTGACGTAAGCCGGATCGACCGCGTAATCGTCACCCATGACCATGCCGACCATTGCCATGGGATCGACGATCTCCGGCAGGTCGCGCACAACCGCCACAATCAGGTGCCGTTGCATGCGCGGCCAGGCGTGCTGGACCGCTTGCGGGAACGGTTCGGATACACCTTCGCCGGCAACGCGCTCTACCCAGCGGTCCTGTCGGCCCATCCGATCGATCAGGATTGGACGCTCAGCAACAGCAGAGTCCGCTTCGTCGATCAGCCCCATGGGGGGATCACCTCGCTAGGCCTCCGGTTCGAAGAGCACGGCAAGAGTATTGCCTATGCCATTGACTTTCATGAGCTGACCGAAGCCATGGCCAACCTCTATCAGAGGTCCGACCTGTGGGTAGCCGACTGCCTTCGCCGCCGTCCGCATCCGACCCATGCTCACCTGGATGCTGTGCTCGGCTGGGCTCGCGACCTCCAAGTCGGGCAATTGCTTCTCAGCCACCTCGACAACAGCATGGACTATACCAATCTAGTCAAAGCGCTGCCCAGCTGGGCGACGCCGGCATTTGACGGGCAGGAGATCGAGTGCAAGTGACGGGCGAGGACGCTCCGCAAGCCTTGTATCTTCTCCTGATGCTGGTGCTTGTTGCGAGCTCGCTGGTGGCCACTCGGCTGCCTGTGGGCAAGGCTGCCAAAATGGTGCTCGCTTGGATAGCGGTGTTCGCCGTAGCCTTTGCCCTGTTTGCCTTTCGTGACGAGTTCGCAACGCTTGGCCAGAAGCTGCGTTCGGAAGCGACTGGCGCGCCAATCGTCACTGGCGAATCAATGACGATCCCGGTCAGCGAAGACGGCCATTTCTGGGTAGAGGCCAAGCTGAATGGCCATCCCGCGCGCTTCATGGTGGATAGTGGCGCCACGATCACCACAGTGTCGCGCGAAACTGCTCGGCGCGCCGGGCTGGAGACGGGCATGAGGGCCGACGTGGTGCAAACCGCGAACGGCACTGCGGTGATGCCCCGATCGTCTGCGGAGGTGTTCACACTCGGGTCCATCAGGCGGGAGGACCTCGCCGTGAACATCAACCCCAACGATGGCAGCAACGTCTTGGGGATGAACTTTCTTTCGACGCTCAGCGCGTGGGGCGTCGAGGGCAGGCGCCTGGTGCTCCGGTCCTGAGATGCTCAACAACGATCTTCAGCTTGGCAGCCTGTACCTCTTGATGGCCATTATGCTCGTGGCAGGGCTGCTGATCGGGCGGCGCGGGCGCTTGGCATCGATGCTGACCATGGCCACCGCGTGGCTCGTTATCTTCGGCGCCGGCTTCGTGGTTTTCACGTTCCGCGACGACTTGGGGTTCGTCGCGCAGCGGCTACAGTCGGAAGCGACTGGGCAGCCGGTACAGGTCGGCGAGCAGATCCGTATCCCGATGGCGCTCGACGGACATTTCTGGATCGAAGGCGAACTCAACGGTACGCCGGTCAACTTCCTGATCGACAGCGGGGCAACGATGACAACGGTCGGAAGCGAAACCGCGGCCCTGAGCAGACTTCGTGTTGACCCGGTGCGAGAGCAGTTGGTGCGGACCGGCAACGGCATCATCCGGGTCGGCGTTGGCCGGGCTGGCATGCTTAGCGTCAGCGGCATCGAGCGGCGCGACTTCGGCGTCTACGTCGCGGAACATGACACTTTGAACGTGCTTGGGATGAATTTCCTATCCACCTTGCAGCGATGGGGTGTCGAGGGGCGCTGGCTCATTCTGGAGCCCTGATCTCGCTCTCACACCTAGTTGGTCTTTACATAATGCATATTATCATACTTAGGAATTCTCATGAGCGATGCTGATCCAGCCCGGCCTGCCCGGGCCGAAGCGCCGCAAGAACTGGATGCAAGTCTCCATCGGCTGGCGAAGATCATGAAGCAGCTTCGCGATCCGGTGCATGGCTGCGAGTGGGATCGTGTCCAGACCTTCGCGACCATCGCGCCCTACACGATCGAGGAAGCCTACGAAGTCGCGGACGCGATAGCGCGCAATGACCTAGCCGACCTGCAGGAAGAGCTTGGCGATCTGCAGCTGCAAGTTGTGTTCCACGCTCAGATTGCAGCCGATGCCGGTCATTTCGGGTTGGACGACGTCATTGCGGGCATTTGCGACAAGCTTGAACGCAGGCATCCGCACATCTTCGGCGACGCGCCGAGCGGTGGTCATCACCTTTGGGAGCAGATCAAAGCTGAAGAGCGCGCTGGCAAGACCAAAGACTCCAGCGCTCTCTCCGGCGTTGCCCTGGCGCTTCCTGCCCTGGAGCGTGCGGCCAAGCTCCAGCAACGGGCTGCCCGCACCGGCTTCGACTGGCCTGATCCACGGGGTCCCCGGGCAAAGATCGACGAGGAACTGCGCGAGCTCGATGCGGAGGTTGAGCCAGCGCCCCGGATGGAGGAACTCGGCGATCTGCTGTTTGCAGTCGTAAACCTCGCACGGCATCTCAACATCGATGCTGAAGAGGCGCTCCGTCAGGCCAATCGCAAGTTCGAGCGGCGCTTCCGCACCATCGAAAGCGAGCGGGGTTTCGCGGCCTTGACGCTGGAGGAGAAGGAACGGCTCTGGGGGAGGGCAAAGCGCGCTCAGAGCGACTGATAGCGGGTCCAGTTTTCCGGCGACAGGCGAACGTCTACGGCGATGAAATCGCCCTCGACGCGGCTATCCAGCACTTCTCCGCGCGAATGCAGCCACGCAAGGCGGCCGCCGTCTCCCGTCCCCACGCGAAGATGGTGCACCAAGGCGTCGCCGCGAAGCCGCAGGGCAATTTCCTGCTGCAACCCATCAATCCCTGAACCCTCCGCCGCAGAGATCGCCACGACATCCTCCCGCCGCTCAGCCTCGTTAAGCATGGCTGCGCGATCGTCGTCGCCGAGCAGATCAATCTTGTTCCAAACCTCCAGGCGCGGCGGAGCCCCCTCCTCGTCCATGCCGAGCGAGCCGAGCACGGCTTCGACATCCGCCTTCTGGGCATCGCTGTCTGGATGGGCGATGTCGCGGACGTGAAGGATGAGGTTCGCCGATGACACTTCCTCGAGCGTCGCCCGGAACGCCGCGACCAACTCGGTTGGGAGGTTGGACACGAACCCTACGGTGTCGGACAGTATCGCCTTGTCGAAGCCTGGGATCTTCACCTGCCGCATGGTTGGATCAAGGGTGGCGAAGAGAAGGTCTTCCGCCAGCACATCCGCTCGCGTCATGCGGTTGAACAGCGTCGATTTGCCTGCGTTGGTGTAGCCCACCAGAGCGATGATCGGCCATGGCGCGCGCTGGCGTCGATCACGATGGAGCCCGCGAGTGCGGCGCACCTGTTCCAACTCCCGCCGGATCTTGGCCATGCGATCGCGGATGAGACGACGGTCGGCTTCGATCTGGGTTTCGCCGGGGCCACCAAGGAAGCCGAATCCGCCCCGCTGCCGCTCGAGGTGGGTCCAGCTGCGAACCAGACGCCCAGCCTGGTAATCCAGGTGAGCCAGTTCCACCTGCAAACGCCCTTCCGCAGTGGCGGCGCGCTCCCCGAATATCTCCAGGATCAGACCGGTACGGTCGATCACCTTGGTTTTAGCCTGTTCCTCGAGGCTTTTCTGCTGGACCGGCGACAGAGACGCATCGACGATCAGGAGCTTCGCGCCGCTGTCCTCCGCGAGCTTGCCGATCTCTTCAACCTGCCCCTTTCCGAACAAGGTTGCTGGCCGTGGCTGGCGGATGCGGAAAGCGCGGCGCCCGACCACGTCGATCCCGATAGCGCCAGCCAGTCCCTCGGCTTCATCGAGCCGCGCCTCCACCGAGCGAAGCGCGCCATCGCTTCGGTCCGGAAGCACGAGAAACGCGCGTTCGCCGCGGCCGATGCCATCCTCAGAGGCACGGTTAAAAGTGCTCACGAGCCCTCCCCCTCCTCACCGTCTTCCAGCATCAACGGCCGTTCGGGCTGCAGGGTGGAGACCGCATGCTTGTAGACCAGCTGAAGCTGTCCCCGGCGCCCCAACAGCATGGAGAAGCGATTAAACGCAAGCACTTCTCCCTGTAACATCACACCGTTTACGAGAAACACAGTCATCGGTTCCTGTTGCCGAGCAGCCGCCGCCAGGAATTTGTCCTGGAGAGTAGTCCGGCTCGCGTCGAGCCGGCTGCCGGTGAACTGGGAGAGGTCGAGATCCTGCGGCGGTTCGGCCGGCATGATCGTCGACATGGCGTGCTTGTAGATCAGTTGGCTGACCCCTTCCCGCCGCAACAGCAATGAGAAGGCGTCGAACCAGGTGATGATTCCCTGAAGCTTCACCCCCTTGACCAGGAAGATAGTCACGGAGATTTTTGAACGGCGGAGATTGTTGAGAAAATGATCCTGCAAACTCAACGGCTTGTCGGGCATGTGTTCACGCCTCTTATGATTATCCTTCGTCGCTCGGCGCTCCCTTGTCCCCGAGGCCCAAAGCCTTGAGTTTCCGGTGCAAAGCCGAGCGCTCCATTCCGATGAACGAAGCTGTGCGGGAGATGTTGCCTGAGAAGCGCCTTATCTGGACCCGGAGATACTCGCGCTCGAAGCTTTCCCGCGCCTCGCGGAGAGGGCTGCCCATGATCGACAAGGCGCTGTTGTTGACGCCTCCTCCCCCGCCGCCTTCAAGGACCTCGGATGGGAGCAGGTCCACATCGATCCGCTCCAACCGATCGGTCGGGGCGAGGATCACTGTGCGCTCGATGATGTTGCGAAGCTGACGGACGTTGCCGGGCCAGTCGTGGGCCTGCAGCGCCGCAACCGCCTCTTCTGACAGCACGGGTGCGGCCAGCTGCCGATCCCCGGCAAAACGGGCCAGGAAGTGGTTGGCGATCTCGGGGATGTCCTCGCGGCGCTCGCGCAGCGGCGGGATCCGCACCGGAACGACATTGAGGCGGTAATACAGGTCTTCGCGGAATCGCCCGCCCGCAATTTCCTCCTGAAGGTTGCGAGAGGTGGAGGACAGCACCCGGACGTCGACCTTAACAGGGCGCTGGCCACCGACGCGGGTAAAGCTCTGGTCCGTCAGCACCCGCAGGATCTTGGCCTGGGTGGTGAGCGGCATGTCGGCGATTTCGTCCATGAACAGGGTGCCACCGTGCGCCTGCTCGAGCAGGCCGGGGCGGGCCACCCCGTCGGCTTCGCTGCCGAACAGTTCCTCCTCGACCCGTTCCGGTTCCATGCGCGCCGATGACACGGTGATGAAAGAAGCGCCTGCGCGAGTGCTCCACTGGTGGATCGTGCGCGCAGCGATTTCCTTGCCGACCCCGGCGGGGCCGGTGATCAGCACCCGGCTGCCGGTGGGAGCAACCCGCTTCAGGGTAGCCCGGACTGTGTTGATCGCGACCGAACTGCCGTTCAGCTGCTCGTCGTAACCGGCCCGCTCGCGAAGCGTGGCATTCTCCCGGCGGAGCCGGTCGGTCTCGGTGGCGCGGCCAACGAGGTGCAGCAGCCGCCCAGCCTCGAACGGCTTTTCTATGAAATCGACCGCGCCTTCGCGGATGGCGGCAACCGCGGTATCGAGATTGCCATGGCCGGAGATCATCAGCACGGGAAGCGTCGGATCCCGGCGCTTGACCTGCTCCAGCAACTGCAACCCGTCTAGCCGCGAGCCCTGCAGCCAGACGTCAAGCAGGACCAGGCTCGGGCGCCGCTCTTCGATCGCCTCCAGCGCTTCGGTGCTGTTGGCCGCGGTACGAACCGCATACCCCTCGTCCTCCAGGACTCCGCTGACCAGCTCCCGGATATCGGCCTCATCGTCGACTACCAGCACTTCAAGTGCCATTTAGGCCTGCTCCTCATCTGATGGGTTGGCATCGTCGTCCCGCCTCCGGCCCGGCTGCTGGCCGTCGGCTGAGGCCGGTTCTTCCTCCGAAGCAGCAGTGGCGAGTGCGGCCAGCCGGCTCTTGTCGAACGCGATCCTGACATGGGTTCCGCCGCCGGGCCGATCGAGGAACGCAATCTCGCCGCCATGTTCCTCGACGATCTTCTTGACGATCGCGAGGCCAAGGCCCGTGCCACGCACCCGGGTCGTCATGTACGGCTCGGTCAAGCGATCGCGTTCCTCGGGCAGGCCCACCCCGGTGTCCAGCACATCGATCACCAGTTGCTGGTCGCAATCGCGCAGCTCCAGATCGACGCGATCTCCCGACGGATTCCGCTCGCCCCGATTATGCCGCGCTTCGATGGCTTCGACCGCATTCTTGACGACGTTGGTCAACGCCTGCGCGAGCTGGCGGCGATCGCAGACCATGCGGATGTCGCCTGTCGGCGGCTCCAGCGAAAAGGCGACGCCGGGGTGCGCGACTTCGTGGAGGAACAACGAGGTTCGCGCGATGTCGTGGACGTTCTCCTCGCGGAACACCGGCTTGGGCATGCGGGCGAAATTGGAGAATTCATCCACCATCCGGCGGAGGTCGCCGACCTGGCGGACGATTGTTTCGGTGAGCCGGCCGAAAGTCTCCGGATCACTGGAGATTTCCTTGCCGTAGCGACGCTGGAGGCGTTCGGCGGCAAGCTGGATCGGGGTCAGCGGGTTCTTAATCTCGTGCGCAATTCGCCGGGCGATGTCCGACCAGGCTGCGCGGCGCTGGTCCGCGAGCTGGTCGGTAATATCGTCGAAAGTCAGGACGACGCCGTCCGAATAGCGCACCCGCTTTACCGCGAGCGTGCGCTGCCCGTGCTCGGACCCAACCAGCACGTCGGCCTCGCGCTTGTCGCCGCGGAGGAACTCGTCGAGATCAGATGACAGCTCGGACAGCGGCTTGTTCTCGACGCTCTCCTCACCATGCTGCAGCAGCGCCGCGGCCGAGCGGTTCATCAGCAGGATTCGTCGCTCGGTATCAAGGGCGATCACCCCGGCAGTGACGCTGCCGAGCACAGCCTCGATAAAGGCGCGGCGAGTTTCCAACTGCGTGTTCACCGCCCTCAGCGCGCCGGTCTGCTCCTCGAGCCTCCCGGTCATACGGTTGAAGGCCGCAGCCAGAACGCCAATTTCGTCGTCTTTCTGGTCGATCGGGACCCGAGCGGTGAAGTCCCCCTCCTCCACTCGGCCGGCGGCGTTCACCAAGCGGCCGACCGGACGAACGAGGCGGTCGGCAATTTGCAGAGCGAAGAAGATCGACAGGCCGACGATGATCAATGAGCCCAGTAGCAGGGCCGCGTTGAAGCGCAGCTGATTGGTGCGGGACCGGGCAATCAATTCGCGATAATCTTCCAGGATCGTCCCGGCCCGGGTGATCTGGGACTCGATTCCGGGGTCGAGCCATCGCGCGACATACAGGTAGGTGGTGTTTCCGTAATCCAGTTTGGTCAGAACCCCGATCCGCTTGGGGGTATGGACGTCCGCGATGGGGGTTCGGCTCAACTCCACTAGGGCCCGCCGGATGCGGGTCGGCTCGACCATCCCGTCATAACCGTTGACGACGGCGAGCGTCCGCACCTGCCCATCCGACCCGATGTTCAGGACGGCGGCCTCGTTCAGCGTCCGCCGGTAGGTCTGGAACCCCAGACCCTCGGCAAAGGTCGGACTGTCGATCGGAATCTGCTTTAAATAGCCGGCGAGGTCGTCCGCCATGGTGGACGCTTCATTGCCGACCCGGCCCAGTTCAAACTGGTATGTGCCGTTGGCAACCTGGACTGCATTTTCCAGCATGCCCCGAGCCTTGTCGGAGAACCAGAACTCGAGCCCGCTCTGGAACAGCAGCGACGCAAAGATCGCGACCAGCACGGTCGGGACCGCCGCTATGACGGAGAATAGCGCCACCAGACGGGTGTGCAGACGTCCGGTCCCAAGTCCTCCCCGTTCCGCCCGGCTGACCGCGACGCGTCGGGACAGCAGAACCATCAGCACGATCGCCGGAATCAGGTTGGCCACGAGCAGCAGCGCAATCAGCGGTGGGGAGAGCATCTCCCCGGGGTCGCCGCGCCGGAGCACCGACACGCTGCTGACCAGCATGACCAGCAGGATTGCCCCGGTGACTGCCTCGGCTACGCGGTAGAAGCGACCGTTTTCGCGTTCCGCAGCGAGCCAGCGGCGCAGACTCGGCGGCGTCTCGTTCAGGTCAGCAGCAGCGGCTCGCGCGTCCATCGAACGACGCCGTAGCACGGCCGCGTTGCATAAAGAACACAGTTATTACGTTAGCGGGCGGGAATCTCAGGCTGCAGAACGAGCGAGCCAAGGCGCGTAGAACTCCCGCAGCATGGCCGTGACCACCGCCGGATCGTCCTGCGTGTTCACCCGGTTGCGGAATTCCGCCGATCCGGTCAGCCCCTTGGTGTACCAGCCGATATGCTTGCGGGCGAGGTTCACTCCCGTAACCCGGCCATAAAGCGACTGCATGGCGTCATATTGCTCGAGAACCACGGCCAGCTGCTCGTCCATCGACGGATCGGGCTTCGCTCCGCCGGCAAGGTTGGCCATGACCTGCCCGAGGAGCCACGGTTTGCCATAGGCACCGCGGCCGATCATCACGCCGTCGGCGCCCGACTGGCTGAGCGCATCGCGGGCATCCTCCAGGCTGTTGATGTCGCCGTTCACGATCACCGGCAGCGACACGGCGTCCTTCACCTTTCGGACGAAGCTCCAGTCGGCCGAGCCCTTGTACATCTGGTTGCGGGTGCGGCCGTGGACGGTGATCATCTTCGCGCCGAGTTCCTCCGCGATCCGGGCCAGTTCCGGTGCGTTGAGGCTGCCATGGTCCCAGCCCATCCGCATCTTCACGGTGACCGGGACGGACACAGCCTTGACCGTCGCTTCTATGATGCTGGCGGCGAGCGGCAGGTCGCGCATCAGGGCGGAGCCGGCATCGCCGTTGACGACCTTCTTAACCGGGCAACCCATGTTGATGTCGATGATTGCGGCGCCGCGTTGCTCGTTGAGTTTCGCGGCTTCAGCCATCTCGGTCGGGGTGCAACCGGCGAGCTGGAGCGAGACCGGCTCCTCCGCGGGATCCCACGCCGCCTTCTGCAGCGACTGGCGGGTCTCGCGGATCATCGCCTGGCTGGCGATCATCTCGCTGACGGTGAGGCCGGCGCCGTAGCGCTTCACGACCCGGCGGAACGGCAGGTCGGTGACGCCCGTCATCGGCGCCAGGATGACAGGCGCGTCGATGCGGACCGGGCCGACGGTGATGGGCTTGTAGGACGTCATGGAAGCCACCTCCTGTAAGGGATACGGGCGTTGCGGGCAAGAATGCGGCGGTGCCGGGCTTGCCCGAGCACTGTTCTTCCTGGTGGCAGAAGCTAAGGACTGCCGCGCAGATCTAGCAGGGCCATGCGTGTGAAAGTCAGGGTTACGGCACTCATCGTCGCGGCGGGCAGCGGGCAGAGACTCGGTGGCGACGTGCCCAAGCAATATCGCTTGCTTGGCGGCAGGCCGCTTCTGCGCCGCGCAGTCGAGGCCCTGATCGGTCATCCGCGGGTCGATGCGGTGCGGGTAGTTGTTGGAGCGGACCAGCAGGAGCAGGTCGCCTCTGCCCTGGTGGGCCTGGAGGTCGGCCAGCCGATCCTGGGTGGCCCTGAGCGCGCCGACAGCGTGCGCAACGGGCTCGAGGCGATCAGCGAAGGCATCGTCCTCGTTCATGACGCCGCCCGTCCCTTCTGCCCGCCCGACGTCGTCGATCGGCTGCTTGATGCACTGGCGACCGCGGACGGCGCAGTCCCGGTACTGCCGGTCTCCGACACGCTCGCCAAGGGCGATCGGGAGCTGCGCGGCACAGTTAGCCGGACCCAGATGCTGCGGGTGCAGACGCCACAGGCCTTTCACGTCGACGATCTGCTGTTTGCCATGAACGAGGCGGGAAGCTCGCGGGATACGGACGAATCGACCGTACTCCAGCATGCCGGGCTCAAGGTCGCGACCATTGCTGGAGATGAGATGCTGGATAAGCTGACGACCGCAAGGGATTGGGAGAAAGCCGAAATGATGCTGGCCTCACGGATGATCAGTCGCACCGGCATGGGGTTCGACGTTCACGCCTTTGAGGGAACTGGCCCGATTATCATGGGTGGCGTCGCCATCCCCCACGACCACGGGCTGGCCGGGCATAGCGACGCCGACGTGGTGCTTCACGCGATCACCGATGCACTGCTCGGCGCCGCCGCGCTCGGGGACATCGGGCAGCATTTTCCGCCATCGGATCCGCAGTGGAAAGGCGCTTCGTCCGACCGCTTCCTGCTCCACGCCGCCGAGTTGATCCGGACTCGCGGGGGCGAGATCGATCATGTCGATTGCACGGTCGTCTGCGAGACGCCGAAGGTGGGTCCACACCGCGCCGCGATGCAGGCCAAGGTCGCGGAAATCCTGCAGCTGTCGCCGGCGCAGGTCAGCATTAAGGCGACTACCACCGAGCGTCTGGGTTTCACTGGACGGCAGGAGGGAATCGCCGCACAGGCAGTGGCCTCGATCCGGATGGAGGTCCGTTGATGGACAGTCTGCTGCCTGCCGAACTGGTCGCCAAAGCCCGCGAAGTCGTCGAGGCAAACCGGGGGTTGGGCCGGCGCGTGGCGGTCGCCGAAAGCTGCACCGGCGGGCTGGTCTGCGCCGCCCTTACCGAAATCGCTGGCGCCTCCGATATTCTGGAGGCCGGCTACGTGACTTACTCGAACGAAGCCAAGCTGAGCGCGCTGCGGGTCAGCGAGGATGTGGTCGACATGTTCGGAGCGGTCAGCGTGGCAACCGCGTGGGCCATGGCGCGGGGCGCGCTGGAAGCGTCGGGTGCCGATGTCGCGGTGGCGATCACCGGAATCGCGGGTCCTGGCGGAGGATCAGCCAGCAAGCCGGTCGGCACCGTGGTCTTCGCCCGAGCCGAGCGCGGCTCCGATCCCGACAGCGTGGTTGCCGACAGCAAGGTCTTCGATGCGGCGGGTGGCCGTGCTTCGATCCGGCTTCAGGCGGCGGTTTGCGCGCTGGAGTTGCTGATCCCATAGAGCGTCGCCGCGCGGGCCTCGAAGGCACCCGTCATGCGGCGCAGGGCGCGATCGAACATCGCCCCGGCCAAACTCTCGAACAGCCGCGACTTGAACGCGAAGTCAACGCAGAAATGGACGCTCGTGCCGCCGTGGGCCGCCGGCTCGAACACCCACTCGTTCTTAAGATACTTCAGCGGCCCGTCGAGATAGTCGACCAGGATGCGACCGGGCCGCTGCTTCTGCACCCGACTGGTGAACCTTTCCTTGAAGGCGTTGAAGCCGACAACCAGGTCCGCGATCGTCTCCGCTTCGCTTGACGAGCGGATGCGGACGGCGACCACCCACGGCAGGAACTCGTCGTAACGAGCCACGTCGGCAACCATGTCGAACAGCTGCTCGGGGGTGTACGGGAGGTGCCGGGTCTCGCTGTGGCGGGGCATCAGCCCGCGGCCCTCGCAAGCTGCGCCGAGCGCGCCTCCTGCATCTTCCGAAAATCGTCCCCCGCATGATAGCTCGACCGGGTCAACGGCGAGGCAGCAACGAGCAGGAAGCCCTTTGCCCTGGCGATCGCGGCATACGCCTTGAAGGCGTCGGGAGTAACGAACTCCTCGACCTCAGCATGGCGCGGGGTCGGCTGAAGATACTGCCCCATGGTCAGGAAATCGATGCCGGCCGAGCGCATGTCGTCCATCACCTGGTGAACTTCGAGGCGCTGCTCGCCCAGCCCGACCATGACACCCGATTTCGTGAAGATATGGGGCGCTTGTCGTTTGACGCTCTCCAAGAGTCTCAAGCTGGCGTAATAACGCGCGCCCGGCCGGATGGTCGGATAGAGCCTCGGCACCGTTTCCAGATTGTGATTGTAGACGTCCGGCCCCGTGTCGACGATGGCGGACACGGCCGTCTCGGACTTGTTGCGGAAGTCGGGAGTAAGGATCTCAATCGTGGTGTTAGGGGTCGTCCGGCGGAGCGCCTGAATGACCTTCACGAACTGGGAGGCTCCCCCGTCGGGCAGATCGTCGCGGTCGACGCTGGTAATCACGATATGCTCGAGGCCAAGCTCGGCCGCCGCAGTCGCCACATGCTCGGGTTCCAGCGCATCAACCGCTCGCGGCATACCGGTCTTGACGTTGCAGAACGCGCAAGCCCGAGTGCAAGTGTCGCCCAAGATCATTACTGTAGCGTGTTTCTTAGTCCAGCATTCGCCGATGTTCGGGCAGGCGGCTTCCTCGCACACGGTGGCGAGGTTCAGCGAGCGCATCAGCTTGCGGGTTTCGGAATAGCCATGACTGGTCGGCGCCTTGACCCGAATCCAGTCGGGCTTGCGCTGCTTGGCTGGAGCGGGCGAAAAGTTTGTCGCGGGAGGCGTCAGCATGCCGCGCAGATAGCCATTGGGAGGCACAGGCGCCACCCCTGTAACAAGCAAGGGGGCGGCCTTTGGGGCCGCCCCCGCGCCTTCACGCATCAGCAGCGTGCGTTATAGTCGTAGACCGGACGCCCGTACTGGTCGACGTAATAGCAGGCGCCGCGCGTATCGCGATAATATTGACGGCCATTCACCACGGCGCCGAGCACCGCACCGGCGATGCCGCCGGCCACTGCGCCCTGAACCGTCGACACGCCTGGGACCACTGCACCAAGGCCCGCGCCGACAGCCGCGCCAACCGCAGCACCCGTTGCGGCGCGTCCCGCTTGGTTCGGGCGGTTGCCATAATAAGGATCGTTGTACGGGTTCGTCGCGCAACCCGTCAGCGTGATACCGGACGCCAGTACGGCGGTCATCAAAGCCTTTTTCATGTCGCTTACTCCACTGCCCCACGCTCCACGGACGTATCATTGCTTCAACCGGCGATTCGTTCCGCCTCCGGCCCCGGGGGGAGGTTGACCCGGCCCCCCCTGTTGCCCAACAGCATCGGTCAATTCGGGTCCTGCGGGGCCCAGCATCAACCTCGGGGGTGACCAGATGTCGGAGTTTCAGGAGCTTCTGCGGGGCTATCGCCGCTTTCGGAGCGACCTTTATCCGGCGGAGCGGCGCCGCTGGGAAAAACTCGCGACGGGTCAGGAGCCACCGGTGATGATCATCGGCTGCTGCGACAGCCGGGTCGATCCCGCGACGATCTTCGACACCAGCCCCGGGCAAGTGTTCATACTGCGCAACGTCGCCAATCTAGTCCCCCCCTACGAGGTCGGGGGAGGCCTCCACGGCGTGTCGGCGGCGCTAGAGTTTGCCGTTACCAAGCTGCAGGTGCGCCACGTCGTGGTGATGGGCCATGGCTCCTGTGGCGGGGTCACCGCGTCACTGGCCGGTCACGGCGATCCGGACGCAAGCTTCATCGACGGCTGGATCGCCCTGCTCGATGGTGCCCGCGACCGGGTCGACGCGTCTGGTGCCGAGGACCGCCAGCGAGCGCTGGAACTCGAGGGCGTCAAGACGAGCCTTGCGAACCTCCGGACCTTTCCGTTCGTTCGCGAACGCGAGAAGGCCGGAACGCTGCAGCTTCACGGATGCCACTTCGCGATTGCGGAAGGTCGGCTCCACGAACTGGACGAAGCGAGCGGCGAGTTCAGCGCAGTTGCGGACCAGGCGTGACTACGGAATCGAACATCGCGTTGCTGATCGACGCGGACAATGCGTCGCCGGATCACCTGGATGAAGTGCTGCTGGTGCTGGGCGAGCTCGGCACCATCAATGTCCGGCGGGCCTATGGCAACTGGCAGAAGACCTCGCTCAGGGGCTGGGGAAGCCTGTCCAATGTCCATTCGATCGTGCCGATGCAGCAGTTCGATGTGGTCAAGGGCAAGTCGGCAACCGACATGCGAATGACCATCGACGCCATGGACCTTCTCTACCGCGGCCATGTCGACGGCTTCGGGATCATGTCCAGCGACAGCGACTTCCTTCCCTTGGCGCAGCGCATCCGCGAGGATGGTCTGCCTGTCTACGGCTTCGGCACGGAAAAGACGCCGGTCAGTTTCCAGAACAGCTGCACGCGCTTCATCCATCTCGGCAGCGCCGCGAAGGAGCCGGCCGGCTCGCCAGAGCCCGCGCAAGCTCCGGCGAGCAGCGACGGCGTTGATCCGGCCCTCGTGCGCCTGCTGGGTGACGCCTGGAAGGCGTCCAAGCGCGACGAGCAGGGCTATGCCTCGCTGGCCGAGGTCGGGCAGCGGGCCAAGGCCGTGTCGAGTTTCTCCGTCCGCAATTACGGTTTTACGCGCCTGTCTGACCTGATCCGGTCGTTGTCGGACAACTTCCACGTCAAGGGCACGGAAGGCGGCACTCCATTGGTCAGGCGCCTGCGCTAGTCGCTTTCGGGCTCGGAACCGTCTTTTGCGTGCGCCGTTCGAGCGGCAACCGAAACGGAGATCACAATGGCAGATGCCGAGCGCGAACAGGAAATCAAGGCACTCTTCTGGAAGGAGCTTGGCTCCTCACCTTTCGTCATGCTCGGCCTTCAGGGGGTGGAGGACAGCCTCACCCGGCCAATGACCGCCCAGATCGACGCACCCGACGGCGCCGACAAGGGGGATGGCGGAACGATCTATTTCTTTGGCGCGAAATCCGAACAGCTGGTGCGCAACATCCAGACATCCCATCGCGCGGTCGCAACCTACGCCGCCAAGGGACATGATCTGTTCGCGCACATCCACGGGACGCTGGTCCTCGACAACGACCGGCAGGTGATCGACCGCTTGTGGAACCCCTTCATCGCCAGCTGGTACAAGGACGGCAAGGACGATCCTGATCTGCAGTTGATCCGCTTCGACACTGACCGCGCTGACATCTGGAAAGCGGAGGCCGGATCGACCTTGGTGGCCGCGGCGCTCAAGATGTTCGGCCGCGATCCCGGCAAAGACCACCAGAAGGAAAACCGGGCCGAAGTGTCCTTGTGATCCTCGAGACTGTGTGGCGCCGCTGCAACGTTAACGTGGACTTTCACTATGTCGGGAACATGACTCGGCGATAAGCAGTTGTGTTTCCATCGATGGATTATCTGAGTGAGTTCCTTGGCAACTGAACCGACGCCAGACACACAGCTCGGCGGCGCCAGTCCGGACGGCGCCGCCACCCTGGACGATCACGCGATCCTCGCTTCCAAGGCCGAGCGCTGCCGGCGGTTGGCGGCGGGGATCTCGGATCGCCAGGCTGCCGACGTGCTGCGCACAATGGCGGTGAACTACGAGAAGAGCGCCCAGGACCGGCTTCAGGGTTGATTGTTTTTGCACAAGCCGCCTGAGGGCGTTTAGGCCAGCGGCATGGCCCGTCCTCCCCGCTCGTCGATACCTAGCTACAAGAAATCACGCCGCTCGCGGTCCGTGCCTGCGAGCATTGCCTTGTTTCTCCTGAAGCTGGCGCTGGTACTGCTGATCGGCAGCATCCTTTGGGTGCTCGCCTATCGCTTCATCAACCCGCCGATGACCGCGACCATGGCCTCGGACCTGATTGCCGGGCGGGGTGCGACGCGCGACTGGATGGGCATTGAGCGGATCGATCGCGACATGGTCCGTGCCGCCGTCGCCGCGGAAGATAGCAAGTTCTGCTCGCACAACGGTTTCGACTTGGAGGCCATCGAGGACGCCATGAAGCGGAACGCGTCTGGCGGCCGCATCCGAGGTGGGTCGACCATCACCCAACAGACCGCCAAGAACGTCTTCCTGTGGCAGGGCGGCGGCTATTTCCGCAAAGGGCTTGAGGCGTGGTTCGCGCTGTTGATAGAGCAACTGTGGGGCAAGCGGCGGATCATGGAGGTCTACCTCAACGTCGCCGAGACTGGCATCGGTACCTATGGCGTTAACGCCGGATCGCAGCGCTATTACGGACATGACTCGAGCGCCATGAGCCGTGACGAAGCGGCCCGGATCGCGGCCGTCCTCCCCCTGCCCAAGCAACGCGGCGCAATCGCGCCCAAGGGCTTCACCCGCCGCTATGGTAACAGCATCACTGCCAGGATCGGGGTAGTGGCACGGGAGGGGCTGGATGCGTGCGTGTACGCCGGCGCCGCTGCACCGAGGGATAAAGCTCCGCCGCCGGTCACTCGTCCAAGGACCGTGCCTGGCGAGGAATATGAAACGGCACGACCACTGCCGCCGCTAGAGGAAGTGGTCCAAGATTTGCCCGCAGCGGAGGACGCGCCTCTCGCCGGGCCGGAGCCGGTAGCAGAGGACCCGATCGCCGCCCCTGCCGCCGAAGCGGAGGAGCCTGCCGCCGAGCCCGCGCCAGCGGAAGAGCCGCCCGTCGTGCCTGAGCCGCAAGGCAATTCGCTGTAGCCCTGCGAACCTCTCGCAAGAGGAACGCGGAACTGCGCTAATCCGTTGAAGCGCCAAACTTTCCCAAACAACAGGAGAAGACCATGGCGACCCGCACTGATAATCGTGATCGTACCCGCGCGGCCGACCGTAACTCCAGCAGCAGCACCCGTTCCAACCGTTCCTCCGGCGAGCGCAGCGCGTTCAGCTGGAACGGCGGCAACAATACCGGGCCGCTTCTCGGGGCGCTGGCGGCCGGCGCCGCGATTGGCATTGGCGCCAACTGGGCACGCAAGTTCCTGATGCAGCAGACCGAAGCCATGGCCGGCGACTGGGACGATATCCTGGCGCTGGAACACAAGGCAACGCTGGCGACATTCGACATGCTGCTGACCACCGGAGACACGGACACGATGAAGCGCACATTGCTTATCAAAAAGCTGTCGTATGCGCTTGAAAAGCATGCACATATGGAAGAGGCGGTGGTCTATCCGGCGCTTCGCCTGGCCAACGAGACGGTGGACGCCGACCATCTCGAGCATGAACATGGCTACGTGAAGACGTTCCTTTACGAACTCGACAACATGGCCAAGGACTCGCCCAATTTCCTGGCCCGCGTGCGCGAGTTCCGCGAGCTTATCGCGCAGCACGCCAAGATGGAGGAAGAGCAGGTCTTCCCACGCTTCAAGACGGCGATCGGCGAGGAACAGAATGCCAAGATCACGTCGCTGATGAACAAGGAAGGCGTGAAGATGAACTGACGCTTTGGCGTTCGGATGCCCTGGCTCCAGCCGGGGGCGGAAGGCGGGGCAAGCATCCAGCTTGCTCCGCCTTTTCCTTAGCCGACGAGCCGGAGGGGCTCCTGCACGTTCAGCGTCACAGAGCCTTCGCCTGTGTGCCGCTCCAGCCTTGCCACCAGTTCCGCATCCAGCGTGAAGTTCCTGCCAAGCAGCAGGGTTGCTTCGCGACCATCGGCGAGGCCTATGACAAGCCGGACAAAGCCGGTCCCGCCATCAGCCTTCGCCAGTTCGGCGGCGAGCCCTTCGATCCTGGCCGGATCGTCGCAGCGAATGGACAATTCCAGCCGGCTGCGCCGCGCAAGATCGTCCAGCGGCTGAAAGCGCTTGATCGCAACCCGCGGCTGCTCCTCGCCGGGGCGTCGGTCGAGTTCCACCGTGATCAGCCCGCATTGCCCGGCCTTGGCGGCCGCCTCCACCGCCGCGGTGGCGTCATCGTCGAACACGGTCGCATCGAACTGCCCCGACGAGTCGCTCAGCCGGGCCATCAAGAACCGGCGGCCCTTCTGCGAGGTCCGCCACCGTGCTTCTTCGACGAGCCCGGCCATGGTCGCAGTTGTCCGTCCGCCATCGACCGGCATCGGAACCTGCCCCAGTTCCCCGGACAGGCGCACGCGGTGGGCGGCCAGGAGGTGCCGGTGGTGGTCCACCGGGTGCGCCGAAAAGTAGAAGCCGAACGCTTCCTTCTCCGCGGCCATTCGCTCGGCGAGGGTCCAGCGAGCGTCGCGGGGCAGGCGGATGGGCGCGATCCCGGCATCGCTCGCGCCACCGAACAGGCCACCCTGCCCGCTGCTCCGCTGCTCGGCCGCGCTGGCCGCATGGGCGAGGATCGTCTCGGCGCCCGCGAAGACCTTCGGGCGATCGGGATTGAAGCTGTCGAATGCTCCGCCGGCTGCCAGGCTCTCGATTTGACGCCGGTTCAGCAGGCGCGGGTCGATCCGCTCGGCAAATTCGTCGAGGCTCTTGAACGCTCCCGTCGCGTCCCGCTCCTCGACGAGATCGGCCATCGCCTTTTCCCCTACCCCCTTCAGGGCGCCCAAGGCGTAGCGGACCTTTCCGTCCTCGACACTGAAGTCGGCGCGGCTGGCGTTCACGTCCGGCGGCAGCAGTTCAAGCCCGGAGCGGCGCAGGTCTTCGGCGAACAGGCACAGCTTGTCCGTCTGGTGGATGTCAAAGCTCATCGAGGCCGCAAAGAATTCCGCCGGATGGTGCGCCTTCAGCCAGGCGGTGTGGTAGGCGACCAAGGCGTATGCCGCGGCGTGCGACTTGTTGAAGCCGTAGCCGGCGAACTTGTCGATCAAGTCGAAAAGCTCGTTGGCCTTGGCTGGCGCAATGCCGTTGCGTGCGGCACCCTCGGTGAAGCGCGCGCGCTGGGCATCCATCTCTGACTGAATCTTCTTGCCCATGGCCCGGCGCAGCAGGTCCGCTTCCCCGAGCGAGTAGCCGGCCAGCACCTGCGCGGCCTGCATCACCTGTTCCTGGTAGACGAAGATGCCGTAGGTATCCTTCAGCACCTCTTCCAGCATCGGATGCGGATAGGCGAGTTCGGCGCGGCCGTTCTTGCGGTCGCCGAACATCGGGATGTTGTCCATCGGACCCGGCCGGTAGAGCGACACGAGCGCGACGATGTCGCCGAAGTTGGTCGGGCGGACCGCGGCCAACGTCCGGCGCATGCCCTCGGATTCCAGCTGGAACACGCCAACCGTGTCACCCCGCTGCAGGAGTTCGTAGACGGCTGGGTCGTCCCGCGGGAGGGCTGCATAATCGACGTCAATCCCGCGCTGCCGCAGCAGCCGCTGGCTTTCCTTCAACACGGACAAGGTCTTGAGGCCGAGGAAGTCGAACTTCACCAGCCCCGCCGCCTCGACATATTTCATGTCGAACTGCGTGACCGGCATGTCGGAGCGTGGATCGCGGTGGAGTGGGACCAATTCCTGCAAAGGCCGGTCGCCGATCACAACGCCCGCGGCATGGGTAGACGCGTGGCGCGGCAGGCCTTCCAACTTCATCGCCAGGTCGAACAGCCGCTTCACCTGCGGTTCGTCGCGATATTCGGCGGCCAGTTCGCTGACGCCGTTGAGCGATCGTTCGAGCGTCCAGGGATCTCCGGGATGATTGGGCACCAGCTTGGCCAGCCGGTCGACATGGCCATAGCTCATCTGCAGCACCCGGCCGGTGTCCTTCAGTACGGCGCGGGCCTTGAGCCGCCCGAAAGTGATGATCTGGGCCACCCGGTCGCGGCCATATTTCTGCTGGACGTAGGTAATGACCCTGTCGCGGTGTGTTTCGCAGAAATCGATGTCGAAGTCTGGCATCGACACGCGTTCCGGGTTGAGGAAGCGCTCGAACAGCAGGCTTAGCTCGATTGGGTCGAGATCGGTGATGGTCAGAGCCCAGGCGACTGCCGAGCCGGCACCGGACCCGCGGCCCGGCCCAACTGGGATGTCGTTGGCCTTGGCCCACTTGATGAAGTCAGCGACGATCAGGAAGTAACCCGAGAAACCCATTCGGGTGATCACGTCCAGCTCGAAGTCCAGGCGCTCCCGGTACTGATCTGCATCCTTGTCCGGATGCCCTTCCAGCCGCTGCTGCAAGCCGGCATGCGCATCCCGCCGCAACTGCACGTCCTCGTCATCCGACAGGCGCGGGAGGATTGGACGGCGCTTCGGCGCAGCGACGGCGCAGCGCTGCGCGATCACCACCGTGTTGGCGAGGGCTTCGGGCAGGTCGGCGAACAGATCGGCCATCGCCTCGGCGGGCTTGAGCCAGGCATCCTCACTGGAGGACACGCGCTCGGCATTCTCGATGTAGGCGGAGTTTGCGATGCACAGCAAAGCGTCGTGTGCGGCATGGAATTGCGGATCTGCGTAGAAAGCCGGGTTGGTCGCAACCAGCGGCAGGTCGAGCGCATAAGCGAGGTCGATCAGCGCGCCCTCGGCCGATTCCTCCACCGCGTCGCCGCGGCGGGTCAGCTCGACATACAATCGCTCTGGGTAGAGGGAGACCAGCCGCTCGAGGTAGGTCCGCGCGTGGGTCGCCTGCCCATCCGCCAGGAGCCGGGCAACCGCGCCCTCACCTCCTGCCGTCAAGGCGATCAGGCCAGCCGAGTAGCGCTCCAGTGCTGCAAATTCGACGTGCGGGGCGTCCGTGTCGGGCCGGTCCATATGGGCCGCGGAAACGAGCCGGCACAGGTTGGCATAGCCATCCTCGTCCTTGGCCAGCAGCACCAGCCAGTCGGGCTGGGTGCCGGACACATCGTCCGGCCGGACAACGCCCACCGTCGCGCCGACGATTGGCTGGACGCCCTCTCCGGAACAGGCCTCGCTGAACGCCATGGAGGCATAAAGACCGTTGCGATCGGTCAGGCCGACTGCCGGGAAGCCTAGCTTCGCGGCGAGCTTGGCGATCGCCTTCGGCTCCATCGCCCCTTCGAGCATCGAGAAACTGGAAAAGACACGAAGCGGGACGAACGGCGCGGTCATCGCGCGACTATAGGCAGACACGCGCCGGGTGGAAGCGACCTCGCCTCACTTATCAACAGTTTCGGATCGTCTCGTAATCGGCTTGTAGGTGAAGTCGAACGAGGGTGCCCAGCTCAGGCCGTGGTCGAGCGACTGTTCGCCCAGTTGTCGGACCGACCCGTCCGCATTGCGGGTGTAGCTCATTCGGACAAGCGCGTCCTGGCCAGGACCGTTGAGGCCGCGCCAGTAGCCCAGCAGGACCATCTTGCCGCCGGTCAGCCCTCCGTCGAACTCCACCCGCGATCCGTTCGAATCGACCCAAGTCTGGTGCCAGCGGGCGTCGTGCTCGTCGAAGTTGCTCAGGCTCCCACCCGCGCTCCCCTTCAGCGGGATCCAATTCTCGCCGATCGCGCAGCCGCCATAGAGCTTCTCGATGAGGCTGTGGGCGACGAGCGTAGTCTTGCCCGTCGGGAACACGTCCCACCGCCCCACCGAGAAGTCGAACTGTCGCGCCTGCGGAGCAGTGCAGCCCTGCTGCGCTGCCGGCGGGGCAGCCGCCTGCAGGGCCAGCGCAACGATTGCCATAAGCATGGTCCTCTCCTCCCGCGAGGAGTGAACCGCGTCTCGGCTTTTGGCGGAAGATCAGCGTGGAGCGACCCAGCGGTCGGCCATGATGTCGTCGATCTCCCGCATGCGGCCGCGGTAAGCGGCGGCGATGCAGGAGTCCGAACTGCAGCTGTCGCGATAGCGCAGGAAGCGGGTGCGAGTCTGCTGGAGGAGGCTGCGCTGGCCGGAATCGGCGCTGCCGATCGCCCGGACGAATTGCGACGCCATCTGGCGATCGAGCGAGGCAAGACCCACATCGTTGCATACGGCCACTTCGCCGCGCGTGCGGGCCGACCGGCAGTTGAAGCTCGGGCGAGCGGCGGCTTGCGGCTCCGAATCGGCCTGCCGCCGGACTGCCGGAGCTGGTGAAGGCGGAGGCAACGGGGCGGGCGCGGGAACTGGACCCGGAGCGCTGGGCGTCAGGGTGCCCGGATTACTGGAGCTCGGCGGAACTGGCGCGGGACCGCTGGCTGGCGGCGCGCTGCGTGGGCTGCCGGTGCGCGCAAGGGTGGCAAGCGGCACGACGATGCTGTCGGCACCGCTCAGCGTCATGACGTCGCCGCTTCCATCCGCGGCCGGCTGAAGCGAATAATCGAGACTGGCCTGCAGCGTGCGGCGTCCGCCGACCACGCCGACGCCGGGTGGCAGATCGAGAGCGACATCGCCCGAGCACACCAGCGTGCCAAGCTCCTCGTCCTGCCGCTTCAGCACGGGCGAGGTGACCCGCACCGTGGCGTAGGAGGACAACCGGTCGAACGCGCTCTGGTCGCTGCCGCGAAGCTGCGCCGCTTGGCGGAACAGAGCCTGCTTGACGAGATCGTAGCTGCGCTGGCTGCCGCAGCGTTCCTCGGCGGTCTTGGCGGGAGTGCCGGCGCTCGCTGCCGCGTTGCCGTCCAGCCGGTCCTCCCCAGGTCCGCTCCGGGTCATTCGAAAGGCGAACAGGGCGACCAGCAGCAAGCCGAGCAAGCCCGCTGCCAGAGCCAGCGTGCGGGTCCGCGACCGGCGCGGTGCGGTCGCCGCTGTTCCCGAAGGCGGCGGCGGCGGCGGAGCCGCACCTCGCTGGGAGCTCTGATCATGCGGGTCGAACCGTGGGTCGTAAGTGCGGTCCCCACCCCCGTACCGCGGATCATGCTGGTCGCGCGGATCCGGATAGCGCCCCGCCGCCGCATTTTCCCGCGGGTCGAGCCGTGGATCATAGGCCCTCTCCCGCGGATCTTGCTCGTGAGGCTGGTCGTAGCGGGGGTCGAAACGTGGATCGCGCGGCTCGAACCGCGAGTGGCGTTGCTCAAACCGGGGATCATAGTCTGGGTGCCGCGGATCAAGGCGGGGGTCGTACGGCGGCTCGTTCGAACGGTCAGGCATGCGCAGAGTAACGCGTTACCGGCAAAATGGTCCCACTTACTCGAGCCGCCCGTCATGAAGCCGCAGCACGCGGTCCATCTTCTGCGCTAGTCGCTCGTTGTGCGTGGCGACCAAGGCCGCACTCCCCTCTCCGCGTACGAGGCCGAGGAATTCCGCGAGCACGACATCGGCCGTGGCTTCGTCGAGGTTGCCCGTCGGCTCGTCGGCGAGGACCAGCGGGGGACGGTTCGCCAGAGCGCGCGCCACCGCAACCCGCTGCTGCTCGCCGCCGGACAGTTTCGCCGGGCGATGATCCAGCCGGGCGCCGAGACCGAGCGCGGTCAGCAGCCGCTCCGAGCGGCTTCGCGCCTCGTCCGTCTCCGTGCCGCGGATCAGCTGCGGCAGCATCACGTTCTCGGCCGCGTTGAAATCCTGCAGCAGGTGGTGAAACTGGTAGACGAAGCCCAGCGCGTCGCGGCGCAGCACCGTGCGCTCGTCATTGTCGAGGCTGGCTGCCTCCTGCCCAGCGATTCGGATGGAACCGGAAAATCCGCCCTCCAGCAGCCCGACCGCCTGCAGCAGGGTCGACTTGCCCGAGCCGGACGGACCGAGCAGCGCGACAATCTCGCCGGGCTGCACGACCAGATCCACTCCGCGCAGGACGTGGATCGTGACGTCTCCCTGCGTAAAGCTGCGGCACAGGTCCGTGGTCTGGAGGACGGGCTCACTCATAACGCAGCACCTGGACGGGATCGGTGCTTGCCGCCTTCCACGCCGGATAGAGGGTGGAAAGGAAGGACAGGACCAGCGCGGTCACGACGATGGCGGTGACCTCGACCGGATCGGTCTTGCTCGGCAGCTCCGACAGGAACCGGACCGACGGGTCCCACAGGTTCTGGCCGGTGACCAGCTGGATGAAGTTCACCACGCTTTGGCGGAAGAACAGGAAGATGGCGCCGAGCACGACCCCGAGGACGATCCCGAGCGAGCCGATGATGACACCAACCGTGACAAAGATCTTCATCATCCCCGACCGGCTCGCGCCCATGGTGCGCAGGATGGCAATGTCGCGCGTCTTGGCACGCACCAGCATGATCAGCGACGACAGGATGTTGAACACCGCGACCAGAATGATCAGCGAGAGCACGACGAACATCGCGATCCGCTCGACTTCGAGTGCCTCGAACAGCGCCGAGTTCATCGATCGCCAGTCCACGACCACGCCCTTGCCCTGCACGATCGGCTGAAGCGCCGCCATCTGCTCCCCGACCTTGTCAGGATCAGCGACCTCGACCTCTATCATGCCGACGTCATTGCCCAGCATCAGCAGGTTCTGCGCGTCCTCGGTGGGCATGACGACGAACGCATTGTCATAGTCGAACACGCCCACTTCGAAGGTGGCGGCAACCGTGTAGCTGACGATCCGCGGAACCGTGCCGATCGGCGTCGAGCGTCCTTCAGGGCTGATCAGGCTGATCTCGCCGCCGGGATAGGTGCCGAGCGCTTCCGCCAGGCGGGAGCCGATCGCCACCCGATTGCTGCCGGGAGTCAGGGTGCGGATATCGCCAGACTTGACGTTGCTGGCGATAGTCGGGTTGCTGCGGATGTCCTGCACTCGCATGCCGCGGACCAGAACGCCTTCGACGCGGCCGTTGGCGCTGGCCATGAGCGGCTGTTCGATCAGAGGGGTCGCGGAGGTTACGCCGGGAGTCCGCTTTGCCTGCTCGGCAACGCGCTGCCAGTCCGGCAAGCGGCCGTCATAGCCCTGGATCACCGCGTGACCGTTCAACCCGACGATCTTGTCGAACAGCTCGGCGCGGAAGCCGTTCATGACGCTCATCACAATGATCAGCGCCGCCACCCCGAGCGCCACCGCACCGAGGCTGATCGCCGCGACGAGGAAGATGAACCCCTCGCCCTTGCCGGGCAGCAGGTAGCGCTTGGCAATCGTGCGTTCGTAGCGGTTGAGGATCACGCGGTCAGCCTCGCCAGCGCGCTCTCGATGCTCAGCTCCTGCTTCTCGCCGGTGCGGCGGTCCTTCAGCTCGACCAGGCCCTGCGCCAGTCCGCGCGGGCCGATGATGATCTGCTTTGGCAGGCCCATGACGTCCATGCCGGCCAGCTTGGCCCCGCCCCGCTCGTCGCGGTCGTCGTAGAGCGCCTCCACGCCCAGGCTGGTCAGCTTGTCGTAGAAATCGCCCGCCGCCTGCCGAGACGCCGCATCGTCGCCGCGCATGGTGACAATACCGACGGACCATGGGGCGACTGCTTCCGGCCAGATAATGCCGGAATCGTCATGGCTGGCCTCGATGATGGCACCGACCAGCCGCGACACGCCGACGCCGTAGCTGCCCATGTGCGGGGTCACCATTGTGCCATCCGGCCCGGACACGCGCAGGCCCATCGCGTCGCTATATTTGGTGCCAAAGTAGAAGATGTGCCCGACCTCGATGCCTCGCCCCTGACGCTGGCGCTCGCCGGGCACTTGCGACCAGCGCGCCTCGTCGTGAGTTTCGTCCGTCGCGGCGTAGGTCTGGCCGATGCGCTCGAACATGGCGTGGAGGCCGGCGGCATCGCCATAGCGAAGCTCGGTCTGGCTCCAATCCATGGCGTCATAATCCGCATCGTAGAACACTTCGCTCTCGCCGGTCGGCGCAAGAACGATGAACTCGTGGCTGAGGTCGCCGCCGATCGGCCCGGACGCCGCCTTCATCGGTACCGCGCGAATGCCCATGCGCTGAAAGGTGCGCAGGTAGGCCAGCAGCTGCGTGTAGTAGCTCTGCCGCGCGCCCGCCTCGTCGAGGTCGAAGCTGTAGGCATCCTTCATCAGGAACTCGCGGCCGCGCATCACGCCGAAGCGCGGGCGGACCTCGTCCCGGAATTTCCACTGGATGTGGTAGAGCGTTCGCGGCAGGTCACGATACGACCGCACATCGTCGCGGAAGATGGCGGTGATCATCTCCTCGTTGGTCGGCCCGAACAGCATCTCGCGGTCGTGCCGGTCGCGGATCCGCAGCATCTCCGGCCCATAAGCGTCATAGCGGCCGCTTTCCCGCCACAGGTCGGCCGACTGGATGGTCGGCATCAGCATCTCGATCGCACCCGCGCGGTCCTGCTCCTCACGAACGATCTGCTCGATCTTTCGCAGCACCTTCAGGCCGAGTGGCAGCCAGGCGTAGATCCCGGCGGCGGTCTGGCGGACCAGCCCGGCGCGCAGCATCAGCTTGTGGCTTACGATCTGGGCGTCGGAGGGGCTTTCCTTGAGGACGGGAAGAAAGGCTTGGGACAGGCGCATGGCGGGTGGCTCTAGGGCGGAGGCGGCGCGGTGGCAATGCGACGAAGCTGTTGCGCGGCAGGCACAGGCAGTGCGCAAAAGCTGCTGGCGCTGCTTTGCTGCGTGACAAGGGGCGTTTCTCCCCCCTAGCCTTCCCACTCCAAGCGGGCTTCGGATCAAGGGGTCGAAGTTCGGGAGGCTGCTGACGCCGGACCTGTTCCGCGCGAGGCAGGCTCCAAAGGGGGCTGACGAGCAGTCGTCACGCGGACGCCCGGATCGGAAACGGTCCGGGCGTTTGTCTTATGCGCGGCCTTGCGGCAACGCCTGCGAATGAGCCGCCATTCCGTCACCACCATCACCTGCAATCCGACCATCGACCTGTCGAGCGAGGCGGATGAGGTCTGCCCGACCCACAAGATCCGAACGTACGGCGAGCGGATGGACCCGGGCGGCGGTGGCATCAACGTCGCGCGGGTGCTGAAGCGGTTCGGGGTGGCTGTTCAGGCCACCTTCCTCGCCGGCGGCGTCACCGGCCGGGTCCTCGACGATCTGCTCGCACGGGCAGATATTGCGCGCCATTGGCTGCGCATCGCCGGTGACACCCGCCTCAGCATGACCGTACATGAGCGGTCCACGGGCAAGGAATTTCGCTTCGTGCCCGAGGGACCCTGTGTCGATGAGGCGGAATGGAGCTCCGCGGTAAGGGCCGCCGCAAGTAGCGAGGCGGATTGGCTGGTTCTGAGTGGCTCCCTGCCACGCTGCGCTCCCGACGATCTTTATGCGCGCATGACCGATCGCAAGGACAAGTCTGTACGCGTCCTCCTCGACACGTCGGGAGAAGCGTTGCGTGCGGCGGTGCAAGCCGGCGGGCTGTTCCTGATCAAGCCGAGTCGTTCGGAACTGGAGGAGCTCGCCGGCTGCCCCCTGCCCTCCCCTGAAGATCTTGGCCGGGCAGCCATGGAAATCGCCCGAACCGGGCAGGTGCAGCAAGTGGTCGTGACGCTCGGACGTGACGGCGCGATACTTGCCGACCGAAACGGCGCGCATCTGCTGCCTGCCGTTCCGGTCGAGACCAGGAGCGCCGTCGGCGCTGGCGACTCATTCCTCGCCGCCATGACCGCGGCTCTGGTCGGCGGCAAGGACATGCTCGAGGCCTTTCGCTGGGGCGTGGCCGCGGGCGCCGCAACGGCCATGACCCCCGGAACGGACCTATGCCATTGGAAGCAGGTCGAAGAGCTTCTGCAGCGCGTAGACGATCCCCGGCCGGTCTGCTGAGCCTGTGGAGAATGGTAGCGGAGGAGGGACTTGAACCCCCGACACGCGGATTATGATTCCGCTGCTCTAACCAGCTGAGCTACTCCGCCCCGTCAGGCCGGCGGCCACGTTGGCCGTCGGCGCAGAAGATGGCGACCGCATGGGCGGTGCGGGCGGGCATATAGGCAGCGCTTTGCGCCCGGTCAACGCGCGGAACCTCGCGACCTTCCTCTGTGTTCAACGAATGAACAGGAGAGGAATGAATGGACCCGCTAACCCCGCTCGACACGCTTTGCCGCATCATCCTGCGGGCCCGCGAATATGAAGCGCAGACCCCAAGCGACTATGACGCCGGCGAAGCCGCGGACAACGTTGACGATGAGGAGGAAGGCGCGCTGTCGGTCCTCGACGACGAGATCAACACCGGGGTGGAGGAAGAGCTTCGCGCCTCGTTCGACGACCTCGGCGAGGACCAGTTGGCCGAGGTCATGGCCTTTTGCTGGGTTGGCCAGGGCACTTACGACGCGTCCGACTGGGACGAGGCGATGGACGAGGCCAATTCCGAAGTGGCAGCGGGCGGGGCGATCGACACTCTGCTCGACATGCCGATGCTGGCGTCGGTGATGGAAGCCGGGCTGGCTGCCTTTGAGCTCAGCTGCGACGGGATCGGCGACGTCAGCTGACGCCGCGAAAGGACCAGTTTCCAAGCCTCTCCCACGGACCGCCAAGGTAGCGGTGGAGGCCAAGGCCGGCGATTGCCAGCGGCCTTGGTCGGAAGCCGGGTTGCAGCGCGTGCAACAGGGCACGGGCGACCTTGGGCTCGACCTTGTTCTGGACCGTTACGTGCGGTCGCCACCCTTGAGCATCCTGTGATGTCATGGAGCCATGGAAATGGTCGGCGATCTCGCCCCGAATCTGCTCGAGGTCGACGCTGACGACCCGGAAGGCGACGCCGCGGCCCAGGTTTATCAGTCCGGCGACCTCCGCTGCTGGTCGTGGCCGAGCGGCCAGCGTGGCCAGCAAGTGCCGGATTTCGGTATCCGCCGAGGGCGGCAGGGCATGAAATAGCGTGAGGTGCGCCGGCAATTGGTTGCGTTCGGGCGGGAAATGCTCTCGCCGCAGCCGGTCCAGCCAGGCGAAGTCCTGGACGCCCAACTCCGCGGTGACGATCAGCGCGCTCATCTGCCGGGCCAATTATCCCGATCGAGCTTCGGCAGGGCCGCGAACGCCCGCTGGTCAAGATGCAAGTGCACCGCGCCATCGGCAATTCTCACCTCTCCCCAGTCGACCCGACGGAAACTTTCGCCCACTCCGGCCAGCCCGCCTTGCGCAACCACCAGGTAGCGCAACCGCCCGCTCCCGCAGCCGAGCATGGCATCGACGCAGGTCCCGAGTTCTTCTTTGCTCCGCCCGAGCAGCTTGGCGCTGGCCAGGTTGGACGCCGCGATCAACGCTTCGCCCGGAGTATCGGCGCTCTTCGCCGACGCACGGTCGGCGCCGTCCTCAAGCTTCGCCTGCCGGCCCAGCCAGCGCCATATGCCGAACAGGTTCAACACTGTCAGGATCACGTTCTGCCAAAGCAGGTTCGGTTGGTTGGTGACGACTCCAAGCGTTAGCCAGGCGATCGACCCCACGGTGAACACGATGAAGCCGTAGCCGGTGATCCTGCTGCCGAGGTTGGAAGCGGTCATCAGTGCGGCGACGGTCGTCGCAATCGGGGCGACCCATGAGGCAAGTTGTTCCATGGAAGTGCAATTCCCGGCAGACACGCCGGTTGCACTCACCGGTCAGATTTCGACCTGGCTCCCGAGCTCGACCACGCGGTTGGTCGGCAACTTGAAGAACTCCATGGCGCTTTCCGCGTTGCGCAGCATCCAGCTGAACAGCCGTTCGCGCCAGATCGCCATTCCGGGGCGAGAGCTCGCCAGCAGCGTCTGCCGGGCGAGGAAGAAGCTCGTGTCCATCATCTTGCAGCCCGGTCCGCACCCTTGAAGCCGCTGAAGCTCGCCCGGCACGTCAATCTCTTCCATGAAGCCGTAGCGCAGCACCACCCTGAAGAAGCCGGAGCCATAGTCTTCCGTCATGGCACGATTTTCCGCAGCGACATACGGCACATCCTCGATCCGAACGGTCAGCAGCATGACCCGCTCGTGAAGCACCTTGTTGTGCTTGAGATTGTGCAGCAGCGCATGGGGAACGCCCTTGGCGGAGCTGGTCATGAAGACGGCGGTTCCCGGAACCCGAGTAGCGCTGGAGGCGGCCGACTTGATGAACACCTCCATCGGCAGGCTCGCCTCCGCCATCCGGTCGAGCATCAGCTTGCGCCCCCTCGCCCAGGTGGTCAGCAAGGTGAAAGCGATTGCCCCGATCAGCAGCGGAAACCAGCCGCCATCCGGAACCTTGAGGAGGTTAGCGGAGAAATAAGCTACGTCGACGAGAAGGAAGAGCGCAAGCAGCGGGATAGCCTTCCACGGACTCCACTTCCACAGCGAGAAGAAGACGACGGCCAGCAGCAAGGTGTCGATGAACATCGCACCGGTGACCGCGATACCGTAAGCCGCCGCAAGGTTGGAGGAGCTCTGGAAGGTGACGACCAGCAGCACCACCATCACCAGCAGCGCCCAATTGATCACCGGAATGTAGATCTGGCCGGCCGCCGTCTCGCTGGTGTGGGTGATGCGCAAGCGTGGGATGAAGCCCAGCTGGATCGCCTGCTGGGTCACTGAGAAAGCGCCGGAGATCACGGCCTGGCTGGCGATGATCGTGGCGCAGGTCGCCAGCAGGACCAGCGGCAGGCGGAAGCTTTCGGAAGCAAGATAGAAGAACGGGTTCTTCACCAGCTCTACCGCCTCGGCGGGGGTGTGGCTGAGCAGCATGGCGCCTTGGCCAAGATAGTTGAGCAGGAGCGCCGGAAGAACGAAATAGACCCAGGAAACCCGGATCGGATTGCGGCCAAAATGGCCCATGTCCGCGTAGAGCGCCTCAGCGCCGGTGACTGCAAGGACGACCGAGCCCATGGCGATAAAGGCCGGCAAGGGTTCCGCCGCGTAGAAGGCGGCCGCATTGAGCGGATTGAGCATCTGCAGCAGCAGTGTCGGGTAGCTCGTAAGGTGATAGACGCCGAGTGCTGCAATAGTCAGGAAATAGGCCAGCATTACCGGGCCGAAGAACCGCCCAACAGCGGCTGTTCCGCGGGACTGGATGAAGAACAGGGCGACAAGGATGCCGATGGCCAGCGGCAGGACGAAACTCTCGAACGCTGGGTTGACGGTGGTTAGACCCTCCACCGCTGACAAGACTGACACGGCGGGCGTGATCATGCTGTCCCCGTAGAACAGGGCGGTAGCGAACACGCCGAGCATCACGATCCCTGCGCTCCAGCGGCGTTTCTCACTGGTGGAGCGGTTGATCAAGGCGAGAAGGGCAAGGCTGCCGCCCTCCCCCTTATTGTCGGCGCGCATGATGATGGTGACATATTTTAACGTCACGATGATCATCATCGACCAGAAGATCAAGCTCAGCACACCGTAGATATGGAGCTGATCCGGAGCCAGCTGGTGGTGGCCCGCAAAGGTTTCCCGGAACGCGTAAATCGGCGAGGTGCCGATATCGCCAAACACGATGCCGATAGCCCCCACGGCCAGTTTGGCCAGCGAGCCTTGCGGTGCGTGTCCGCCGGCGTGATGTGGCGCGGCTTCAGCGGCGGTTGCGGTTGCGTTCATGACTGGCGGCGCGCCCTAGCAGCAGCCTCGAACCCCCGCAATCGGCTGGCACTGAAGCGCAAAGGCGGTCTATAGGCGCGCCGAACGTCAATTCCACTCATCACGGAAAGCGAACGAACAATGCGCGTCGGTGTGCCAAAGGAGATCAAGAATCACGAGTATCGCGTCGGAATGACGCCCGCCTCCGTCAAGGAGCTGGTTGCCGCCGGACACGAAGTCGTGGTCGAGACCAACGCCGGCAGCGGGATCGATTGTCCGGACACCGCCTTCCAGAAGGCGGGCGCGACCATCCTCCCCGACGCCGAATCCGTGTTCAAGGCCGCGGACATGATCGTCAAGGTCAAGGAGCCCCAGCCGCAGGAGATTGCCCTGCTGGAGCCGCGGCACCTGCTGTTCACCTATCTCCACCTCGCCGCGGACAAGCCGCAGGCCGAGGGGCTGATGAAGTCGGGCGCGACCTGCATCGCCTACGAAACGGTGACCAGCCGGACCGGCGCCCTCCCCCTGCTGAAGCCGATGAGCGAAGTCGCCGGCCGCATGTCGGTGCAGGTGGGTGCGCACTACCTCGAAAAGGAGCAGGGCGGCCGTGGCGTGCTGCTCGGCGGCGTCCCCGGAGTGGCTCCGGCAAAGGTCGCAATTCTTGGTGGCGGAGTCAGCGGCGTCAACGCAGCGCAGATGGCGGTGGGCATGCGCGCGGACGTCACCATCTATGACATCAGCAACGAGCGGCTGGCAGAACTCGACATGTTCTTCTCCAGCCAGATCAAGACGGCCTACGCATCGCGCGCCGCGATCGCCAACGCCGTCGCCGAGGCGGAGTTGGTGATCGGCGCGGTGCTGGTGCCCGGCGCCGCAGCGCCGAAGCTCGTCACCCGCGACATGCTCAAGACGATGAAGCGCGGGTCGGTGCTGGTCGACATCGCGATCGATCAGGGTGGCTGCTTCGAGACGAGCCATGCAACAACACACGCCAATCCGGTGTTCGAAGTCGACGGCATCATCCATTACTGCGTGGCCAACATGCCCGGCGCGGTGGCGCGGACCAGCGCCTTTGCGCTCAACAACGCGACCCTGCCGTTTGCCATTAAGCTGGCGAACCTTGGAGCTGAGGAAGCCATGCGGCAGGACCCGCACCTGGCGAACGGCCTCAACGTCTCGGGTGGCAAGATCCGGCACGAAGCCGTCGCGGAAGCGCTGGACCTGCCGTTCGAAGCAGCCGCCTAGCCCCGGGAACACAACGGGAACATTGGCGTTGGTGCATCTGATCAACTTATTGAAAAGGTGCCCAATGTCCGATCGACTCAACTCCGATCCCAAGGCTCATCCGACCGGCAATGCCGTGAAGGATCCGGACCATTGGGTGACCGGCGACGAGCCAATGACCGGGGCGCAAGCGTCCTATCTCCAGACGCTCAGCGAAGAAGCCGGTGAGCAGTTCGATCCCGAGCTGACCAAGGCGGACGCGTCGAAGAAGATCGACAAGTTGCAAGAGCAGACCGGCCGCGGCGAATAGCGGCGTTGGCTGCCTTCCACCTACGTTAGCGCCTTGCCTGAGCTGCCTTGCCGCCACTCAGTGAGACCAGGCCGCCTTCGATGATTGGCCGGTAACTCGCCCCTTCCGGGGTGAGCGCCAGCGCCTGACGCCACAACGCCAGGGCTTCCTCGCGCTTGCCGGAGCGAGCAAGGGCCAGGCCTTCGAAGAACAGGGGAGCCGGGTGCTTCGGGGCCAGCTGCCGTGCCCGTGCATAGGCAAAGTTCGCAGCGGGGGTCATCATCCCCGCATGGTCGACCAGGGCATTGCCGTAGCCGACCCACAAGCCGGCATCGCGCGGATGGGCGCGGATCGCTGACCGGATCACGCCGGCAGCATCCTCCGTCTGCCCGCGGCTGGCATAGCCATCCGCGATCGTCAGCCATCGGTCCGACTGGTTGAAGCGGCCGAGCATCGCCCGCCGTGGCACACCCAGTGGAAGCGGCGCCGCTCTGGCCTGCCCCTCTCTAGGCGAACCTGCGAGGCCGGGACGCCCCTGGACGGCATAGCCTGCCGCCCCGATCATCAACGCAGCGAGCGCCAGTTGGAGCGCGGCGCCACGCAGGTGGCCGAGCCGCCACATCGCTGCTCCAGTCACGGCAACCAGAGCGAGCAGAATGAGCAATCCCGTCACCGCCGCCGTCTCCGCCGAAGCCGCTGTGACGCCAGCCATCCACCGACCAGAAGAAGCACTGCCGGCGCGATCCACAGCAGCGCCGTGTCCGCTCCGAACGGCGGCGCATAGCTTACCCAGCTTCCGTACCGCTCGATCAGCCAGGCGCGCACGTCCGCCGGGCTCTCCCCCGCCTTGATGCGCTCCCGCACCAGGCCCCGCATGTCGCCGGCAAGTTCAGCGTCACTGTCCGCGATCGACTGCCCCTGGCACACCAGGCAGCGCAGTTCTTCCATCAGCGCCTTGGCCCGCGCTTCCTGCCGCGGATCCTCAAGCTGGCGATTGGCGTATGGCGCGGCCGGTTGGGTGCTGTCGGCCCCTGCCGTGCCCGCCGCAAGGAGTGCCACCACACCGAATGCTATCCGTCTCGAGCGCAGCCACGCCCCCCGACGTGGCTCGGGTTGCCGGGCGGGAAAGCGGTCCGTCACCGTGCCTTCTCCAGTTCGGCAAGGATGACCGGCACGTCCTGCGGCATGATCGGGCCGATGTGCTGGTAGGTGATGATACCGTTTGCGTTGACCACGAAGCTTTCCGGTACTCCGGCCGATCCGAGCGACATCTGCACCCGGCTGCGCAAGTCGCTGCCGATATGTTCGAACGGATTACCATGATCCGACAGGAACCGGGCGACATCCTCCGGGGCGTCGCGAATTGCGATCCCGTCGATCCTGACGCCGCGCCTCTTCAGGTCCAGCAGAACCGGAGCCTCCGCAATGCACGGAACGCACCAGCTGGCGAACAGATTGAGCAGACGCGGCCCGTCTCCTTGCTTGAAGTCGGCGGAGCTCAACGCCGCTTGGCCTGGCACTGCAGCAGGGAGCGCAAAGGCGGGCACCGGCTGGCCGATAAGCCGCGACTTGATCGTGGTCTGCGGCGGATCGCTGAGCCGCCAGCCGACAACCAGCAGGAAGATCGCAAAGACGACCAGCGGGAGGGCAAGCCAGGCACGCCGGGTCATGCCGCTACCTCGTGGGAATGCCGCCGCCGCTCACGCGACATCCGGCCGATCAGGGCCATCAGCCCGCCGAGCGCGATCAGGGCGCCTCCAAGCCAGATCAATGTGACCAATGGCTTCCACCACAGCCTCAGCTGCCAGCGGCCCTGCTCATCGGGTTGGCTGATCACCGTATACAGCTGACCATCCCACACGGTGCGAATGGCGGCTTCATTGGTTGTGGTAGGCGGATCGGAGAAATAACGGCTTTGCGGCTTCAGCAGCATCGGCCTTCCCCCGCGCGAGGCGGCGAGCTGTCCCTTCACCGCGGTCCAATTCGGCCCAGCGAGCGGCTCGACCGAACGAAACCTGATCTGCCATGGGCCGACAGTCAGGACATCACCAGGACGGGCCGCGGCAAGCTTCTCCTGTGTGAACGCGGTGTCCGCCGCCGCGCCACCGATCGCAAGCGCCACGCCAAGATGGCTGACCACCATCCCCCAGGTCGCCAGGGGCGTCCGCCGCAGGTTGCGCCCGGCAAGCGGAAGGAGACTGGCGACCGCCAGGCCGGCTGCAACCGCGAGGCCGAGCCGGGCGAGCGCACTCATGGCTGGCACTGCCGCAAAGAAGCCCGCGAACACCAGCAGCGTCACGGTGACAGGAGCGGCGATTCGCCGGAAGTTCGGCTCCCTGTCGCGCCGCCAGCGCAGCAGGGGGCCGATGAACAGCAGCACCGCCAGCAGCAAGGTGATCGGCCCGGTGACCGCGTTGAAGTAGGGCGGTCCGACGCTGATCTTTTCACCGGAGACTGCTTCGACGAACAGGGGGTAAAGCGTCCCGACGAACACCGTGCCCAGGATGACGGTGAGCAGCAGGTTGTTGGCGACCAACGCGCCCTCGCGACTGACGGGATCGAATTGCGTCCCCTCGCGGACGGTCGCGATCCGGGTCGCGAACAGGAATAGGGCGCCGCCGACATACAGCAGCAGCAGCGCCAGGATGAAGGTGCCGCGCTCCGGGTCGACGGCGAAGCTGTGGACCGAGGTGAGGATGCCGGACCGGACCAGGAAGGTACCGACCATCGACATGGAAAAGGCGACCACCGCGAGCATGACCGTCCATGCGCGAAGCCCTCCGCGCGCGGCGAGCACGTTGACGGAATGCAGCAGCGCGGTGGCCGCGAGCCAGGGCATCAGGGAGGCATTTTCGACCGGGTCCCAGAACCACCAGCCGCCCCAGCCGAGCTCGTAATAGGCCCAGTAGCTGCCAGCGGTGATGCCGAGCGTGAGCAGCACCCAGGCGGCGAGCACCCACGGCCGCATCGCCCTGGCCAAGGCCGGCCCCACATCGCGGCTGATCAGCGCGCCGACGGCAAGGCTGAAGGCGACCGACAGGCCGACATAGCCGAGGTAGAGCGTGGGCGGATGGAAGGCGAGACCAGGGTCCTGCAGCAGCGGGTTCAGCCCCTGCCCTTCCCGCGGCGCCGGGGCCAGCCTCGCGAACGGATTGGACGCGAACAATAGAAAGGCGAAGAAGCCAAGCGCCAGCGCCGCCTGTGCGCCGAGCGCCGCATGGCGGGCACGTTCCGGTAGCCGTCGCTCCAACAGCGCCACCGCCCCTCCGGCGATTGCAAGCACGGTGACCCACAGCAGCATGGAGCCTTCGTGATTGCCCCAGGTTCCGGCGAACTTGTAGATCCACGGCTTGGCCGAATGGCTGTTCGCCGCGACGAGCGCGACTGACAGGTCGGTGCGCAGGAACAGCCACACCAGCATGACAAAGGCGAAGAAGGTCAGCCCCCCCTGCGCCACCGCCACCGGCGCGACGATCCGCCCCTGCTCGCCCAAGCGATCTCCGGCCAGAGCAACGCCAAGCTGCAGGAGGCTGAGCGCCGCTGCGAGCCACAGGGCGGCAAGGCCGGCTTCGGCGATCACCTGGACGGTGCCGCCACCGTTTCGCGGGTCTTCAGCTCGGCCGCCTGATTGCCCATCTGCGGCGGCATGTAGCGCTCGTCATGCTTCGCCAGGATGGTGTCGGCGACGAACAGCCCGTCGGGCCGAAGTTGCCCTTCCGCGACCACTCCGCTGTTTTCCTTGAACAGGTCCGGAGTGATTCCCCGATAGCTCACCGGCACCGCGGCGGGACCGTCGGTCACGACGAAGCGAATGCTCAGCCTGTCCGGCTGGCGGACGATCGAGCGCTCCCGCACCATTCCGCCTAGCCGCATCGCCCGGCCGGGCTCGGCCTTCCCCGCGGCGACATCCTGCGGAGTGTAGAAATAGGCGGCACGGTCGGACAGGCCCCACATCGCCAGCAAGGCAGCGCCGACCAGCGAGGCAAGCGCAAGCAGGACGAGTACCAGCCTTTGGTGCTTGGAACGAGCTCTCATTACGGCTCGCGCAGCCTTTCCGCCTTGGCTTCGGCGCGCTGCATCGAGGCATGTGCCCAGCCCAGCAGGCCGCCGCTTGCCGTCAGCGTCAAGAGGTAGGCCGCAATCACAAAGCTCCACTGGTTCATTCGGTCGCTGCCCTCCGCAGCCGGGCTTCGACCTTGGCCTCCGCCAGCTCCGCCCGCATCCGCATCAGGACGGCCGCCCCGAACAGTGCCGAGAAGCCAACCAGCGTCAGTGGCAGCGGCCACAGCAGCGATGGCGCGACGGACGAGCCGGTCAGTTCAATGCTCTCGCCCTGGTGCAGGGTGCGCCACCATTGCACGCTGAAATGGATGATCGGCAGGTTGACCGCGCCGACCAGGCCGAAGATGGCGGCAAGGCGTCCGCCCGGTCCGCGCTCCTTCTCGGCCGAAGCCAGCGCGATATAGCCGAAGTACAGGAACAGCAGCACCAGCATGGAGGTCAGTCGCCCGTCCCACTCCCACCAGGTGCCCCATGTCGGACGTCCCCAGATTGATCCCGTTGCAAGGCAAACGGCCGCAAACACCGCCCCGGCCGGAGCGATCGCCCGGCCGGCAATGGCGGCGAGCGGATGGCGCCAGACGATCTGGCTAATGCTGGCGACGGCAATTCCCGTCCACCCGCCCATGCCCAGCCAGGCGGAGGGAACGTGGATGTAGAGAATCCGGACCGTTTCGCCCTGCAGGTAATCGGGAGGCGTGACGAACAGGCCCCCAAGCACCCCGGCGCCGGTCAGCGCGACGCCAAGCCACAGCAGCCAGGTCGTGGCCGGCCGGGCGATGCGCAAGAAGCGCGCGGGATTGGCGAAGCGGTGCATCGACGGGCGGCTATCTAGCGTTTCTCGCCGCTCTTACAAAGCGTCAGCGGCGGCCGATCAGCTTCTGCGCCATCGCGTCGGCAACCGCGGCGGGATCGCGGCCGCTGGCGGCACTTTCCGCCCAGATCTGCTCCAGCCGGCCGGGGATGCCCTCGATCCGCTGGCGCACCACGGACGCATCACCATCCTTCAGATATTCGGTGCTGACGTTGATGATCCCGCCCGCGTTGATCACATAGTCCGGTGCGTAGAGGATCCCGCGCTCCATCAGGCGAACGCCATCCTCGGGCCGGGCAAGTTGGTTGTTCGCCCCGCCGGCGACGATTGGTACCCGCAGCGCGGCAATGCTCTGTTCATTCAGGATCGCACCCAGCGCGTTCGGGCTGAGCACGTCCGCTTCCAGGGTCATGATCTCGGCCGGATCGACAATCGCCGCCCCGGTCTGCTCCGCGAGCTTGGCCACCCGGTCGGTGTTGACGTCCGCGATGGACAGGCGAGCGCCTTCACCGAGCGCGTGCATCGCCACGCCGGTCGCGACGCTCCCCGCGCCCTGAATGGCAAGGTGCAATCCGTCGAGTGAGTCCTTGCCCAGCGCGCGTTTTACAGCCGCCTTGATGCCCAGGAACACGCCGAGCGAGGTGTGCGGGCCTGGATCGCCACCGACGTCGCCATGCTCGACCGGTAGGCCGGCGACATGGTCGGTCTGGCGGCTGACCTCGATCATGTCGGACACGCTGATGCCGACGTCCTCGGCCGTGACGTAGCGGCCGCCGAGGCCGTCGACCGCTCGCCCGAAGGCGGCCAGCATCTCCGGCGTCTTTGCCTTGTCGGCGCCGGCCAGAATCACGCCCTTCCCGCCGCCAAGCGGAAGGCCGGCCATCGCATTCTTGTAGCTCATTCCGCGCGACAGGCGCAGCGCGTCGGTCAGCGCATCGCCATCGTCCGAATAATGCCAGAAACGGCACCCGCCTGCTGCCGGCCCGAGATGGGTGGAATGCATGGCGATGATTGCCCGCAGGCCACTGGCCCGGTCGGTGACGAAGTGGACTTCCTCGTGCGCGTCGAAGTCGGGCAAGCCCCAGAGCGTAGTCATGCGGTTCTGTTGATCCGATTGGAATGGCGAAGAAAAATGGGGCGATCGACGGGACTTGAACCCGCGACCCTCGGTACCACAAACCGATGCTCTAACCAGCTGAGCTACGATCGCCGCGACGTTGCCAGAACTCGGGCCGGGAAACCTGAGGGCCTTGGCAGGACGCGGCCGTCCCTTAAAGTTGCGGCGCACCCTTGGCAAGCGAGTGAGACGTGGCCCACGCAACATTGACGAAGTTCGGATATCCGCAGAACCTGCTTCGCGAAGGAAGCCATTGGGCCCTGTTGGTCCGTCCGCAACAAGTGACGCTCGGCAGCTTGGTGCTTTGCTCCCTCTCGGAAGTGCGCTCCTATGCCGACCTGCCGGTCGAGGCGTTTGCGGAGCAGCGCGAGATGGTGGCTGCCGCGGAAGCACTTCTGCGGGAGTTCGTCGGGTTCGAACGCATCAACTACCTCATGCTTATGATGGTCGATCCCCACGTCCACTTCCATGTCCTGCCCCGCTACGAGGGCAGCCGCTCGTTCAACGGGCAGGCGTATTCCGACTCGGGATGGCCGGGTCTACCCGACCTGGCTAATTGCATCGCCAGTCCGGGTGCGCTGGTCGCTCGCCTCAAGGCTGCGATTGGAGCAGCAACTTAAAAAAGGCTGTTATCAAAGCTTCTTATCGCAAACTCGGATAGCTTGCATCTTTGAGGCTCGAAGCGGATAATCTCCCCTTGGGGGCGAGGCAGACGGAATTATGATTAAACGCGCTCGGTCCCCTGACGGCGACAGCGCTTCTCTAGTGGAATCGCTGACCCGGGCCGGCTTGACTCCCGAGCTCGCTCATCTGCTGAACGACATGCCGCACCGTGTGGTGGCAATGGACCCGCGTCGCCCCTACCGCGATCCGGGAACTCTGCGGGACGAGGTCATGTTCGTCCAGTCGGGCATCATCTCCAAGTTCAAGAGCGATGGCATGGGGCGGCGTCAGATTGTCGCCCTGCGCTTTCCGGGCGATGGAATCCTGCCGCGCGAAGGCATCGCCGATTACGGCGTGCAGGCAATCGTCCGCAGCGAAGTGCTGGTCGGGGCCGCGGCGGACTTCGACCGGATCGTGGATGCGCATCCGGACCTTGGCCGCTTCTTCTGGCGCCTGACACAGCGTCACGTGAACATCGGGTACGAATGGCTAGTGAATTGCGGTCGGCGGGATTCCACGGCCCGCGTCGCTCACCTGCTGTGCGAGATCGCTGTCCGCAGCGGTGCCGCACGCGATCGAATGATCAATCCGTTCACGCAGCAGCAGATCGCCGACATCACCGGCCAGACTTCCGTCAATGTAAACCGGGTGTTCGCCGATCTGGAACGCCAAGGCCTGATCCGCCGCAACGGGCGGGAAATTGAGTTTCGCGACTGGTCCGAGATTCGGCGAGTCGGAAGCTTCCAGCCGACTTACCTAGAATAAACCGGGCTGCATTCAGCCTGTCGGCGGAGCATGGTGGGCGCGGCAGGGATTGAACCTGCGACCCCACCCGTGTGAAGGGTGTGCTCTACCACTGAGCTACGCGCCCATGCTCCGCGGCCCGTGCCCCTAACGGAGCGGACCCAAGCTGTCCAGCGCTACTGAACCGCGTCCTTCAAGACCTTCCCAGGGCGGAATTTCGGCTGCGCGGAAGAGGCGATCTGCATCGGCTCGCCGGTCCGCGGATTACGGCCGGTCGACGCCTTGCGGCGGGTCACGGAGAAATTGCCGAACCCAACCAGCCGCACCTCGTCCCCCCGCTTCAAGGCTAGGGTGATCGTCTCCAGCAGGGTCTCGACCGCGCGGGCCGCGTCGCCGCGATTCAGACCCGCCCGATCGGCGACATGACTGATAAGTTCCTGCTTGTTCATACGCGATACGCTCCACCTACAGACTGGGCTGACCAGAAAACGTGCGATTGGCCCCAGCATCCTTTCAGAACGCTTAGCGAGCGGTGCCGCTCCTCACTTAATGCCGCAATTCGGCTCCGCTTGACGATAGGTGGGCGGCGGGCGGCTCGGTCGCATGCTCGTCGGCCTCGGTCCATTCGATCGCCTGGACCGGCTCTGTCAGCGCGCTGGCGAGCACTTCGTCGACGTGACTGACGGGAACGATCTTCAGCCCCTCCTTCACCGTCGCCGGCAAGTCGACCAGATCCTTCTCGTTTTCCTGCGGGATCAGGACGGTGGTGATGCCCCCGCGGAGAGCCGCCAGCAATTTCTCCTTGAGACCGCCGATCGGAAGCACCCGGCCGCGCAGCGTCACTTCTCCCGTCATCGCAACATCCCGGCGAACCGGAATGCCGCTGAGGGTCGAGATGATCGCCGTGACCATGCCGATGCCGGCGGACGGGCCGTCCTTCGGTACCGCCCCCTCGGGCAGATGGACGTGGATGTTCTTGCGAGCGAAGATCGACGGCTTGATGCCGTAGGCCGGAGCCCGGGCCTTGACGAAGCTGAGCGCCGCCTGGACCGACTCCTGCATCACCTCGCCCAGCTTGCCTGTGGTCCGGATGTCGCCCTTCCCGGGAACAGTCACCGCTTCGATGGTGAGGAGCTCGCCACCCACCTCGGTCCAGGCGAGCCCGGTCACTGCACCGACCTGATCCTCTTCTTCACCGACGCCGTAACGATAGCGGCGAACCCCTAGAAAATCCTGGAGGTTGTCGTCCCGGACTACGACGCTTTCATACTTGCCCTCGAGGATGCGGCGGAGCGCCTTGCGGGCGACCTTGGCCAGCTCGCGCTCGAGCGTCCGGACGCCGGCCTCGCGCGTGTAATAGCGCAGGATGCCCCGCAGTGCCTCGTCGCTGAACTCCAGCTCGCTGTCCTTCAGGCCGTGCGCCTCCATCTGCTTCGGTATCAGGTGGCGGCGCGCTATCTCCACCTTCTCGTCCTCAGTGTAGCCCTCCAGCCGGATGATCTCCATGCGGTCCAGCAGCGGCTGCGGCATGTCGAGCGAATTGGCGGTGGTCACGAACATGACATCCGATAAGTCGTAATCGAGCTCGAGGTAGTGGTCTTGGAAGCGCGCATTCTGTTCGGGGTCGAGCACCTCCAGCAGCGCCGAAGCGGGGTCGCCCCGGAAGTCCTGACCAAGCTTGTCGATCTCGTCGAGCAGGAACAGCGGGTTGGATGTTCCCGCCTTCTTGAGGTTGGAAATGATCTTGCCGGGCAGCGAGCCGATGTAAGTCCGCCGATGGCCGCGGATCTCCGCCTCGTCGCGCACGCCCCCCAGCGACTGGCGAGCGAATTCGCGGCCGGTGGCCTTGGCGATCGAGCGACCGAGCGAAGTCTTGCCTACGCCTGGGGGGCCGACAAGACACAGGATAGGGCCCTTGAGACGGTTGGTCCGGGCCTGAACGGCCAGATATTCGACGATGCGATCCTTGACCTTTTCCAGCCCATAATGGTCCTCGTCCAGCACCGCTTGCGCCTCGGCGATGTCCTTCTTCAGCTTCGACTTCTTGCCCCAGGGCAGGCCAAGCAGGACGTCGAGGTAATTGCGCGCAACGGTCGCCTCGGCGCTCATCGGGGCCATGCCCTTGAGCTTCTTCAGCTCGGCGGTGGCGCGCGTACGGGCTTCCTTGCTCAGCCGCGTCTTGCGGATTTTGGCGGCGAGCTCGGCCAGCTCGTCGCCGCCATTCTCGTCCTCGTTGCCCAGCTCGCGCTGGATCGCCTTGAGCTGCTCGTTGAGATAATATTCGCGCTGGGTCTTCTCCATCTGCCGCTTGACCCGACTGCGGATTTTCTTCTCGACCTGAAGCACGCCAAGCTCGCCTTCCATGAAGGCGAACACCATCTCCATGCGCCGGGCCGGGTTCAGTTCGCCCAGCAGTGCCTGCTTTTCCGCCACCTTGACCGACAGGTTGGAGGCGACCGCATCGGCCAGAACCGATGGGTCCTCGATCTCGCCGAGCTGAATGCTGGTCTCCGCCGGCAAGCGCTTGTTGAGCTTGGCATAGCTTTCGAACTGATCGATGACCGAGCGCATCAGCGCCTGCACCTCGGGGCCATCAACGGGCTCCTCCGCGACGTCTTCGACCTCGGCGACCATATGCCCGTCCGCCTCGGAAAGCTGGACCAGTCGGGCGCGGCGAACCCCCTCCACAAGCACGCGCACGGTGCCGTCGGGAAGCTTCAACAGCTGCATCGCGGTGGCGACCACGCCGAGATCGTAAAGCGCGTCCTGGTCGGGATCGTCCTCGGCCGGATCAAGCTGCGCGACCAGAAAGATGTGCTTGTCGGCAGCCATTGCTGCCTCGAGCGCGGCAACCGACTTTTCGCGGCCGACAAACAAGGGCACGATGCGCTGGGGAAAGACAACGATGTCGCGCAGCGGCAGAACTGGAAAGGTCGACGTCAACGGAAAAAACTCCCTCGCGGCCGGTCGGCCGGGTTTCCTAGCATATGGTGCCGATAATCCGCCTTATCAATCGATCCGTCTCACCGACCGGAACAGCTTCGGGCTGATGCGTTGAGGCTGTGCGGCACCAACGGAGATACAGGATGAACGATCGCCCCAAGATCAGCACCGGACCCAACGAGAGCCCTCGCAACGAGACGATCGCCGGAACCGGATCGGGCATCCCGGACGAGGCTGCGACCCCCGGCCGCGACTTGCCCCCTCCTCCCAGCGATGAAGAGGTTGCGCGGATCGCGCGCAAGCTGGGGGCTCCGATTGCCGTGGACCAGACGCAGGACGCCTAGGCGCCAAGCAGCAGGGTGAGCGCCGGCAGCAGGTTGTGGAGCATGTGCATCAGGGTCACCATCCCGCACGCCGCCCACAGGCTGCGCCGGCGCCAGGCCAGGAACGCCGTCGAGAAAATCAGGAACGGCCACCAGATCACCAGGCCCCAGGCAAGCGCCTGAGTGGAATGGGCAACACCCCACCCCGCTGAGCTCAGCACCACTGCCCATGGCTCGGGCATCAGCCGGCGCAACACCAGCAGCACCGCGCCCATGATCAGGGTTTCGAGGGCCGGCGCAAACAGGACCACCAGAAGGAAGACCGGAACGCTGCCGAACGGAAAATCCGGCTGACCGACACCTGGCAGCAGCAGGCTGACCAGAGCGGACAGCAGGGCGGCCGGGAGAATGGTCACAGGCCACGCGGTGGCGAGGTAGCGCAACGGCCGCTCGGGCGTCAGCAGCACCCGACGGACAGAGACGAGCCAAGTCTCGCGTCCGGACTCGACGGCGGGGACGCTGCTAGCGATAGCGGGCGCTCCCGTCCCTCAAACTTACTGGCAACACGTCGGAGTGAAGCTTAGGCCGCGTCCCCGGTCTTTTCCTTCTGCGCATAGACCCGCACTGGCTCCTTGCGCCCTTCGACAACGTCCTTGTCGACGTGCACTTCGTCGACGCCGTCCATCGATGGCAGGTCGAACATGGTGTCGAGCAGGATGCCTTCCAAGATCGAGCGCAGCCCGCGAGCGCCGGTCTTCCGATCGATCGCCTTGCGCGCGACCGAATGGAGCGCATCGTCAGAGAAGCCGAGCTCGACATCCTCCATGTCGAACAGCTTCTGGTACTGCTTGACCAGCGCATTCTTCGGCTCAATCAAAATCTTGACCAGCGCTTCCTCGTCGAGGTCCTCGAGCGTCGCGATCACCGGCAGACGGCCGATGAACTCGGGGATTAGACCAAAGCGCAGCAGATCCTCAGGCTCGGTATGCTTCAGCGTCTGGCCGGTCCGCCGCTCCTCCGGAGCCGCAACATGGGCACCGAAGCCCATCGACTTGCCCTGCATGCGGTCATCGATGATCTTTTCGAGGCCCGCGAAAGCGCCGCCACAAATGAACAGGATGTTGGTCGTGTCGACCTGCAGGAACTCCTGCTGCGGATGCTTGCGCCCGCCCTGCGGTGGGACGGAGGCGGTGGTGCCTTCCATCAGCTTCAGAAGTGCCTGCTGCACGCCCTCTCCCGACACGTCGCGGGTGATCGAGGGATTGTCCGACTTGCGCGAAATCTTATCGATCTCGTCGATGTAGACGATTCCCCGTTGCGCCTTTTCGACATTGTAGTCGGAAGCCTGAAGCAGCTTGAGGATGATGTTTTCGACATCTTCGCCAACATAACCGGCTTCAGTAAGCGTGGTCGCATCAGCCATGGTGAACGGCACGTCGAGAATGCGCGCCAGGGTCTGCGCCAGCAAGGTCTTGCCGCAACCGGTTGGGCCGATCAGCAGGATGTTGGACTTGGCGAGTTCGACTTCCGTCCCGCTCTTCGCACCGTGGTTCAAGCGCTTGTAATGATTGTGGACCGCTACGGACAGCACGCGCTTGGCGCGGCTCTGGCCGATCACATAATCGTCCAGCACCTTGCAGATCTCGGCCGGCGTCGGGACTCCGTCGCGGGTCTTCACCAGCGCCGACTTCGATTCCTCCCGGATGATGTCGTTGCACAGTTCGACGCACTCATCGCAGATGAATACGGTCGGCCCGGCAATCAGCTTGCGCACCTCGTGCTGCGATTTGCCGCAGAAAGAGCAGTAGAGTGTGCTCTTGCCATCGCCGCCGGAAAGCTTGGTCATCAATCGTCCTTATCAGCGAAGTCCCGAGGGACTCCAGCGGAGCCCCGCGAGACTCCAAGAGCCGGATGCTAACCGGCTTTCTCGCACATTCAAACTCTCGGAAGCGTAAACGTGCCTCCCGCCCCGAAGTTTTCCTCCTTGATATGGAGTGGCTTGTCCACGGCGACAAGTCGCGGCGACCTCTTCTTGGCTTAGGCCGCCGCCGTGCCAACGTGCAAGCCGGACGAACTCACGCCGGAGTGGCGTCGGCGGCCGCAGCCGAGTCCCCATCGACTGCATCAGGGCGCTTGTCGAATACCTCGTCGATCAGGCCGAATTCCTTGGCCTCATCCGCTTCCAGGAACTTGTCGCGGTCCATCGCCGCCTCGATCGCCTCGATCGGCTGGCCGGTGTACTTGGCATACAGCGAGTTGAGGCGGGTCCGCATGCGCAGAATCTCACGCGCCTGGATCTCGATATCGGACGCCATGCCCTGCGCGCCGCCCGACGGTTGGTGGACCATGATCCGGCTGTTCGTCAGCGCGATGCGCATGCCGGGCTCGCCGGCCGCCAGCAGGAAGCTGCCCATGGACGCGGCCTGGCCGATGCAGACGGTGGCGATCTTGGGCCGGATGTACTGCATCGTGTCATGGATCGCGAGCCCCGCAGTCACCACGCCGCCGGGCGAGTTGATGTACATGTAGATGTCCTTCTTCGGGTTCTCCGACTCGAGAAAGAGCAGCTGGGCGGTAATCAGCGAGGACATGTGGTCCTCGATCGGGCCGGTGATGAAGACGATGCGCTCCCGCAGCAGCCGCGAATAGATGTCGAAGCTGCGCTCGCCCCGATTGGATTGTTCGATAACGATGGGAACGAGGCCGGAAACGATGTCCTGATGATCCATGATGGCAAGCGGTCCTTTGATTTGGTGCAGCCTACATCGGGCGGATCGCCGCAAGGTTCAAGCGGGCTGATATGGGAAGGGCGGCCCGTTTCCGGACCGCCCCTTCTCTTTGTTCCCGGAGTGGAAAGCTACATTTCCACTGTTGCCCGCGCGTAGAAATAACGGCCGGGGATATCGTAGACGGTCGGATCGAAATTGTTGAGATCGCAGGTGTTGCACCCTGGCGCTTTGGTCTTGAAGAGGTTGTTCACGCCCAGCGCGAATCCGAATTCATCCTCCAGCACCGTAGGCCGCCAGCGTAGCTGGAGATCGGTGTAGAACCGTCTCTTCATGACGTTGCCGTCGCTTTCGCGCAGCTTCGAGACATATCGGCCGGTGACGGTCCCGCCAAAGGTTGCGAGATCCCAATCCAGGATGCCGACCGACTTCCACTTGGGAAAACCCTGCGACGGGCTGCCGACTTCGGTGCCTTCCCGGCTGATGACCTGGGTTCCGCTGAAGCCCGTCAGAATCAGGTCAAAGTTGCGGAGGAAGGTGTTGTTCCAAGTCAGACCGAACGTGCCGACCGCCGTCTTGCGGTTTCGGTAGGAGAGATTGAAATCAATGCCCTTCGTCTTGATCCCGGCAATATTGCCGAGCGTGCCATCGATCTGGGTAAGCTGCCCGCTGCCGGAGAAGGAGCGCGTCACCAGGGCACAGGCCGCGGGATCGTCGGCGACCACGCAATTGTTGAGGGTGATCGCCGCGTCGACCGCCTGGATCGCACGGTCGATCTTGATCTTGTAATGGTTCGCTTCGATCGCAAGACCGGGCAGGAAGGACGGGCTGTAGACCCCGCCAAAGATCCAGCTCTTCGACGATTCCGCCTCCAGCTCTTCGTTGCCGCTGACGATGACCGAGATCTGCGAGTTAGCCTGGGCATAGCTGCCGTTGGCCGGGACGCCTGCGGCGATGCAGTTTGCCCGGACCGTGGCGTCATTCAGGAAGGTTCGCGGCGCCGTGCTGTCGTTTGAGCATGGATCGCTGATCGTCTGGTCGAAGCGCGACAACGTTCCGAACAGCTCGCCAATTGACGGAGCTCGGAAGCCTTCCGCAAACGAGCCGCGCAGGCGCAAATCCCGGAACGGCTTCCAGTTCACGCCGCCCTTGAAGGTCGTCGTTGATCCTGAAGTTGAATAATCGGAGATGCGAACTGCCCCGTTCAATTCGAGGAGGTTGGCGAATGGGGCGTCCCGGAGCAGTGGCGCATTGAGCTCGGCATAGGCTTCCTTGACCGAGATGCGGCCCTTGGTTGGACCTGCAGGAATGTCTGAGCTAAAGCCCGCGGCAACGATCGGATCGGGATCGAAGCGGCCACTCAGGCGGCGATACTCGACGCCGGCAGCCAGCCCTAGCTGGCCACCTGGAAGGTCGAGGAGTCCACCCGAAAGGTTGGCTGTAAAGTCCCACAAGGATTGCTTGCTGCTATCGCGCTGGACGAACGTCACGAAGTCCAGCATCGCTGGAGTGATCGATCCCGCCCCGCCGAACAGGTTGAATGGGACACACGTCCCGCCGAAATCGCCCGGCTGCCCGACGCAGTCGGCCTCCGGGCCAAGCGCCTGGCGTAGGTGGTTCGAGTTGATGTTGCCCTGGAACGTCTGCCTGGCCTTGTTGCGGCCGTAGGCGCCGTTGATGTCCCAATACCAGTTCTGGTCCAGCATGGTGAACTTGCCGTCGAGCGTCGCGCTGGCATAGGCCGACTTCACCGACTGCGAGAACCGCCGCGGTCCGCCTTCGACGAAACGGCGGAGGATGAAGCTGGTATTGGTGAAGTCCAGCGTCACGTCGAACGGGTTGAATGGGTTGGTCGCGTCAACGGTTGTCGCGTCGAGGACCGGAGTCAGGCCGGCGTCGGGGCCAAGGCCGAACGGCAACGGTGCCGCCTGGTTCTTCGACTTGCGCTTGTTCCAAAGCCCCTTGAGGATGAGGTCGATGTCGTCCGCAACTTCATACTTGAGGTTGGCAAAGGCGCCGTAGCGATCCAGCGGGATTTGAAAGTAGTTAAACGGCGCGAAGTTGAACCGATCGTTCGGACTGACGAAATTGCGAAAGTTCCCAACGGTTGGCGTCGCGGTCGGCGAACTGATGAGCGTCTGGCTGGTGCCGAAGAATCCTGGAATCGCAAAGCGGCCATCTGGTGTGAAGCTCGAGCAGCCGGGGTCGCAGGCATCGGCATATGGCACGGGGAAGCGCGACAGCGCCCGGTCGCCAGAGCGAACCGCACCCTGTTTGACATAGTTGCCGCCGACGACGATCGACAGCGGCCCGCCGTCACCATTGCCCCAGCTGAGCTGGTAGTTTTGCGAGAATCCGTCGCCTGCGGTGAACCCGCCAAGCTGCGCCGACCCTTCGATGCCCTGCTGGCTGCGCTTGGTGATGATGTTGACCACGCCGGCGATCGCGTCGGAGCCGTAAATGGCCGATGCACCGTCCTGAAGCACCTCGACCCGCTCGATCATGCTTTCCGGGATCGAGTTCAGATCCACCGAGCCCGGAACACCGCTCGCTGAAGCGCCGTTGACGAACCGCAGGCCGTCGACCAGCACGAGCGTTCGGCGGGTGCCCAGGTACCGAAGATCGATCTCGGCCGAGCCGGCGCCCACGCCACCGCCATCCGGGGGATTGCCGACATTGCCCGAGTTGTTGAACTTGCCGTTCAGACCGCCGCCCGAGCTTGGCAGGCGTTGGAGGACGTCGTTAACCGAGTTGAGGCCGGTCTTGGCAATGTCCGCCTCATCCACGAAGACGATTGGGGCATCCTGCTCCAGCGGATTGCGGCGAATGCGGGAGCCGGTCACCACGATTTCTTCAGGCTCGCTCGCGGCTGAAGGTGAGGCCTGAGCATCGGCTACATCCGGCGGCGGCTGAGTGCTTTGCGCGGCTGCCGGCGAAGTGGTAAACGCCAATGCCAGAGCTACAGTGGCGCTGGTCGCGCGCAAGGATACCTGGAACCTCTTCATCATCGAGCCCCCTTATTCCGCTGTTGCAGGCGGGAGACTATCATGGCTCAATCGGTTTCCGCAGAATTGCGGCGGACTAGACGCCGTCGATTCACAAACTGTGTGTTGTTTCGGTAACAGGACCCGGTGCCGGATAGGCGAGATAGGCCAGCCGGCGCATCTCCCTTCGCCCGCGCGTCACCGTGTCAAGGATTAGCCCCGCGAAGAAGCACAGCACCGCGACGATGATCATGCCGGTGACGAGGATCGCAGTGGGGAACCGCGGCACCAGCCCGGTCTGAAGGTAGGTCATCACCAGCGGCACGGACAAGGCGATGGCGATCCCGACCAGGAGCGCCCCCACGCTTCCGAAGAACAGCACCGGGCGCTCTATCCGGTAGAGGGTCGCGATGGTGCTCAGGATCCGCCAGCCGTCGCGAAAGGTGGACAGCTTGGACGCGGAACCCTCGGGACGGACGCCGTAGACCGTGGCCTGTTCGCCGACCGGCATGCGCAGTTCCAGCGCATGCACGCTCATCTCCGTTTCGATCTCGAACCCAGACGAAAGCACTGGAAAGCTCTTCACGAAGCGCCGCGAGAAAACCCGGTAACCACTGAAGATGTCAGTGAAACTGCGCCCGAACAAGCCGGCGAGAAGGCTGGTGAACAGCCGGTTGCCGATGACGTGACCGCCGCGATAAGCGTCCTTGGCCTCATGCTGGCGGGTGCCGACCACCATGTCGAGTTGCTCCGCAAGAAGCTGCTCCACCATGGCCGGGGCTGCGCCGGGATCGTAGGTCAGGTCGCCATCGGCCATGATGAACACGTCGGCATCGACGTCCGCGAACATCCGCCGGACCACATGGCCCTTGCCCTGCTGACGCTCCGTCCGGACGATCGCACCGGCAGTCCGCGCCACCTCGGCGGTCCGGTCGCGACTGTTGTTGTCGTAGACGTAGACGGTCGCCGCGGGCAGCGCGGAGCGAAAGCCGGCGATCGTCTGCGCGACCGCCGCTTCCTCATTGTAGCAGGGCAGCAGCACGGCGATGCGCGGCTGTTGCTGATCGGCCATTCCCACCCCCACGGCGTCATCCCGGCCTTGTCCGGGATCCGTCTTCTTTCCTGCCGGGTTAAGGAAGGCAGACCCCGGGTCAAGCCCGGGCTGACGATTAAGCCGAGGCCTTCTTTGCGGAAGCCTTCTTCGCCGGGGCCTTCTTGCCCGCCCCGTCCTTCACCGGCTCGGCCGGCTGCGGGGTAGCGGACTCTGGCTCGACGTCGCTCTTCAGCGGCTTGGCCGGCTTCTTCTTGGCCGCCGGCTTCACCTCCGCTGCAGTCTCGGCAGCGTCAGACGGCGCGCTGCCAGTCGTCGGCTTGCCCTTGGCCGCTTTGGCCGGAACGGGCTTCACCTCTTCGGCGGTCTCGACCGCCTCGGCAGTAGCGCTCTCGTTCTTCTTGCCCTTGGCGGCCTTGACCTTCTTCGCCGGCGCAGCGTCGTGACTATGATCGTGGCCGCAGCCCGGGCCATGAACATGGCCTTCTTCCGCCTCGAGATCGGCCTCGATCTCGGCGCGGGTCGACGGGCGCTCGGTCACTTCGGCCTTGCTGAACAGGAAGTCGACGACCTTGTCCTCGTAGAGTGGTGCACGGAGCTGGGCCGCGGCCATCGGCTCTTGCTGGAGATACTGGACGAAGCGTTCGCGGTCCTTGGGCGGATACTGCTGCGCTGCCTGGGCGATCAGCCGGTTCATCTCCTGCTGACTGACTTCCACGCCGTTCGCCTGGCCGATCTCCGACAGGAGCAGGCCGAGCCGCACGCGGCGCTCGGCGATCTTGCGATACTCCGCCTCTTCCGAGCGCAGCTCCTGCAGAGCGGCTTCGGGATCGGCTTCGTGGCTCGCCTCATGCTCGAGCTGGCGCATGATATTCTGATATTCCGCATCAACCATCGAAGGGGGAACCTCGAAGTCGTGGCTGCTGGCCAGCTGGTCGAGCAAGCGACGCTTCATGTGGGTGCGGGTGAGCCCGTTCAGCTCTTGCTGCTGCTGGTCGCGGATCAGACCCTTCAGCTGGTCGATGCCTTCGAGGCCAAGCGCCTTGGCGAAATCATCGTCCAGCTTAGTCTCGCCGGCGATCTTGGCCGCCTTGACGGTGATGTCGAAGGTCGCGGCCTGGCCCTTGAGGTTCTCGGCCGGGTAATCCTCCGGGAAGGTCACGTTGATCGTGCGATCTTCTCCAGCGGCGGCGCCGACCAGCTGGTCCTCGAAGCCGGGGATCAGGCTGCCCGAGCCAAGCTCCACCGCCATGTCAGTGCCAGTGCCGCCCTCGAATGCCACGCCGTCGACCTTGCCGACGAAATCGATCACCAGCTGATCGCCCGTCGCCGCCTTGTGGCCTTCCGGCGCATCGTCCCAACGCTTCTGCGACGAAGCGAGCTGCTTGAGCTGCTCGTCAACCGCAGTCTCGTCAGCTTCCACAGTAAGACGCTCGAGCTTCAGATCGTCGATCTGCGGAGTGGGGACCGATGGCAGCGTTTCGAGGCTCACCGCGACTTCGGCATCCTGGCCTGGCGCGTAGCCTTCGGCCAGCTCGACCTGCGGCTGCATCGCCGGGCGAAGCTGATTGTCGGCCAGCAGCTTCTGTACGCTCTCCTGGATCGTGGCGGACAGGGCATCCTGCTGCAGCGACTCGCCGTGCATCTTGCGGATGAGGTTGGCCGGCACCTTGCCAGGACGGAACCCGGGCATGCGCACCTGCGGCGCGATCCGCTTCACTTCCCGATCGACCCGCGCGTCGATGTCCTTTGCAGGAATGGTCAGCTTGTAGGCCCGCTTGAGCCCTTCGTTCACCGTCTCGACGCTCTGCATGATGAAGTTCGATCCTGCCTTTGAAATCTCGTTGGTTCGTCCGCAGCCGACAGCGGATGGTGCGCGCGGAGGGACTCGAACCCCCACATCTCTCGACAACAGAACCTAAATCTGCCGCGTCTACCAATTCCGCCACGCGCGCGCGGACGTTTCGAAGGCGCGCCTATAGCAAGGTCGCAGGACCGGGCAAGTCACGCCGGGCGGAGCAACGCTTCTGGGTGTCGAGGCGTTGAAGGAGAAAGGAGCAGCATCGATGCAGCAATTGCCCCCCTTCCCCGACGACCAGCCCGGCACCGAGCCGTCCGAGCCGAGCCAGCCGGGCCAGCCCTCGCCTCCCGCTCAACCCAGCGTTGCGCCCGCCGAGGAACCCGGAACCGCGCCGCCGATCGACGTGCCGTCGCCGGCATCGCCCGGCAATGACCCCTCGCCGACCCCCATCTCCCCGGTCGGCTGATGGCTAGCCGTCCGCCCGAACCCGACATTCCGCCGGTCGATCCCGCTGAACCCGAGCAGCCGACGCCGCCGGACCCGGTCGTGTCGGGTGTTAGCGCAAGAGGAGACGTCATGCCGAACGCCGCAAGCGACAATTAGGATCGCGCGGCGCGCGCGACGACTCCGTTGACGATCGCCTCTGCGACAATGCCGATGCCGACGCCCGCGACCACATCGGACACGAAATGCTTGCTACGCCCGATCTGCGCCGCAGCAGCGGCCCCTGCAATCCCAAGCGCCGCGGGCGCCGAGTCCGGATAGGCCCGCCCGACGGCAAGAGCGACGGCAACGGCTCCGCTGGTATGGCCGGAGGGAAAGCTATTGTAATCGGACTCGAATCGTTTCCCCTCCCCGGCTTCATACTCGCCCTTCCGGGCCGCCGCCTCAGGCCGGGTGCGGTCAACTAGATGCTTGACGATCCCCCGGAGCGCGGTTGCGAGCAGATGCGAGGCGAGGATTCGGGTTCCGGCCTGCACCGTGCGGGAATCGCGCATCGCCAATCCGACTGCGATTACCGCGGCCGACGCGGCGTACAGCGGCTCCTGGTCGCTCAGGTCCGACACCTCACCGATCGCTTGGACGACCGGCTGTTCGGCGTACGGAATGAAGACGTCGGCGACGGCCGCATCGGCTCGCTCGAGCAGGTTCGGGTCTTCTATCTCAGGGAGTTGCCGGTCGGTCATGGCGGGTGAACCTCAGGACGAGGCCCGCGGTTCCGGTTGCGCGACGATCAGGTACGGCGCTGCGCCGACACCACCATCGCCTCGAAGTCCGGCAAAGCGGCGCCGTAATAGTGCGAGCGCGCCGCATCCAGCATGACCATGTACAGGCGCCCGTTCACGACTGTCCCGACGGCACGGCCCCTGCGCCACAGCTCGTCGCCATCGAGATGTTCAAAGTCGAACTGGAAGCCAGGCTGGCCAAGGAACGGCCGCGGAGTTAACGCCAGCGTGCGGAAGTCGACCGAGCCGGCACCGACCCGGTACAGCGTCTCGACCATCGCCGCGACTTCCGGCGCGGTCATGCTGGCCCGGAACTTGGGGATCTTGCGATCCGCCTTGCGCTCCTGCTGGATCAGTTTCTCGTCGTCCGGCAGGCCCGAGACGAAGCTGACCCCATCCAGATACGGACCATTGAGGGTCCAGTCCTCGACCCAGCGCACGTCGGTAAAGATGCCCCGGTTGGCGCGGTTCCACTCGCGCGGCGGAACAACCGTCAGCGACCCATTGCCGACCTTGACCACCCGCGCCGGACGCACCAGCGAATAATAGCCGTTGCCGAACCCGCTCCCGCCCGCACCGGAACAAGCGACAAGGCTCAGCGCGGCGGCGACGGGCAGAAGCAGACCACGACTGATCATCAACGAATTCCTCATGCTGCAATCATCTGGCGCACGAACGGCGCATCCGGCGAGTTGGGCGCCATGGTAAGGTATCGCTGCAGCGCCTGACGACCTTCTGCGGCACGCCCGGACTTCATCAGGTAAATGCCATGCCAGCGCCATGCATCGGCCGGCGCATCGGGGTAAGCCACCGCGGACGCGAAGTAATTGGCGGCGAGGCGCTGATGGCCGTCGCCGTTCCGCAGCCGGTTGATGTCGCCCATCGCCGTCAGCAGGACGCCGTTCCAGCCATCCTTTGCAAGCGTTTCGACGACGTAGCGGCTCGCGCCCGGATCGTTGAGCTTGATCTGGTCGTCGAGCAGCATCGGGCGGTGCTGGGCCATCTGCGCCAGATAACGTTCCCGGCCCCGGTCGTACTGCCGGCCCGCCATGACAAGCTCGTTAGCCGATGCGCGCAGGTCCGCCATCCGCTCCTTGGGCACAGGATGGGTCGAAAAAATAGAATAGTCCCGCCGCGGGCGCTTGCGCCGCTCCTTGGCCGACAGTTCGATCTCGCCGATCAACTGTTCCCACGTTTCCGACATCGAGATGGGGGAATAGCCCGCCTCGGCGATGAGTCTCACGCCCAGCGCGTCGGACTCCGCCTCAAGCTGCCGGTTGTAGCGGAGCAGGCTCAGGATCGTCCCGAGCTGCGCCAGCTGCGCGAGATCGCCGGTGTAAACGCCCGCGGCACCCCCCGCGATGCCGCCGAGCATGGTCGCGAAGCCGAGGATGTCGGACTTGCGCCGCATGTCGCGCCATTGCCGGATCTGGTGGCGAAGCAGGAAGTGGGCGCTTTCGTGCGCGATCACGCCCGCCAGCTGCGCCTCGTCGCGCATGCGCAACAACAGGCCGGAGAAGATTACCGTGAAGCCGGTCGGGAACATCACTGCGTTGAACTCGGGAATACGCGCAACATAGATGCGCATGTCGCGCGCGGCCGGACCACCAACCTTGCCGATCAGGGCCTGCAGGTAGCGGTTCAGCCCTGGATCCTTGATCAGGATGTTGGAGCCGGCGATCTCCTCCTCGACACGGGCATATTGCTGCCACAGACCGATCTCGTCGCGTTCGGTCGGCCGATAGCCGGGACCGATCAGCGGCTTCATCTCGCTTGGACGAATCCGCGCCTGGGCCACCCCGGTCCACAAGGCGGCTCCCGCCACTCCGCCACCGGCCAACAGGGCGCGCCGTGACAGCAGCGGGGTCATTGAGCCTTCCTCGCCTGGGCAGCGGCACGGCGGATCTCGCGCCCGGGCTTCATTCGGCCAAGCAGGCGGTCGACCATCTGCGTGGCGCCCTGCGGCGTGCGGATGTCCCCCATCTTGATCCCCGCGATCTGCGTCCCGGCCTGGAGCACGTTGAACCACACCACTTCGCCGGTCTTGAGGTCGACCAGGCTGGCATAGGCGATCTGCCCGCCGCCGCCGATGTTGGGCGCGCAGAAGCCGATAAAGCAACCAGCGACGCCAAGGACCTGCATGGCGACCCGCTCGGTGGAAGCGAAGCTGTCTTCGGCGTAGAGGAACAGGGCATAGTCATAGCCGGTTTTCTGCCCGAAGCGGACCGCATCCTCGCCCAACGTATATTCCAGGCCACGACGGCGCTTCGTCGGTAGATCGAAGCCGGCATATTTGTGGAGCGCGATGGAGTTGCCGACCGCGCCATGCAGCCGCTCGAGTTCGGCCACGGTTTCGGCGCTAACCCCGGGGAAGCTGTCCCGCCGTTCCAGAACCAGCGTCTTGCCGCCGCGGCCGGCCTGCTGCGCCTTCAACGCGGCAATCAGATTGGCACGGGCCTGTTCGGTCCAGTCCGCCCGCGGCTCCACCAGGCCGCCAGCCTTGACCGACCCGACCGTCACGTCCGGCCGCATCACCACCAGGCTGTAATCGCCCTGAGGCGGAGTGAACTGCACATCGGCAAACTGCCTGGTTTGCACGCATCCGGACAGTGACAAGGACGCTGCAGCCGCAGCCAGCGCAAGGGAACAACGCATGCAAGTCACCTCGATTGAATGCGACAGGTCTGCCGCGAGTCGAACAAAGATGCAAGCTTCCAGTGACTTAGCCGGCTGTCCTTAGCGGGAGCAGCGAACGCCGAGAACGTTCGGAAGGCACCGCCCGTCGATCGCTCCCGGCGCGACAGGAAGCCGGACCAGAGCGCTCAAGGTCGGCATGATGTCCACGGTCTCAATCGCTTCGGTGCGCTCGACAGCCGCGCCGCCTTTTCGCCAGAAAATGATCGGCACCCGCCGGTCATAATCCCACGGGCTGCCATGGGTAGCGGTATAGCCTTTAGACGGCTTGGCAATCGGGCTGACGAACTGCTTGAGCACGACCAAGAGGTCGCCGGAGCGGCGTGGGTCGAACGATGCCCTCACCCGCTGCAGGATGCTCCAGTGATCGGGGACGCCAGTCGGGAGCGGAGTGCGCCCAAGCTCTTCCGCCGTGAAGACCGCATGCACTTGCGGATGCGCCCGGTAGGCGGCAACGGCAGCGGCCAGGGCTTTCGTCCGTGAGGCGGGAGGAAGCGCAGCGTCGAGCCAGACATCGCCGCCGAGCCCCTCGCCGCGAAGAACGGGTCCCGTGAGGCCCAGTCGCGGCGCCAGCAACTTGCCGATCTCGCTCGCCGCAAGCGCCGGGTCGGCCCGGATCGACCCGCTTACGCCAGCGTCGCGGAGCCGTTCCGGGATGTCCATGCCGCCGTGGTCGGCCGTCAGGACCACCGCATAATCGATGCCGTTCCGGTCAAGCTGCGCGAAGAAATCGCCAAGTTCCCGGTCGAGCGCGAGCAGCTGAAGGCACATTTCGGGGCCGCCGCTGCCATAGGAATGGCCGACATAGTCCGTGGCCGACAGGCCGATCGACAGCACATCTGTCTGGTTCCCGCGGCCAAGCCCCATTTCTCCTACCAGCCCCGCAGCGATAGCGAGCACGGCTCCGTCGAACTCGGGAGTGGCACGAACGCCGCGAATGTCGCCGGCAGCCCGCTCCAGCCTTCCGGTCCCCACCGTTAGGTTGGGCGCAACCTGATAGGGTTTGGACTTGGACTGGCACAAAGCCGGCGCGAGCAAAGGAGCCTGCGCGGCGGCAAGGCTGGCAGCGAGTGCCTGGTTGAGCGCGCTGACGGTACGCGGGACGGCAGCGTCCTTCAGGTCGGTGGCGAACTGCTTCCCGTCCCAATACCAGCGCTGGTCGGCGCGATGGCCGCTCATCATCACCGCCGCCCGATCCTTGCCCGCTACCGCGACATTGCGCGTAGCGGGGTTGCTGGCCTTCAGGCGCTCACCAACCGTGGTGACCCGCAAGTGTTCGGGTGAGACGGTGTAAGCGGCGAAGGTCGATCCGGCGACCCTTTCGTCCTCGGCGCAATAGATGGTCTTGTCCGTGCGCTGCGCGGCCTGGTCGATCCAGGAATTGGCGATGATCCCGGTTCGCGCCGGACGGGCACCGGTCATGATCGTCGAGTGACCCGGACAGGTCTCGCTCGCCGCATGGCTCTGAAAGCCACGCGCGAAAACCGTGCCTTGCTGCGACAGCCGAGCCAGGCCGCCGCGGAAATGCGGCCGATATTGGTCGAACAGGTCCCCCGAGAGTTGGTCGACCGAGATGGCGACGATCAGCTTGGGCGGTGCAGGTTGCTGGGCGGCGGCGGGTGCAGCCATGAAAGCAGCGGCGACAGGAAGCAATTTATGCATGGAAGCTCCGGAAGAACGTCACCCGGCCCTAAGCTGGGATCGGCCTTGTTCTCGAACGAGAAAGGAAGGCGAATGCCGGGTCAAGCCCGGCAGGACGATTACCCAAGCTTCGCCTTCAGACGCTCGTTCACCACGCCCGGGTTGGCCTTGCCGGCCATCGCCTTCATCGTCTGGCCGACGAAAAAGCCGAACAGCTGCTGCTTGCCGCCCTTGTACTGCTCCACCTTGTCAGCATTGGCCGCGAGGATCTTGTCGATCTCCGCGTCGATCGCGCCGGTGTCGCTGGTCTGCTTGAGCCCGCGCGCCTCGACGATCTCCGCCGGGCTGCCGCCCTCCTCCAGCATGATCTCGAACACTTGCTTGGCGAGGCTGCCGGAGATGGTGCCGTCGGCGACGAGGCCGAGCAGTTCCGCTGCCCGCTGCGGCGACACCGGCGAGTTCTCAATAGTTTCGCCACGCCGGTTGAGAGCACCGAACAGCTCTGCCACAACCCAGTTGGCCGACTGAGGCGCCGCGGCTCCGGCGTCGAGCAACTGGTCGAACCAGCGCGCCGTCTCGACCTCGGCGGTGAGGACGCTGGCATTGTATGCCGTGATGCCAAGGCTCTCGAACCGCTTGCGCTTGGCGTCCGGCAACTCCGGCAGGCTGGCGCGGCACTCCTCGAGAAACGCGTCCTCCAGTTCGAGCGGAAGCAGGTCGGGATCCGGGAAATAGCGATAATCGTGGGCGTCTTCCTTGGACCGCAGAGAGCGCGTCTCACCCTTGTCGGGATCATAGAGACGTGTCTCCTGGACAATCTCGCCACCCTCCTCCAGCACCTCGATCTGGCGGCGCGCTTCATGCTCGATCACTGCCATCACAAAGCGGACCGAGTTGACGTTCTTCGTCTCCGTCCGGGTGCCGAACGCCTCGCCCGGGCGGCGCACTGAAACATTGACGTCCGCGCGCATGGAGCCTTCCTCCATGTTGCCGTCGCACGAGCCAACGTAGCGGAGGATCGCTCGCAGCTTCCGGAGATATGCCCCTGCCTCAGCGGGAGAGCGCATATCTGGCCGCGACACTATCTCCATCAGCGCGACGCCGGAGCGGTTAAGGTCGACGTAGCTCATCGTCGGGTGCTGGTCGTGCATCAGCTTGCCCGCGTCCTGCTCGACGTGGATGCGCTCGATGCCGATGTCCTTGCGGCTGCCTTCGTCCTTCTCGTCGAGCAGGACGTGGATCGTGCCCTCGCCGACCAGCGGGTGGTAAAGTTGGCTGATCTGATAGCCCTGAGGCAAGTCGGCGTAGAAGTAATTCTTGCGGTCGAACCGCGACCATCTGTTGATCTGCGCTTCCAGCGCCATTCCAGTCCGCACTGCCTGGCGGATGCACTCGCGGTTCGGCACCGGGAGCATGCCGGGCATGGCGGCATCGACCAGGCTCACCTGCGTGTTGGGCTCGGCGCCGAAAGCGGTCGCTGCGCTGGAGAACAGCTTGGCGTTGGAGGTCACCTGCGCGTGAACCTCGAGGCCGATCACGACCTCCCACTCGCCCGTTTCGCCCTTGATGCGGTAGGGTGCGTTTACGTCAGCCATGTTCAGAAACCGTACGGGCTGAGCGTGTCGAAGCCCTGCCCTTCCTTGGGGATTACAAAAGCAGCGCGGCTCTTCGACAAGCTCAGGGCAAGCGGGCAAGAAGGAGCGCTCACCACCACTTCTCCGGCCGTGCCCTGAACCCCGCCCGCTCCTCGAGCGCCAGGCCGGCATTCAGCACACCCTGCTCGTCTAGCTCACGGCCGATCAGGTGCAGCCCGAGCGGCAGTCCCTGGCTGTCGAGCCCGCCTGGCACGCTCATCGCCGGCAGGCCGGCTAGGCTCGCCGGCACCGCGAACACGTCGTTGAGGTACATCGCCAGCGGATCACTCATCTTTTCGCCCAGCCCGAAGGCGGCGCTCGGCGCGGTCGGGGTGAGGATGATGTCGCACTGCTCGAACGCGCGAGCGAAATCCTGCTTGATCAACGCTCGCACCCGCTGCGCCTTGTTGAAGTAGGCGTCGTAGAATCCCGCCGACAACACATAGGTGCCAATCATTATCCGTCGCTTGACCTCGGCCCCGAAGCCCGCCGCACGCGTCGCGGCATACATCGCGTCGAGGTTGCCGCCCGGCGGGGCTTCGCGCAGCCCGTAACGCACACCGTCGTAGCGGGCGAGGTTCGAGGAGGCTTCCGCCGGCGCGATGATGTAATACGTCGGCAGCGCATATTTGGTGTGCGGGAGGCTGATCTCGACCGGCTCGGCACCCGCATCGCGCAGCCATTCGATCCCGCGGTCCCACAGGGCGTTAATCTCTTCCGGAACACCGTCGATGCGATACTCCTTGGGAATACCGACGCGCCTGCCTTTGAAATTGCTCGACAATCCCGCTTCCCACTGCGGCACCGGAAGGTCCAGCGAAGTCGAGTCCTTGGCGTCAAAACCGCTCATCGTTTCGAGCAAAATCGCGCAGTCCCGCACCGTGCGAGCCATCGGCCCTGCCTGGTCAAGGGAGGATGCGAAGGAGACGATCCCCCAACGCGAGCAGCGGCCGTAGGTCGGCTTGATCCCCGAAATGCCGGTAAACGCTGCCGGCTGGCGGATCGAACCGCCCGTGTCGGTCCCGGTCACCCCCGGAGCAAGGCCCGCCGCAACCGCCGCCGCCGATCCGCCCGAGCTTCCGCCAGGAGTGATCGCGGCATTGCCGCTGTCGTTGCGCTTCCACGGGCTGATCACCGGGCCATAGGCGCTGGTCTCGTTCGACGAGCCCATGGCAAACTCGTCCATGTTGAGCTTGCCCAGCATGCCTGCGCCGGCCCGCTTGAGATTGCCCGAGACGGTGCTCTCATAGGGCGGCTTAAAGCCCTTGAGGATGTTGGACCCGGTGGTGGTGTCCACGCCCTCGGTCGCGAACAAGTCCTTGATGCCGAGCGGAATGCCGGACAGCGCGGCAAGGTCGCCTGCCTGCCGGGCCTTATCGGCTACGTCGGCGGCAGCGAGCGCGAGTTCGGGCGTTTCTACCGTATAGGCATTGAGTGCCCGACCCGCCGCAACGGCGGCGTTGAACGCCTCGGCGATCTCACGCGCAGAGAAGTGCCCGGCGCGGAACCCGTCCCGAAGCTCCGCGATCGTCCTGGAAGTCAGCTCCGACACTATTCGATCACCTTCGGCACCGCGAAGAAGCCATGCTGCGCGTCCGGCGCATTGACCAGCACCGCGTCGCGGCAATTGCCATCGTTCACCACGTCGTCCCGCAGCCGAAGCTTCTGCTCGATCACCGCCGTCAGCGGCTCAATACCATCGGTGTCGACCTCGCCCAGCTGCTCGACCCAGCCGAGAATGTTGTTGAGTTCCGGCACCAGCGCTTCAACCTCCGCGTCGCTCATCTGGAGCCGCGCAAGCTTCGCGATGTGCCGCACGGTGGCGGTATCTACTGACATGCGGGGGGCGATAGCGGCGCCTCTGCAGTGCGGCAAGAACCTGGGCGATCACGATCGCGCCAGTTCGGGTGTCTTGCTCAAGGTGACGGCAGTGCCTACTGCCGCCACCCCATGTGCGCGCGTCGGTTCCTGCTTGCTGTTTTCGTGCTGACGTTGCTGGCGTGCGCCGGAGCATTTGCCGTGTTCCAGTACGGCGGCGAGGTGCTGCGCACCCAGATCAAACCGCAGGGACATTTCCAGGCGCCAGCGCCGCGTACGGGGCCGGATTACGCCTTGGATGAGAATTGGATCGCCAAGCCCGGCCTTGCAGAGGATCCATCCGTTTGGCGCCCCCGCGACTTCGCCGAGGACGCGGCTCGCGGTACGGCCGCCGTCTTCTACATCCACCCGACGACCTATCTTCGCAAGGACCGTTGGAACGCATTGCTCGGCGATGGAGAAAGTCGCCAGCGCGCGGCCCTGTTCGTGCGCAGCCAGGCGAGCGCGTTCAACGCGGCAGGCGAGGTGTGGGCCCCGCGCTACCGCCAGGCGGCGTTCGGGGCCTTCCTGCTCCAAGGCCATGATGCCGACCAGGCGCTGGAGCTCGCCTACCACGATGTCGCGGGAGCATTCGAACGCTTCGTCGCCTCCGTCGAACCTGGACAACCGATCATCCTCGCGGGGCATAGCCAAGGGGCGCTGCACCTTTCCCGCTTGTTGCGCGAGAAGGTGGCTGGCCGGCCGATCGCACGGCGGATCGCGGCGGCTTACGTGGTGGGGTGGCCGCTGTCGCTGACGGCCGACGTGCCTGCGATGGGGTTGCCGGCGTGCCGCACCGCGGACCAGGCTGGGTGTATCCTGTCCTGGCAGAGCTTCAAGGAGCCGGCGAACACCAGCCTGATCACGGATGTCTATGTCGGGTCCAAGGGGCCAAACGGTGCCGAGCGGCGCCGGGAGGACATGCTGTGCACTAACCCGGTCAGCGGGATCATGGACGGTGCTGCTCCGGCAAGAGCCAATGCCGGAGCTCTGGAGCCGGTCGATGGGGAGCTGAACGACGCGTCCCTGGCGGTCGGCCGAGTGAGCGCGCGCTGCGACAACGGCTTCCTGATGATCGACGGCGAGATCCCCGAACTTGGCCCGTACGTCCTGCCCGGCAACAATTACCACGTGTACGATTATGCCCTGTTCTGGGGCTCGACCCGCCAGGATGCGGCGCGGCGGCTGGCGTCATGGCGTCCCTGATCACTGCGTCCCCCGCGGCTTTCGCCGAGGCGGTGGTGCCGGGCAAGCTGGCCGGTCTGGACGTCGGCACCAAGACGATCGGCGTGGCGGTCTGCGACGCCGGCTGGAGCTTCGCCGGACCTGCGGAGACGATCCGTCGCGCGAAGTTTACTGCTGATCTGGAAGCGCTGCGCACAGTCGTCCAGCGACAGGCCGTCGCAGGCCTGGTGATCGGCCTTCCGCTGAACCTCGATGGGACCGACAGCCCGCGTACGCAATCGGTGCGGGCGTTCGCCCGCAACTGCACGCCGCTTGGCTTGCCCATCCTGCTGTGGGATGAGCGCTGGTCGACCCAGGCGGTCGAGCGGGCAATGATCGCCGCTGACGTCAGCCGCGCCAAGCGGGCGGAGGCGGTGGACAAGCTCGCCGCTGCCCACATCCTGCAGGGCGCGATCGACGCGCTGGCCAACCTGCCGCGCGGCGACTAGCAGGCCGACCGTGCACCTCATCTCCATCGATTCTCTCAGCGACGAACAGGTCGGGATCCTGCTCGACACCGCGGATCTGTTTTCGAAGGGTGAAAGGAACACGGCTCCCGGCAAGCTGGCGGGCCGGACCGTCTTCAACCTGTTCTACGAGAACAGCACCCGGACCGCGATGTCCTTCGCGATGGCGGCAGCGCGCCTGCAGGCTGAGGTGCTGACGCTGTCGGTCGAGCATAGCAGCGTGAAGAAGGGCGAGACGCTGGAGGATACGGCGAGGACCTTGAACGCGATGGGTCCGGACGCGCTTGTGCTCAGGCATCGGGAGAATGGCGCGGCCTCAGCCGTGGCCGCTCTGGTCGATTGCCCGGTGATCAACGCCGGCGACGGCACCAACGAGCATCCGACCCAAGCGCTGCTGGACGCGCTCACGCTCCGCCAGCACTTCGGCCGGCTGGAAGGCCTGACCGTCGCCATCTGCGGCGATGTGCGCCACAGCCGGGTGGCCCGCTCAAACGCCAAGCTGTTGCCGCGCCTGGGGGCCAAGGTGCGGCTGGCGGGACCCCCTGCCCTGCTTCCCGATGAGGAGAGCGTCGCCAGCATTGACCAGGCAATCGCCGGCGCCGACGCGGTGATGATGCTGAGAGTGCAGCGTGAGCGGCTGGACGAGGATCTGGGGGATGCCCCCGGAGAATTCCTGGCCCGCTACGGCCTTACTCCCGAGCGCTTGGCTACCGCAGCGCCCCATGCTGTCGTGCTGCATCCCGGCCCGATGAACCGGGGCGTGGAAATTGCCGACTCCGTGGCCGACGATCCGCAACGGTCGCTAGTGCTGAAGCAGGTCGCGAACGGGGTTGCCGTCCGCATGGCCTGTCTCGACCTGTTGGTGAACGGCGCCTCCTAGCGGGAGGCGAAACGCACCGCGGTATCGCCGGCGACCGAGCGGACGAAGCAGCTCGACCCTGCCCGCTTCAGCGATTCGCACAGCAGCCGCGCTTCGCGGTCGCTGGCGAAGCCCTTGAGCGACAAGCGGTAGACGGAGCCGAAGCGCGCACTGGCGGGCGTGAAGCGGCGGAGCGAGACGTGGCGCTTGCTGACGGCTGACCATGCCGCGGCCACTCTGGCCGGGGAGCCATAGGCGCCAAGCTGGACGACGGCCTTGCTGCTGCCGGTCGCGAACCGCGCGGCGGCGGCGCGGCGCAATTGCTGCGGCTTCGGCAGCGCGCCGCTGACCCGGACCGGTTCGCGGCGGATTTCGCGCAGCACCTGGGCAGGTTCGACCGGCATCGGCAGCGGTTGCTCAACCGCGGCAAGCGCTGGTGCCGCCTCGCCGACGTCTGGAGTGAAAGAGACGTGAGCCTCCGCGACCGGAGGCGCGGCGGGCGCATAGACCGGCGCTGCCGCGCTAACGGCGACCGCGTGCGGCGCGACGGCTTCGACCGGCGCCGCCGGCGATGCCGGCGCTGCCTCGGCCAGGTGAGTCTCGGCGCGCGCCAAGGCGAGGCGAGCCGGCTGTCCCGGATCACTGGCGGCCGGCGTGACACCGATCAGTGCGGCAACCTGCTGCCCCGCTTGCGCCGGCTTGGCAAAGCTCATCCATTCCGCGATCCGAGCATCGATCTGATCGGGCGGGAGGTCCTGGGCGGAGACCGTTCGAGCCGAGTTCCAATCCCCGGCAAGCGCATATGCAAGCGCGAGGTTCTGCCGGACCCGGGCGTCTGCGCCTTCGCGGCGAGCCGCTTCGTCGAGCATGGCCACTGCATTGCCTGGCTGCCCGGCCAGAGCGGTGGCAAGGCCGGCATCGGCGGCCTCGATCCCGCCGCGGAACTGCTCCAGCGTGGCAAGCGCCGCGTCGCTTCGGCCCTGGCCGATCTGGGTGAGGACCAGCTTAAGCGGAACTCCCGCCTGGCCTGGCAGCAAGCTGAGCGAGTCGCGGAAAGCCGCCTCGGCCGACGCGAACCGGCCAGCGGCGAGGTAAGCGTTGCCAAGGAGAGTGCGGAAGCCGGCGTCCGTCGGGCTCTTTTCGACAAGCCGTTCAGCCATTGCCGTTGCTGTGGCATAATCCTTTGCCTGCAGCGCCTGCTGGGCCTTGAGGGCCAAGGCGATGTAGCTGTCTTCGACCTTGCCCGCGATCCCGCCGGCGGTTGCACCGTTGCTCCCCGTGCTCGCGCAGCCGGTCAGCGCGAGGGCGAAGGCGAAGGCAGACAAGGCAACACCGGCACACAGCGGCTTGGTCATGGTACTTATCCCTTCTTGGCGGCCTTGTCAGGCGCCCGCTGCGCCATCGCTTCAAGCTCCGGCATGGATGCGAGCAGGTGATCGAGGGCCTGGGTCACCAATTGCTGGGCAGACACTGCGCTGACCGCGCAAGCGAGCCGAAGTTTCAGGTGACGGTCCGGGTCGAGACGGAGCGTGAACGCCGCCTTGGGCTTCGCACCAGGCGCCGACCGCACCCGAGGCGCTCGGCGGGGCGCAGGTGCCGCAGCTTGCACGACAGGCGTTGGCAACTGAACGATCTCGGCAATCGACGGCGCGTCGGCACCCACCAGCTCGGCGGTTTCGTCGAACTCAGCGTCTCCATCCGGTCCCGGATCTGCGAGTCGCTCGGCAATCTCCGCATGCTGGTGATGCACCGGCGACACCGGGCTCAGCCCGGCAACCGGGTTGCGCAGCGGCGGCGTCGGCACCGCTTCGCCGAACCCGTCATGATCAAGGTCACGGACCGGTGCGAGTGACGGCTTGGGCGGCTCGAAGCCCATGTCGTTCCAGCCGAGGTCGTCGAGGCCGTTGCCCATCTGGCCGAAGCCCTGGGGCTTCATGGCCGGACGCGCGGCGCCCTTGCGGGCGAGCAGGCCGGAGGAGAGGGAGGCGAAAGCCTTGGGTTCGCTCATCACGTCGCCCTCCCTTACTGGCCGACGACGCGGCGGCCGAAGCCGCCGACGGGTCGCGGACTGGCGGCGCCGATGCCCGGCGCGGCATTCGGGGCTGCGAACACGGTGCGGCGGAAGTTCTTCTCGAGCCTGTCGGAAATGTAATCCCACAGCTCGACCACTTCCTTGGCGGAGCGGCCCTTGGGGTCGACCTCCATAACGGTGCGGCCGTCGATCATCGAGGCGGCGAAATCGGTGCGGTGGTGAAGCGTCACCGGGGCAACGGTGCCATGCTGCGACAGGGCGACCGCCGCTTCATAGGTGATCTTGGCCTTGGGCGTCGCCGCGTTGACGACGAAGATCAGCGGCTTGCCGGCGCGATCGCACAGGTCGACCGTCGCACCCACAGCGCGCAGGTCGTGCGGGCTCGGCCGCGTCGGAATGACGATCAGTTCGGCAACCGCGATCACGCTCTGGATCGCCATGGTAATGGCCGGCGGAGTATCGATCACCGCCAAACGGAAGCCCTGCTGGCGAAGCACTTCCAGGTCGGACGCAAGCCGCGCGACCGTGGTCTGCGCGAATGCCGGCATCTCGGTCTGGCGCTCGTTCCACCAATCGGCAAGCGACCCTTGCGGATCGATGTCGATCAGGCAGACCGGCCCCTGCCCGGCCAACTGCGCCTGCACCGCCAGGTGGCCCGAGAGCGTGGTCTTGCCGCTGCCCCCCTTCTGCGATGCCAAAGCAAGAACGCGCATCCTTATCCCCTCGCCAATAGGCTCTGTTCGCAAAGAGGGATGCGCCGGGCCGACCTAAAATCTGGTTAACGTTGCTCCAGCCTTGTTCTAGGCTGGCGCGGTTCCGGCGAGGGGGAAGCACATGCGGGCAGCAGCGATCATTGGAGCGACGGCGTTTGCCTTGTCCGCCGCGGTGGCAGCGGCTCCAACGGTGAAGGAGGGGATCACCGCCTGGCAGCGCGGCGACCGGACGCAGGCGGTGCGGATCTGGCAACCGCTGGCCGCCGCCGGCGATGCCGACGCGCAGTTCAACCTCGCACAGGCCTACAAGCTGGGCCGGGGTGTGCCGCTCGACCTCGGGCAGGCGCAGCTCCTTTTCGAGCGGGCTGCCAAGCAGGGGCATGCGGAAGCGCAGGCCAACCTGGGAATGCTCCTGTTTCAGAATGGAAACCGCACCGCCGCCCTGCGCTGGCTCAAGTCGGGGGCAGAGGCTGGCGACCCGCGAGCCTTGCTGGTCTACGGAACCGCCCTGTTCAACGGCGACGGGGTGCCGATCGACCGGGTACGCGCTTATGCGATGGTCAGCCGAGCGGCCGCGGAAGGGCTGGCGGCCGCGCAGAACACGCTTGCCGAAATGGATCAGCTGATCCCGCTGCCGGAGCGGCAGAAAGGCGTCGCGATGGCCCTGCAATGGTCGAAGCAGCAGGCCAAAATGATGCAGCAGGCGCCCAGTCCTGCTTCAGACCGCAGCACACCACCGCCGCCCGTTGCGAAAACTGCCGCTGCAAAGGTAGCCAAGGCCACGACTGCCAAGGCTCCGCGGCCGCTGCCCACAGCAGCGGTCACCCCTTCAGTAACCGGCGGGTGGCGAATCCAGCTTGGCGCTTTTTCGCAACGGTCCGGTGCGGAAGCTCTGTTCCGCAAAGTCTCACCCGCTCTGCCCGGCAAGCAGATGATGCTGGTGCCGGTCGGCGCGATGACCCGCCTCCAGGTCGGCCCCTACCCCACGCGTGCCGCGGCCAATATGGCATGCGGCGCTCTGGCGGCGCGCGGCCAAGCCTGCTTTCCCACGGCTGGGCGCTAGTCCCGGACCCATTCGCGCCGCGGGATGCCCTGCGCCCACAGCAAGGCGGTCAGGTCGTTGTGGTCCAGCCGAGCGTCGGCCGCCGCGAGCAGCTTCGGCTTGCCTCGGTAAGCGACGCCTAAGCCCGCTTCCGTGATCATCGGCGCGTCGTTCGCACCGTCGCCGACCGCAAGCACAGCGTCCTTCGACAATCCAAGACGATCGCGCATTTCGATCAGCGCGGCGCACTTGGCGGTCGCATCAACGATTTTGCCCGCGACCTTTCCGGTTAGGCGTCCATGGACGCTTTCGAGATAATTGGCGCGCACCTCGGTGAAGCCGAGCTCCGCCGCCATCGGATCGGCGAAGTCGTGAAAGCCGCCAGTCACCAGCAAGGTCATCGCGCCCCGCCGCTTCATTGTCTGCACCAGCGTCCGTGCTCCGGGATTCGCCCGGACCCGGTCCGCCCGGCAGCGGTCGATCGCGCCGATGTTGAGCCCGTTGAGGCTGGCGACCCGCTCGACCAGCGCCGTCGCGAAGTCGAGGTCGCCTTGCATTGCCCGTTCGGTGACCGACGAGATTTCGTCCTTCTTGCCGGCATAATCGGCCAGCTCGTCGATGCATTCCTGCCCAATCATGGTCGAGTCCATGTCGGCGACCAGCAGCTTTTTCTCGCGGCCTTCCCCTGGTTGGACGATGACGTCCGTCTCGGGGATGCTGCCTTCCAGCAGGGATCGCAGCTGCGCGATTTTCGACGGATCGGCCTGGATTTCGATGTCCGCTGCGCTGCCCTCGTCGATCCAGCTCCATTCATGCGCCTTGAACCGCGCATCTTCGAGCCGATCCGCAGCCGAATAGAGGCTCTCCTTTGTCAGCCGTCCGGCTGCTACGAGCGTGGCAATGATCAAGACGCGTCCTCCTGTTGCCGTCATCGCCGGTCCGACGGCCAGCGGCAAGTCGGCACTTGCGATCGCGCTGGCGGAGCGGACCGACGGCACGGTGATCAACGCCGACAGCGCCCAGGTGTATGCGGACCTCGAGATATTAAGCGCACGGCCGGCCCCCGACGACCTCGCCCGGGCGGAGCATCTCTTGTTCGGTACCCGAGATGCCGCCCACCCCTGCTCCGCCGCCGACTGGGCGGAAGAAGCCCGGCGGGCCGTGGAGCGGGTTCATGGGCGCGGCGGGCTGCCGATCCTCGTTGGCGGGACGGGACTGTATCTTCGGACATTGTTCGACGGCATCGCCCCCGTACCGGAAATCGACCCGGCGATCCGGCGAAAAGTGCGCGAAAACCCGGTCGCCGTAAACTGGGCACACCTGGCAGCGCTGGACGAGGCCGCGGCCGCCCGGCTGCGCCCGACCGACAGCACTCGGGTGGCGAGGTCTCTGGAGGTCATTCTGTCGACCGGGCGCTCGCTGGAGGAGTGGCAGAAGCACAGGACCGGCGGCATTGGGGAACGGGTCGCGGTCTCCGCCCTGGTGCTGCTCCCGCCGCGGGATTGGCTTTACGCGCGATGCGACGGCCGCTTCGAACAGATGATCGGGGCCGGTGCTGCGGAAGAGGTGCGACACCTGCTCGCCCGGAAGCTCGACCCTGCCCTGCCGGCGATGCGGGCGATCGGAGTGCCGGAGATCGCCGCCATGCTCGCCGGAAAGGTCTCCCGGGCGGAAGCCGTTGCGGCGTGTCAACAGGCAACTCGCCGCTATGCCAAGCGGCAATATACCTGGTTCGCAAACCAGGCCCCGCCCGGATGGCGTCGCTTCGCCGAGCCGCTGGACTCACGGGAGGCGGTGGAGCGGGCACTGGCCCTACTTACGTCAGAGGACTAGCAGGACATCCATGACCCTGCTCCGCGATGCCGACATCGACCCTTCGCCTCTGCGCGGCAAGCAGGTAGCGATCATCGGCTTCGGGAACCAGGGCCGGGCGCAGGCGCTGAACCTGCGCGACGGCGGGGTCGCCGTCCGGATCGGCCTGCGCGAAGGCAGCGACCGCGCGGCGGAGGCCGGCGCCCAAGGCTTGCAGGTGCTTGATCCCGCAGCGGCGACCAAGGACGCGGACCTGGTCATGCTGCTCGCTCCCGACGAGCAACTCGCCCGCATTTACGACTGCATCTCCGACGCATTGAAGCCCGGCGCGTCCTTGGGGTTCAGCCACGGCCTTGCGATCCACTTCGGGCTGATCGCCCCGCGCCCCGACCTGGACGTGATCATGGTCGCTCCAAAAGGACCCGGCAGCGCGCTTCGCTCCCTATACGCCGCGGGCAAGGGCATGGTCGCGCTGGCCGCAGTGGCGCGGGATGCGTCCGGGGGCGCCTGGGGGCTCGCACTCGCTTATGCGGCCGCCATCGGTTGCGGCCGCGCCGGGATCATCCGCTCGACCTTCGAGGAAGAATGCGTCGCCGACCTGTTCAACGAGCAAGCGGTGGTATGGGGCGCCGTCCCGGAATTGCTTGCCGCCGGCTTCGATACGTTGGTGGAGTCAGGCGTGCAGCCGGAGGTCGCCTACCTCGAATGCGTGTCCGAGTTGAAGCTGCTCGCCGAGTTGGTCGAGGGGGTCGGGCTCGCTGCCATGCGCGAGCGGATCAGCAATACGGCGGAGCTGGGCGGACTGCTCGGCGGCCCGCGACTGGTCGATGACAATCTTCGCCGGGACATGCGCACCATCTTAGAGGAGATCCGCAGCGGCCGCTTCGCGGCGCAGCTCTCGGAGGAAGCGGATGCCGGTTACCCCCGGCTTAGGGAATCAAGACGCCGCGCAGCCGCCTCTCTCCTGGAGCGAACCCGCCAGTCGCTTGACCGCTCGGCCTAGCCGACGATGTCCCGGTCCTGCCAGCGATCGCCCACGCTTGCGCGTTCCACATAGGCGCGTTGCAGCTTGCGGTGAGCCTCGGCCGCGTGCGGGTCGGTAGCATGCACGGCCCGAGCCTCTTCCTCCGCCGCACGGCGAGCGAAGTAGGTCCGATTGGTTTCTTCCATCGATGCCTCCCTGGCCTGCGCGGTCGATTTCGCAAGGCCTATCTCATAGCAGAAAAGCCCGTGAAAGTCGCCTCGGTTTCGGTTGTGCAACGACAACAACCGCGATCAACGCAGTGGCGAGCAATCGAACGGAAACAAGGTGGTGGTGGTGGACGCACTAGGGCTCGAACCTAGGACCCGCTGATTAAGAGTCAGCTGCTCTACCAACTGAGCTATGCGTCCATGCCGGGTGGCAAGTGGCTCACCGGCCTTTAAGCGGGTGGCGCGAGCGGGCGTTTAGCGGGGGCCCGCCCTCGTTGCAACCGCCTTTTACGACAATGTCGACCGGGTCCGCTGCTGCCGCTCGAAACTCATCAGCAGGCCAAGGCAGATCATCACCGTCATCACCGCCGATCCGCCATAGCTGACCAGCGGCAGGGGAATGCCTACCACCGGGGCCAGGCCCATCACCATCAGCAGGTTAATTGCGAAATAGGAGAACAGCACCGCCGACAGCCCCGCGCAGGAGAGTTGGCCGAAGCGGGTCGGCGCCTTCACCGCCACCTTCATGCTCCAGCGGAGCACCATCAGATACGCGAGGATGAGAATGGTCCCACCGACCATCCCCCATTCCTCCGTCAGCGTCGCAAAGGCGAAGTCGGTATGCCCCTCGGGGAGGTATTGAAGATGGCTCTGGCTGCCTTGGAGGAAGCCCTTGCCGAACATTCCGCCGGAGCCGATCGCGATCTTGCTCTGCGTAATGTGGTAGCCGGAGCCCAGGGGATCGTTTTCGGGGTCGAGGAACGTGTCGATCCGCTTGCGTTGGTAGCCGTGCAGGAACTGGTAGATGATCGGGATGGCCGCTGCCACGATGCCGCCCGGGACCAGGAACCAGCGTAGCGGTACGCCTGCGACGAACATCACGGTGATGCCTGCGAAGACGATCATCAGACACGTCCCGAGGTCGGGCTGAAGCAGCACCAGGACCGCCGGGACCCCGATCAGCATGGCGGCGGGCCAGATCGCGCGGAAGCGCTTGATGTCCCCGGCCGGCAGAAGCTCATAGAAACGGGCAAGCATCAGAGCGATCGCGGGCTTCATGAACTCGGACGGCTGCAGCCTGATGATGCCGAGGTCGAGCCAGCGTTGCGCGCCCTTGCCGACAAAGCCGAGCGCATCCACCGCGATGAGCATCAGGACAATGGTCGCGTAAACCGGCAGGATCAGCTGCTTGACCGTCGATTCCCGCACGTTGGAAATGGCCACGGCGACGCACAAGAAGAAGAGGAATGCCAGGCCCTGCCGGAGCGCCCAGGGCTGCAGCGAACCGCCGGCCGCAGAGAGCAGGTTCACTAGGCCGAACAAGCCGATCCCCCCGACCAGGAACATCAGTCTCCACGGCAGGCGCGCCAGCGGTTGGGGGATGATCGCGGATGAGATCATCATGCGCCAGACGCCTTGGTGGCGGTAGCGGCGCTTGCCGCCGCCGCCGCGGCATCGATCGCCCTGGCCCGCCGTTCGGTGCGCTCGATCAGCGTGCCGCCCCAGTCCGCTTCCAGTTCGGCGAGCCGCTTCACCGCCGCCTGACGGTCGAACAGGTAGGTCAGCACGTCCTTGGCCACGGGTGCGGCCGCGCGCGCTCCGCCCATGCCATGCTCGATCACGACCGAGCCGGCGTAGCGGGGTTTGTCGAACGGCGCGAAGAAGACGAACAGCCCATGGTCGCGGTACCGCCAGTCCCCGCCCTGCCCTCGCGATGCACTGGCGGCGAGCCGGCGGACCTGCGCGGTGCCGGTCTTGCCCGCCATTTCGATGCCCGGAATGTTGAGCCGCGACGCTCCAGCCGTGCCGTCGCCGTTGACGACTTCCCACATGCCCCCGCGCACCGTGTCCAGATGCTTCGGCGAGAGGTCCAGCAGAGGTGCGGGCGTCTTGTGCGCGCCAATCAGCATGGGATGGGCCATGCGCCCGCTGGCGATGCGAGCCGTGCTGACCGCCAGCTGGAGCGGGTTCACGATCACGAAGCCTTGCCCGATGACCGCATTCAGCGTGTCCGAGCGCGTCCAGTCGGGCCGCTCAATCAGTCGCCGGTTCTTTGCGAAGCGGCGCTGCTTCCACTCGCTGTCCGGAATGGTGCCGTAATTCTGGCTGACCAGCGGCAGATCGAACTTCTCCCCCAGGCCGAGCAGGCGGGCGGTGGGCGCGATCTTGTCGTAGCCGATGCGATTGGCCATCGCGTAGAAATAGCTGTTGCAGCTCTTGGCGATCGCCCGGTGCATGTCGACCGAGCCGTGCCGCCCGAGGCAGCGGAAGAAGCGATTGCCGAGCTGGTAACCGCCGCCGCAGAACACTCGCTCCCTGGGGTCGATCCCGTGCTGCTGCAGCGCGAGCGCGGCCATCGGCTTCAGCGTCGAACCCGGCGGGTAAAGCGCGTTGACCGTCTTGTTGAGTAGCGGCTTGCGGGGATCTTCCGACAGTGTCTTCCACTCGGTTCGGCCGATCCCGTCGGAAAAGCTGTTCGGATCGTAGGACGGCATGGAGGCCATGCACAGGATATCGCCTGTCTGGCAGTCGAGGATGGTGCAACTGCCGCTTTCCTCGCCCAGCCGCCGGGCGGCATATTCCTGCAGGCCCGCGTCGATCGACAGCTGGACGGTACCGCCCGACCGGTCCGGCTTGGGCGTCAGCTCCTGCACGAGCTTGCCCCGCGCGGTGACCTCCACCCGCTGGCCGCCCGGATCGCCGCGTAGGCGCTTCTCCAGCACCTCCTCTAGCCCTTCCTTGCCGATCTTGAACCCGGGCGTGATCAGCAACGGGTTCTTCTCTTCCTCATATTCCTTGGCGCTGGCCGCGCCCACATAGCCGACCAGATGTCCCACCGCTGCGCCGGCAGGATAGAAGCGGGTGAACCCGCGCGCCGGCTCAACGCCTGGTAGCTCGGGCAAGCGTACCGTCACTGCCGCATAGCGCTCGTAGGGCACGTTCTCCGCCGCCTGGACAGGCTTGAACCCCTTGGATTCCTCGATCTCGCGCCGGATCCGGTCCATCTGGTCCGGGCCGAGCTGGAGCAGGTTGGCGAGGACTCCCAGCTCCGTCGCGACGTCAGTCATCCGCTCCGGGATGATATCGACGCGGAAGTCGCTGCGGTTGATGGCGATGGGCTTGCCGAACCGGTCGATGATCCAGCCCCGCCGCGGCGGGACGATGATCAGCTGAACCCGATTGTCCTCCGACAGGAGATTGTATTTCTCGTTCTCGGCGATCGACAGCCAGCCGAGGCGGCCGATCAAGGCCGCGCCGACCGCCGCCTGAGCCCCGCCGACGACCATCATCCGACGGGAGAAGGTCAGGCCCTGATGGACGTTTGTGAAGCGGCGCTGGTCGTGCTTCATCGGCCCAGCCTCCACCGGTCGAGCGCGCTCGCCGCCCAGGCCGCGAGTGGAAACACCAGGATGGACAAGGTGATCGGCGGCAGCAGGCTGGCGTACGCCACCGGCGCGCCCATCAGCCCGTCGATCCACCAGCGCGTCGTCTCATTGCCCACCACCAGCACTGCCGCGAGCCCCCATTCCACCCAATAGTCTCGCCACATCGTGCGGCGATCGAGAAGGTCGAGCAGCAGCATGGCGGTGGTCCAGATCACCACAGACAAACCTATCGGAGTTCCGGTGAGCAAGTCATTAACCAATCCGAGCGGCGCTGCCCACCACGCCGGGATCACGTCGCCGCGGAGTAGGCGCCAGGCGATCAGCAGCAGGAAGCCGACATCCGGAATCCAGCCAAGCTGGACTACGATCGGCATCAACGCGAAGCAGGCGGCGACCGCGACGGAGATAGCGGGAACGAATCGGGCCAGCGCCTTGGGGCCCCGCTCCAGGGTGTTCGGCCTGCCAAGTGCGAAGCGGACCATCAGGGCGCGTCCGCGGTCTCGTCGGCCACTGCTAGGGCAGCCTCTTCGAACGGCGTTTCCACCACCGCGAAGCTGGTGTCGGACGGGTCAGCCAGCGGGACCGCGATGGCGCCGTCGTCGTCCAGACGCACCACTCGGGCGACCGGGATCAGCGGCGAATACAGGCCTCCGGTGCCGGAGGTCACCACTACGTCGCCCCGCCGGAACGGATTGCGGCCGACCTCCAGTGGGCGAAGGTCGACAGTCCCGTCGCCCCGGCCAGTGGAGATGACCGCCATCCCGCCGCGCAGCAGCCGGGTGGGCAGCACATTGCTCCGATCGGAAATGAGGAGCACTCGGCTGGCGGTGCGGCCGGCATCGACCACGCGGCCGATCAGGCCGTCTGCGGCGCGCACCGGCATGCCGATGCGGACTCCGTCCCCAGTCCCGGCCGAGATCACCGCGAAGCGCCTCTGGCTCTCGAAGGAGGAGCCGACAATCCGGCCAGTCGCGACGGCCCGAGCGCTCTTTTCGCGCAGTTGCAGCACAGCCTTGAGCTGGCGGTTCTCGTTGATGATCGCGCCGGCCTGTAGGATCTGGCGCTGCATGGTCGCCCGTTCCTGCTTGAGGGCGGCGTTCTGACGGGCCGCATTCCAGTAATTGCCGGCGCCGCTGAACAGCCCTTCGACCGTGACGACCGCTTCGCGCAATGCGCCGGTGACTGGCGCAGTCGTGTCCAGCGCCGCACCGCGGATGCCGGCATAGGCGTTCGGAGCGGCCAGTGACATCGCGAGCAGCACGATGCCCAGCAGAACGCCGGTCAGCGCCGCGACGAAGCTGAAGAACAGCCCATACTGCGCCCGCCGCGACCAGCCGGGGCGCGCACCCATTGGTGGCGCCACTTGCCCCTACCCTCTTAAGCGGTCTGAAGGACGCCGCGGAACTGCTCTTCCTCGAGCGCCCGGCCGGTGCCGAGCGCGACGCAGGTGAGCGGATCCTCGGCGACCGTGACCGGAAGCCCGGTTTCGTCCCGCAGCACTTCGTCTAGGCCCTGCAGCAACGCTCCGCCGCCCGTTAGGACGATCCCCTGGTCGCAGATGTCGGCCGCCAGTTCCGGCGCGGTGTTCTCGAGTGCGATCCGCACGCCTTCGACGATGGTGCCGACCGGCTCGGACAGCGCTTCGGCGATCTGGCCCTGGTTGATCGTGATTTCCTTGGGCACGCCATTGACCAGGTCGCGGCCCTTGATGTGGACGGTCTTGCCGATCCCGTCGACCGGCGGCTTGGCGATGCCGACCTCCTGCTTGATCCGCTCGGCGGTCGCTTCGCCGATCAGCAGATTGTGGTTGCGCCGGACGTAGGACGAGATCGCCTCATCCATCTTGTCGCCGCCGACCCGAACGGAGGTCGTGTAGGCCAGACCGCGAAGCGACAGCACTGCCACCTCCGTGGTCCCGCCGCCGATATCGACGACCATCGATCCGATCGGCTCCGTCACCGGCATGTCAGCGCCGATCGCAGCGGCCATCGGCTCCTCGATCAGATACACTTGGCTCGCCCCGGCGTTGGAGGCGGCGTCACGGATCGCGCGGCGTTCGACGCTGGTCGAGCCCGACGGCACGCAGATCACGATCTCCGGGAAGCGCCAGGCGCGCATCTTGCCGCCGTGCACCTTGTGGATGAAGTGCTTGATCATTTGCTCGGCGACATCAATGTCGGCGATGACCCCATCCCGGAGAGGGCGGATCGCCTCGATCTGGTCGGGGGTCTTGCCCATCATCAGCTTGGCGTCGTCGCCGACCGCCTTCACCTTCTTGATGCCGTTGATCGTCTCGATCGCGACCACCGAGGGTTCATTGAGGACAATGCCGCGCCCCCGGACGTAGACGAGCGTGTTCGCCGTCCCGAGATCGATCGCCATGTCGTGCGACATCCATTTGAACCAGCGCGTCCAGAACATTCCCCGACCGTCTTCCTGAAAATGAGGTCAATCCGTTGACGTAAATCGCTGTTGAATCTGCCGGAAAAACAGCGCCTCGCCCGGGCCAGTCGATTGGGCTAGGACCCCCAACATGTCAATAAGAAGGCTGCCGTCGCACTTGGTCGATCGCATCGCCGCCGGCGAAGTGGTGGAGCGCCCGGCCAGCGCCCTCAAGGAACTGGTCGAGAATTCACTCGACGCTGGCGCGACCGAGGTGACCGTGCGCCTGTCCGCGGGCGGGCTCGACCTCGTCGAGGTGACCGACAACGGACACGGCATGAGCCCCTCAGACATGGCGCTGGCGCTCGAACGGCACGCTACGTCCAAGCTGCCGGACGAGCGAATCGAGGCGGTGACCAGCTTCGGCTTCCGTGGCGAGGCCCTTCCCTCCATCGCCAGCGTCGCGCGCTTCACACTCGAAAGTCGGCCTCAAGGCGCTGACGGGTGGCGGATCACGGTGGATCACGGCGAGCGGCTCGACGAGGGCCCGGCCGCGTTGCCGCCCGGAACCAGGGTCCGGGTGGAAGGCCTGTTCGACCGGGTGCCGGCGCGGCGCAAGTTCCTCCGCAGCCCCCGCGCCGAATATGCCGCCTGCCTCGATTCGGTGCGCCGCCTGGCGATGGCCCGACCGGATGTCCGCTTCACCCTGGAGCATGACGGCAGGCGGTCGCTCGGCGTGCAGCCGTCCGGGCTGCAGGGCCGGGTCGCGGCGCTGCTCGATCCCGGGCTGGAGCGGCATGGGCTCGGCATCGACCTCGTCCGCAACGGGCTGCGGCTCGGCGGCGTGGTCAGCCTGCCGACGTTCAACCGCGGGGCAGCCGACCAGCAGTTCCTGTTCGTCAACGCGCGTCCGGTGAAGGACCGGCTGCTGGTGGGCGCCCTCCGCGCCGCCTACCGCGATCTCCTCGCCCGCGACCGCCACCCGATCGCAGCTTTATTCCTCGAAGTTCCCGCCGACGAGCTCGACATCAACGTCCACCCGGCCAAGACGGAGGTCCGCTTCCGCGATCCCGCAGCGGTGCGCGGGCTGATCGTCGGCGGCCTACGGGCGGCGCTCGACGAGGCCGGTCACCGCAGCGCCGCGCGGGAGCAACTCGCCGCACCGGTGCAGTGGGTGTCGTCAACCGACCTGCGCCATCCTGGGGCGGGCGGAGGTGCCTATGAGTCGCCGCCTCCCTGGCCTCCCCAATCCCCTACGGCGACCGTTGGAACGAGCATGGTCGCGGAAGCCCGCGCCCTGTTCCACCACGCGCCAGCCGCCCGCGCGGAGCCAGCCAGCGCGGCAGTGCCCGCTCACCCGCTCGGCGTCGCCCGCGGCCAGGTGGCGGCGACCTACATCGTCGCGGAGGCTGAAGACGGCCTCGTCATCGTCGATCAGCATGCGGCCCACGAGCGCCTCGTGCTCGAGCGGATCAAGCGCAGCGCCGGCAACGGCGGGGTCGCACGCCAAGCGCTGCTGATGCCTGATGTCGTCGAGTTGGACGAGCCCGACTGCGACCGACTGGAGGAGGCGGCAGCGGAACTCGCCCACTTCGGGCTGGAGATCGAGCGGTTCGGCCCCTCGGCGATCCTCGTCCGGGCGACTCCTGCGCCGCTCGGCCGCATCGATGCTGCCCGGATGCTCGCCGACCTTGCCGCCGAGCTTGCTGATCTGGGCAGCCCGCATTCGCTCAAGGAGCGGCTGGATGAGCTGGCGGCGACCTTCGCCTGTCATCATTCGGTCCGCGCCGGGCGAACCCTGTCGGTTGCGGAAATGAACGCGCTGCTGCGCGAAATGGAGGTCACTCCGCACAGCGGCCAGTGCAATCACGGCCGTCCGACGTGGGTCAAGCTCGCCCATGGCGACATCGAGAAACTGTTCGGCCGCCGCTGACGGTTGTCAGCCGCCGTTGGTCCCGGCGGTTGGGGTCAGGGCCGTCAGGCTCTCCGCCAGGTCCGCCTGCCGGAACGGCTTGGCAAGATAGGGAATATCCCCGACAAGCCCGTCCAGATCCGCGTATCCCGACACCACCAGTATCGGGAGTCCGGGCAAGCGCGATCGGACGCGCTTGGCCAAATCGGTCCCGGTGATCCCCGGCATCAGGTGATCCGTCACCAGCAGGTCCGGCGCGAGTCCGTCGTCCAGCGCGGACCATGCGGCCTCGGCCGAGTCCGTCTCCACGACCTCATAGCCAAGGTCGGTGAGCATGGCCGCCGTCGAGGCCCGCACCAATTCTTCGTCATCGACCAGCAGCGCGGTTCCGAGCGCGGACAGGCGCGACTCGCGCGACGGAACGATTGGGACCGCCGCAGCATCGGCCGCGACCGGCAGCCACAACTCGACGGCCGTTCCTTCCCCTGGCTTGCTGGAAATCCGCAGCGCTCCCCCAAGCTGCGCGGCGAGCCCATGGACCATCGAGAGGCCAAGGCCCGTGCCCTTGCCAATGCCCTTCGTCGAGAAGAACGGCTCGATCGCCCGCCGCAAGGTCTCCCCGTCCATTCCGGTGCCCGTGTCGGCGACCGTGAGAACGATATGCCGTCCTTTCGCCAGTCCCTCCTGGCCCGCCACAACAGTCTCGGCACGGACACCGATTCTGATGCTGCCACCCTCCGGCATCGCATCCCGCGCATTCACACTCAGGTTCAAGAGGGCCATTTCGAGTTGGTTGCTGTCGGCACACGCGGCCGGAAGGTCCCGCGCGACATCCACCTCGACCCGCACCCGCGGTCCGGACGTGCTTGCCACCAGGTCGGCCATGTCGCTGACAACTTGGCCCACGTCCACCGCCGTCGGCTGAAGCGGCTGGCGACGGGCAAAAGCCAGCAGGCGCTGTACCAGCACCTTGGCCCGCTCGGCGGACTGTAGCGCGCCGTTGACCAGCCGCTGGGTGCGCGCGTCCCCCTCCCCCTTGCGCTGGAGCAGGTCCAGGCTCCCTATGATCGGGGTCAGGAGATTGTTGAAATCGTGGGCGACCCCGCCGGTCAGCTGTCCCATGGCTTCCAGCTTCTGGCTCTGCCGAAGCGCTTCCTGCGCCTGCTCGCGCTCGGCGATGATTTTCTCCACCTCGCGCTCGAGGCCTTCCGTCAGGAGCACTTCGCGATCGATGTCGATCGACGCGACCACTCCGCCGGTAAGCGTCCCATCCACGTCGCGGATCGAGGTCGCGACATAACGCACCCAAGCCCGCGAGCCGTCTCCGCGCTGGACATGGCAGACCAACTCCGCCCGTGCCGCCTGCCCCGCGATCACCTTGGCGAGTGGATACTCTTCGCTCTCGACCTGGCGGCCGTTGCGGTGGAAGGCGACATAATCATGCTTGTAGCGCTCGACGGCTTCGGACTGGATGATCGGGCGGCCGATGATCTCCTCGACCCGCGCGTTGCCGCCGGTGATCTGACCAGTCGCGTCGGCAAACACCAAGCCAACTGGAGCGGCCTCGAGCACCGCGCGTAGCTGCGCCTCGCTGCGCTCGAGCGCGAGTTGCTGCTCCCGCTGGGCTGTGATGTCGGTGAACAGGACGGCGACATTCCGCTCCAGGGGGTCGCCGATGCGGAAGGCATAAACGTCGAACCACCGGCCCAGCGCCGCAGCATGCTCCGTGAACCGGACCGACTGGCCAGTCCATGCGACCCGTCCGTAGCGTTCGAACCAGACGCCCTCGAGGTCCGGAACGACCTTCTTCACGGATTTGTGGAGAACCTCCTTACCGAGGCCGGACTGCTCCGAGAAGGCCGGGTTGATCTCTGAAAAGCGATAGTCGGCCGGCTGGTCACCCTCGAAGGTCACCTGAAGCACGCAGAAGCCCTGCTCCATCGACTCGAACAGCGCGCGATACCGTTCTTCGCTGCGCCTGAGTGCAGCTTCAGCCGCCTTTCGCTCGCGAATGTCCGCGACGACCGGGATGAAGAATTTGACGCTCCCGTCTGCGTGTCTTTCCGCCGAGACGGTCAGGCTCACCCAGATGTCTTCGCCGTCCTTGGCCAGATAGCGCTTTTCCAATGTGTAGCTGTCGATCTCACCGCGCAGGGCACGCTCGACCAGGGCGACGTCGGCTTCAAGATCGTCCTGGTGGGTGATCTCCTTCCAGCCGCAACTCAGTATCTCTTCCCTGCTGCGACCGAGAATGTCGCAGAAACGGTCATTGACCTCGAGGAAAGGACCCTCGGGAGAGACCCGTCCAATGCCGACGGCAGCTGAAGCGAAGACAGTTCGATAACGCTCCTCGCTTTCACGAAGTGCTGCTTCGCGCGCGCGCCGTTCCTCGATGTTCCGCGCTTCGATGACCGTGCCGACCGGCTTGCCTGCCTCGTCGAGCAGCGGGCTTGCGGTGAAGGCCACGGGATAGAAGCTTCCGTCCGGCGCGACAAACAGTTCCTCGCCCTTGGTCCGCGCATGTTCAGGAAAGGCACGGTCGATCGGGCACTCTTCAAGGGGGTAGTAGGACCCGTCGGGCTTCTTGTGATGAATGACGTCATGTAGAGGGCGACCCTGCATCTGGTCGAAGCTATACCCCGTCAGACTCTCCGCCGCGGCGTTGGCGAACACACACTGCTGCCGCTCGTCCATCAGGAACACGCCCATGGTCGTGTTGTCGAGGATGGCGTTCAGCCGCTTGGTCGCTTCCTGCGCTTGGTCTTCGGCCGTCATTTGGTCGGTGATGTCGGTGTTGGTTCCGAACCAATGAGTGATGCGGCCCTCCGCGTCCCGCAGCGGCTGGGCATGCCCGAGAAACCAGCGATAGCCACCCCGTCCACGAAGCGGATAGCGTCCTTGCCAGGCCTCTCCCGTTTCCAAAGATCTGGCGAAGCTGCCGATTACCCTGCCCTTGTGGTCGGGGTGGTGAAACTGAGACCAGGCCGTCATCAGCTCGTCGATCGGTGCTCCGGTGTAGGTTAGAAAGCTACGATTGAACCACAGAGGATTGCCGGTCGGGTCATTGATCCACGCCATCTGCGGCATGCTGTCGGCAACTTCCCGCCAGAAAGCCGTTGCCGCCAACGGGTCCAATGCTGTGCCTACTGCATCCATTGTGAAGGCGGCCCCGAGACAAAGTTCGACTTACGCTGGGAAAACCCCCGAACTCAAGCAGCCCATTTGCACCCGGGCGGGCAAATGGTAGCGCAAGGCAACCTTTTTACAGCCGGGATCCCGTCATGACCCTTCCTGCCGTCTTCGACCGCCTCAGGATCCCGGTAATCGGCGCGCCATTGTTCATTGTGTCCAACCCTGATCTGGTGATCGCTCAGTGCAGGGCGGGAATCGTCGGAAGTTTTCCGGCGCTCAATGCCCGCCCGCAGAGCCAGCTGGACGAATGGCTGCACCAGATCACCGAAGAGCTGGCCGCCCACGACCGCGATCATCCGGACGCCCCGTCGGCGCCGTTCGCCGTCAATCAGATCGTGCATCGCTCCAACGACCGGTTCGAAGACGACATGGGGACCTGCGCGAAGTGGAAGGTCCCGATCGTCATCACCTCGCTGGGGGCTCGCGAGGAGCTCAACCATGCGGTGCACGACTGGGGCGGGTTAACCCTCCATGACATCATCGACGACCGCTATGCCCGAAAGGCGATCGAAAAAGGCGCCGACGGGCTGATCGCCGTCGCCGCCGGGGCCGGCGGACATGCCGGGCGCTGGTCGCCGTTCGCGCTGGTGCAGGAGATCCGCAAATGGTTCGACGGGCCGCTCGCCTTGTCCGGCGCGGTCGCAACCGGCGGTGCAGTCCTTGCGGCAAAGGCGATGGGAGCCGATTTGGCCTACATCGGCTCACCCTTCATCGCGACCGACGAGGCCCGCGCCAGCGACGACTACAAGCAGGGTGTGGTGGCGGGCGGCGCAGCGGACATCGTTTACTCGAACCTGTTCACGGGCATTCACGGCAACTACCTTCGGGGCTCGATCGCGGCTGCCGGAATGGACCCCGACAATCTCCCGCAAGCGGGACCGGAAGCAATGAGCTTCCAGTCCGCGAGCGGCGCCAAGGCGTGGCGCGACATATGGGGCTCGGGCCAGGGCATCGGGGTGATCGACAAAGTCCGCCCGGCGGGCGACCTGGTAGCTCGTCTGGCCGAGGAATATGCTGCGGCAAAAGCGCTGATCTGCGGCTGAAGCCCACTATTGCGAGCTGGCCCGAACGGTTTCGAGGGCGCGCCGCCAATTGTCCGGCCAGGGCACCGGCCGGCGGGTCTCTCGATCGACCAGCACATGAACGAAATGCCCCTGCGCGGCTGCGACGTCAGCGTCGAGCGCAAAGATGCCAAGGACATAACGCACGCTCGACCGCCCAAGGTCGGTCACCGCCAGTCCGACGTCGACCATGCCCGGGAACGACAGCGGCGCATTGTAAGTGCATCCGGTCTCGACGACCAATGCGATCCGTTCGCCCCGCGCAATCTCCAGCAGCCCTTGCGCGACCAGCCAGGCGTTCACCGCGCTGTCGAACCATTGGTAATAGACCGTGTTGTTGACGTGACCATAAGCGTCATTGTCCGCCCACCGGGTCGTGAACCGCTGCCACACCCGGAACTCGCTTCGCCTGGCGGGCGGCGGCCGGCTCACCACGCCGCCTCGTAGAGCCGCTGTGCGTCGGTCGCAGTGATCTCCACCGGATTGTTCACCAGCAGTCGCTGCTGCTTCATCGCCTCGCGGGCCAGTAGCGGCGCTTCATCGAACGCGATGCCGTGATCGCGCAGGCGGGGCTGAAGGCCGCTGGCCACCACCAGCTCGTCCAGCCGTTCGATCAGCACCGCAGTCCGCGCCTGCGTGCCCAGCCCGCCGCAGCTTGGATCGATGATCGCGCCGAGCTCCGCATATTGCTCGCGCGCCGCTTCTGCGTTGAAGGCGAGCACATGCCGCAGCATCAGCGCATTGCTGAGCCCGTGCGGCAGGTGGTGGAGTCCGCCCAGGGGATAGGCGAGCGCATGGACCCCGGCGACCGGTGCATTCGCAAAGGCGAGCCCAGCAAGATGCGCCCCGAGCAGCATCGCCGTTCGCGCCTTGCGATTGTCCGGCTTCGTGCAGGCGGTCAGCAGGTGGCCTGACAGCAGCCTGAGCGCCTCGCGGGCATGAAGGTCGCTGAGCGGGTTCTTGGCACGGACGGAAGTGTAGGCTTCGATCGCATGAACGATGGCGTCGATCCCCGTCGCGGCGGTGAGCGGGCGGGGCATCCCGACCGTCAGTTCGGCGTCGAGTACGGCAAGGTCGCCGATTAACGCCGGTGAGTTGACCCCGCGCTTTTCCGCGCCTTCTACGGTGATGACCGCCACCGGGGTTGCTTCGGATCCGGTCCCCGCGGTGGTCGGAACCAGGGCGAGCGGAAGCCTTGTCCCCCGCGCATTGCCGACTCCCCAGATGGTGTCCAGATCATCGCCGGAGCCGAGCAGATACGCAGCCAGCTTTGCTACATCCATCGGGCTGCCCCCGCCGAAGCCAATCACCGAGCATGCTCCCGCGTCCGCCCCTACCCTCACCGCCTCCAGCAGCGTGTCGCGGGACGGGTCCGCCTCGACCGCGTCGAACAGGGTGACGGTACGGCCCTGCTCTTCAAGGGAGTGGAGGCAAGGCTCGGCCAGCCCGCAGCCGCGAACTCCGGAATCGGTGACGAACAGGATCGGACCAGCCGGCAGCAGCTTGCCGAGCTCCGCAGCGCGCCCGCTGCCGCTCAGGACCCGTGGGCCGGGATGGAAGGTGAAATCGCGCATCGCCGCGCGATGCTAGGCGGTCAGGACGGCCGTTGCCAGATCAGGTCACGCTCCAGTCGGCTCATCAGTGCGCGCGCCGGACTTGATGCCGGAGCCTCACTGACGCTGTCCTCGTCCAGCCGCTGCACCCGGGCGTAAAGGTCGGTGCTGGCAGTGACCAGCCGCCTGGCTTCCGGCGGAAGATTGGCGACGATGTTGGGATCGCTCTCGGCGGCATGGCCCAGCCGCCGCTCGGGCCGGCGCTCGCTCCCCGGGGCGATTTCGCCGCTTTCCACGGCTCGCTGGGTCAGCAGCCAAGCGACGATGTGCATGATCCGAGTAGTGACCCGCAGGGATTCGCAGGCGAAGCTGACCCGCACGAACGGATCGAGGGTCGATCGCTCATGCCGCGCAGCCTCGTCGAAATACGTCCTGGCCTCGTCCGCCAGGAGCATCGCTTCGGTATACAGACTGTCGATCAGGCGCGGGGTGATCCGCGTTTCTCCCGGCCTTTCGCCGCCAAGCTCTCGTCCAGTGTCATGCATCGCCATCAGACTGCCACCAAAGCTGCCCGGTGAAAACGCTGTTCGGCCGCGTCCGCATCAAAGTCGCCCCTCGAGTCCCGCACTGGCACAGGTCAGGCGATGATGTCGGGGATCGCCTGGTCGGCGAGCAGCGCGATCTCGTCGCGCAGCCGCAGCTTGCGCTTCTTCAGCCGGGCGATCTCAAGCTGGTCCGCTTCCGCGTCCGCCCGCATTAACTCGATGCGGTCGTCAAGGCGCCGATGCTCCAGCTTGAGCTCGGCCAATCGTTCCGCAGGCGCTGGATCATCGTTCATGCGCGGGCTTCTAGTGCAACGAAGTTAACCGGTCACGGCAGTCCGTCCGCCAGATTCGACGAGACGAATGGCTGGAGGCGCGACAAGCGGGGCGGAATATGGTTGTCTGGCGTTGTTGTCGCGACCAGCAAAGAAGGGAATGACACCGATGGACAAGGCCCATGTCGAAGCGTTGGAAACCAAGCATGCCTCGCTCGAAGCGCAGATCAACGCCGAAGAGACCCGCCCCCATCCCGACGACACCCTGCTGATGCGACTGAAAAAGCAGAAATTGCGAATCAAGGATGAGATGCTCGGCCTGACCGTGCACTAAGCTTTTCGATTTCCTCCCCCGCCCCGCGCGGGGGAGAACTCCGATCAATCGTCGCGCGAGACTCTCTCGATGCGCTCGTGCCGCTCCTGCGCTTCCAGGGTCATGGTCGCGATCGGGCGGGCTTCCAAACGGCCGAGGGAAATGGGCTCCCCGGTCACTTCGCAATAACCATACTCACCGGCATAGAGCCGACGGATCGCGGCATCGATCTTCGCGATCAACTTGCGCTGGCGATCGCGGGTGCGAAGCTCGATGCCCCAGTCCGTCTCGCTGGAGGCGCGGTCGGCAAGGTCCGGCTCACGAAGCGAGTCGATCTGCAGCTGCGCCATGGTTGCGCGGGATTCCTCGACGATGGCGTCCTTCCAGTCGCGCAGCTTGTGGAGGAAGTAAGCGCGGTGTCGCGCGCACATGAACTCTTCATCATCCCTTGGGCGGTAATCCGCCGCAAGTATCAGGCGATCGAATTGTTCAGCTTCTTCGCCGTAGAGATCGACCAGCGCAGTCGCCATCATGCCCTCCCCAACTCACCGCCGAAATCAACTCGGCGAACACCAGTCAAGCGCCTCCTGCATCGGCCGCCCCACCAGCCTTGAGCAGGTAGCAAAACAAGACTTTTCCGGAACTTAGACTCAAAACAAGCCGGATGGTCCCAGGACCGCCTATACTTGCGTCACTCACCCTGAACAAGCACTGACGAACAGCTTGGCAACGCTTGTCGCAAATCATGTTGCCAAAATGGCGCAAACCCACCGCATTGCGCGCAATCATTGTACCCCTATAGCACCAGTCATGCGCATTCTCCTGACCAACGATGACGGCGTATCCGCCCCTGGGCTCGCGCTGCTGGAGCGAATCGCCAAGTCGCTGTCCGACGACGTGTGGATCGTCGCCCCGGCCGAGGAGCAATCGGGGACTGGCCACTCCCTGACGCTGACGCGGCCGATCCGCCTGCGCCGGATGGGTGAGCGCGAGTTTGCCGTCAGCGGCACCCCGACAGACGCGGTGATGATGGCGCTGGCCTATCTGATGAAGGACTCGCCGCCGGACATCATCCTGTCGGGGATCAACCGCGGCGCCAACCTGGCGGATGACGTGACCTACTCCGGCACCGTGTCGGCCGCGATGGAGGGCGCGCTTGCGGGCAAGCGCTCGATCGCGCTCAGCCAAGCCTACTCGCGGGAAGGTATGGGCGACACGGTCCCGTTCGCGGCGGCGGAAGCCTGGGCGGAGCGGGTCCTCGTTCCGCTTCTGGCCGAGCCGATGCCACCCGGGACACTGGTCAACGTCAATTTTCCGGCGCTCGCCCCAGACGAGGTCAAGGGGATTCGGGTCGTTCGCCAGGGCTTCCGCGACTACGGACGCCTGCGGATAGACCGCCGCACCGACCCGCGTGGCTATCACTATTACTGGTTCGGCCTGGGGACGGCGGTCGAGACCCCGGGGCACCAGACCGACCTTGAAGCAATCGCCGACGGCTTCGTCTCCGTCACTCCGCTCCACCTCGACCTGACCCACGAGCCATCGCTGACCGCGATGCGCCAGCGCTTGGCCGGGGACGCACAGTGATCTGGTGGTATCAGTTGAAGGAATTGCTCGCCCTCGCGACGGGGTTCAGCATGGACGCGCTGCATGTCGTCGCCGAAGTGCTGCTGCAGCTGGTCGCGGCGGCGGCGCTTCGCAGCTCGGTCGCACGCTGGTTACCCTGGCTGGCGGTGCTGGCGCTTGAACTGATCAACGAGGTCAGCGACCTTTATGTCGAGCAATGGCCGCAACGGGGGATACAATATGGTGAAGGAGTCAGCGACCTGCTGTTGACGTTGGCGCTGCCGACGGTTTTGCTGCTTACCGCCCGCCGTTAGCCGCGGCTGCTCGCCCTGACTCAGCGGAAGCGATAACCGTCGACATTCCCCTTGGGGCTGTAGCGGCAGACAAGGAAATCGTTGGCCGCAGCGCTGTAGACGGCGCAACCCACATGCGTGGTCGTCGGCCAGACCACCTGCGTATAATGCCCGATGTCCTCCCACCGACCCGTCCGGCTGACCGCCGGGAAGATGCCGGGCCGCATGTGGGTGCGCTCCGCAAGCCAGGTGCCGACCATTTGCTCGGGCGAGTAATAGCCGCGGCTCCCCATCCACAAATTCTCGCTCTGCCCGGGGCGCATTGTCCTCGGGCTGTGACGAAGGGCGCCCATCTGCTCCAGCATCGGGCCGTAAGCCGCCGCGGATGCCGCCAGCCTCTCGTCCCATGCCAGCGGCGCGGCTCCCATGCGCGCGCGTTCTCGGTTGTGCGCGGCGAGAATACGCTCAGCAGCGCGGCTGGTGTTCGGCCCGCCGCGATACGGACCGACGTTCATTGCACTTGCGGGCCAGGCGGCCAACAGCGTGCCCGCGACCAGCGCCAGATGCACCACAGCTTTCATCGCGAAGCCCTCCCCGCCTCCGCAGCGCCCAAGGGCGCCGTCGCCAATCTTGCTGCAGTTAAGCTAAGCGCGATTGGCTTACCGTTTGCTAAAGAACCCCCCGGTTCTTCTCGCCTCGGGGAAGCTATTGGGATCGGGCGATGTGGGAAGCTCGCGGTTTCCAGGGTGCGTGCACTTATCGCCGAGGCGTCGTCGCAGTGCGCCCAAGCGGTCTTCCGGAGAACGGGAGTTTAACGCGCTGCGTGGCCGCGGTGCCACGCCTGGAACATGAGGATGGTCCACAGGGCCGCGGCATACTCGGTCCGACGGGCGAGATGATTGATCCACCTGCCAGGCACCACTGCTGGCTCAAAGAAGCCGGGCTGGCCAAATGCTGGTTTGGACAACAGGTCTTCGAGCCAGTCGCGCAGCCACTCGCCGGCCGGAACCCCAAAGCCAGCTTTGGGACGTTCGGCCATGCCCGTCGGGAGGTGTCGTACCGGCAACCGCCGGACGATCTGCTTGCACAGACCGTTGTGTATCTTCATCGGCAGTAGAATGCCGGCGGAAAGCTCCGCCACCCGCTCCTTGTGTCATGGTGGCGTCTCTCTATGAAAGACGGCAATGCCCGACGACACCTCTTCTGCGGCGAGGCTGCCCGCCGGCTGCGCGATCCTCGACCTGCAGATCAGAGGCGATGAACGCGGCTCCCTGGTCGCCATCGAAGGCCGGCGCGACGTGCCGTTTCCGATCGAAAGGGTTTACTACATCTTCGGCACCCCGCCCGGCGTGGACCGCGGCTTCCATGCCCATCTGCGCCTGCGGCAACTAGCGATTGCGGTGAGCGGGGCGTGCACCATGATGTTGGACGACGGCCACGAGCGAACCGACGTGCGGCTGGACCGGCCCAATCGAGGCTTGGCGATCGGACCGATGATCTGGCGCGAGATGCGGGACTTCACGCCGGATTGCGTGCTGATGGTCCTTGCCGACGCTCATTATGATGCGGCGGAATACCTGCGCGACTATCCTCGCTTTCTCGAAATCGCGCGGCGATGACTTCTCCTCTCCGCGAGGTAGGCGCAGCTAACGTTGAGCTTCGAGGCGAGATCGACCAGGTGCTGGCGCGTGTCCTCAGGTCCCACTGGTATATCGGCGGGCCGGGTTTGAGGAGGAGTTCGCCACATGCTGCTGGCGGCCTGCAGCGTTGGCGCGGGCGGAGAGCTGGACGTGCTCCATTTGGCATTTCGCGCCATGGACGTCGGCCTGAGAAACGAGGTGATCCTGGCCAGAAACACCTTCGTCGGACAGCGCTTGCAGTGACCATGACGGAGGCCACTTCCGTGCTGGTTGAGCCGGACCCGCGCACCCACAATCTCGAATCGCAAAAGACTGAGGCCGCTTTGAGCGAACTGACCTGGGTGATCCTTCCAACCTACCTCTATGGCCAACCAGCCAACCTTGATCCGATCATGGCGATTGCACGCCATGGCGACGCGGCCGCGTGGAGCTTCTACCCGGGCAAGAACCTTGGCGTGCTCGGTGATGCGGGTGCCGTGACGACGAGCGATCCAGAACTTGCCGCACGCATAAGGAAGCTGGGCAACTACGGCTCTTCGGAGCGCTACGTCCATGAGGTGAAGGGCGTGAACTCCCGTCTCGATCCGCTCCAGGCTGCAGTGCTGTCGGTCAAGCTGCGCCATCTGGATAAGTGGAATGAGCGCCGTCCAACGATCGCCAGCCATTACCGTGACGCCATGACCTCACCCGCGGTCGAGCTTCCATTCGTACCAGACTGTGCGGACCCGGCCTGGCACCTGTTCGTGGTCCAGTGCGATGCCCGGGACGAGCTGCAGTCGCGGCTTGCCGCCGCTGGGACCCAGACCCTGATCCATTACCCAGTTCCGCCCCATCGGCAGACAGCTTATGCCGACCTCCGCTTGAATTCCGGAAGCCTGCCGGTCGCCGAACGTCTGGCCGCGCGGGTGCTCAGCCTGCCAATTGGTCCGCACCTCTCCCACGAAGGCGCCGAACGCGTCGCATCGGCCATCAACTCACTATGACCACACCACGATTCCAGTTCACCGTCTCGGCCACGGATGGCTCGGCTCGCACCGGCACGATCGACATGCAGCGGGGCGAGATCCGCACTCCGGCGTTCATGCCCGTCGGGACGGCGGCCACCGTCAAGGCGATGAAGCCCGCGGACGTGCGCGGCACCGGCGCCGACATCATCCTCGGCAACACCTATCACCTGATGCTGCGTCCGGGCGCGGAGCGGATGGAGCGGCTCGGCGGCCTCCACGCCTTCATGGGCTGGGATCGTCCTATCCTGACGGACAGCGGCGGTTACCAGGTAATGAGCCTGGGCGAGCTGACCAAGAAGTCGGAAGCCGGCGTCAAGTTCAAGAGCCACCTCGACGGGTCGGCGCACATGCTGACCCCCGAACGCTCAATCGAAATCCAGCGCCTCCTCGGTGCCGACATCGTCATGGCGTTCGACGAGTGCACGCCCTTCCCGGCGACCGAAGAGCAAGCCGAACAGAGCATGGAACGCTCAATGCGCTGGGCACGGCGCTCACGCGACGCCTTCGATTCCGGCGGCGAACATGCGGCGCGCGCCGCCTTGTTCGGAATTCAGCAAGGCTCGATGTTCCGGCCGCTGCGGCAGCGCTCGACCGATCTGCTACTGGAGATCGGCTTTGACGGCTATGCGGTTGGCGGGCTGGCCGTCGGCGAGGGCCATGAGCAGATGTGCGCGGTGCTGGACCATGCGGTTCAGATGCTGCCGGCTGACAAGCCGCGCTACCTGATGGGGGTGGGCAAGCCCGACGACATCGTCGAAGCGGTCCGTCGCGGGATCGACATGTTCGACTGCGTCCTTCCGACCCGCTCGGGCCGCACCGGGCAGGCGTTCACACTCGACGGACCGATCAACATTCGCAACGCGCGCTTCGCTGAAGACCGCGAGCCGCTGGAGCCAGGCTGCCCCTGCCCGACCTGCTCAACTTGGTCTCGCGCCTACCTCCACCATCTGGTTCGCGCCGGCGAGATCCTCGGCGCGATGCTGATGACGGAGCACAACCTGTGGTTCTACCAGCGGCTGACGGCTGGCCTGCGCGAGGCGATCACCCGTGGGGAACTCGACAGCCACGCCCGCCGGTTCCTCGATCGCTACCGCCGCGCGGCCTCAGTTTGAGTTGAACTTGCTGAGGTCCGTGGCTGGCTCCGTTCAGCGCCCACCCGGGGCCTATCCTTCTGATCGGACAGGCTTACCGAACCGCGCTCAGCAAACGGTAAAGCCAGCCCGAGCTCCGCCCGAAGCCGACGCGGCGGTGGTTCGGTGCCGTGACCAGCAGAAGGCCGGTTCCGGAGGCGAACAATTGTCTGTGGCGAAGTCCGAACATGGTCCCATCCTTTGATTGGTAACCGGCCCGTCCCCCGGGGGCAAAGGGGGGCGGACCGGCCCGCCCCAACTCAGCTCGGGAGGGAGACTGCGTTGGTGACGTGGATCACTCCATTCGATTGCATCACATCGGCCTGCGTCACGGTTGCGGTTCCGCCCTTGCCGTCGACAAGCACCACCGCATCGCCCTGCATCCGCGCGGTCAGAACCCCGCCGTTGACGGTGGTCAGCCGGGCAGTGCCGCCGCCGGCCCGAATCTTGGCCATCAAGTCGGCCGCGGTCACCCGTCCCGGCACGACATGGTACGTCAGGATGCTGGTCAGCATCGCCTTATTCTCAGGCCGGACGAGCGTCTCGACCGTCCCGGCGGGCAGCGTTGCGAAAGCCGAGTCAGTCGGCGCGAAAACCGTGAACGGACCCGCCCCCTGCAGCGTATCGACCAGCCCCGCCGCCTGGACTGCCGCAACCAGCGTCTTGTGGTCCTGAGAGTTAACCGCATTCTGGATGATGTTGCGGTTAGGATACATGGCGGCACCGCCGACCATGACGGTCTGATCGGCCATCGCGGACTGGTCCATGCCCGCCGGCTCCGTGGTCATGCACGCCGAAAGGCTTCCTGCGGCCACCGTAAGCGCAAGAGCCGCCGTGAACTTCGTCATGTTGCTTCTCCCTGTCGGCCCTTCCTCGAGGGCCTGCACAGAGAGTTACGGAGCGAACCTGCCCGCGGATGCAGCGGGTTCAGATTTGGCTGAGGCTGCCCGACGCAACCACCGGACCGGTTGGCTGACCGGTTGGCGAGCCGCCGGTCGGCTCGACGGACAGCGCGATTCCGGCGCCTGCGCGAAGCTGCGCCGCGAGCAGTGGCTCAAGCTGTTGCATGGAGGGACGATCGCGACGCATTACCCCCAGGGAGCGCGGCGTGCCGCCATCCGGGATCACCCAAAGCTCATGGTCATGGCCCGCAGCGCCAGCCACGCCCGAAGCGTTGACCAGCAGACTCCGCCGGTTCGGCATGTACGTCACTGCAATCGCACCTGGCGCGCCGTCCATCGCAAGGGTCGCCACCATCATCGGCGCCTGCTGCTGTGTCCCTGCGGGTCGCGGTCGCGGCGCGGGCTGGCGAAGCAGAGGCGTGACCGCGAGAAGGCCCAGGGCTACCGCCGCGGCGCTGGCGAGGCCCGCCAGCCCCTGCCAGCGACGTACCTTGCGCTGCCACTGCACGACATTGTCCGACCCACCAGCCCTCCGGATAGCAAACTCGATCCGCTGCCACAGCCCCTCGCCCGGTTCCACCGGCGAGATCTCGTCCAGCAGCGGTGCAAGCCGCTCTTCCCACGCGCGCACGTCCCGTTCGAACGCGGGATCGGTAGCCTCGAGCCGACGCGCCTCCATCAGCTCCTCGCCTTCCAGCAGGCGGAGCGCATGTTCTGCGGCAAGGCTTTCGCGATAGGTCATTGCTCGAGGCACGCCTTGAGCTGCTGCAAACCCCGTCGAATCCAGCTCTTCATCGTTCCCAGCGGGGTTCCCGTCCGCTCCGCAAGCTGCAGATAGGTGAAGCCGCGCAGGAATGCGTCGCGGATCGCGCCCCGCTGCTGTGGGTTCAGCCCCTCCATGCAGCGATGCAAGCGGTCCCGCTCTTCCGCTGCTGCAACCAGGGCGAAGGCGCTCGGTCCCTCGTCCGGCCGGTCGGATGCCTCTTCGATCGGACCAGCGTCGCGCAGCCGCCGCCCGGCTCGCAGGCGATCGATCGCCCGGTTGCGGGCAAAGGTCGCCAGCCAGCTGATCGGGCTGGCGCGCTGGGGATCGAAGCTCCCGGCTCGCTGCCACAGGCTGACGTAGACATCCTGCAATGCATCCTCCGCTTCCGCCCGATCGTTCAAGATACGGAGGCAGATGCCGAATAGCTTCGCACGGGTGAGCTGATAGACCATCCTGAGGGCCGCCTGGTCGCCCTTTGCGACGGCCAGCATGGCTTGCCGCAGCGCAAGCGCATCATCCTCGGCTGCGGTTCTGTCGAGCACGCCTCCGGGATAGCCCGGATCGCATTTCGTGCCAGCCCTTTTTCGGTGCGCTCAGCTCAGAGAAACGGAGAGGAAGCTCGGCAACGGCCCGTTCCATTCGCCGGCATCGGCCGGCTCCGCTTCAACGGCGCTGCGCTCCTGCACTGCCACCGCAACCGGCGGGGGGCTCTCATCCACAGGCCTCGTCCGCTCCGGCGATGCGGAACCGGCGGCGCGCGACCGGGTACGGCTGGATTGGCGCTTCGGCTCCGGCTTGGTCTCTTCGGATGTCGGTTCGGCGATCGCCTCCTGGCCTTCCGCCCGCGGGATCGGCATTCCGATCAGCTTTTCGATCCCCGCCACCGCTTCCGCATCTTCCTTGGTGGCGAGGGTGATGGCGATGCCGGTCGCCCCAGCGCGGCCGGTGCGGCCGATCCGGTGAATATAATCGTCCGGTTGCCACGGCACATCGAAGTTGATGACATGGCTGACGCCCTTCACGTCCAGTCCGCGCGCAGCGACGTCCGAAGCGACAAGGATGTTGATCTCGTCCTGCTTGAATCGGTCGAACTCGGCAATGCGCGCCGCCTGCTCCATGTCGCCATGGATCTGGCCTACCGCGAAGCCGGAGCGCTTCAGGCTGGTGTACAGGTCACGCACCGTAGTCTTGCGGTTGGAAAAAATGATCGCGTTCTTAACCTCATTGTGGCGCAACACGTCACGCAGCACGTCGCGCTTCTTGTCGCTGCGAGTCAGGATCAGCCGCTGCTCGATGTTGACGTTGGCGGTCGCGGGACGGGCCACTTCGATCCGCTTGGGATCGTTGAGGAACTTGGACGCAAGCTTCTGGATCGGCGGCGGCATGGTCGCCGAGAACAACAGGGTCTGCCGTTCCTTCGGCAGCCGCGAGCAGATTTCCTCGATATCCGGGATGAAGCCCATGTCGAGCATCCGGTCGGCTTCGTCGATCACCAGCAACTGACAGCCGTTGAGCAGGATCTTGCCTCGGCCGAACAGGTCCATCAGCCGCCCAGGCGTGGCGATCAGCACATCGACGCCCTTCTCCAGCGCCTTGACCTGATCGCCCATCTGCACGCCGCCGATCAGCAGCGCCATCGAGAGCTTGTGGTACTTGCCGTACTTCTCGAAATTCTCGGCAACCTGCGCCGCCAGTTCGCGGGTCGGCTCCAGGATCAGGGATCGCGGCATGCGCGCCCGGCTGCGTCCGTGATGGAGGATGTCGATCATCGGCAGCACAAAGCTGGCGGTCTTGCCGGTCCCCGTCTGGGCAATGCCGATCAGGTCCCGACCCATCAGGGCAGAGGGTATCGTGCCCTTCTGAATTGGCGTAGGCGTGTCGTAGCCGCTGTCGCCGATGGCGCGCAGCAGTTCTTCGGAAAGGCCGAGATCGGCGAAATTCATTCAAAGGCTTTCGGAAAAGAAAACGGCGCCGCGCGCACGAAGCGCAGCAGGCCGCGCCTGCCTGCTGCAGAGGCGGCCGAAAGTCAAGGAAAGCGGCTACTTGACGATGGTCGGAACCATGGTCCGAAAGCTTTCTATCCGGCAGCTGCCGCCCATGCGGTTGCGGATTTCGTCTCGCTTGGCGCAGACTCGGTCGCCCTGCGGCTGCAGGTAGAAGCCGCCGTAAAAGTCCAGCGCCGGGCAGTCGCTGTCCATCTCCGCACGAACGCGCCGGCGATCGCGCAGCAGAAAGTCGATGCTGGTCTCCGTCGCAAGCGCGGCGGCCACAAGCTCGCCGGAGCCGATGCACTTGGGTCCCTTCTTCTGGATCCAGCGGATCGGGACCGGGAACCTTGGGCGGATCACCGGCACTCGCATGATCACCTCGTCCCGGACCGTAACGCGGCTCACCACGGCAGCGCCCGTCGGCTGGCCGTCGCCGAAGAGCGCCATCACGAATGGCAGAAAGGACAAGGACGACAGGATCAACTCAGGCAGGACCTTACGAGACGCAAGGAGCTTCGGCCAGCCGCGTTGAACGCGTCATGAACTGGGCTGAACGCCGTCGACATGCCTTGCCAGACCAGTCCGGCGCGAATAGAGCCCCGCCCGAAATCAATCCGCTCCGGACGTCGCTTCTGACGGCGGGGCTTCCCATGGAGTGAAACATGGCGACTGCCGCGCCGACCCAGGCTCTGCCCTTGCTGTACAACAACATCGTGCCGCTGAGCAGCACTGACCACGCGAACGCCAAGGTACGGCGGATGACGGGCATCCCGCAGCTTGCCCAGACGCACGCCATTCCGGTCACCGTGGACGAGTTCGCGCTGGCTCAGCGCCATTTTCCGATCATCTTCTCGGTCGGTGAGGAGCCAGTTCCGCTTGCCCTGATGGGCCTCAACGAGAGTGTGAACACGTTTATCGACGCCGACGGCCGCTCGACCGAGCCCACCGTCTACATGCCGGCTTATCTTCGCCGCTACCCGTTCCTGCTCGCCCGCCTGAGGCCGGACACCGACGAACTGTCGCTTTGCTTCGACCCGACGTCCGGAGCCATCGGTGATTTCGAGGATGGCGAACCTTTGTTCACCGGCGACCAGCCGAGCGAAGCCACCAATGCCGTGCTCCAGTTCTGCGAGCAGTTCGAGACTGCGGGCCAGCGTACCCAGCTGTTCATGCAGGAATTGGTCAAGTCCGGGCTGCTGATGGACGGCGAAGTCGCGATCCAGCCGGAAGGCAGCGAGCAGCCGTTCATCTACCGCGGCTTCCAGATGGTCGACGAGGAGAAGCTGCGGAACCTGCGCGGCGACGAACTCCGCAAGTTCAACCAGAACGGCATGCTCCCGCTCGTCTTCGCCCACCTTTTCAGCCTGGGCCAGATCCGCGACGTGTTCGCCCGCCAGGTGCAGCAGGGCACCGGTCCCGCCGGCGCCTACCATCCGCAGCAGGACGGGGCTCCCGCCCAAGCGTGACGCCGTCGCGCCGGATTGCGGCGGCGGCAACCTTGTCGAGCGCGCACCGGTTTCCCATCTTCGGATCATGCCGGCGGCGCGTTTCCCCCTTTCGCCTGCCGGCAGGCGCATCCTGCGGGTGCGTCCCTCCCTGGACCTGGCCATCCCCTCCGTGAGGGGGTGGCCTTTTTTTATTCGGCGGCGGCGCGCAGGGCCTGCCGGTCAAGCAAGGCTTCGCCCAGGTCGCTGACCAGCGCCTCGAACAGTTTCGCCACCTTGTCGAAGCCCGGGCCGGGATCGTCGAAGGATGCGTCGAGGTAGGCCGTTCGGTCGATCTCGACCTGGAGGGCATGCACCCCTTCCGCCGGCTGGCCGTGCCGCTCGACGATCCAGCCGCCCGCATAGGGATCGTTCATTGCGGTCTTGAAGCCGTGGGCTTCCGCCGTGCGGCGCGCAAGATCACCGATCCACGCCGCGGCAGTTCGTCCAAAGCGATCGCCGATCACCACCGGCACCTGCCCCGCGCGGGGCGGCATCGAATGACAGTCGAGCAGCACGACTTCGCCGTGCTGCGCCGTTGTCCGGGCGATCGCCGCGGCGAGCGCCTCGTGGTAGGGGCGGTGGACCTCCTCCAGCCGGCGCTCCAATTCGCGAGTAGTCAGCTTGCGCCGCCAGAGTTCCCCGTCGCGAGGAGTGCGCGCCGGCACGATGCCCAGTCCGCCGCGGGCGCGTGGACCGGGGTCGCAGTCCGGAGCCGAAGCGATGATGGTTGGATCGATCTCGACCAGGGAGCGGTTGCAATCGATGACTGCGCGCGGCGTGCGGGCGATCACCGCCGCGCAGCCGAGGTTCAAGGCGCGCCACACCAGTCGGTCTACCAACGGATCTTCGAGCGAGGCCAGCGATCCGCGGCCGCGCCGGCTGAGATCCAGCACCCAGCGGGGATAGTCGCGGCCGGAATGCGGGACCGAAAGGATGACCGGCAGCCGGCCACGCAGCGGAATGACGTCTGCAGGAGGAAGCGGCGATCGGTCCACGGTCACCTTGTTTCTACGGCATGCACGGAGGCCCATCAACCGCTGCCCCGTTTCGGGAGTCGCGTTGAACAGCATGCTGGAAAAAATTAAGCGGTAGGCGCATACAGTCCGGACATGATCAGGATTCTTCTGGCCGAGGACGACACGTCCATGCGCGAATATCTCGCGCGGGCTCTGCAGCGCGTGGGTTACGACGTGGTCGCCGTCGGCTGCGGCACGGAAGCGATGCCGCTTCTCGAAAGCGATCGCTTCGACCTGCTGCTGACCGATATCGTCATGCCGGAGATGGACGGGATCGAGTTGGCGCAGAAAGCTTCCGCGATCGACCCGGCGATCCGGGTCATGTTCATCACCGGCTTCGCCGCCGTCGCGCTGCAGAGCGGCCGCACCGCGCCGGAAGCCAAGATGCTGTCCAAGCCTTTCCACCTCAAGGACCTCGTCGCCGAAGTGGACCGCATCTTCCAGACCGAAGACCAGCACGGGCGCCTGTAAGCCGAGTTCTTCGACTTTCCCCAACGACTATTCGGGGTGTCCATAGCTGCACCTGCTGCAGTCGTGAGTAGCCGCGCACGCGGCATATCGAAGAGCGTTTTCGCCGCTATAGAACGCGCATGATCGAACCCTGGGTTTACCCCACCCTTACCGCAGTCGCAGTCCTCACCGGCTTCATCGACGCCATTGCGGGCGGCGGCGGGCTGATCATGATGCCCGCCCTGCTGTTCGCCGGAGTGCCGCCGCTGCACGCGCTCGGCACGAACAAGCTCCAGTCGATGTTCGGGACGATGATGGCGATGAGGAACTACGCCCGCTCCGGCCTGATCGAGTGGCGGCGCAATCTGGTCACTGTAGCCATTGTCTTCGTGGGCGCGGCTGTCGGCTGCCTAGTGGTGCAGAGCATCGAGACCAGGCTGCTGAACCTGCTCATCCCGGTGCTGCTGTTCATTGTGGCGCTATACGTCCTGCTATCCCCGCGGATGAGCGACGAGGATGCACATCACCGCCTGTCGAGCACCGGCTACGCTCCGGTCGGCGGAGCGATAGGTTTCTATGACGGCTTTTTCGGTCCGGGCACGGGGACCTTCTTCACCACTTCGCTAGTCGCGCTGCGCGGCTATGGACTGACGAAAGCGACGGCCCTCACCAAATTGTTCAACTGGACCAGCAACATCGCGTCCGTGCTGCTGTTCGCGTGGGGCGGTCAGGTGCTGTGGCTGCTCGGCCTGTGCATGGCGGCAGGAGCGATGCTTGGCGGCTGGCTCGGCAGTCACACCGCGATGAAGTTCGGCGCGCGGCTGATCCGCCCACTGCTGGTCGCGATCAGCATCGCCATGACCGCGCGCCTGCTGTGGGGCTATTTCGCCGGCTGAGGGAGCAGCAGGCTGCCGTCACCGTAGCTGTAGAAGCGATAGCCCGCGTCGATCGCGTGCGCATAGGCGCGCTTCATCACGTCCAGGCCCATAAGCGCCGACACCAGCATGAACAGGGTCGACCGAGGCAGGTGGAAGTTGGTCACGAGGCCGTCTACCGCCCTGAAGCGATAGCCCGGCGTGATGAAGATGCTGGTGTCGCCCTCGAACGGACGCACCTTTCCGTCCTCGTCAGCCGCGCTTTCGATTAATCGCAGCGCGGTAGTGCCAACCGCGATCAACCGCCCGCCCGCGGCTCGTGCCTGGTTGAGCCGCTCGGCCGTGGCCTCGTCCACACGGCCCCATTCGGCGTGCATCCGATGGTCCGCCGTATCCTCCGCCTTGACCGGCAGGAAAGTCCCGGCGCCGACATGAAGGGTCAGCGTCTCGCGCTTGATGCCCGTCTCGTCCAGCGCCGAGATCAGGCGCTCGGTGAAGTGCAACGACGCGGTAGGGGCGGCGACGGCGCCCTCCTCCCGTGCGAACAGGGTCTGGTAGTCGCTCGCATCCTGCGCATCGACTACCCGCTTCGACGCGATATACGGCGGGAGCGGCATCGTCCCGGCGCGGTGCAGCAGCACTTCAACCGGCTCCTCACCATGGAAGTGAAGCAGGACCGAGCCGTCCGCCCCCTTTTCCACCACCGAGGCCGCCACATCGGCGGCGAAGTCGACCCGATCACCAGACTTGAGTCGCCGCGCATTGCGGACGAACGCCCACCAGCCGCGCAGACCCTCGCGCTTGTGCAAGGTCGCGCCGATGCTCGCCTCGCCCTTCCGGCCTTCGAGCTGCGCGGGAATGACCTTGGTGTCGTTGAAGACCAGCACGTCCTGCGGCCGGAGCAGTTGCGGCAGGTCGAGAATGGCGCGGTCCGAGATCATTTCGCCTTCGACCAGCAGCAGGCGTGCCGAATCGCGCGGACGCGCTGGCCGAAGCGCAATTCGCTCCGGCGGCAGGTCGAAATCGAAAAGGTCGACCCGCATCAGTTGGTAGCGGGGGCTGGCTCCGCGGCTTGAACCGGTGTGGCCGCCGGCACCGGAGCCGCAACCGCGACCGGCCCGCCGAGGGTCGCCCGAACGATCCGCGTCGGCTCGGCGGGCGGTTCGCCCACGGCGATGCTATCCACAAACTGCATTCCGGAGACCACCCGCCCGAACACGGTGTACTTGCCGTCCAGCGACACCCGTGGCGCAAACATGATGTAGAACTGGCTGTTGGCGCTGTTTGGATCCTCCGCACGCGCCGCTGCCATCGTCCCACGCAAGTGCGGCAGGCCGTTGAACTCGGCCTTCAGATCAGGCAGCGGCGAGCCGCCGGTCCCGTCACCCTTGGGATCACCGCCCTGAGCCATGAAACCTGGGATCACCCGGTGAAAAGGCAGGCCGTTGTAAAAGCCCGACTGAACCAGCGACTGGACCCGCTGGACCATCAGCGGCGCCGCGTCGGGACGGAGCTGGACTACCACCTGCCCCCCGTTGGACAGCTCCAGCGTCAGGCGATTGGCAAGGTTCGCGGCGATGTCCGCCGGCGCCACGATCGGCAAAGCCGGAGCAGCCGGGGCCCCTTGTGGAGCGGGCGCAGCGGCGATCAGCGCCAGTCCGAAGAAAGGCAGTGCGAACAGGGTCTTGGACATGCGAACCTCTTATCTCGCGGGAAGCTTGGCGCCGACATCCGCAGCAACCGCGGGGGTGACGAACGGGGCGATGCAGCCGCCATAGCGCGCGATCTCCTTAACCAGCCGTGACGCAATCGGCTGGAGCGAGGCGTCGGCCATTAGGAAGACCGTCTCGATGCGGTCGTTGAGCTGCTGGTTCATGCCGGCCATCTGATACTCATATTCGAAATCGGCGACGGCCCGCAGTCCGCGAAGGATCATCGCAGCCCCTTCCCGCTCGGCAAAATCCATCAGCAGGGAATCGAACTCGACCACCTTGACGTTGGCCATGCCGGCGATCTCCCGCTGAACCATTGCCAGCCGCTCGGCGACGGTGAACATCGGTTCCTTGGACGGGTTGGTCGTGACGCCGATAACCAGGCGATCGACCAGCCGCGAACCGCGTTGGATGATATCCAGGTGCCCGAGGGTGATCGGGTCGAAGGTTCCCGGATAAACCGCGGTGCGATCGGCCATCGCCTAGCGATCCCGGTTGATTGCGAAGCGGGCGATGGCCCGGAGCAGGTCGGCTTCGGCCCCATGATCATGAAGGTGCTCGATTGCCTGGTCGACGAGAATCCCCGCTTGGGCCCGCGCACGTTCTTCGCCGAGCACTGATACGAAAGTCGCCTTGCCGGCGGCCGCGTCCTTGCCCACGCGCTTGCCCGCAGCCGCCTCGTCACCCGCGTGGTCGATCAGGTCGTCCGCAATCTGGAACGCCAGCCCGATGTTGCGGGCGTAGCCCCGGTAGCGGGTGCGCCCTTCTTCCGGCAACCGGCCCATGATCGTGCCTGCCTCGACCGCATATTCGATCAAGGCGCCTGTCTTCAGCTGCTGAAGCCGCGTCACGGCGGCAAGATCCGACTGCTGGCCCTCGGCAGCAAGGTCGAGCATCTGCCCGCCGGCCATGCCGTCGGGACCAGAAGCCCGCGCCAACTCCAGCACGAGTTCGGAGCGGACGAACGGGTCTTCGTGGGTCGCGGCCTCGGCCATGATCTCGAAGGCAATGGCGTGAAAGCTGTCCCCGGCCAGCACGGCCGCGGCTTCGCCATAGGCCTTGTGCACGGTCGGCTTGCCGCGGCGAAGATCGTCGTCGTCCATGCACGGCAGGTCGTCGTGGATCAGCGAATAGACGTGGATCGCCTCGATCGCCGCACCGGCGCGGATCGCGCGCGCTTCGTCCACCCCGAACAACCGCGCCGAGGCCACGGTCAGCAATGGCCGAAGCCGCTTGCCCCCACCGATCGCCGCATGGCGCATCGCCGCGAACAGATGATCGCGCCCGTCGCCGCGATCGGCGAGATAATGTTGGAACAGCTGGTCGACTGCGTCGCCGACGCGGCGGATCTCACTCCCCAGGTCCACGCAGGGACTCTCCACCGACCTAGCTGCCGTCAAACGGCACCGTCCCGCGCGGCCGTCCGTCAGGGCCAAGCGCAATGGCGTCGATGCGCGCCTGCGCTGACTTCAACCGTTCCTCGCACAGGCGCCGCAAGCGGTCACCTTCCTGATAAAGGTCGATCGACTGATCAAGCGGAGCCTCGCCACGCTCCAGCAGCCGGACGATCTCCTCCAGCCGGCCCAATGCCGCCTCAAAGCTCAGTGCGTTCGGTTCGCCCCCTGCGTCCATCACTCAAGACCTGACCGATGCCGGCAGGGGAATCAAGCGCGCTTGAACGGGTCGAGGATTCCCGGAACGATCTCGCCAGGGCGGCCGTGCTCCGCTTCGTTCAGCGCCGCGTCGGCATCGCGTGCATGCTGCTCGCGCTCGGCGCGGAGCTGGTCGATCAGCGACTGGCGATCCCCTTCGAAGCGCGTGTCGACCCGCTCGCTCATGCCAGCGGCTTTTTGGGCCTTGGCGACGGCGGCATCCAGTTCGCGCTGGCTGGTCAGGCCGAGCGTGACGGGATCCTTGGGCTGGATGTTGGCCATGTTCCAGTGGGTCCGATCACGGATCGCCGCAATGGTCGTGCGCGTGGTGCCGATCAGCTTGCCGATCGCGCCGTCGCTGACTTCCGGATGGTTGCGGATGATCCAGGCGATACCGTCGGGCTTGTCCTGACGCTTGGAAACCGGCGTGTAGCGCGGGCCCTTGGTGCGGGTGACGGGATCGGGCGCCTTGTGCATCTGCAGCCGGTAGTCCGGATCCGCCTGCCCCTTCTCGATCTCCTCGTGTGTCAGCTCGCCCGAACGGATCGGATCGCGGCCGGTCAGCTTGGTCGCCGCGGTGTCGTCGGCGATGGCCTGCACTTCCAGGATATGGAGGCCGCAGAATTCCGCGATCTGATCAAAGGAAAGGGCGGTGTTGTCGACCAGCCAGGCGGCGGTGGCGTGGGGCATGAGCGGCTGGGCCATGCGAAGAGTCTCCGGTTACAAAAAGGGCCGCCCCCATCAGGAGCGGCCGGGCGTTGCCGAAGCGCTTACGCCGCTGCTCGGTTCAGGGCAAGAGGACGATCTTGCCGACATGATCCCCCGCCTCCATTCGGGCGTGCGCCGCGGCCGCTTCGGCGAGAGGAAAGCATTGGTCCATCACCGGGCGAAGCTGGCCGCTTTCAACGAAGCTCCAGACGTTACGCTTCAGCTCGTCAGCGACCGCGCTCTTGAAGGCGATGCTGCGCGGGCGGAGCGTTGAGCCGGTGAGAGTCAGTCTGTAACGCATCACGTCGACGATATTGAGTTCGGCTCGCGGCCCTCCCTGGGTGGCGATCGAAACGTGCCGGCCCTCTTCGCCGAGGCAGCGCAGGTTGCGCGGCAGATAGTCGCCGCCGACCATATCGAGCACCACCGACACGCCGCGTCCGCCGGTCAGCCTGTCCACCTCCACTTCGAAATCCTGCTCCCGATAGTTGATCGTAGCAGCCGCTCCGATCTCCTTGGCGCGACGACATTTCTCTTCGGTGCCGCAGGTCACGATCACCTTCAGCCCGAACAGCCGCCCGAGCGTGATCGCCATGGTCCCGATCCCGCTGGTCCCGCCATGGACGAGGACCCACTCGCCCTCCGTCGCAAACCCGCGCTCGAACAGGTTGACCCACACGGTGAACAAGGTTTCCGGCAGCGCCGCCGCTTCTTCCATGGCGAGCGCCTCCGGCACCGTCAGGCAGGTTCCGACCGGGGCCACGCAATATTGGGCATAGCCGCCGCCTGCGACGAGCGCGCAGACCGGCTGCCCAATCCAATGGCTTGCGCCGCGGCCGGCGTCGACCACAGTTCCCGCGATTTCCAAGCCGGGAATGTCAGGGGCGCCCGGTGGCGGCGGGTAGAAGCCGCGCCGCTGCAGCACGTCCGGCCGGTTCACCCCCGCCGCCGCGACCTTAACCAGCAGTTCGTCCGGACCCGGGCGCGGCACAGGACGCTCCACGGTGCGCAGCGCCTCAGGCCCGCCGGGCTGATCCACGCCGACCGCCGTCATCGTTTCCGGCAGGTCCATCTTTATCTCCTGGCAAGCGAACGATTGGAACCCACTGCGTCAGCTTGCCTTCAAGCGAAAGGGGAAAGATGCGTCTCCTCGTCCTTGCTGCTCAGGATATCGGCGGCGGCACGCGCTCCGGCCGCAGCAGACATTGTTGGCAATATCGTCAGCCGTAGGCAGCTAGCTGTGCTCTCCCGGCTACGTTCCGGTGGTTCGCGGCGTCCGCCTGCCGCAACGCTGTTGACAGCATCGCGGCGAGGTCCGACGGTTCGGTCGATGGACCTCGACGATCTCTTTCCGTCAAAGCCGGACGATCCGCTGGTTCTGCTGGCCCGGCAGGACCTCGATCCGATGTCGGGAGAAGAGCTGGAAGCGCGCATCGAAGCGCTGACGGCGGAGATCGCGCGGGTGCAGGCCCATATGGCGCAGGCGGCGCAGCACCGCTCCGCAGCCGATGCGCTGTTCAAGCGATAGGCCTCGTCCCCGGACGCCAGGCAGGCCCTTGCGCGGGCCTCGACCGCCTACGACATTAGCCACAAGTCCGGAGGGTCTTTTGCCTTCCAGCGCAGGAGCCAGTGATGCCGAGTTTTGCTCGCGAACTTGAAGAAACCCTCCACAAGGCCTTGGGCCAGGCGACGCAGCGGCGTCACGAATATGCGACCCTCGAACATCTGCTGATGGCGCTGGTCGACGATGCCCATGCGTCCAAGGTGATGATTGCCTGCGGCGTCAATCGCGACGAGCTCAAGGCGACAGTGAAGCAATATCTCGACGGGGAGCTTGGCGCCCTGGTCGCGGACAGCGGCACCGATCCGACCCCCACCAGCGGCTTCCAGCGCGTGGTCCAGCGCGCCATCCTCCACGTCCAGTCCTCAGGCCGCGATGAGGTGACCGGCGCCAACGTGCTCGTCGCGCTATTCTCCGAGCGGGAGAGCTACGCGGTCTATTTCCTGCAGCAGCAGGACATGAGCAGGCTGGATGCCGTGACCTACATCAGCCATGGCGTCGGCAAGGGCGAAGCGGCCGAAGCACAGCAGCAACAGCCCCCTCAAGGCACGGAAGAGAAAGCGGAGCAGAAGGGCGACAAGAAGGAGTCCGCGCTCAAGCAGTTCACCGTCGACCTCAACGAAAAGGCCAAGCTCGGCAAGGTCGATCCGCTGATCGGGCGGATGGCCGAGGTCGACCGCACGGTGCAGATCCTCTGCCGCAGGTCGAAGAACAACCCGCTCTACGTAGGCGATCCGGGGGTCGGGAAGACTGCCATCGCCGAAGGTCTGGCCCGCAAGATCATCGAGGGCGACGTGCCCGAGGTGCTCAAGCCCGCGGTGATCTACGCGCTCGACATGGGCGCGCTGCTTGCCGGCACGCGCTATCGCGGCGACTTTGAGGAGCGGCTGAAAAGCGTCGTGTCCGAACTGGAGAAGCTGCCCGACGCCATCCTGTTCATCGACGAGATCCACACGGTCATCGGCGCTGGGGCCACCAGCGGCGGGGCGATGGACGCGTCCAACCTCTTGAAGCCGGCCCTGTCGAGCGGAGCGATCCGCTGCATCGGCTCGACCACTTACAAGGAGTTCCGCAACCACTTCGAAAAGGACCGGGCGCTGCTCCGGCGCTTCCAGAAGATCGACGTCAACGAGCCGACGGTCGAGGATACGATCAAGATCATTGCCGGTCTGCGCTCCTCGTTCGAGGGTCACCACGGCGTCCGCTACACGCCCGACGCGATCAAGTCGGCGGTGGAGCTGTCGGCGCGCTACATCCATGACCGCAAGCTGCCGGACAAGGCGATCGACGTGATCGACGAGGTCGGCGCGATGCAGATGCTGGTGCCGCCGTCAAAGCGGAAGAAGGTGATCACCCCCAAGGAGATCGAGCAGGTCGTCGCGACCATGGCCCGCATTCCTCCGAAGAGCGTCAGCTCCGATGACAAGAGGGTGCTGGAGAACCTCGAGACCGACCTCAAGCGGGTGGTGTTCGGGCAGGACCTCGCGATCGAGAAGCTCGCATCGGCAATCAAGCTGAGCCGGGCCGGTCTTCGCGACCCGGACAAGCCGATCGGCAACTATCTCTTCTCTGGCCCGACCGGTGTCGGCAAGACCGAGGTCGCCCGCCAGCTTGCCACCATCATGGGCATCCCGCTGCAGCGGTTCGACATGTCGGAATATATGGAGCGCCACTCGGTCAGCCGGCTGATCGGCGCGCCTCCGGGTTATGTCGGCTACGACCAAGGCGGCCTGCTCACCGACGCGGTCGACCAGCAGCCGCATAGCGTGCTCCTGCTGGACGAAATTGAGAAGGCGCATCCCGACCTGTTCAACATCCTCCTGCAGGTGATGGACAACGGCAAGCTGACTGATCACCACGGCAAGACGGTCGATTTCCGCAACACCATCCTGATCATGACGACCAACGCCGGGGCGTCGGACATGGCGCGCGAAAGCATCGGCTTTGGCGCGATGAGCCGCGAGGACGTGCAGGAAGACGCGATCAAGAAGATGTTCACGCCCGAATTCCGGAACCGCCTCGATGCGGTGGTGCCGTTCGGCTACCTCCCACCGGCGGTGGTCGCGCGAGTCGTGGACAAGTTCATCCTCCAGCTGGAAATGCAGCTGGCGGACCGCGGCGTCCACATCGACCTCGACGAGGAAGCGCGCGACTGGCTCACCACCCGCGGCTACGACAAATTGTACGGCGCTCGCCCGATGGGCCGGCTGGTGCAGGAAAAGATCAAGCAGCCGCTGGCCGAGGAGCTTCTGTTCGGCAAGCTCGTCCACGGTGGTGAGGTCAAGGTCCGGATCAAGGACAACACGCCCGTGTTCGAGATCACGCCCTCGCCGCCCAAGGCGGTCAAGCCGAAGAGCAAGGGCAGGCGCGGGGCCACGAGCGAGCCGCCGCCGGCCGCGGAATAGTCGCGTTCGTCAGTGCGGGGCAGCCTCGCGCCTCACACTGACGACGCGTCGCTTCACGCCGCCTACCGTTCGCCGTCCAGCACCGCACGCACCTTACGGGCCAGGTCGCTGATGGTGAACGGCTTGGTGATCAGCTCGCCCGCCCCGAGGCCGGCACTCTTCAGCATCGCGCCCGGCGCGTAGCCGGTCGTGAACAGCAGCTTCATGTGAGGCCAGCGGGCGCGCACCTCCCGCGCCAGCTCCGCCCCGTCCAGTTCGGGCATGACGAGGTCGGTGAACACCAGCCGGATACCCGGGTTGGCCTGGAGCTCGCGCAGGGCCGCCGCCCCGTCGGCGGCATGGACCACGGTGTAGCCGAGGTCCCGCAGCGCCGACACGCTCATCAGCCGGACGTCCTCCTCATCCTCGACCGCAAGGATCAGCTCGTCCGCACGCCCACGCGGCAGCGGCGTGTTGTCGGCCGCCGCCGCCGGCTCCTCCACGGACAGCTCACCGGCGTGACGCGGCAAGTAGAGGCGCACGGTGGTACCGCGGCCCTGCTCCGAGTAGAGCGCAAGGTGCCCGCCCGACTGCTTCACGAAGCCGAACACCTGACTGAGTCCCAAGCCGGTGCCCCGCCCCACGCCCTTGGTCGTGAAGAACGGCTCCAGCGCCTTTGCCTGGACTTCGGCGCTCATTCCCTCGCCCGTGTCGCTGACAGCGATCATCACGAACGGCCCGGCACGCGCACCGGGATGGCTGCCGGCGTAAACCTCGTCGAGCTCGCAATTACCGGTCTCGATCGACAGTGTCCCGCCGCTCGGCATTGCATCGCGGGCGTTCACCGCAAGGTTGAGGATGGCACTCTGCACCTGCGCCGGGTCTGCAAACACCGGCCAGGGGTCCGCTGCCAGTGAGGTCTGCAGTCGCGCCGTACCGCCAAGCGTCCGGCGGAGCAGCTCGGACATGTCGGCGACCAGCACGTTCACATCGACCACGTCCGGCATCAACGTCTGCCGCCGCGAAAAAGCCAGCAATCGCTGGGTCAGCTCGGCAGCCTTGGTCGCGCCCTTCAGCGCCTGGTCGATCAGCTGTTTCAACCGTGAGACGTCGTCCGTGTGGCGGGCGAAATCCAGGCTTCCGATCACCACGGCCAGCATGTTGTTGAAGTCGTGGGCCAGGCCGCCGGTCAGCTGTCCGACGACCTCCATCTTCTGCGCCTGATGGAGCTGCGCCTCCGCCTTGCTGCGGGCCTCGCTCTCCTCCAGCAGGCGGGTGTTCGCAGCCTGCAGCTCCGCCGTACGCAAGGCGACCTGGCGAGTCGTGCGCTCCACGCTGCGCTGCTGTTGGTCCACCAACCCCGCGAACAACACGCTGATCAGCGATCCCAAAACCCAAACGATCAACGGCAATGCAAGGGGTGAGCTCCGCTCAAACGCAGCGGTCGAGGCAACGTCGATGGTAAGAGTGGTTCCGCCAACGGCGATCGCCTGACGTGACGAGTGGCGCGGCTGCTCGTTGCCGGCCGAGCTGGTGAACAGCAAGGAGGCTTCGGCAGGCGACCCAAGATAGACGCGGATTCGCGCTCCCGCGAACTCAGGCTTGGCGAACAGGGAGCCGAACAGGTCGTGGCCGCGAAGAGGGCTGTAAACCCATCCCCGAAACTCGCCCGGGCCGCCCTGAACCGGCACATAGAGCAAGAAACCTGGCTGCTTCTCCGGCTCGATCTCCTGCACCAGACGAACCACGCCCGAGAGTGCGGGCTGCCCGGTGTTCAGGGCTCGGAGCATAGCCGTTCGGCGAGTCGGCTCAGACAGCATGTCGACGCCGATTGCGGCCCGGTTCCGGGGGCTCAACGGAGCGAGGTACCGGATGGACGAGGCCATGCGCCCTTGCGCCTCGTGGTGACCTTCAACCGGCCTGCCCCGCACCCCCACCTGTGCGAACCCGATGCCGAGGATGCCGGGATAGTTCAGGCCCAGGTCCAGGTTGCGGACGTAAGCGTTGAACTCCGGCGTGTTCACCTCGCCCGATGCCGCGAACAATCCTCGCGTACCCCGCAGCAACGCAAGCTGCATATCCAATTTGTTCGCTATCGCGGTTTGCACGGACGCAGCCAGGCCCTCGAAACGCGCCAGCGAGCGCCGCTCTTCGGTCCGCGACAGCTGCCACGCTGCAAGCAGCGACGCGAGCAAGCCCACGACCAGCACGAGTCCGGGAAGAAGAGTCCGTCGGAGAGACAACATCCAGCTAGCGGGGTGCCCGGCGGCGAATGCATTCACCAGTCACGCGCCTTTCCCCCTACCACTCGGTTCTTCGCCGGATTGCGCGGCTCACTTGGCAGTGTGGAAAAGCGCAGTCAATTGCGTGACTTGCGTGACCGACAAAGCACAGCTGACCGCTTGCAATATACCTTTCGGGGCTTACCAATGCGCACGCTTGTCGGGGTGCCCGGGTCGGGCGAGTGGGGTTTTCGTTTGATACAGTCGCAACGTTTTCGCGTCTTTTCCTTGGCTTCGCTCGTCCTGCCGCTGATCGCGCTCACCAGCGCCGTTCCCGCCGCAGCGCAGATGGCGCCCTCCGTTCTGGAAGAAATCAAGCTGGTCACCGCCGACGAGCAGCAGGCTGCCTTCATCCTTCGCTTCTCCCCGCGCGAACCGCAACATTCGGCCCTGAACAACAACCCGACCCAGCCCGAAGTGCTGATGCGCGCCACCTTGCGCGCGCCGCGTATTCCGGAGCGCGCCCGCCAGCGCGGCATCGTCCGCTCGACCTCGTTCGCGACGACGGACAGCGGCCTCGCCTTGCGTTTCGAAACGGCGCAGCCCGCCCGGGTCAAGACCGAACCTGCCGGCGACCGCTCGATCCAGGTTACGATCACCCGCGTCAGCGATGCCGAGGCGACCGGCGTCCGGCCCATCGGGTCCACTGCGGAAGAGGTAGTGCCGGCGACCGACCTCCCCGCTTATGCTGACTACAACCCCGGCGACGCCTACGAACTGGTGTTCTTGCGCTACGCGGACGTCAGCGAGGTCATCGGCCTGCTGGTCAGCGGCACCACGATCCAGCCCAACAACATCTTCATCCGCCGGGAGCCCGGCTTCGGCTCCCCCGCGTCCAGCAGTCAGCCCAATTACGTCAGCGCCCAGAACCAGGCGCAGCAGGAAAATCTGCCACTCGGCCAATCGTTTCCCGGCACTGGCCTAGCGATCGATCGCCGCCTCAACGCCATCTGGGTCACGGGCGCGCCGGACTTCATCGCTCGCATCAAGCAGCAGATCGCGCTCATCGACGTGCCGGTGGATTCGGTAATCCTCGAAACGCAGTTTGTGGAGCTGACGGAAACGGGCGCGCGGAACATCGGGATCGATCTCAACAACGCCAATGGTCAGATTGCCGTCGGCACCCTGACGACCGGGGCCAACCTTCCGTTCGGGACCGATCCCAACAAGATCTTGCCATCGGGCTCGCTGCAGGCTGCCATCTATGCGCAGGTGCAACGGGGTGAAGGCCGAATCGTGTCACGCCCGCGGATCGCGGCGCAAAGCGGTTCCACCGCCAAGATCATCACCGGCGACGCCATCCCGATCCTGACCTCCATCACCCTGTCCGGCGTCAACGGCGTTTCGCAGCAGGTCCAGTACGTCAACGTCGGCGTCACCCTTCAGATCGCCCCGCGGGTGAGCTCAGACGGGTTCGTAACGTCGCAGATCTATGGCGTCGTATCCTCCGTAACCGGGACGTCGCAGGGCTATCCGACGATCAGCCAGCGGGAAGCTGAAACCTCCGCCTCCGTCCGCGACGGTGAGACGTTCGTAATCGGCGGACTGACCCAGGAGAATTCGCTCAGGAGCCGGTCCAAGATCCCGGTGCTCGGCGACATTCCGATCGCCGGCGAGCTGTTCAAGGTCCAGCGGGCGACCCGCACCAAGACCGAGCTCTACATCGTCATCACTCCGCACATCGTCCGGCATCGCCGGTTCGAGGCACCGCAATCCGCGTCGGGAGCGCCAGTCTCCCCACCACCCTCAGCTTATTCCGCGGGGGCGCAACCCACCGGCAACTAAGTCTATTCCCCTCTTCTCGAATGCTCCCGGACGCGGCTTCCACCGCGCCTTTTGCGTATGACGCAAAGTCTTAATAATTAACCGCAAATTATTGTAATCACTGGTTTTTTTGCTCTAGACAGGCCGCGAATCGCCGATAGTCTTCCTGTTGTTCGGTCGGCTCACAGCTGACTGATCGCTTAAAACGGGGAGTCATCTTGATGAAGAAGTTGCTTTTGTCCGCAGTTGCGGCCCTGCCGCTGCTCGCTGTCGCGCAGCCCGCTCAGGCGGAGCGTCCGGGCGAAAAGATCGCGGGCAGCTACATCTGCGTGTTCAAGGACGGTGCAGTGTCCCGCGGCAGCGCCCAGGCTGAGGCCAACCGTTCGGCCCAGGCCGCCGGCGCACAGCTCAAGCATGTCTACAGCGTCGCCCTCCGCGGTTTCGCCGTGAACGCGTCCGAACAGGGCGTCGAGAACATGAAGGCCAACAATCCAAACATCGCCTATTGCGAGCAGGATCAGGTCGTCACGACCGGCCAGTTCCAGCCCTTTGCGGGTGCGGGCGGCGGAGTCACCGTCCAGGCAGCGCAGGAGACTCCCTGGGGCATCGCCCGCGTCGGCGGCGGCGCAGCGGGCACCTTCGCAACCGCGTGGGTGATCGATACCGGCATCGATCTTACCCACCCCGACCTCAACGTCGACACCGCACGGAGCCGCAGCTTCATCCGTGACTCCTCGCCGATGGACCAGAACGGCCACGGCACGCACGTCGCCGGCACGATCGCGGCGATGGACAATGCGATCGGGGTGATCGGCGTTGCTCCTGGCGCCAAGGTCGTCTCCGTGCGCGTGCTTGATCGTCGCGGCAGCGGCAGCAACTCGGGCGTGATCGCCGGCGTCGACTATGTCGCGCAGAACGGCCGTCCCGGCGACGTTGCCAACATGAGCCTCGGCGGCGGGGTCAGCACCGCGCTGGATCAGGCGGTGGTCAATGCGGCGGCCGGCGGCGTCCGGTTCGCCCTCGCCGCGGGCAACGAGAGCGACCATGCCAACAACCACTCCCCAGCCCGCGCCAATGGACCGAACGTGTTCACCGTTTCCGCCTTCGCGGTCGGCGACAAGTGGGCGAGCTATTCGAACTATGGCAACCCGCCCATCGACTTCGCTGAGCCCGGCTCGGCCATCAAGTCGACGTGGCTGAACGGCGGCTACAACACGATCAGCGGCACTTCGATGGCGACGCCGCACCTCGCCGGGCTGCTGCTCGCCGGTGGACCGCGCCTCGGCGGCAACGTCGTCGGCGACCCGGACGGCAACCCCGATCCGATCGGCGTCAAGTAAGAGCCGCAAGGCTCCGGCTATCACGGCGACGATGGGGGGCGGCTTGCGCAAGCAGGCCGCCCTTCATCCGTTCGGGCCGGCCGAGCTTCATTCTGCTTGAGGCTAACTTGGCAGAACGCAATTAACTGTAACCTGGGGGACTCACTCGATGAGATTCGCGGTGACGTCATGGCGCCGGTGAGCCGCCCCTGATACGTCTCCCCTCGGGGTTCTTGGGGAGAACGGCGATGAAAGCGCTGCTGGTTCCATTCTTGATGTTGGCAGCCGTTGCTGCGGTCGCGGCCAGCGTGACCGGGCCGGCCTTCGCTGAAAAGCAGGCGCGCGCCGCAGCCAGCTCGGGCTAAGACCCGCCTCAGCCGCGCGGCGGTGCTTCAGCGCCGCTACCCAATATGGCGCAGGCGATCCGGTCGCCGCTGTTGCCACTCGGATCGGTCCGGTAGTCGTCCGCCTTCGCGTGGATCACGAGCGCCGCGCCATTCTCGTCCAGCACCGGTGTCAGCCCACCGCGGAGCGCTTCGGCAAGGTTGACCGTCGCTCCGCCAGATCCGGCCTGCCCGACGGTCAGGTTGTCCAGATCGCCGGCATGGGCTCCTTGCGGGTTGTTCTTTCCGTGCTTCTTTTGGCCCGGATTCCAATGCTCTCCGGCGCTCTCGAACTTGGGCCCCTCGCACTTGCCCACCGCATGGATATGCATGCCGTAGGTGCCCTGCGGCATTCCGGTGACGCTGGCGGTAACGATCGTAGCGCCGCCCTCTTCGCGCATTGAGGCGCTGCCGACCTGGCGGCCATCCGCGGTGCGCAAAGGAACCGACTGGATCTGACCGGCTCCGGTGGTGCTAGTCCCGAACGTCTCCGTGGCGCCGTTCACGGGCACGGCTTGTGCGTCGTTCTGGATATTGAGGACGTCGCGCGCCTCTTCCCGCTGGTTGCAGGCGGTTAGCGCCAAGGCGCTGGCGGCTAGACAAAGAACAGGGCGGATCATCGTTTCACCTCCGGATGCGCTGAATGCATCAAGGAGGTGAAACGACGGCCGTGACAAACGGTTCAGCGGAGGGCGACAATCGCGATCGCCTTGCCGCGGCGCTGGTAGACCAACTGCGGCCGGCCTGCACGTGCCTGCTCCCATAGGGCAGCCCGGCATTGCCGCGCCAGCCGCTTGCCAACGAGATCCACGTCGGAGGCGGCGCAGCTTTCCGCGATGCGGTCGCGCAGGGCCGCCGAGCGGGGCTCGGCCTGCACCGGAGTTGCGAGCACGAAGGCGCTCAGGGCGGACAAGCTCGTGAACAGCGACAGAATGGCCGCGGTGGTTCTTGGACGATGAATGGTCATGGTCGATCCCCTGGTCTCGAGTGGATGATCGACGCCGGCGTCTGAGCCATCAGCTACGCTTCCCGGCCAGGCCGCGAAAGCAACGATGTTGCGCGACCATTCTGCAATGATGCAGAATGCGCGGGGGCTCGAATGGGCGCAAAGGACCAGCGATGACCGACTGGAACGATTGGCGCTACTTTCTCGCGGTCGCCCGTACCGGCAGCACCCTTGCGGCCGGACGCGAACTGCGCGTCAGCCAGACCACGGTGGCTCGGCGGATCGCCGCGCTGGAGGAGGCGCTTGGCCTCACCTTGTTCGAGCGGCGGCAGGCTGGTTATGCGCTGACCGACGCAGGGGCTTCACTGGTCGCCTCCGCGCAAGCCCTGGCCGCGGCAGCCGAAGGTGCGGAACAGAAAGCCGGTTCGCTGGCCCGTGAGGCGAAAGGCACTGTGCGCCTCACGACCGACGACCTTCTAGCCGCAGGCCTTCTAGGGCCGATGCTCCGTGAGCTCCACGAGCTTCATCCGGAAATCCGCATCGAGCTGGACACCTCATTGGCCGTTCGCGACCTTGGAGCGGGTGAGGCCGACATTGCGATCCGCAGCATTGGCGAAGAGGTTGGAGGCGGCCTTGCTGGACGCCGCATTTGTAGCGACGAATGGACCGTCTACTGCAGTCGGGACTATGCGGCCGCACACGGCGCCCCCCGCACCCGCGAGGACCTGCGCAACCATGCCATCGTTGGCGGCGGAGGCGGCAATCTCTGGCGGGCCTATCGGCTCTGGCTGCAAGGCCTCGGGCTGGAAGAGCAGGTCGCCATGCACCACGATTCACCCGTGGGACTGCTCACGGGGGTGCGTTCCGGTTTCGGCATCTCCGTGCTGCCCTGCATTATCGCCGATGCCGACCCCGAGCTCATCCGCTGCTACCCGCCGCGAGCAGTGGAGGGCCGTAGCCTGTGGCTCCTGACCCATGAAAGAGTCCGCCACTTGCCTCCCGTGAGACTCGTGCTGGACTTTCTCTATGAGCGCCTCGGAGACCATGTCCGCCGATTGCAAACCGCCTCCACGGCCGCCTGACTACTCGACCGTGACGCTCTTCGCGAGGTTGCGCGGCTGGTCGACATCGGTGCCCTTCAGCACCGCGACATGGTAGGCGAGCAGCTGCACCGGGACTGCGTAGATTAACGGCGCGATCAGCGGGTGGACCTGCGGCATCTCGATCGTGGCCATGCAGCCCTCGCCCGCCGCCGCAATCCCGACGGCATCGCTGATCAGCACGATCTTGCCGCCGCGCGCGCGCACCTCCTGCATGTTGCTGACCGTCTTCTCGAACAACGGCCCTGAGGGAGCGAGCACGATCACCGGCACATCCTCGTCAATCAACGCGATCGGTCCGTGCTTCATTTCGCCCGCGGCATAGCCTTCGGCGTGGATGTAGCTGATTTCCTTGAGCTTCAGCGCGCCTTCCAGCGCCATGGGATAATCGGGCCCGCGGCCGAGATAGAGCACGTCGCGCGCCGGCACGATTAGGTGCGCCATGGCGGCGATATCCTCGTCATGGTCAAGCGCACGGGTCAAGGCTTCCGGCGCTTCCTGCAGATGCGCGACGATGTCTCGCTCCTCCTCCGCGCTCAGCCGGCCTTTGGCCCGGGCCAGGTTGGCGGCTAGCGATGCCAGCACTGCCAACTGGCAGGTGAACGCCTTGGTCGAGGCGACCCCGATCTCCGGCCCCGCCCGCGTCGGCAGAAGCAGGTCGGCCTCGCGCGCCATCGAGCTGGTCGGCACGTTCACGACGACCGCGATCGTCTGCTCCTGGCTTCGCGCATGGCGCAGCGCGGCCAGCGTGTCCGCGGTTTCGCCCGACTGCGAAATGAACAGCGCCAGCCCGCCCGGCTCCAGCACCGGGTCGCGGTAGCGGAACTCGCTTGCGACATCGATGTCGACCGGCACCCGGGCGAAGCGTTCGAACCAGTATTTGGCGACCAGCCCGGCATAGTAGCTGGTCCCGCAAGCAACGATGGTAACCCGGTCGACATCAGCGAAGTCGAAGTCGGCAGCCGGAATCGCCACCTCGCCCTCGTACGCGCGAACGTAGCTTTGCAAAGTCTGGGCGACGACGATCGGCTGCTCGAAAATCTCCTTGCGCATGAAGTGCGCGTGATTGCCCTTGGAGATCGTCTCCGCCGACGCACCGCTGTCCACCAGCTTGCGTTCCACCGACTCATTGTGGCGGTCGAAGATCTGCACCGCATCGCGACGAACGACGACCCAGTCACCCTCGTCCAGATAAGCGATACGCCGCGTCAGTGAGGCAAGTGCCAGCGCGTCCGAACCGAGGTAATTCTCACCCTCGCCGTAGCCGACCGTCAGCGGTGCGCCCATGCGCGCGCCGATCACCAGCTCGGGATGATCGCGGAACAGGAAGGCGATGGCGAACGCACCGTGCAGCCGGGGAAGAACCGCCGCCACCGCGTCCTCGGGCGACGCGCCGCCTTCGACTTCGCGAGCGACCAGGTGAGCCACGACCTCGCTGTCCGTTTCCGACCGGAACTCGCGGCCTTGCCCCAGCAGTTCGTCGCGCAGGGGCTTGAAGTTCTCGATGATCCCGTTGTGAACCAGCGCCACTGGGCCAACGATGTGCGGATGGGCGTTGCCCTCGGTCGGTGCGCCGTGGGTCGCCCACCGCGTATGAGCGATGCCGATGGTTCCTTCCGGCCGGTCCTCTGCGAGTTTCGCGCCAAGGTTCTCCAGCTTGCCTTCCGCCCGCTGCCGCTCGAACGCACCCTCATGCACCGTGCAGATTCCCGCCGAGTCATAACCGCGGTATTCGAGCCGCTTGAGCCCCTCGAACAACCGCTCGGCAACCGCGTCCTTGCCGATGATCGCGACGATCCCGCACATCTACTTAGCTTTCTTGGCTTGCTGGCGTTCGCGGAAGCGGGTGGCCCAGCCGCCCAGGCTCTTCTGCTCGGCCCGGGTCACGCCTAGCGCTTCCCCGGCCACGTCGCGGGTGATGACCGAGCCCGCAGCGACGATTGCGCCGGCGCCGATTGCCACCGGGGCGACGAGCGCGCTGTTGGAGCCGATAAAGGCCCCCGCCCCGATCTGCGTGCGATATTTGAAGAAGCCGTCATAGTTGCACGTGATGGTGCCCGCGCCGATGTTCGCCTTCTCGCCGACATCCGCATCGCCGATGTAGCTTAGGTGATTGACCTTGGCGCCCGCGCCAAGCCGAGCCTTCTTGACCTCGACAAAGTTGCCGACCTTGGACCCCGCCGCAAGCTCCGCTCCCGGCCGCAGCCGGGCAAATGGGCCGACCTCTGCGTCTTCACCGATGCTTGCGCCTTCGAGATGGGAAAAGGCATTGATGGCCGCGCCGTTGCCGACCGACACGCCGGGCCCGAATACCACGTGCGGCTCGACCGTGACGTCACGACCAAGCTGCGTATCGTAGCTGAACCAGACGCTATCCGGATCGATCAAGGTCGCGCCTTCCTCCAGCGCCTGGATGCGGCGGCGGCTCTGCCAGTCATGTTCCAGCGCGGCGAGTTCCGCCCGGCTGTTGACCCCCGCCGTTTGCCACGGTTCCGTTTCGATCGCGACCGCATGGCGGCCTTCCTGGGCCGCTACCATCACGATGTCTGGCAGGTAATATTCACCGGCTGCGTTGGCGTTGCCGACCTTGCCAAGCCAGGCGAACAGGTCGCCGGAGCGGACCGCCATCATGCCGCTGTTGCACAGCCGAACGGCGCGCTCGGCCGGGTTGGCGTCCCGATATTCGACCATGCGCGCGATTCGGTCGCGATCGCCCAGGATCACCCGCCCATACGCGCCCGGTTCCGCCGGAGAGGATGCAAGCACCACGATCGCAGGCTGGTCCGGCTCCTCCAGGCGGGCGCGCATTGCTTCGAGGGTTTCCGCAGCGACGAACGGGGTGTCGCCGTAAAGGATGATCACCGTGCCGTCGAAGTCACCAAGCGCCGCCTGCGCCTGCTGGACGGCATGGCCGGTCCCCTTCTGCTCGTGCTGCACGGCAATTGTGGCGTCGTGCCCCTGCAGCGCCGCTTCGACCTGTTCGCGTCCCTTGCCGACCACCACGACCCGCCGGTCGGCGCCAAGCTGGTCCACCGTGTCGAGCAGGTGTTCCAGCATCGGCCGGCCGGCGATGGGATGGAGCACCTTGTGCGTGTCGGACCGCATTCGGGTGCCCTGGCCGGCGGCCAGGATCACAACGGAAAAGGGCATGGTTGGGGAACTCATCGCGGTGCCATGGCACGCCGGACCGGTCGTGGAAAGATCATGCGAAAAGGGGCGCCGCAGTGCTGCGACGCCCCTCCTCCAGCTCGTTCGGCTTACGACTTGTCGGAGTCGCCGCCGCCACTCCCGCTGCCTTCGCCACCGGAAGGCCGGCCGCGCCGGCCGCCGGTGGTGCCGCGACGAGCCGCCGTCGTGCTGCCCCGTGCGCCGGTTGAACGCGCCCGCGGGCTCTTGGCACGAGGGGTTGCGGTGGCCGCTCCTTCACTGCTCGCCGCCGCGCTGCGGCTGCGGGAGCCGCTCGCGCTCTTGGTGGCGGAGCTTGCGCGCTGGCTAGCGCTGCGCTTGGCGGTGCTGGTGCCCCGCTTGGCCGCACCCGATGCCGAGCCGCTGTCGGACGAGTTGCCAGACGAACGCGCCCGCGTCGCCCGGCCGGTGCTCGTGGTCTTGGCTCGGCTGCCCGCAGCGCGCGAGCCGCGGCTCTTCGCTCCCCCGCTTTCCTCGCCCGCCGCGAAGATCTCGCCGGACAACACCCGTTGCGCTGCATCGGCCACGGCATCGGCGATGATCGAGCCAAGCCGAGTCGCGCTGCTGACCATTGAACTGGTCGCCTTGCTGGCGGTGTCCGCGGCGTCCAATCCCGCGTCACGGATCTTCTTGCGCGCGGTCGGGCTGGCACTGATTGCCGCCGCCGCGGCCGCGAGGCCCGCGGCAAGCATTTCCTTGCTCAACGCCGCCTTGGTGATCTTGTCGAGCGTGTCGCTCATGTTGCCGCCCTGTCCGGATTCGCGGGTCTGCTCGCGCCGCCCGCCCGAACCGGCTTTGCTGCCGCTCGGCTGTTGCGGCGGATTGGCGTGCTGGTCGGTAAAGGAGGCGTTACCGCCCTGGTTGTTCGACTTGCCCGAACTTCTTCCTTTGGCCACTTGTCTGTCTCCCACCTGTCGCGTGCGGCAAAGACGGTTCAGAGGCGGAACGGTTCCGTTGGCCGTGCGCGGGCAAGTTAAAGGGGACCGTCACACGAAGTGACGGCCCCCTCGAACATGGTCAGCGGCCGGAGAGTTCCAGCCCGGGAGACCACAGCGTGCGGTTTAAGCGCGCATCCCCCGAACGAACTTCACCGACCCCTCTGCTGAACCATGAGACATCGGATCACCTCCTTTCGCTGCGTTGTAGCCACCTCGAAAATGCGCAGGAGTCGCGCATTGTTCAAGACTTGTATTGCTGCCTACTTTCGGCAATCCTCGATGCTTCGCGCCGCGTCGGGCCAGGTGGGAACGATCAGCAGCGGCGCCCCTGCCGACTGAATCGCGAACCGCCCCCGGCTGAACGCCACAGCGTCCAGCAGCGGATCGAGTCCGGACACCGTATTCCCCGGCGGCAGGCTGCGCTGAGCACTGGTGGTCAGCACACCAAGTGCGCTGCCGGGCTGCGCGCCGCTTCGCACCACGGTCACCTGGCGCGTCGCCAGCGTGCAGCGCAATGTCAGCTGCGGCCCGCGATAGTCTTGGAACACCGCCTCGCTTCCGCCCGGCACCGATCGGTAGCTCCACGTTCCGGAGGTGACCGGCGCGACTTTCCAGTCGAGTCCGGCCGGCGCGGACACAATGCCGATCCCCGCCTGCAGCGCGGCCGAAATCCACCATAGTCCCATTGTTAATTCCCGAGCTTGTCGACCTTGGCCTTGAGCGCCTCGAGCTCGGCCCGAAGCGCGTCCACGTCGCCGTCCTTGCCACCAGCAGGCGCGGCCTCCTCGCGCTTGGCAGCTTTCGGCGCGGTGAACGCCCGCCCGGCATCCTCCATCAATGCCAGGTTGCGCTTGGCGAGGTCCGCGAACACGTTCGCGCCGAACACATCGCCGAATGCCGCCTGGTTCTTCTGGAAGCTGTTCATCGCGCTTTCCAGATACTGCGGAACCAGACCCTGCATCGAATTGCCGTACATTCCGATCAGCTGACGGAGGAAATTCACCGGCAGCATGGTGGTGCCGCGAGCCTCTTCCTCGACGATGATCTGGGTCAGCACCTGGTGGGTGATGTCCTCCCCCGACTTGGCGTCGATCACCACGAAATCACGTCCCTCGCGGATCATCGCCGCCAGACGGTCGAGCGTGACGTAGCTCGAGCTTTCCGTGTCGTAGAGCCGCCGGTTCGCATATTTCTTGATCGTCACCTTGGCTGTCGACTGGCTCATGCTAGGCTCCCGATCATGGTCACAAACGACCTAGCACCGGCTCCTGCCGCACTGCAACAAACGCGCGCGCCCCGGCCGCTGCCGTTGTTCCTCCACCATGTCGCGGAGGTTGGACGGACCGAGCCGGAGCTGGCGGCGCGGGCGCTTGCGGGGCTGCGCCGCTATGCCGACGCGGATGCCGGGGAGCCGCGCCCCGCGCGGCCGGTGATCGCCCGGCACGGGGCGGCGTCGGTTCGCGATTGCGGCGGCGATGGTCCGCCAGTGCTTCTGATCCCGTCGCTCATCAACCCACCCGACGTGCTTGATCTGGATGCGGATACGTCGCTGGCGGCCGCGCTGGCGCGCTCCGGCAGCCGCGCATTGCTGCTCGACTGGGGCGACGCGAGTGCGCGAGCGGCGCTCGACGTGTCCGGGCATGTCGAACATCTGTTGCTCCCCGCGATCAAGGGCCTCGACCAGCTACCTGCGCTTCTTGGCTACTGCCTTGGCGGCACCATGGCCCTGGCAGCGGCGCAGCTCACCGCCGTCCGCAAGGTAGCGACCCTGGCCTCACCCTGGCGTTTCCGTGCTTACCCCGGGAGCGCGCGTGCGCAGCTGGTGAGCTTGCTCGAACGTGCAGCGCCGACCGCCCAACAAATCGGCCTGCTACCGATGGAGGTTCTGCAAAGCGCCTTCTGGAGCCTCGACACCCACCGGATCGTAGCCAAGTTCGCCGCTTTTGCTGCGATGGAGGCAGGTTCCGCCGAGGCAAACCGCTTCGTGCGCCTGGAAAGCTGGGCCAACGGCGGCGAGCCCCTGCCCTTTCCCGCTGCGGCGCAGCTGATCCACGGCTTCTTTCGCGACGATCAGCCCAGCCGTGGGGAATGGCAGGTCGGCGGGCAGCGGATCAGCTCCGCCTCGCCAGTGCCCAACCTGCACCTGCTTGCCGATGGCGACCTCATCGCCCCCGCAGCGGCCGCGCCGCCAGGGCCCACGCTTGCTGCTCGAACTGGCCATGTCGGCCTGGTGCTCGGTCAAACGGCGCGACGGACACTCCATCCGAAACTGTTCCGCTGGCTACTCGACGGTTGAACCGGAGGCCCTGCCCCGCTAAGCGGGCCTCCACGCACCCATAGCTCAGCTGGATAGAGCGCTGCCCTCCGAAGGCAGAGGCCAGAGGTTCGAATCCTCTTGGGTGCGCCACTCACTCAGAATCTCAGAATACCGGCGTTCTCCGTCGCACCCGACAGGATGAAGATGGGCACGTATGTCCGTCGATGGCCGCAAGGAGACTGACCGGTCTGCGCCGATTGGCCGTGAAAGCGGCCGTTCGGAGCTAAGTAGCTACCGTCTTGAACCGTGACAACAGACCTCGAAGCCATGCAGGTTGAGGGCTGCTGTACGTCATTTTTCTGGTGCCGTTCGCTTGACATACCGACCAACCAGCACGGCCGCCGGATAGAGTATCTCCTCCTCCTGCCGCGCATGGGCCGCAAGATCATCGCTGAAGCGAACATACTCAGCGCGACCAGCCTTCCCGGCCTCCGCACGGAACTCCGTGACGGCGGCGCGGATGACCTCGTGCTCCTGCAACATCCGCGGCAGCTCACGCTCCAAGGCCTCGGTCATTGGCAAAACGCTACGCATGTCAGCAGTGGCGTCTTCTCGCGCAAGCTTGGGAAGTAGCCCGAGCGGCGGGGTAGCAATCTGCTCCTCCCGTTTGAAATGGGGCGCCAGGGCTTTTTCCAACTGCGCTGCCGCACGCCCAAGTGCGCCACCCTCTTTCGTAGCGCGCGCAAGCACCTCATGCAGTTCGCGATGTTCGGCAGCCAGGGACCGTGGAGTCTGCATGCTGGAGCCCTTCGTCACGGAGTGATGCTGCAAATGCTGGTTTTGGGCGGCGGCACCTGACAACGACGCCACCACGCCAGCCATCAAAACCACGCGGATCAGAGCACGTCTGGCCATGAGCGCCAGTCTACGCTTCTGCGCTGCGCGGCAAAATAGGTACTTACCGTATGGCCGTGGCTGGCAGGGACGGGCTACTTTGGCCGGCAGGAGACCGTCGGGTCTGGGCGGCTGCGACGCGAAAGCGGTCGTATCCTCTGAAATGTTTGCCTCGCATCCTCACGCTCAGCGACTCTCCGGTGATCGATCGCTGCTGACCGCGCGGACAGTTTGGTGCTGGCTGAATGGGCTTGAGGACTTGTATGGGTAGCAGATGGAGCCGCGCGTAAATCTAGACCAAACCGGAAGTCCGAGCTCTGACAGGCGTATTGCCTTGTTGATCGATGCGGACAACGTGTCGCACGGCAAGATCGCCGCAATGCTCGCAGAGCTGTCGAAATATGGTGTCGCAAACATCCGTCGCGCTTACGGCGATTGGACGGCTCCAGGGATGAAAGGCTGGACCTCCAAGCTTCACGAACATGCCATTCGCCCGGTCCAGCAGTTCAGTTATTCCAGGGCAAGAACGCGACTGACATGGCTCTGGTGATTGAAGCAATGGAGTTGCTCTACACACAGAAGCCAGACGCCTTCTGCATCGCCTCCAGCGACGCTGATTTTACTCCGTTAGTGATGCACCTGAGGGCAAGCGGCCAGGATGTTTACGGGTTCGGCGAGCGAAAGACACCAGACCCCTTCGTGAATGCATGCACCACGTTCCTCTACCTAGATCGGCTCGGCGATGAGGGAAGCGGTGGCGCTACGCCTAATACCAACGGCGCGGTGAGTGCGGCGAGCGACAACGCACCGGTGAGGGTGGTCGCAAAGGCGAAACCAACTGCCGAGGCCAAGAACTCTAAGCCGCCGCTCAGCCAGGACGCAAAGCTAGTCGCGGTGCTGCGCGGCGCTGTTGAAGCAACGGCCGGTGATGACGGCTGGGCCCCGCTCGATGCTGCGGGCAGTGCAGCCAAGCGTCAGGCACCGATTGATCCCCGCAACTACGGCGCCCGTAACTTTCCTAAGCTCTTCGAAGCGGTTGGCCTCTTTGAGATCGTCAAAGCTGAAGAGACGGGCCAAAGCTACGTAGCGGACAAGCGCAACAAGGAACGGGCTCCGAAACCCAGGTTTTAGTTGATCGCTAAAGCCGAAGGTGGCCGATTGGAGAACGTCCTGTTCTCGCGGCACGTTTTGAGCGCGGTCATGAGATCGTGAAATTTGCCCGACGTCGGTAGCGGGAAGGTCGCATGCAAGCTGGCCCTCCTTCCGACCAGTCGAAACAAGGTGCTGCAATCTGCGCCGGTGAAGCGTAGCCCGACGTGCCTTCACGGCTCAGTTTCCGTTTCACCTCGTAAAGACGAGCCTCTGGCAGCCACGTTCCCAAATTTGGCGGCAAAATGATCCGGAACGGTCCCATGTGAAGTTCTCAGGCGACCCTGCCACTGAGCGGTGAATGCAATTGCCGAGATCTCTCCGGGTTGGTGCGGAGCCAACACTGCATGAACCTGTCGTAGCTGCGGGTTCATGCCGCACGCGCTACCCGATTGGAGCCCTTCGAAAGGGACAATGATCCACCGGGAGCAAGTCATGCATAATTCTACTTCCATCGTCGCCCTCGGCGCTCTGCTCGTCTCGGGCCCGGCGCTTGCGCAGGTCAATCTTGGCGCGGCTGGAGTTGCCCACGTGAACGCCAATGTTGGAGCGGGCGCGAATGCTGGCGGCATTGTAAAGGGTGTCACCGGTACTCTTGATCGCACCGTCAATGTTGCCGATCGGAGCGCCAATCGTGCTCTGACGAGCAATCTCCGGCTTGCCACGCGGACCGACATACGTGCCGGAACGGAAGTCCGAGACAGCCGCGGCCGGCGCATTGGTACCGTCCAGTCTGTTCACGGGTCTATGGCTATAGTGGTGCAGGGCAATCGCGGATTCCACGTGCCGATCTCCAAGCTATATCGCGGAACAAAGGGTTTGGTGACCAGCCTAACATTCACCCAGCTGAACTCGACCGCAACGGCGAATGCCAGCGCGAACGCCCACGCGCACCACTAGCTTACTCCAGGTTATCGGCGAGGGAGATGGGCAAATTGGTGGCTCCCTCGCATGGTAATGTGGGCAGTCGTGCCGAGATCATAGCCGGGTCTGATCCGGTCTTCTCCCTGAGCGTTCAGCGGCAGCGAGGGAGAAGGCGGGTTAGCACTGCAATGCTTGGTCCCTTTGAGGGTGCTCCAGCAATCGAATTCCCCGAGTGGAGCAGCCTGGTCCCGCGCCTCCTTTGAGATAGCTGGAGGAGTGGCTGCTCCCCAATCATCTAGATCGCGTGCGGAACAGGAGCGAGTCGGGGGAGCAGGCTGTACCAGCGGAAAGGAAGAGTCGCCGTTTCGGCAGGCGAGGCGGAGGGAATGCTTGGCGAAATAAGCGGGTTTCTCGCTCGCGACGCCGGTTCTACACCAGAATAAATAACCATTAAACCTTTTACGGTTAGGCAGCAGGCGCGATGGAAACGACTGGAATTCGTCGGACTCTCGACGTCGGGGATATCCGCACCCCGATCGGGCGAGCGCTAGTCGAGGAGCGCTACTTGGCGCTTCGTCGGCAGGTGCCGATAATCTATGTCATCGCGACCGCGAACGTGTTGGCGCTTCAGGTTACAACCCATGGGAAAGTTACCTTCGGCCTGAACCTCACGACCATTCTATTCGTCTGCGCCGTTGTCCGTACTTGCCACTGGCTCGGAGCTAACCCGAGTCCTCTACATTCAGTGATGGTCCGGCGCATGCGGCAGACTTGCGGCTTCGCCGCAACTCTGTGCTTAGCCGTTGCTTGGTGGTGCCTCTACCTGCTCGATACGGCAGCATCTGACACCCACATGGCGATCTTCTTGTTCGGTGGGTTCACGGCCCTAGGAGTTGCCTTCGGCCTGAGCGCAGTGCCCACTGCCGCATGTATTCCGCTGATAATCTTGGGACTTCCGCTTGCGGTCGTGGGCTTAAGATCTCCTAATCCAAAGTACGTTGGCGCCGCAGTAAGCCTTGGGATCCTCATGATCCTGATCATGCAATTGGTGGCGCGGCAGAGTGCTCAATTTACCGCCATTGTCCGCTCTCGATGGATGATCGGCCATCAACAGGAACTGACCGAAACTGCGCGTCAGGAGGCCGTGGTCGCGGCCACTACAGACTTCCTGACTGGCCTTCCGAACCGCCGAGCATTTGTTGCGGCCGTTGCAGAGTGCGCTGATAGCAGACACCCCTTTGCCGTTGCAGTGATCGACGTCGACCGGTTCAAGGTGATCAATGATACATACGGGCATAGTTACGGAGACGAACTGCTGAAAGCCGTCGCTCAACGTCTGCTGCGGACCGCCGGAAATAGCTGTCTGGTCGCGCGGTTGGGTGGCGATGAGTTCGGACTTTTGCTGCGCGGCGCAACCGCGCCAGCAGAAGCGAGAGACTGGGGCAAGCGCATATTAACTGGGACAAACCGACCAGTCACCATCAAGCGACGAAAGTTTCCTATCACGGCCAGCTGCGGCATCGGGCTTTCGCGAGACGGCAAGGCAAGGACGCCTTCCCGGGTGCTCGCAGACGCTGACATCGCGCTTTATGAAGCAAAGTCGCAGGCAACCGACCGCGTCGCTGTCTTCGAGCAGGGCATGGAAGCGCCGCGGCATCGTCGGGCCCAGATCGAGCACGCACTTCAAGCATCTGGGGTGCACAACCAAATCAAAGTCTACTTCCAACCTATTGTTGACCTACGCAGCGGGAGAGCCGTCGCGCAAGAAGCCCTCGCACGCTGGATGGACAACGAGCTAGGAAACGTACCCCCCTCTGAGTTTGTGCCCATCGCCGAACAACTCAATGTCATTGGCGACCTCAGCGACCACCTAATGGCTATGGCACTTGCGGAAGCTGCCCGTTGGGACCCTGCAATTCGCCTGTCCTTCAACCTAAGCGCAATCCAACTCTGTTCAGCCGATCTTGCGGAAAAGGTTTTGAGCGCCCTCGAGACTGCTGGGGTGGGCGCGGATCGCTTACAAGTGGAAGTCACTGAAACCGCGCTCTTTGCGGACTTTGCGCGCGCCAAACAGAATCTGGCCACCCTGCGATCGGCCGGCGTGACCGTGGTCCTGGATGACTTTGGCGCCGGTTATGCCTCCATCGGTTACCTGCGTGAGTTTCAGTTCGACCAGATCAAGCTGGACGGTGGTCTGGTGACCGCTGCGCTGGATAATGCTGACGGAGAATCGCTGCTAGGTGCTGTTATTGGCCTTTGCCGGGCGATCGGCGTGCCGACTGTCGCTGAGCACATCGAGAGCGAGCAGCATCTCAGTCTGCTACTGAAGCTGGGCTGCACCTTGGGACAAGGCTACTGGCTCCAGCCGCCTACGCCTGCCGAGGAACTCATCCATGGGTCCGGTACCCGCTCGTTGTATGAACCCGATCGGATTGGCCGCTCTCGGTCTGCCGCTTAGCTAGACGTCGGCTACTCTGACGAGGGCACCGACAGGGTGTCTCAGCCGCTCACTTAGGCCACACCGGAGCCAAATTACCACAACCGCTTCTGGATGGCCGAGCATCATACGCAACATAGCTGAACGAGGATCCGCTTACGGGTGTCGGCGGGGGCCCTTCGGAGCGACCGAGATGGGCGCTTAGGCGAACGCCACTAGCCGGAGCGCTTCTTCGCGGCCAAGAAAAGAGCGGTTCCAGATTTCGGTACCGACGGCCTCAAGTATTGGTTCTCCTCGAACCGGGCCGGTGGGCCTGGTGGGGTCGACATCTGCACCCGACCAATGCCAAACATCAGATCGTCACCTGCAATGCGGGAGCCATCACACAAGACGTTCTTAGCGCTGCAGGCAGTGTCGCGGTCGACTAGCAGCAGCTGCATTTCTCCGCCTACTTCGAGGGAGGAGGTCATCCGGTGTCTCTCGTACGCAGCGGCCGCATCGCCGCGCAATGAGCCGCCATGAAGAGCTCGAAGGCGCACAAGCGGCTCAGGTCGCCGGCATTACTCCGCGTCACCGCGCCTAGCTCGGCCGGGGCGCCTGAGATGGGCCAGCTACAACGCAGCGAGGTGCTGACGGCTACCGTGTCGGCTTTGCAGCAATCGGGAGTATAGTCGCGATTTCGCGCAGGTGGTCTCGAGGTGAGCGGTGAAGCGGAAGGCGGAGCAGCGGCGAGAGGAAGTGGAACTCAAGCTGGAGTTGCCTCCGGAGGAAGCCAAACGGCTTGCCAGAGCACCGCCACTTTGTGACCGCCCGCACCTGACGGCTCGATTGAAGTCGATCTACTTTGACACTCCCGGCTTCGATCTCCACCGCGCCGGATACTCTCTACGGGTGCGGCATGATGGACAACACTTCGTGCAGACGCTGAAGCGGAACAGCCCGGCCGCCGGACTCTTTCGCCGCGAGGAATGTGAGCAGGAGGTGAAGGGCCCGAGACCCTCTGTGAAAGCGCTTGCGAGGGCGCCGATTCAACACAGGCGACGGCTGGTGCGCGAGTTGGTGGGTCAGGTGGAGGTCGACGTAGAGCGCCGCACTTGGCTGCTGGAAGGCTCAGAAAACCTGATCGAGGTGGCCCTCGACCAGGGAGTTGTCCGTTGCGGACGGCGGCAAGCGCCCTTGGCCGAGCTGGAACTCGAGCTGAAGCGAGGCTCGCCCGATCAACTGTTCGCGCTTGCGAGCCAGCTCGCAGAGGCTGTTCCGCTGCGCATCTCCGTCCTCAGCAAGGCGGAACGGGGCTTCAGGCTTGGTCCGCATGGTCCAAACGGGGTTGGAAAGGCGGGCAAACTTCATCTGTCGTGCGAGATGCCGGTGGCTGAGGCATTTCCGGCGATCGTCGCGTCCTGCATCGCAGAGTATCGACTCAACGGAGACATGCTCGCCAGTGAGCCGGCAGCGCTCCACCAGGGCAGGGTTGCGCTGCGGCGGCTCCGCGCAGCTCTGTCGCTGTTCCGCCGGATCGTCGCCGACGAACGTTTCGGCCCTCTCCGTGATGAGCTGCGCAAGCTTGCCGCGGCGCTCGGCCAGGCACGCGATCTCGACGTCTTCTGGGAGCGGCACGGCGCGGAGCTGCCTAAGCACGATCAGGACCGTATTCGGCAGGCCCGACAGGAAGCGAGCCGCGTCATCGCTAATGCCGTCGGCTCCCGAAGCGAGCGCTCCCTGATGATCGATCTCGTAGGCTGGGCCAGCGGCGGGCAGTGGCGGGACCGCAAGAAAGCGGGTCAGCCGCTCCTCGCCTATGCGGGACGGCAGCTAGACAGGCGCTGGCGGAAGATCCGGAAGCGAGGAAGGAGGATTGAAGACCTCAATCAGGCCGAGCGGCACCGGTTGCGGATCGAGATCAAGAAGATGCGGTATGCGGTCGAATTCCTAAGCTCACTATTCCGCCAGAAGACAGCCCGGTCGTTCCGTAACTCACTGGTTGCCCTGCAGGAACTGATGGGAGATTTGAACGATCGGGTCGCCGCCCAGAGGATCGCCGAGGCACATTCGCTGCACTTTCGACGGCTTCGACAGGAAGATCCTGAGCGGACAGCGCTCCGGCGATGCCGAGAGCATTTCAGGAGACTGGAGAAGATCGGCCAGTTCTGGAAGCAGTGAAGGCCAGGTGCGAAATGATGAAGACCGTCGGGCTCTTGCGACACGCCAAGTCCAGCTGGGCGCAGCCGGGGCTGAGTGACTTCGATCGGCCGCTGGCGCCTCGCGGCCGAACCGCCGCCGCATTAGTTGGCGGCGAGATGAACCGGCGAGGGTTGGCGTTCGACCTGGTTCTGGCCAGTCCCGCGCGGCGGGTGGTCGAGACGCTCCAACAAGTCGAGAAAGGTTATGGAGCCGGGCTGCCGACCCGCTTCGACCCGGAAATATACACTGCTTCCGCGTGCCGCCTGCTGGCCATGCTCCGACGCACCGAGGTGGGCGTGCGCTCGGTCCTCCTCGTAGGGCACAACCCTGCCTTGCAGGAGTTGGCACTGCTGCTGACCTCGGAACAGGATCCGCTCCGAGAAGAGATCGACGAGAAGTATCCGACCGCTGGCCTTGCACTGCTGCACTCCGTGGCCGGGCAGTGGCGAGAGCTATGGCCCGAGGGCGCGACGCTGGATGCTTTCCTTCTACCCAAGAAACTGAGGCGCGACATACCCGGCCCGGCCTCAAGCCCTTCCGGCGACTGAGCTAGGAGCGGTCTACGCAATGACTTCTCGGATGCTCCGGGGTGGAGAGCCTTTTAGCTCCAAGCTTGCGACCGGCGTTCCACGCAGGACGGCAATCCTGTCTAGGATCAGAGATTGAGTGTCCCATGGTTCATCTCCTCCGCCATGAGCGGTCGGAAACTGAACAAGCACGTCTTACAGGCCCTCTGTGGCAAGGTTTGGCCCTAAGCGGCGGATCTGATCCCGTGGCCTGAGCGGAGTTCCGGGTTTCCCGATTCGGCCGAGGGCGGGCAGGCCGGATTTCGGTGCATGAACGCTGAAGCGGACGTTCGTTCAGCAACTTGCCTTATCTTCGCTTCCACGATTGCGGACGCAATGGGCTATAGTGGTCGACCCGCTCACTTCCTTGTCGCGCCTTTTCAGGGTAGACTTTCGTTGGTTTAGCGCGGTCCGTGGATCCGGCAGATCGCGATCCTATTGCGCCGGTTCACGAGCCCTTGCTGAGAGGCCCCTATGAAGGTGGCGGTCGGCATAGCGTTGCTGGTGATCGGCTCCATCCTGTTCCACGTACTCAGTCCGTGGTGGATGACGCCGATTGCCTCCAATTGGGGCTCGATCGACCACGCTCTGATAATCACCCTGTACATCTGCGCTGTCGCCTTTGTCGGCCTCAATCTGTTCATGGCGTGGGCGATATGGCGCTACCGGCACCGGCCCGGCAACACGGCGCATTATGAGCCGGAAAATGCCAGGCTGGAAAAGCGCCTGACGTTCTGGACCGCAGTCGGCATCGCAGGAATGCTCGCCCCCGGGCTGCTCGCCTGGAACCAATATGTGAACGTCCCCGACGACGCTGGGGTGGTTGAGGCCACTGGTCAACAGTGGCAGTGGACATTCCGTTATCCCGGGCGTGACGGCGTGCTCGGTACGACCGCCATCGCGCACATTTCGCCAGACAACACGTTCGGGATAAACTCGCGCGACCCTTACGGCCGCGACGATGTCCTGATCGACACCAGCGAGCTCCACCTGCCGCTTGGCAAGCCGGTCAAGATGGTGCTCCGCTCCAAGGACGTGCTGCACGATTTCTACGTGCCGCAGTTCAGGGCCAAGATGGACCTGGTGCCGGGCATCGCCACCTATTTCTGGATGACTCCTACAGCGCTCGGCAGCTTCGACATCCTTTGCGCCGAGCTGTGCGGCGTCGGCCATCACCAGATGCGTGGCACGGTCGTGGTGGAGAAGCAGGCCGACTTCGACCGCTGGCTGTCGGAGCAGATGACCTTCGGCCAGCTGCTCGCGGCCGCGGAGAAGCCGCAAGTTTGGCTGGCGACGGCGGAAGCGTCGCGCGGGAGGAGCTTTCGCTGATGGCGACGATCGCTGATGACCTCCGGCCGCTTCATCATCCCAAGACCTGGGTCGGCAAATATGTCTGGAGCCAGGACCACAAGGTCATCGCCATCCAATACGCGGTTACCGCCGTGTCGGTCGGCCTGCTGGCGCTGGTGCTGTCCTTCCTGATGCGGCTGCAGCTGGGCTTCCCCGGCACATTCCAGTTCATTCAGCCGGACAACTATCTCCAGTTCGTCACCATGCACGGCATGATCATGGTTGTGTATCTGCTGACCGCGCTACTGCTCGGCGGGTTCGGCAACTACCTCATTCCGCTGATGATCGGCGCCCGGGACATGGTGTTCCCGTTCGTTAACATGCTGAGCTACTGGGTCTACCTTCTCTCGGTGACGGTGCTGGTGGCGAGCCTGTTCGTTCCGGGCGGGCCGACGGGAGGCGGCTGGACGCTCTATCCGCCGCAGACGATCCTGGAGGGCACCCCCGGGGCGAGCTGGGGCATCATTATGATGATGGCGAGCCTCGCCATCTTCATCGTCGCCTTCACCATGGGCGGCCTCAACTATGTGACCACCGTTCTCCAGGCGCGTACCAAGGGCATGACCCTGATGCGGATGCCGTGCAGCGTATGGGGAATTCTCGTCGCGAGCATCATGGGCCTGCTCGCCTTCCCGGCGCTCTTCGTCGCTGCGGCGATGACGATCCTGGACTCGGTCGCGGGCACCAGCTTCTTCGTGCCCACCATCCTGTCGCAGGGCCAACCGACCGGCCATGAGGGCGGATCGCCGATACTGTTCCAGCACCTGTTCTGGTTCTTCGGCCACCCCGAGGTCTACATTGTTGCGCTGCCGGCTTTCGGCATCGTCTCCGACCTAATCAGCGTTCACGCGCGCAAGAACATCTTCGGCTACCGGATGATGGTTTGGGCGATCGTGATCATCGGCGTGCTCTCCTTCTTCGTCTGGGCGCACCACATGTACGTGTCGGGCATGAACCCGTATTTTGGATTCTTCTTCGCAACCTCCACTCTGATCATTGCGATCCCGACTGCGATCAAGGTCTACAACTGGCTTCTGACTCTGTGGCGCGGCGACATTCATCTGCGCGTGCCAATGCTGTTCGCCATCGCCTTCCTGTTCACTTTCATCCATGGCGGCCTCAGCGGCCTGTTCCTCGGCAACGTCAGCGTCGACGTGCCGTTGTCCGACACCTTCTTCGTGGTGGGCCACTTTCACATGGTGATGGGTGTGTCGCCAATACTGGTGATTTTCGGCGCGATCTATCATTGGTATCCAAAGATCACCGGCCGAATGTGGAACGAGGCGCTCGCCCGGGCCCATTTCTGGATCACCTTCCTTGGCGCCTACGCGATCTTTCTGCCGATGCACTACATCGGCATCCTGGGTGTGCCGAGGCGTTACTATGCGCTGGGCGAGACAGGCTTCATCCCCGACTCGGTACAATACGCCAACATGGGTATCACCCTCGCAGCCGGGTGCGTGTTCGCCGCGCAGGCCCTGTTCTTCACTAACATGATCTGGAGCTACTACCGAGGACCGAAGGCTCCGCCCAATCCTTGGGGCGCGGCCTCACTCGAGTGGCAGACGCCGGATACGCCGCCGCGGCATGGCAACTGGGGCGACAAGCTTCCGACCGTTTACCGCTGGGCGTACGACTACAGCGTGCCCGGCGCAGCGCGTGACTTCATTCCGCAGAATGAACCGCCGCCAGCGGTGTCAAAACCCGCATGAGCCTGTTTACGCGCCTCACCGAGAAGAGCTGGGAGAGCCGCCCGGCGGTGCCGGATACGGATCGGCCACCCGCAGCCAAGGTCATGCTGATCCTCTATTTCGGCGTGGCGGCGGTCCTCTTTGGCCTCGTCACCTCGGCCTACCTCATGCGCATGGGGATGCCCGGCATGGCGCACGGTCCGCTTGGCGGTTGGCGAGCGTTGCCGGAATTGCCCTTGCTGTGGGTCAACACGGGCATCCTGCTGCTCGGCAGCGTGGCCTGGGAAGGTGCACGAACGATAGCGCGCAAGCGACTGTTCCGGTGGGTTTTCGCGGCGGGTCTGCTGGGGCTACTGTTTCTTGCCGGGCAGCTATTGCTGTGGCGCCAGCTGACCGATGACGGGCGCTTCCTGCGCGGCGACCCTGCCGCCGCCTTCTTCTACCTCATCACGGCGCTGCATGGGCTGCACGTCCTCGGCGGTCTTTACTTCTGGGCACGGGCAATTGCCGCCCTTGGAACAGGCGGTGGGGCGCTGCGAGTGCAGCTGACCGCGACCTATTGGCATTTCCTGCTGCTGGTCTGGCTCGTGATGTTGGGTCTGTTCTTGGCGACCTGAGGAGGAGTAGAAACGGCATGTCGACGGGGATACGCCCCAGCCCCGACGAGCCCCATGGCCCGCCCCAGGTCCTGCGCGACTTCGCCGCCGACTGGTCCGGCGATCAGGAGACCTTTCGCCACGTCCACTGGGGGAAGGCCATGATGTGGATCTTCCTCCTGTCCGACACCTTCATCTTTTCCAGCTTCCTCGTCTCCTACATGACGATGCGTTCATCGGTGACCGCACCCTGGCCGAACGCCAGCGAGGTGTTCGCGCTGACGCTGTTCGGCCAGTCGATCCCGCTCATCCTGATCGCGATCATGACCTTCGTGCTGATCAGCTCATCGGGGACGATGGCGATGGCGGTGAACATGGGCTATCGCCGCAACCGCAAGACCACCGTCGCCCTGATGATCGCCACCGCCCTGCTCGGGGCGACCTTCGTCGGCATGCAGGCGTTCGAATGGTCGAAGCTCATCCACGAAGGCGTCCGTCCGTGGACCAACCCCTGGGGCGCGGAGCAGTTCGGCGCATCCTTCTTCATGATTACGGGCTTCCACGGCCTGCACGTTTCGGCGGGCGTCTTCATGTTGCTGATCGTCGCGTCGAAGGTCCTGCGCGGCCATTACGATCGCAGCGGCGACTATTCGGCGGTCGAGATCGCCGGCCTTTACTGGCACTTCGTCGACCTCGTCTGGGTCTTCATCTTTGCCTTCTTCTACCTGTGGTGAGGACCTCATGAACCACGCGCCCCAATCCCATTCGGACCTGGCCCACAACGCCCAGCTCGGCACTAGGCAGCAGCACCCGATCGGCGTTTACCTGAAGGTCTGGGGCTATCTCTTCGTGCTGAGTACCCTCTCCTACCTGGTCGACTATTTCCACGTGCAGGGCGTCGTCCGCTGGGCGCTAATTATCACGTTCATGCTCCTGAAGGCCGCGCTGATTGTCGCGATCTTCATGCACATGGCGTGGGAGCGCGTGGCACTGGTCTGTGCGATCCTAGTGCCGCCCCTGGCGCTCGGCACGCTCATTTTCCTGATGCATATCGAGGCTGGCTACACCTTCTGGACACGGATCCTCTTCTTTGGAGGGGGAGAATGAAGGCCGACACCTGGGAGCGGACCAAGGTCGCGGCCGCGATCGCGCTTCCGCTGGTCACGATCGCGGTGGGCACTTGGCTGTCCGGCCTTATGATGGCGCCGTCCCTGCCGCAGCAGCGGGCGTACCCGGTCGAGGGCGTGGCGCCCGTTGACCTCGCCAGGGCGCAACGAGAGTGGCCGGCCGGGGAGAACAGTCCAGGGCAGCGCGGGATGTTGCTCGGCTATGTCCGCAACATTGAGCGTGCAACAGCGCCGGTTCCCAAGGCGTCCGAGCCGGCGAGTGCGGCAGTGCCGATTGATCTCGGCACCTTGCTCGCCTCCGCCGATCCCGCGCGAGGCGAGCGCACCGCGCAGGTCTGCGCCGCCTGCCACACCTTCGTGGAGGGCGGACCTAATCGCGTTGGCCCCAACCTGCACGGTGTCGTTGGACGGCGTGTGGCAGGCCATGCCGGCTTTGCCTATTCGCCGGCGCTCGCCAGGACAGGAGGCAACTGGACCTACGAGTCGCTCGACCAGTTTCTGACCAGCCCGAGCCGCACCATTGCCGGCACCAAGATGGCGTTCGCCGGAATGCGCAACCCGCGCGATCGAGCGCACGTCATTGCCTATCTTGCTCAGATTACGCCGGGCGCTCCTGCTTTTCCGCCGCCGAAAGCACCGCCTGCGCGCTAGCTAGTCGTTGCAAAGGGTGCTCTCGCGCACGACCGTGTGAACATAAAGGTGCCAGGTTGCATAGCCGAGCACCGGCAACACAACCGCCAGCCCGACAAAGGCGGGGATCGAGCCGAGCAGCAGCAGCGTAGCTACGATCAGCCCCCAGCGGGCCATGGGGCCTTTGTTCATCATCACGGCCCGAACCGACGTGGCGACGGCCGTACGCGCGTCGACATCGCAATCGACCAGCATGGGCATCGACACGACGCTCAGGGTGAGGACCAGCGCGGCGCAGGCGAACCCAAAGAGGTTGCCGATCACGATCAGCACCCAGCCTTCCGGTGTGCCGAACACAAGGGAGAAGAGGTGAGAGATGGAGGTCGGCGTAACTCCGATCAGCAGGTTCCAAAGAACCGCAGCGACCGTGACCCAAACCAGAAATATCACGAGCAGCAGCCCGGCCACGGCGACGAGTGAGTCCCAGCCGGGCCGCTTGCGGACGTCGAGGAAATGCGACCAGCCCGATTCAAGCCGATCTTCCCGCCGCCTCGCGAGCTCATAAAAGCCGCTCGCCACGACTGGGCCCAGAATGCTGATCCCTGCCGAGACCGGGAAGAGAAGATGGAACAGGTTGCCGCCGTTGAACAGGAAAGCGGCAGCAAAACCGACCAGCGGGTAAATCAGTCCAATGAAGATCAGGTCGCCTCGCTTCGCCATGAAATCGGCCCAGCCCTGAGCCAGGGACTCCCGAAGTTCCGCGTTGCCGATCCGTCGAACCTCGAAAGGTTCGCTTCTCGACGTGGCAAATGCAGATTGTCTTGGTTGAGCGATGGCCATCCGAGCCTCCCGCCTAGGAGGCAACGATACTCCTGTGCATCAATGCCCGCAATAACATATCATCCGGAAATGGGCGGCAGCCGTTTGGCTCGACAAGGTTCGCTTACTGGGGAATCCGCTTCGGGGCGGCTTCCGGTACGATCCGGCGATACCGGTCCCAGCGATAAGCGTTCCGCGGCGGGGATGCGCTGGGCTTTACGCTCGTTCTCCGATGCCGGCTGCCGCACAATGCAGCATGATACGACCGATTGGGAACGCAAATCGGCGGCGATCCGGCGATCGGCGAACGGTGACCGCGCAACGTGACGGCACGGCCATCGTCTCGGTCGACGACAATGTCGACACAGGTTTCCCGTCGTACTTCCGCGCCGCGATGCGGACGGTGCTCCGGCCTGGTGAGCGTCTGGAGCGCGTCGCGCCGCGGCGGCGACTGTACGAGCCTCGGGAGGTTGGCTGGACTTCGCGCGGCCATGTGCTGCTGGCTGTTCCGGGCGACGATCGACGCAATGTCTGCGTCGTCGAGGCATCGGGCTGGCCCGACCTGGCCATGCGAGTCTCACCTGTTGCGCAGGAGTTTGTTCAAAGCTGCTGGCCCCTGTTCTCCGAGGTCAAGGACGCGTGGATGAAGCGGATTGAGAGATCGCTCGAGCAGCACCCAATTATTGCCCAGGCCAGTGCGATAGCGAGCAACGTAGTGCGCTGTCTGCCGCAATTGCGTTGAAAGTTCTTAGCTCAATCCTCCGCTTTGGGGTGCGGGAGACTGACCAGAACGACGTGGATAGGCGCCCAGCCGAACGGCCGCACTTGGCCGCAAGGAGACTGACCGGTCTGCGCCGATTGGCCGTGAAAGCGGCCGTTCGGAGCTAAGTAGCTACCGTCCTGAACCGTGACAACAGACCTCGAAGCCATGCAGGTTGAGGGCTGCTGTACGTCATTTTTCTGGTGCCGTTCGCTTGACATACCGACCAACCAGCACGGCCGCCGGATAGAGTATCTCCTCCTCCTGCCGCGCATGGGCCGCAAGATCATCGCTGAAGCGAACATACTCAGCGCGACCAGCCTTCCCGGCCTCCGCACGGAACTCCGTGACGGCGGCGCGGATGACCTCGTGCTCCTGCAACATCCGCGGCAGCTCACGCTCCAAGGCCTCGGTCATTGGCAAAACGCTACGCATGTCAGCAGTGGCGTCTTCTCGCGCAAGCTTGGGAAGTAGCCCGAGCGGCGGGGTAGCAATCTGCTCCTCCCGTTTGAAATGGGGCGCCAGGGCTTTTTCCAACTGCGCTGCCGCACGCCCAAGTGCGCCACCCTCTTTCGTAGCGCGCGCAAGCACCTCATGCAGTTCGCGATGTTCGGCAGCCAGGGACCGTGGAGTCTGCATGCTGGAGCCCTTCGTCACGGAGTGATGCTGCAAATGCTGGTTTTGGGCGGCGGCACCTGACAACGACGCCACCACGCCAGCCATCAAAACCACGCGGATCAGAGCACGTCTGGCCATGAGCGCCAGTCTACGCTTCTGCGCTGCGCGGCAAAATAGGTACTTACCGTATGGCCGTGGCTGGCAGGGACGGGCTACTTTGGCCGTTTCCGGCTGGTCTGGTCCTCGGGCCTGAAGCACGGAAGCGGACGTTGAATGAGCTAAGCTGCTAATGTCTGGAATCGACCCAATCCGGCATTACGGCCGTGACCGCTAAGCGCATCGTCGTGGTCGGCTTTGGGCTGATCTCGGCTTAATCCTTAGTGGTTCGGGCGAGACTGAGATGCAGACGCGCTATTCCGACTGCAATCGTCGAACAGTGACGGAACACTCGCCTTGCCTGTTTATTGATGGCACGGATGTAGCCGACTTCGGCTTAGTCCGACGGCAGGACGGGACGATTATGACCCCGGACTTCCAGTTGACGAAACGCGCTCCCTAATCGCCTCCAATAAGGTCGAGGGAACACCCGTTTTCGCCCGTGATGGATACCGGCTTGGTTCGATCAAGAACGTGATGATTGACAAATATGCCGGCACAGCTCGGTACGCAGTCCTCTCGCATTCAAGCGGCTTTTTGGGGCTCAACGAGGATTATCTGCCGGTCGAATGGGATGAGCTACGCTACGACGAACGGCGCGATGGCTACCGCATCAATATGACCGAAGAGCAGGTGCGAATGCGCATTGATCGTGAGCGCAGCTCAGCCCGGCGCTATGGTCGGATGAGGGAGCGTGAAGAAGGGCGCGACTGGGAGCGCCGCTGATATCAGCTTATGGGGCGTCCGTTGACGCGGACGCCCCTATCAAGAAATTGAGCATCAGCTCACTCGGCGTTCAAGCGCCTATGTTCCTTAGCAAGCTGACGACGGTACATCGTCGAGAACTCCGGCGCTTCGCTTTGCTTGAATCTGGGTGCGTTTGCGAGCTGTTCCTTAGTGAGGTTCAACACGTACCCATCTTTGTCCACGTCGTACGTCAGATATGACCACGGGAGTGGGAAGAGGTGCTCACCAAAGCCCATCATGCCTCCGAACGACATCACTGCGTAAGCAACCCGCCCGGAATACTTGTCGACCATGAAGTTTTCGATCCGGCCCAGCCGCTCACCATCGCGGCCGACTACCGGCGTTCCCTCAACCTTGGTTGACGAGATCAGCAGGATGTTCTCATCCGTCTGCAATTGGAGTTCAAAGCGCTCAGCATCCGTCTTCCGGGTGCGCGACCACCAAGTAGCTCCAGCGATACCCGCAAGAGCAGTTGCCGCCACACCTAAGTAAACCCAATCGTGTTGCGAACTGCTGGAGCTAGATTTGAACCTGCTCTCGCCTGCGTGCTTCCCCTTCGAGATCAATCGAGCGCTGTTCTCGTCTTCTTCTTGCTGAAACATGAAAGCATTTGCGCCCGTCGCTGACAGGCGAACACGGTTGCCCTCCACTCCGGCAACGAGACTTGTCGGAAGGTAGTGATGATGACCTTCATGGCTGCCCATACCGCTGTCTTTCCTAGTGAGCTTCAAGCGGTCGCCTTCCAACTCGTCAATCGTACCGACATGAACACCGTCTGCGCCGATGACTTCCATTCGCTTCTTGATGCCGCTGATCTGAGCCATGAACGTTCTCCTTCTCAGGCTAAGGTTCATCAACGTCCTGGCACCTCATCGGATGCGGGGGAGCAGCTTTCTTTGCGTCGTCATGTGCCTTGCAATCGGTCGCTTGAGCGGTGCTGCAGCAGCCTAAGACCGACGCTGCTTCGAAGGGCAACTAAGTCGGATCGGAAGTTGCTGACCTGGCTGACACGAAACTCATGAACGTTGGACGCATCGCGCCCGCCGATTGGGTGAGAGGACATAGCTGTCTCCAACCTCGAGCGGGAGCTTGGCTAGAGCTCTCAGCAGCCTGGGCTCGCCTAGGAGGGCTGCCCCTCGCAAGAGGCGCTCCTTTCTTTGCTGAGCTTCTGCTTGGCACGGTTAGAGTTACGACAGATGGAACAACTAAGGCTATCAGCTGAGCGACCGGAAAGACCGCGGCTCGTTAGCGAAGCATGGAAGATTTCCGCATCATTTACATGCGCAAGAGCGCGCTGACTGCTGCCGAAACATACATGGCGAGAGACATGCGTGATGCCATAGACAAGGCCTCTAAGCGCTGCCGAGATGCCTCCGCCGAGATATGGACGACGCGCGGCAGAGTCGCGGTCATCAACCCGCTCCCATCTGAGGGTACATTGTCTCGGCCAGTCGGCGTTAACACCGGGGAGAAAACAACCGAAACAGAAGCGGAAATCACTGCGTTGATGAAGGCTCGGCTGAACCTGGCAAATGATTGAAGTGCATGAGCGTCCGGTAACGTGGTGCACTGAGCGGGCGAGCGGTGGCTTGTCGTGCAACGCGCATAGGGAGGTATGATGACGCGCAGTCAGTCGGCTCAGAATGCAATCTTCCCGACGTTCTTTATGGGTGGCTTCGAATGTTCGACGTTCATCTGGCAGGACGGCGAGAGGAAGGATTACGTCGCGTCTACCGGGCACGACCGCCATTTGGAATCTGATTATTCAGCGGTCATGAGCCTTGGGATCGGGGTAGTGCGTGAAGGGATCCGTTGGCCGCAGGTTGACCTCGGCAATGGCTCCTATGACTGGGCCAGCGTGAAGGCAGTTCAGGATGTTGCGACAAAGTGCAACATCACCCCGATTTGGGATCTGTGTCACTATGGGTTCCCCCAAGAATGCGACCCGTTTTCCGAAGAATGCCTTGGTCGTTTCGTTGCCTACTGTAGGGCCGCCGCCGAGTTGGTAACGAACACGGCCGAGGGACCATACTTCTTCACGCCAATAAACGAGATCACTTTCTTTTCCGCGGCAGCCACGGAGCTTGGCTGGATGTATCCGTTTGCAAAAGGGCGGGAAGATGAGTTGAAGCGCGCCTTGTGCCGAATGGCCGTTGAAGGCGCGAAGGCCATCCGTAGCGTACATCCGGATGCGCGAATGGTCCACGTCGATCCGATGGTTCACGCCGTCCCGCCAGCCGATCGACCCGACCTTGCGGATGAAGCTCGGGCGGAAGCGTACAAGAAAGCCTATGAAGGTTTTGACATGCTGTCCGGCAGGCATGCGCCTGAACTCGGTGGATCACCCGAGATCCTCGATATCGTTGGAGTGAACGTATATCACTACAGCCAGGTGGTGCTGAAGGAGGACAAGGGTCGGGAGGTGCTAGGCCCGCGCGATCCTCGTCGAAAACCGCTTAGTGAGATGCTGAAGTACGCGTGGGATCGCTATCATCGTCCGATCATCATTGGCGAAACGAGCGGCTTCAAGGAAACGCGCGCCGAATGGCTGAAGATGACAATGGAAGAGTGCCTCAAAGCTCTCAACGCTGGCGTCGATCTGCAGGGTGTCTGTCTTTACCCGGTCGTAGACCTTCCCGACTGGTGGACACAGAAATGGGCGAAAATTGGGATCTACGATGTCGCTGACGCGAGTGATTTAGAACGCGTCCCATGCGCGCCATACATCGAAGAACTGCGACTTTGGCAGAAGACGCTCGACCAGCCCGAACACGTGGAGCCCGACGGCTACGGTCAACTTTGGGGCCGGGTGCAGCTTGAGGAGGTGCGGAAGTACGCGGCCCACTGGGCCGGCAGAGAGGAGCAGGTTCGGATCGAGTGACCTTCCTACCGTCCCGTCAGTAGCACTTGTGCGGTTCATCTCCGCCCTGTCCTTCTTGTTCTTCCACACAGATCACGGCAGTTCATGTCGAAGCCGGGTCATTGGATTGGTGGTTTCTGTCGGCCACGAGCTTCGCGCTCTTTTTGGAGTTCTGGGTGTTTATCCTGTCCAATACCGACGCTCGATAACGTCCGGAATCCACCCATTGCAGATGGGATGGATGGCTCCCGCTCCCGACATCTAGGTGCCAAAGGGTGGTTGCTGTCAGAGCGTCCACGAGCAGGGAGCCATCCGCGATGGAGATTAGCACGATCAGCCTCGATTTGGCCAAGAGCGTTTCCAGGTTCATGGTGTTAATGAGACCGGCAAGGTGGTGCTGAAGAAGAGCTTGCGACGGTCGCAGGTGCTGCCGTTTTTCAGCAAGCTATCGCCGTGTCTGGTCGGCATGGAAGCGTGTGGCACGTCGCACGACTGGGCACGGGAGATTGTCGCGCTTGGCCACGAGGTGAAGCTCATGCCGCTGGCGTACGTGAAGCCTTATGTGAAGCGCGGCAAGACCGACGCCAACGATGCCGAGGGCTGCACACCATTTTTACGGCTCGACTCTCCAGACCATGGGAGGTCGGGCCGCTGCGTTGTGGAAGGCTTCAGATTTCGCCACCTCATGTCGTTCGGCACCGGCAGCGGCGCTGACGCCTTCAGGATGTAAATGGCACATAAAGGAATTCTGTCGTATTTGCGCTACTTGCGTTGGGGTGGGGTTAATGCACGAATATCGCCTGTTTTTCTTCGACAGTGACGGTCGCCTCAATAGGGCTCCTCACGAGTTCCTCGCCAAGGATGACGTCGCGGCGATTATGTTCGCCGAAGCTCGCCGGGAGGATTCTAAGACGGAGCTCTGGCAACGCGACCGCAGACTGCGGTGCTGGGGTTTCCAGAGTTGTAGTAACCCGGCCTGCTCCTGACGAGCAATCGCCTCACCTGATGTTCGTGGTGCGTGATTCCGGAGATTGGCGTGCCGGCCGGGCGAAACTCTGAATCCCACTTCTGATCAGGCGTCCAGCTGGGCCGCTGGGTGCTAGCGTGACGTGAGCCAGGGGTTGCTGCAGATCAGGATAAGTTCTCGCCTTGCAGATGGTGCACTTAGGTGAGCTTCGACGTCCGCTTTATCCTCATCGGGCATTCGTCCGACAATCTCAGCAATACTGCGGCATCCCCTGACAAGGCACGTTCGACCGCTGCAGACCTCATCATCGCGTGGTTCTTAGCGCAGTCAGTTAGCCGAAGCGGACGCCCGAAAATCCGACTGATTGCATTCGTTCCATCGCCGGAACCTTCCCCGCCAAGAGCACGTTAAAGAAGCAGCATTATCATTCTGCGAGGTAACCATGTTCCGGAAATTCACGCCTCTTGCGCTGGTTGGATGCTTTGCGCTGACGGCCTGCGACGTTGATCAGACTAAGGAAGGCGAGCTGCCGGACGTGGACGTAAACGCAAGCGGTGGGCAACTTCCAGAATTCGATGTGGACGCTCCTCAGGTGAACGTCGGAACCGAGAACAAGACAATCGAGGTGCCGACGGTGGACGTCGATGCTCCCAAGGATGATAACAAGGAATAGCGACTCTAAACTGTAGCGAGATCGGCCAGCTGAGCACGCCTGGTCGAAGGGGGCGCCTGCATGCAGGCGCCCCCTTCCTTTTTTGCGCACTCGGTCCTTCAGCCTGGACGGCCGAATGGGTGGTATCCGGATGAGCAGTCCCTGCTGTTGAGATTGTAAGCGACGCCGCTCGCCTCGGGTGACAATCGTTTCCAGACTCTTTGGCAGCGGAACGCCGTTAGTGCCTTGATGGTTGAGCAGAGCACCCTCTCGGCGTCGAGAGGCTAGAAGTCATTTTTCCGAGTACAAAGGAGACTTCAAGATGCGTACCACAACAGCAGCCTGTCTGCTCACCGCCGCAATGTTACTTGCCGGGTGCAACACTGTTCGCGGCGTTGCAAGCGACGTTAATTCAGTGGTAGCGGCATTCGACCCGAATGCTACATATGCCCGCTGCGGCTCAGTCGTCATCGATGCGAACGCTGATGGCCGGATTTCAACTTCCGAATGGAACAACTACCGGACAACTGGCTATGTGTATTGGGATGCGAACCGCGACGGTCGCATCAGCCGAGCTGAATACGCGAATTGCTGGTATGGCGGCGGCTTCTATCCGACTTATAACCGCGCGACGTGGGAACCAAGTTACCGAGCCTTTGATGCAAACGGCGACGGTTGGTTAAGCAGTGAAGAATATTGGAGCGCGTCCGCTTGGGCGCAGTATGATACCAACCGGGACGGTGTAATCGACACCAATGAATGGCCTTGGCGTTAATGCGGCCAAAAGGCAACCAAGTGCTTCCCGGCTGGCTTACACCAGCCACAACGTGACCGAGAGTAGAGGCCCGTCTCGTGCAAAACAGGCGGGCCTCATCGCGGCTATGCGAACAGCGGCGTTTCCTTGATAAAGCTTCGGTATACGGGCGAATATCTCGATTTAGCCTTGAGCGTCGGGAAAAACGCTTTCCATCCACCCAGAAGGTGACAGCCCAACCGTCTGGACAGGAGGGCTGGGCCATCAACCCTTTGGGAATGAGGCTTGCGGGGACAAAGCTCATTCACTCGCCAAACGATTATGACCGGAGGTTCCCCGCCGGGCCGGCGTGGAGCCTCAGGCAAGATCAAGGGCTCACCCTCGACCTCAATGACCGGCGACAGGCCTATTTCGTGATCGACATCGACGATGAAAATACTCTCTCCCGCATCTTTCATGCGGTGGTGAGCGAGGACATGCTCGACGCTAAAGCCGCTCCATCCATCGACGCGCTCCATCAGACAAAATCATGTGGGCCGATAAGCAAACAATGATGGCTTGTCCGCTTTCACCCATTCTCCCGGCAGTGGTGCGCGCGCGGGGTTGGCTGCGATCACAGGCGAATTGTCATAAGAGCTGACTGCACCAGAGTGGATGAGGTGACGAATGAACGAGGTGGAGCGGTTCAAGTCCTCTGCGGGGAACATAATCAGCCTCAGGACTGACGGAGTTTCTTGGGAGGTGATGAACCTCACGGAGGAGGGGAACATTGTCTGGACGGAGACATCCGTCAGCGGTGATCACCCGTTTACCGAAGACGAGGCGCGTGCTGAGTTCGACCGATGGCGCGTCTGAGCGCAGCCACTGGGTCTCGCGCGTACAGCTAACGTCCGCAAAGATGGAGATCAGAAGATCGACACTAGCTGGCCGCACCCTCTAGGAATCGCACTTCTTTACCCTGGGTTCGGAACCGGACCTTAGCAACTTAGCTGAACGAGGGTCCGATTACGGGTGCGGGCGGCGACCCTCGTAACGACCGAGACGGGCGCTAAGCCGTCGCCCGGGCCTCGCACGGGCGAACGTCTGCTTTCTGCCGATGCGGGCCCGAAAGCCGCCGTTCCGCTTCCCACCAAGCCTAGCCGCTGCGCGCGTTTCCGTTCCGGCCCGTTCCCGCCTCACGCTACGTTGGCTTGGGCGTGGGCACTCGATTAGTCTGTATTGGACGGAATGAGGAAAGTGGCGATGGCGGGCACTCGTACGTCTTCGAAGCAGGATCGCAGCGTAACGCCCACACTATTGCGGGCACTGTTCTCACGATCTGCGTGATACCCCAGCTCGCGACGATAAGAAGTTCATAGGACATCGTTAGGGGCCTCCAACTCGGACATAAAGGCGAGCACCTTGGAGACCGTGCACGCTCTCGGTTCGCGGCCATTACGCAGGTCGAACACAAACTTTGGGTCACCCAGACAGGCCCGTCCGAAGCTGGCTGGACTGGTATGGGTAAGTTTCAGGTGGTGTTCGATTTTCCGCAACAGCATCGTGTTTCCTCGACTCGATGGCAGGAAACTCCCCGCTGAAATCCTACTTGTAAAGGTTTTTTCCTTTTGGTAGAGGAAGGCATGAGCGCTGAAGATCCACGAAGTTTCCTTGCCCAGCTAATCGCAGAACGGCGGGAAGACCTCGCGGCTCTCTCAAGATTGCTGGGTCGCAATCCTGCGTACGTCCAGCAATTCATCAAACGCGGCACGCCAAGACGGTTGGCCGAACGCGATCGCAAGACCCTGGCGCGATATTTCAACGTAGACGAACAACTGCTCGGTGGCCCACCGTCACCGATATCACCCGACGGACTGATCCCTATCCCCCGTTTGGCAATCGGTGCTTCAGCCGGCTTTGGAGCTCATAATGATGGCGAACGCGCCGTGGCCCAGCTGGGCTTCAGCAAGGAATGGCTGCGCCAACTGACAAATGCGAAGCAGGACGATCTGTCGATCATCAAGGTCGTTGGTGACTCGATGTTTCCGACGCTGGCTGATGGCGATGACATTCTGGTCGAGCGGAGTCTGCCTGGTCATTCGCTGCACGACGGCATTTACGTTCTTCGCCGGGACGACACGCTGATGGTGAAGCGGATCACGGTGAACCCGTCCGGCGGCTCCCTGACAGTTGCTAGCGACAATAAGAGCTATGCGACCTGGAGCGATTGCTCTCCGAGCGAGATCGACCTGGTCGGTCGGGTCGTTTGGGCAGGCCGACGCATTCGCTAAGGAAGGTTGGGCGCGTAAGTTCCTTGTAACCGATTGCCCATAAAGACGGGCAACCCCAATCCGCATCATGTTCGATAAGGCCACTCGATGTCGATCCTACTCGCCCTTCTGATCGCTTCGTCGCCCATCTTCGGAATTGGGGCGGGCGGTGACGGAGACTCTTTCCAAGTGAATGGCCAACGCATCCGTCTCTTTGGCATCGACGCGCCCGAATTTGATCAGACGTGTCAAAGGGCCGGCGGCGACTGGCAGTGCGGCCAGGCCGCCGCGGAGGCACTTTCAAGGCTCGTCGTTGGAAAGGACGTCCGGTGTGTGGCGGCGGGAACCGACCAGTACGATCGGATTCTGGCTCGGTGCACCGTAGGTCAAGTCGACGTGAACCGTTTCATGGTTGCGAACGGCCTCGCAGTGGCATTCCGCCGCTATTCTAATGACTACGTCAGTGCGGAGGAAACAGCGAAGGCCGCTCGGCGCGGCATCTGGGCTGGCACTTTTACAATGCCAAGCGAAGTTCGCGCAGCTGACCGGGCATCACGCCCAGCAGTATCAAGCGGCCGGCACGCCGGTCGGCCGAAGCCGGTGATCAGGAGCACAGCGAAAGCCAGCGAGAATAACTACGGCTGCCGGATCAAGGGAAATCGGAATCGTCGCGGTCAGTGGATCTACCACGTTCCCGGAATGCCTTATTATGATCGTACACGTGCCGAAGATATCTTCTGTAGCGAAGCTGACGCTCGAGCGGCCGGATACCGACGAGCCATTGTAAACTGACCCGCCCGCGATTGATGTTTGTGCGGATCCGCCGGCGACTTCTGGCCGTTAGCGGACAGTCTGCTTTTCGCGGTCCAAGTACGACGACAAGCAGTGGTTGGTCCGCTTCACGCTGCGGGGCCCGAAGTAAATGGTCGCAAGTAAACTGCAGGCGCGCAGAGGATTTCAATCAAGAGGGGTCAAATGCATGCAACCGGCCAAGCTCAAATTGACGCTGCGAAATTTGACGGCAGATGAGCCGCTGCCATGCGCCAGCGAGCCAAGCGGGTTGCGCTTGACGAAAACCCTAAGGCCGCAGCGTTCTTCGTGACGCTCAAAGGCGCTAACCGATACGCGATCATTTACCGGATAGGCGCGGTGAAAAGGCCAGAGACTCGAGCGCGAAAAATTGCCGATTTTATTGCAATGCTCGAGCGAGGGCAGACGGTGCACGACTGAATATGGCCGTAGGCGAAAGAAAGCTGCGTCAGTCGAAGCAGCTGTAGGACGAGACGGCGTTCACTGGCAAACGATTGCAAGTCTCTAAGCAGCGGGATTGTATTTCAGAGCAACGCCCCTGCCGAAGACCTTGAGGTATCCAATGCCTTTAGACTGACAGCCGATACAGGGTCCGTCTTCGGGAATAGCGGCGCGAGCGCCAATGTTCTTCAGAATGACACGGCCACCATTCGAGTGACACAAGTCAAGTCGAAGCCCGGCGCCCCTCTCGTTCTGCTTTGACGCGCTAGTAGCGGCGGCGATGGATATCGATGTCGCGAATGAAACCGCGATAATCTACGTCGCATTTAAACGAGAGATCGGCGAGCGGAGCATAGCCGTATCGATGCCCGCGGTAGCGACCATACCCGTACGGTTCGTAATTCCAACCGCTGGTTGCAATGCCGCGAACTCTCAAAGTCGTCGCTGAGCGCTGCTCCACCCGCGTGATGCCCAAGATTCGAGCACTACGGTCTCCGTATCCGTAACCGTATCCGCCATACCCGCCGTAGCTGTCGTAGTGGGCGCCATATTGGTAGCTCAGCCGCCGCTGAACAACCGCTATGCAGCGATTTACCGCCGCTTGCGGGTGCGCCGTGCCATAGTAGCCGTAGCCGAAATACCCGTAGGGATTTAGGATCGACCGTAGCACTTGGCTAACCGCGTTGGGCGCATAGCCGTAGTTCCCGTAATTGGGGTGATATTGTGCAGAGGCCGGGACCGCGGCGGCAAACGATGCAGTTAAAGCCGCGCCGACCCACAAGTTCGCTACAGCCTTCATGGCCTATCTCCTTCGAGCATATCTCGAGCTCGCAGGGCGGACGAGCCCGGGAGCGAAATGTAGGATTAGCAACGTTGAATTAGCCTGAACGCGGCGGTCTAGCACCGTTCAGCAAACGACTTGGCCAATGGATCGAAAGCAGACCCCAGCCGCTAATGTCCGGAACGGGTCGGAATCGGACCTTAGCTACTTAGCTGAACGAAGGTCCGCATGCGGGTGCCAACGCCGGCACTCTGAACGGCGGAGATCGGCGCTAAGCAGACCTCAGCGGCTCAGCTGCACCGAAATTTCCCGATGGTCTGAGTACCCAGCAGATTTCATGCCGGGTGCGCCATTTCCATTTAGCGCAAAAGCCGGGAGTCACTGCTGCATCCGGCTGCCATTGGCAGGCCTTGAAACCGCCGCAAGCCGTGGAGCGCGGACCTCAGTCATGTTCGTCAGCTGAAACGGCCGCAGGGCGGATAACAACCCGAAACTGCCCCTGCCACAGAGGCAGGAGCAATCCCGAGAAACGGCGTCAGACGGCTGAGGTCGTCTTCGACCTGGAAGCGCTGTGTCCGCCGGAGCGATACAGGATGTCCTGCGCCGTTTCGGAGCTGACACCCGCGTCGCTGGTGTCCACCGACACGAACACGCCGCCGGATTTGATCCGCTCTTCATAATAGGTGGCATCTTCTTCGTTGACGCCATGCTTCGTCAGCAAGCCAGTCAGACCACCCGTCAGTGCACCGACTCCGGCGCCGATCGCGGCCGCTTCGGGTACGGCCGACGCAGCAATGGCGCCCGCGGCCGCCAGGGGTCCGACGCCGGGAATTGCAAGGGCAGCGATCCCCAGCAGCGCGCCCACGCCGCCGCCGGCCAGCGCGCCCTTGAGGAGACCCTCGCCCTTCTCCTTGGCCTCGACCGTGTCGGCATCGCCATACTCGCCCGCACCGGTGTCATTCCTTTGTGCAATCACGGACAAGGCGCTGTCGCGCACACCCGCCTGCCGCAGCTCGCGGACGGCCGCCTCTGCTTCCGAGTGGCTGTCGAAGACGGCCGATACGATGGACTGGTTCATTGTGTTCTCCTGGGGTCGGGGGTTGCGCGTTGTCTAACAAAGAAGCGAGGCGCGACGTTTCCCGCCCCGTCCTGTTCGATCTTGTGAGCAGGCTTCGGGCCATCAGCGAGCGAGTTAGCGGGGCCGAGCTTATCCAGCGTTGCTCGCCGAGTTCCGGATCTTGGCAGCAACCTCATCCGCGGCGGTATGGTGCACCATGTGGCCTGCACCCTCGATCATGGTCAGCCGGCCTTTGGCAAGATCCTCGTTCAACCTGCCTGACTGCTTCGAAGGTGTGACTACATGATCGCCACTTCCCGAGATGATCGTAACCGGCATCTGGAGCTCCGCCAGGCGCGGCGCCATCGACGCTGCCGCCGGCACCATGATCGCTGCGTCGGCTGCGGCGGCCCTGATCTGCGAGGGCCGCAGCGTCATCTTGAACGGAAAGTCCTCCCGCCACCCCTCTGACACCGGGGCAGGACCAAACATTTGCTTTTCCATCAGGTCCTGCGAAGCGGCGGCCACCAGCGGCGACACCGTGAAGCGAAGCACGTCGCCGATGATCGGGATGGCGGGAGGAGCGGCAACCAGAGCGTCGACGCGAGCCGATGGGTAGTAATAGCCGCTAATTAGCACCAGCGAGGAGGCGACCTCGGGATGGTCCAGGCCGAGCGCCACCGCCACCATTGTGCCAAAGCTGTGACCAACGATGGTCGCGTCCCTGGCACCCAGCTTAGCGATTGCGGAGGCAAGGACTCGGGCTTGGGCGGCGGGGGTCCAGACCACGCTGCGCGGACGCTCGCTGTGTCCGAAACCAGGCCGGTCGAAGGCGATCACTCGGTGGGTTTCAGCAAGGCGCCCGAAGACTCCGGACGCAATCCAATCCTGGATCATCGTGCCGTTGCCATGAAGAAGAACAATAACCGGGCCCGTGCCCTTCTCAAGGTAATGCAGGCGCACTCCGTCGACTTCGATGAACTCGCCAATGGGAGGATTGCTCGCCTCCGCACGCCGCGTCTTTGCCGCGTTGAAGGCCACAACCCCCAGGGCCGCCGCGCCAACTCCGGCTCCGAGACCCCATTTCCAGAGCGACGAGTCCTTGCCGGATGAGCGGGAGGAAGACCCGCTTCGGGCAGATTTGTTGATGGTGGTGGGCAAGGGAATTACTCTCGGTCAAGGGAACGGAGCTCGGCCCCGATGGAGCAAAAGAAACGTGCTGCAGTGCACAAAAGTTGCACGACACGGTCGGCGGGCCCTCACCCCCCTACCCCCGCGGCACTGAGCATGCCGCTAGCGAAACCACGAGTCGGCTCGGGATGCTCTGGCGTTTGGTCGAACCGTCCTACTCACCGCATCCTGCCAGCCGGACAGGACCGCTTCCCGCTTGTCCGCCGGCATCTGGGGAGGGAAGCGGTCCTTTGCCGACCAAGTGCGCGAAACGTCATCCAGACCGCTCCATACGCCGGTTGCGAGGCCGGCTAGAAAGGCGGCGCCAAGCGTGGTCGTTTCCAGATTGCGCGGGCGTTCAACCGTGACCTGAAGGATGTCGGCAAGGAACTGACAAAGCCAGCCGTTCGCGGCCATTCCACCATCGATCCGCAGCGTGGACGGTGTGGCGCTGCCGTCTGCGACCATCGCCTCCAGCAGATCGTGAGTCTGGTAGGCGACCGCCTCCAGTGCCGCCCGGGCCAGGTGGGCACCGGTTGCATCGAGCGTGAGACCGTGGATCGAGGCGCGCGCGTCCGGGTCCCAATGTGGCGCCCCCAGCCCGACAAAAGCCGGAACCATGTACACTCCGTGACCCTCGGGCACTTGGGTCGCCAGGCTGTCCGTTGCCGAGGCTTGGGCAATCACGCCTAGTCCGTCGCGAAGCCACTTGATGGCCGCCCCGGCGACGAAGATCGAGCCTTCGACGGCGTATGTGATCCGTCCGTGCAATCGGTACGCCGGGGTCGTGAGCATGCGGTGAGCGGACGCGACCGCCTTTTCGCCGGTATTGAGCAGCATGAAGCAGCCGGTGCCGTAGGTCGACTTGGCCGTGCCAGGCTCAAAGCAGGCCTGACCGATCAGCGCGGCCTGCTGGTCTCCGGCCATGCCCCCGATCGGAACCTGCCGCTCGAGGAGCCCAGGCGCGGTAAGACCGAAGATGCGGCTGTTGTCCTTTACGTCGGGAAGGACCGCTTCGGGCACCCTCAGAATTCGGCACAGATCGGCGTCCCAGCGCTGCGCATGGATATCGTAAAGCATGGTCCGCGCGGCGTTGGTCACGTCGGTCGCATGAACCTGTCCCCCGGTCAGCCGCCAGAGCAGGAAACTGTCGACGGTTCCGAACGCCAGCTCGCCACGCTCGGCGCGGGCCCGGGCTCCAGGGACATGGTCGAGCAGCCAGGCAAGCTTGGTCGCGGAGAAATAAGGATCCAGCAGCAACCCCGTCTTGGCGCGGACTGCGTCCTCGGCGCCCTCCGCCCGCAGTGTCTCGCAGAACTCCGCAGTTCGACGGTCCTGCCAGACGATCGCTCGATGGACGGGCTCGCCCGTCTCGCGATCCCACAGCAGCGTCGTCTCGCGCTGATTGGCTATTCCGATAGCGGCGACGCCCCGGTAAGGGATGCCGGCCGTCGCAAGCGCTTCCCGCATGACGGCGAGCGTGTCGCGCCAGATGTCTTCTGGGTCATGCTCGACCCACCCGGACCGGGGATAATGCTGCGTCAGCTCACGCTGAGCCAGCGCAATGACGCGCGCTTCCCTGTCGATGAGCATCGCGCGGGTCGAGGTCGTGCCTTGGTCGATGGCCAGGACGTGGTCAGCTGTCATGGTTTGCCGCAGCCTCCGCCTTATAGTGCCATGCCTGGTGTCGGGTCTGCAGATAGGCTTGCAGCCGCTCGCCAGCCCTCGGCCCCGAATGAAGTCCAAGCTTGGACCGGCGGACCAGGATGTCCTCGGCGGTCCGGGCCCATTCGTGCGTCACGAGATAATCCACCTCCCGCCTGGTCAGACCGGCACCGAAAAGCTCGCCCAGGTCCGCCATCTCACGCGCATCGCCCAGCAGCTGACGCGCCCGGCTGCCGTAGCTTCGCGCCACACGATGCAGCAGATCCGCGGGAAGATGAGGATAGGTGGTAGCAAGGCCAGCCAAGAAATCTTCGAAGCTGCCGCCAAGCTCGCCCCCCGGCAACGGCGCGGCGGCCGTCCAGGGGCGGGAGCCCTTGGGAAGGAAGCCGGACAGTTTCGACAGGGCCTGCTCGGCGAGCCGGCGGTAGGTCGTGATCTTGCCGCCGAAGATGCTGAGAAGCGGCGGCCCATCGTCATCCAGGTCGAGCACATAGTCGCGGGTCATGGTCGAGACATTGGCGGCATTATCGCCCCACAGCGGACGAATGCCCGAGTAGCTCCAGCGGATGTCGACCGGTTCCACCGCCTGGCTGAAGGTGCGGCGAACGCTCCCAAGCAGATAGGCGATCTCCGCTGGGTCGATCCGGGCTTGCCCCGCTGCCTGGGTCCAGTCGGCTTCCGTCGTTCCGACCAGCGTGAACTCACGCTCATAAGGGATTGCAAATACGACGCGCCCATCCGGGTTCTGGATGAGGTACGCTTGCTCGCCTTCGAACAAGGACGGCAGGACGATGTGACTGCCCTTGACGAGCCGTACGGGCCGCCGGCTCTTCGCGACGTCTATCCGGGCGAACAACTCGCCGACCCAAGGGCCTGCGGCATTGATCAGGGTGCGGGCACGAACCGTCTGCTCGCCCGTGGTATCACGGAGCGTCGCTTGCCACGAGCCGCCGTCGCGCCATGCACGGACGAACTCCGTGCGCGTTTGAATGTCGGCTCCCCGCTCCGCCGCATCCACGGCGTTGAGCACCACGAGCCGGCTGTCGTCTACCCAGCAGTCTGCATAGACGAATGCTTTCCCGCGCGGAACGCGCAGCCCCGCCCCGAAGGGATGGTTGGCCAAGTACACTGTGCGCGTCGCGGGCAGGACTTTGCGCCCGCCGATGTGGTCGTACAGGAAGAGGCCCAGGCGCACGAGCCAGGACGCGCGACGCGATCCGGCCTGCGGAATGACAAACTGCAACGGCCGGATGATGTGCGGAGCGATGCTGAGCAGCCGGTCGCGCTCGATTAACGATTTGCGGACAAGCCCGAACTCGTAATGCTCCAAGTACCGCAGCCCGCCGTGGATGAGCTTCGTGCTGGCGGACGAGGTATGGGCGGCGAGATCGTCCTTCTCGACGAGCAAGACCTTCAGTCCTCGGCCCGCCGCGTCCCGCGCGATCCCCACGCCATTGATCCCGCCGCCGACGACGAGCAGGTCGAAGACTGGGGCCAATGGGGGTGTCATCCGGTCGGAGTTGTAACTGCACACGAAGCGCTTGCCCATCAACGACGCAAGCTGTGCGCAACCTGCGCCATCCCGGCCTTCCCAACCGGTCAGCGCCGGTAACAACGCGTTCAACGAAGTTGACATCCGATAGCTATTGGAGGCAGGCCCGCCTCCGGCTGCCGTGACTGCTTTTTTCCGTCAACGGAACGGCCCTTTGACCCGGATTTCACCAATCGCGAGGCGCACCCGATTTGTTTTTGCCCCGGTCCATGCGGAATAGCCCCACGGTTCAGGCCGCGCTAGGCTCCTGCCGTCGCCACTTCACTTACGCCGGCATCTTCAGCGCCGGGCTGAACCTGCTGTTCGTCGCGCCGATGCTGTACATGCTGCAGGTGTACGACCGAGTGGTCCCGACGCAGGGCAAGACGACCCTTCTGTTCCTGACTCTGGTCCTGGTGCTGTCGCTGGCGACGCTCGCCGCGCTGGACACGATTCGCACTCGCCTGCTGGTGCGCGCCGGGGCCTGCCTGGACAACAGCATGGGCACGCGGATCATGCGCGCTACTTTCCTCGTCGGCGACTCTCGCCCGCGGCTCGCCCGGCAGGCGCTGCGCGAATTCGACCAGATGCGCCAGGTGCTGACCGGGCCCGCGATGCTGGGTGTCCTCGACGCGCCGTGGGTACCGGTCTACGTGCTGCTCGCCTTCCTGATCCATCCCTGGATCGGCATCCTGACGGTCGTCGGAGCGGCGATCATCACCTTCCTGGCGTGGCGCAACGAGCGCGCGACCCATGCGCCGCTGCAGGAAGCCAATGCTGCCGCCGCTCGCACCTATGCGGAATATGACACCGCCGTTGCCGCGTCCGACGTCGTTCGCGCCCTCGGGCTGCGCGAAGCTCTGGTCAACGGCCAGGCGGTCGACCGGCAGCGGACCCTTGCGCTGCAGACGGGCGCCGGAGTGGCCTCGGCCCGGCTGGCCTCCGAATCCAAGTTCGTCCGGCTGTTGCTGCAATCGCTCGCGCTCGGCCTCGGTGCCCTCCTCGCGATCAATGCTTCGGTCAGTGTCGGGGCGATCTTCGCTGCGACTTTCATCGTCGGCCGCGCGCTCGCCCCGATCGACCAGCTGGTCGGCGGCTGGCGCTCAATCATCCGCGCACGCGACGCGATCGCCGTGCTCGACGACCTGTTCGCGGCCGCTCCCCCCGAAACCCCGCGCACCCGCCTGCCGGCACCCAACGGGCGGCTGGATGTGCAGGGGGTCGGCGTTGCAGGGTCGGACAAGCGGGCGATCCTCGCGAACATCACGTTCAGCGTTCCGCCAGGGCAGGTGATCGCCATCGTGGGCCCCAGCGGCGCCGGCAAGTCCACCCTGGTTCGAGTGATCGCGGGGGCATTGCAGCCGACAGTTGGCGATGTCCGGTTCGATGGGGCCGAGCAGCGCGACTGGGATCCCGAGCAGCTGGCCGAGCATATCGGCTTCATGCCGCAGGAAACCGTGCTTCTCGCCGGCACGATCCGGGACAACATCTCCCGTTTTTGCGGTTGGGAAGGCGAACCCTCCGACCGGATCGACGAGGAAGTGATCGCCGCCGCCAGGATGGCCGGCGCCCACGAGATGATCCTCGCCTTTCCGGGCGGCTACGACCATGTGCTCCAGCTTGGCGGCCGCGGACTCTCGGCCGGCCAGGCGCAGAGGATCGCGCTGGCGCGCGCCCTGTTCCGCTCGCCCCGCTACATCATCCTCGACGAGCCCAACGCCAGCCTCGACGCCGAAGGCGACACGCAGCTGATCCACACGCTCGAGCAACTGAAGGCCGCCGGCAAGACCATGCTGGTCGTCGCTCATCGGCTGAGTGTCCTGCCCGTCGTCGACCAGCTGCTGGTCATCCGCGACGGCCGCCTGGCAACCATGGGTCCGCGCGACGAGGTGCTGCGCCAGATCGCTCCGCAGGCACCGCGAGTCACCGGCCAGAGGGTTACCCCATGAACATGCTGCAACTCGGCGGATCGTCCGGCCTGCCCGCGCGGGGCATTGCACTGCCCCCATCGGACATCCTGGGCCCCGGCGCCGATCCCAGCCGCGACATCCGCAAGGGACTGATCATCCTTGGGCTGTTCTTCGGCCTGTTCCTCGGCTGGGCGGCGCTTGCTCCGCTCGATGCGGCCGCCATGGCGCCAGGGCGCCTAGTGGTCTCCGGCCAGCGGCAGACGGTGCAGCACCCGACCGGCGGCGTGGTCGCGCAGATCTTCGTCAAGGAAGGCGCCAAGGTCCGCCGCGGCGACGTGCTGATCCAGCTTGCGGCCGCCGAAACCCGCGGCCAGGAGCGGGCGCTTGCCGGCCAGGCCATCTCCCTTCTCGCGCAGCGGGCGCGGCTTCAGGCCGAACAGATGGGCCAGCGCACCATTGTGCCTCCCCCGGAGTTCGCAGGCTTGACCGGACAGAACGCGGTCGACGCCCAGCGCGCGACGGCCATTCAGGCGAGCCAGCTGCGCACCCGCCTTGCCACGCTGTCCGCGCAGACCCGGGTTCTCGGCCAGCAGGAATCGCAGGCCTACAGCCAGGGCAGCGGGTACAACCAGAACGCGGCCGCCATCCAGCAGCAGATCCGCAGCCTGGAGGAGGAGCTCAACAGCCTGCGCGAAGTCGCCGAGAAGGGCTTCGTATCGAAAAGCCGCGTCCGCGCCCTGGAACGCGCTCGCGCCGACCTCCAGGGCCAGCTTGCGCAGAATCGCGCAACTGTGGCGACCAGCTCCAGCCAGGCGGGGCAAAGCCGGCTGCAGATGTTGGAAGCCCGCAACACCTATCAGGAGCGGGTCGCGTCCGAATTGCGCGACATCAACAATGCTTTGGCCGACACCTTGCCCAAGTGGGAAGCCGCGCGCGACCAGCTCAACCGGTCGGCGATCCGTGCCCCGGCGACCGGAACGGTGGTCGGCCTGACCGTGTTCACCCCCGGTGGTGTGATCGGGGCAGGCGAGAAGCTGATGGACATCGTCCCCGATCGCACCCCGCTGACGATCGAAGCACGCATCAACCCCAATGATGCCGACGACCTGCGACCCGGCCAGCCGGCGTTCGTTCGCTTCTTCACCCTTCACGAGCGCTCGCTGCCTGCGTTGAACGGCCAGGTGACCCGAGTCTCCGCCGACGCCTTCAACGACGAGCGGACCGGCGAATCGTATTACACCGCAGCACTTCAGGTCCCGTTGGCCGAACTGCAGCGGATCGAAGAATTGCGCGGCCCCGCGGCGCTCAAGGCCGGCATGCCGGTCAGCGTCGAGATTCCCCTGCGCAAGCGGACCGCGCTGCAATATGCCTTCGAACCGTTGACCAGCGCCTGGGACCGCGCCTTCACGGAGCATTAGGCGGCGGCGGGTTCGTTCCCACGCCGCGTCATCCACGTGAATGATTCAACCCGGGGTGGACCCTGCCCGCCCTCGCTGGAATCACGAGCGCCAAGCTCCCGAATCGTCCTTCCCGCCGCGATCGGCTCCGGACGACCAAGGGTGCTTTCCAGGCAAGAGGAACCCGGGTCTCCCGGGCGACGAAAGGGTGATCATGGCGACCAGCGCAGGCGACGTTCTTTCCCGCATCAAGGACGAGGAGATCGAGTGGGTCGACCTTCGCTTCACCGATCCCAGGGGCAAGTGGCAGCACCTGACCATGGCCTCCGGAGTGATCGACGAGGACATGCTGGAAGACGGGTTCATGTTCGACGGCTCTTCGATCGCCGGGTGGAAGGCGATCAACGAAAGCGACATGATCCTGAAGCCGGACCTCGACGCCATCTACGTCGATCCGTTCAGCGCGACGCCGATGATGATCCTGGTCTGCAACGTCGTCGAGCCGTCCACCGGCGAGCTGTACGCCCGCGACCCTCGCTCCACCGCTACCCGCGCCGAAGCTTACCTGAAGTCGACCGGCATCGGCGACACCGTCTATGTCGGCCCGGAAGCCGAATTCTTCATGTTCGACGATGTCCGCTTCGAGGACAGTTACGCGACCAGCTATTACAAGCTCGACGACATCGAGCTGCCCGGCAACACCGGGCGCGAATATGAAGGCGGCAACCTCGCGCATCGCCCGCGCGCCAAAGGCGGTTACTTTCCCGTGGCCCCGGTGGACAGCGCCGTCGACATCCGCGGCGAGATGGTTTCCACCATGCTCGAGATGGGCCTGCCGTGCGACAAGCACCACCACGAGGTCGCCCCCGCGCAGCACGAACTCGGCCTTACCTACGGCACCCTCGTCGAGACTGCCGACCGGATGCAGGTCTACAAATATGTCGTCCACATGGTGGCGCATGCTTACGGCAAGACCGCGACCTTCATGCCCAAGCCGATCGCCAAGGATAACGGCTCGGGCATGCACACCCACTTCTCGCTATGGTCCGGCGGCAAGCCCCTGTTCGCGGGGAACGGCTACGCTGGCCTGTCCGATACCGCGCTCTACTTCATCGGCGGTGTGATCAAGCATGCCCGGGCGCTCAACGCCTTCACCAATCCGACCACCAACAGCTACAAGCGCCTGGTCCCCGGCTTCGAAGCGCCTGTGCTGCTGGCCTACTCCAGTCGCAACCGCTCGGCCTCCTGCCGCATTCCCTACGGCACGGGCGAAAAGTCGAAGCGGGTCGAGTTCCGCTTTCCCGACGCGATGGCCAACCCTTATCTCGCCTACGCTGCAATCATGATGGCCGGCCTCGACGGCATCCAGAACCGCCTCCATCCGGGCGAGGCGATGGACAAGAACCTCTACGACCTCCCGCCGCAGGAACTGGTCAACGTCCCCACGGTCTGCGGTTCGCTCCGGGAAGCCCTCAACGCCCTGCAGAACGACCGCGCCTTCCTGACCATGGGCGACGTGTTCAGCGACGACCAGATCGACGCCTACATTGAACTCAAGTGGGAAGAAGTCATGCGGTGGGAGACGACCCCGAGCCCGGTCGAGTTCGACATGTATTACTCGATGTAGCCGAGCGGCCCGAGACCCGCACGAAACCTTAACCCATCGCGTCTTAGAGTCCCGCCGGGCTCGTGCGCGAGGGGTGGATATGAACAAGTTCCGGTCAAGGCTGATGTCGGGCGCTCCGCTCCGCGATCCGCTGCTTCGGCAGAAGGAAGTGCGGGAGCCCGGCGAAACCAGCGACAGCCTGGACCGGGTCGTGATCCCGCGGGAAGAAGTTCGCCGGGTCGATCATCGCGACGACGATCGTCACCGCCTGTCGAGCGAAATGGCGACCGCTTGCTGGAACGGCGAGTGGCACGAAGTCGCCCTGGTCAATCTCTCCGGCGGCGGCGCGATGATCTCCGCCTCTTTCCGCCCGCAACTGTGGGACCTCGTCGAGCTCCAGCTTGGTGATTGCGGCGTCCTGGAAGCCGCGGTGCGGTGGCTCCGCGACGACCGCATCGGTCTGGAGTTCGCCCACGAAACGCGGATCGACGTCGACCCTGCCGTTCGTGACGAACTGCTGCGCGGCGTTCTGGCCCGGAGCTTCCCCGACGTGGCGATCACGCTGGGCGAGCGAGAGCCGCCGCTGCCCAAGGCGAGCGAGTTCGAATCTGTGCAGCCGGTGGATGAAGACAGCCGCCGCGCCACTCTCCGCCACCCGATGATCTGGACCGGCCACGTCCACTACAACCATGACAGCCATCCGGTTCGCTTGCGCAACATCTCGGCATCGGGAGCGATGATCGAAGGGGCCGGATCCCTGCCGGTGGAGGCCGAGCTGCTGCTGGATCTCGGCGAAGCGGGCACTCCGTTCGCGATCGTCCACTGGTCGCATGGCGACCAGGCCGGGCTCCGGTTCAAGGACGGCTTCGATGTCAGCGCGCTTGTCCGCACCCGACCGCAAGTGGCTTCCGCGCTTTGGGCGCAGCCGGAATATCGGCAGGAAAGCGCGGTTGGGTCACCGTGGGCCGACGAGTGGGGCCGGCTTTCGCTGTCCGACCTCAAGGCCGAACTCGAAGGCTATCTCAAGCGCTAGCGGCGGTTCCGTCCCGTGCCCGGGCGGCGGCTCCGGCACCGTAAATGGCGTAAAGCCCCAGCCCGATCAGCTGCGCGACCAGGAAGAACAATTGCGTCTGCGTCGGCAGGCTGGCGAACAGGTACAGGCAGCCGCCGATCCCGCCCAGGCCGACCAGCCACGGCAATGGAGCGCGGAAGCGCCGCTCCGCACCCGGCGCGCGGCGGCGCATCACCAGCATTGCGGCGCACACCGCCACGAATGCGGCCAACGTCCCGGCATTGGCCAGCGCCGCAATGTCCGCCAACGGGAAGATGCCCGCCACGACCGACATCAGCACCGCGGTGAAGACCGTGATCCGCACCGGCGTTCCGCGCGCCGACACGCGGGCGAGCGACTGCGGCAGCAGGCCGTCGCGAGCCACCGTGAAGAAGATGCGGCTCTGCCCGTAGAAAAAGGCTAGGATCACGGTTGGCAGCGCAATCACCGCCGACGCGCCGAGCAGCCGTGCCGCCCAACCCTGCCCGATGTCGCGAAGGATCAGTGCCAGCGGCTCCGCGCTGTCAGCGAAGCGGGTATAGCTGATCGCTCCGATCGCCGCCGCTGCGACCGCCATGTAGATCAGCACGCACAGCAGCATCGATCCGACAATTCCGATCGCCAGGTCACGCCCCGGGTTCTTGGCCTCCTCCGCGGCCGTGGCAATGGCGTCGAACCCGTAAAAGGCGAAGAAGATGATCGCCGCAGCGGCCATCACGCCCACCTCGCTCCCCGACGGCCCCGAGCGGCCGAAGCCATAGGGCATGAACGGCTCAAAATTCGCCGCGTCGAACACCGGCAATGCAACCGCGATGAACAGCGCCAGCGCGGCCAGCTTCACCAGCACCAGCAGCCCGTTGAGCGTCGCGCTCTCACGAGTCCCGGCGATCAGCAGCCCCGCCACGACCCAGATAATGAAGATCGCCGGCAGGTTGATGATCCCGCCAAGCTCCGGCCCTTGCACCAGCGCCGAGGGCAGCGCCAATCCGACCGATTGCATGAAGCCCGCGGCATAGCCCGACCAGCCGACCGCGACGGCACTCACCACCAAGCTATATTCCAGGATGAGCGCGACGCCGATCATCCATGCGACCAGCTCCCCGAACACGACATAGCTGTAGGTGTAGGCCGATCCCGACGTCGGAATCATCGTCGCAACCTCGGCATAGGCCAGCGCGGCGCAGGCGCAGATCACTCCGGCAATGGCGAACGACAGGATCACCGCCGGTCCGGCCTTGCCCGCGCCGACGCCGATCAGCGTCAGAATGCCCGTGCCGACGATGGCCCCGACGCCAAGCGCGATCAGGTGCGGCCAAGACAGTGACTGGGTCAGCCGATGATGTTCCGGCATCTCCTCGCGCGAGACGACCGCTTTCCTGACATTCCAATTCTTCATCGCCACTGCCCCCGTCGCCCGGCCGGGAGCCGGGGTCCACCTGTTCTTTCAGCGCCGTTGGAAAGAAAGGCCGATCCCGGGTCAAGCCCGGTCGCCTGATTCCTCACGAATATCTCCACCGGTCGCAAGGCGAGTCCGCGGCTCCTTGCGGCTCCTTCGCCCAAGCTCCTACTATCAATTGCGTCGCTGAAGAGCTCGCTATGTCGGGCTTCCGCTAGCCGTTGCCCTGTCGGACCATTTCGAGGTTACGGGGCTGGACATCGATCCGACTGGATCCGGTCCTGTCCGGAGGCCGAGGTCCTGTCATTGTGGTACGTCGGCGAGCTGCCCTTCTATCGCTACCGCCACGTCGTGAAGCCGGCCTCTCGGGCTGGGCGCAGGTCAACCAGGGCCATGTCGCTGAGGTCGAGGACGTTCGTCGCAAACTGCAGTTCGACTTCTACTACATCAAACACTTTTCGCCCTGGCTCGACCTGCTGATCCTGTAAGACCGCGCGCACCATGGTGAACGGCTTCGGCGCGCGCTAAAGGCGCCGCCATGACCCACGACATCCACATCGTCGGCGGCGGCCTCGCTGGCTCCGAGGCCGCATGGCAGCTGGCAGAGGCCGGGCTCACCGTCCACCTGTCCGAGATGCGCGGCGGGGGCCACTGCACCCCGGCGCACGAAACCGACCGCCTGGCCGAGATGGTCTGCTCCAATAGTTTCCGCTCGGACGACGCCGACAACAACGCCGTCGGACTGCTCCACCAGGAGATGCGCACGCTCGGCTCGTTGATCATGGCCTGCGCGGACCAGCACCGCGTCCCCGCCGGGTCGGCGCTGGCGGTCGACCGCGAAGCCTTTGCCTCCGAGGTCAGTGCCCGCATCGGTGCTCACCCAAACATCTTGGTCGTGCGCGAGCGGATCGACTCCCTTCCCGATCACCCGGCGATCATCGCCACCGGTCCGCTCACCGGCTCCGCCCTCGCCCAGGCAATCGCCGCGGAAACCGGGTCGGACGCGCTGGCCTTCTTCGATGCCATTGCGCCGATCGTCCACCGCGACAGCATCGACATGGACATCTGCTGGATGGCAGCGAGGTGGGACAAGGGCGGCAAGGACTACATCAACTGCCCGCTCGACAAGGACCAGTATCATGCCTTCGTCGCCGCGTTGAACGAGGGCGAGAAGACGCCCTTCAAGGATTGGGAGCAGGACACACCCTATTTCGAGGGCTGCATGCCGATCGAGGTGATGGCCGAACGTGGCCCCGAGACCCTGCGCTTCGGGCCGATGAAGGGAGTCGGCCTGGACGACCCGCGCACCGGCCGCTGGCCCTATGCCGTGGTCCAGCTCCGCCAGGACAACGCCCTCGGCACCTTGTGGAACATGGTCGGCTTTCAAACCAAGCTGAAGCATGGCGAGCAGGTCCGCATCTTCCGCACCATCCCGGGTCTGGAGAATGCCGAATTCGCGCGGCTCGGCGGCATCCACCGCAACAGCTTCATCCGCTCGCCCGAACTGCTCGACGGCCAGCTGCGCCTGAAGTCCCGGCCAAACATCCGCTTCGCCGGGCAAATCACCGGCTGCGAGGGCTATGTGGAAAGCGCTGCGATCGGACTTGTCGCCGCCCGCTTCGCCGCTGCCGAGTACCGCGGCGCTGTCCTTCCCGCGCCTCCGGTCGAAACAGCGCTCGGCGCACTGCTCGGTCACATCACCGGCGGCGCCGCAGCCGAGACCTATCAGCCGATGAACGTCAACTTCGGCCTGATGCCCCCTATCCCCGGCCGCACGAAAAAGGCCGACCGTAAGAGGATGTACACCGACCGTGCCCGGCAGGCCTTCGGCAACTGGCTGGCAATCGCGACGCCGAACAGCCAGACTGAGCCCGCCTGACAACGGGGGAAGGTGCGCATGGCGCGCGGGTTCTTCAGCAAGCTCCTGGGAAGTGGGCGAAGCACCCTTGCCTTGCGCCATGATCGCCTGGCGGACTCTGCCTCAGCGGCGGACCGCCTGATCGGATGTGCTCACCAGATGCTGCCTCGTGCTCGGCTGATCATGTTCGACCGAGGCTGGGCGGAACATGGCAATTACACCAGCTTCGTTCGAATGAACGGGCTTGAGGACAGCTATCCGGGCATGCTTCAGGTCTGGCTCGATGCGCATCCCGAGGCGGCCGTGCCCGCCTTCGCGAGCTCAGCGCGCGGCGCGGCCTAGCCCGCCTCGGGACCCGTCAGCGCTCCTGCGTCACCGACTGCGTCAGCGCTCGCATGATGTTGCGCGTCGGCTCCGGCACCGCCCGGCGCAGGGCGCGCTCGACCTCCACTTCCCCGATGAACTCGCTATTCTCAAGGCGAAGGTAGGACATCGACCAGTCGGGGAATGCCCGCTCGGCGATCACCTTCTGCTCGCGGACGAACATGTTCCAGTGCCGAGAGTCATTAGACAGGCGCTCGTACATGTCGTTCACCGCCTGCTCGCTTCCTTCCAGCAGCTGGAAAAACGCACTGCCATTGAAGATGAGCACGCCCGTCAGACCCTCGAGGGGATTGTTGGTGCGGGCCGACCGAAGGATGGCTTCGATATCGCCATCACCGATGCCGGGTTTGGCCCAGCTGGTGTAGGTCAACGCCTTGAGTTCCATGACGTCAAACTAGCCGACGGGCGTCCGCATGCAAGGCCTCAGCAGGAACAGGCGGCCTTGCGTTTGGCCGGCCCGGGCGCGGCCGTCGCGAATTCCACCGCGGTCAGCCATCCGGACCGGTCGCGGTCGGCGCCGGCGAACTTGTCCACCGTCTTGACCCCCACTCCTCGAAGCTCAGCGCTCCGTTGCCGTTCTTGTCCAGCTTGGCGAAGGCCTTGCGACGCGGCTCAACAATTCTTCGCAAGTGATCTTGCCGTCATCATCCTTGTCGGCACGGGCGAAGCGTTTCTCATCGCGCGACTTGGCGCTGGCGGTCGGCGGTCGGCGCGGCTCCAGCGGCGCCAGCGCGTCCTGTGGCCCGGCAAGAACGGGCGCCTCTGGCAATTGGGTCTCGGCAGGCGCCCGCCTCTGCCACAGCAGGAAAGCACCCGTCATCATCAGGAAACAGGCCGCCACCCCGGCGAAGAAGCGCCACATGCGCAACTCCCCATTTTGTACAGGATTCGGCGCGCGCTTCTTCCGACCTGGCCTGTGGCTTGTCAACGACCAGTGAGGCGGTGACGCAACAAAGTCCACGCCCGGCCGGGGGTGGCTTCCGGTTCTATCGTAGCGCCGAGATCGCGGCGGGCGAGCGCGGCCAGCCCCGTCAACGGACGCAGCGCGCGCGGCATCTTCGGGAAGTGGCTCGGCACGTCCAGACCGGCCGGTGAACGGCCGCGCCGCAGCAGCTGGCTCGCCACATACAGTCGTCCAGCCGCGGCAAGTCCGGGGCTCTCATCGCCGCCGAGCAGGCGGGCGCCAAGTCCGAACAGCACCGCGCCGCGCTCCAGCACCGCCTGAGGATCGGGCTGTTCCGACAGAAGCGCCGCCCAACCCTCTTCCAACCTGCCCAGTTCGACACCTTTGACCCCCCGCGGCAGAACCTCGCCCGCGGCCGCCCGAAGCCGGGGTTCCGCCGGCGCCGATTGAGAGTCGAGCTTCTCCAGCGCCTCACGCCACCAGGCCAGCTTGATCGCTGCCAGCGCCGGCTGCGAGGCGCCTGCCATCACCTCGGCCATCGCGTCCTCTATCGCGAACAAGGCGTCGAACGCTGGCCGCAGGTCGGGCGGCCAGTAAAGGCGAACAAGATCGCGGTCTTTGGTTGGCTGAGCCACGCCCTGACCCGTTCCTTTCGAGCGAGGTCGAGACACGTCTCTCTTCAGCAGCAGAACGTCTCCCGACACACGGGAGGAGGAGGTACGGAGATTAGCGGTAACAAACCGCCTTCGCCGCCTTCACCACATCCTCCGCCTTGATCAGCGCCATCTTCTCGAGGTTCGCGGCATAGGGCAGTGGGACGTCGACGTCCGTCACCCGCATCACCGGGGCATCGAGGTCGTCGAAGCCCTCCTCCATGCAGATCGCCATGATTTCGGAGGAGATCGAGCAGGTCGGCCAGCCTTCCTCGACCACGACCAGCCGGTTGGTCTTAGCGAGCGAGGTCAGCACCGCCTGCTTGTCGAGCGGCCGGAGCGTACGGAGGTCGATCACCTCGGCCTCGATGCCCTCGTCCGCCAGCGTTTCCGCGGCCTCGAGCGCTACTCCGACGCCGATCGAATAGCTGACGACCGTGACGTCCTTGCCCTCCCGCATGATCCGCGCCTTGCCGATCGGCAGCACCCAATCGTCGACCTGCGGAACGTCGAACTGGACGCCGTAGAGCAGCTCATTCTCCAGGAACACGACCGGGTCGTCCGACCGGATCGCCGCCTTGAGCAGCCCCTTGGCGTCCGCCGCATCATAGGGCGCGATCACCACCAGGCCCGGCACGCTCGCGTACCACGGCCCGTAATTCTGGCTATGCTGCGCGGCCACCCGGCTCGCCGCCCCGTTAGGGCCGCGGAATACGATCGGACAACGCATCTGTCCGCCCGACATGTAGTTGGTCTTCGCCGCCGAATTGATGATGTGGTCGATCGCCTGCATCGCGAAGTTGAACGTCATGAATTCGATCACCGGCTTGAGCCCGCCCATCGCCGCACCCGAACCCAGGCCTGCAAAGCCGTATTCGGTAATCGGCGTGTCGACCACGCGGCGCGGGCCGAACTCGTCGAGAAGCCCCTGGGTCACCTTGTACGCGCCCTGATATTGCGCAACCTCCTCGCCCATCACGAACACACGTTCGTCCCGGCGCATTTCCTCCGCCATCGCGTCGCGCAGCGCTTCGCGCACGGAAGTGGATTTCATCTCCGTGCCGACCGGCACTTCCGGGTCGACCGCGACCTTGGGAGTTAGCTGCGCCGTTCCGGTGTCGGCCTTTTGGGTGGGGACATCGGTCTCCGTCTTCTGATCCGAGGGCGTCGGAGCCTCGTTGGCCCGAGCGGCAGGCGCGGATGCCGGAGCCGCCTCCCCCTCCCCGCCCATCAGCGCAATAGCGGTGCCGACCTTCACCCCGTCCGTGCCTTCCGGCACCAGGATCTTGGAGATGGTCCCTTCGTCGACCGCTTCGAACTCCATGGTCGCCTTGTCGGTCTCGATCTCGGCCAGGATGTCGCCCGACTTCACCTCGTCACCTTCCTTGACCAGCCACTTGGCGAGCGTGCCTTCCTCCATTGTCGGAGACAGCGCCGGCATCTTCAGCTCGATGCCCATCAGTAGCTCTCCACCAGCACGTCCGTCGCCAGCTCGGCCGCATGCGGCTCCGGTGCCTCTTCAGCGAATTTGGCAGCTTCGACCACGATGTCCTTGATCTCCTTGTCGATCGCCTTCAGCTCATCGGCCGAGACGCCGAGGCCTTCCAGCTCCTTCGCGGCGCGATCGATCGGATCGCGGTGCTCGCGATAGTCCTGTACTTCCTCGCGGCTGCGGTACTTGGCCGGGTCGCTCATTGAATGGCCACGGTAGCGATAGGTCTTGAGCTCCAGGATGATCGGCCCCTTGCCCGAGCGGGTCCATTCCAGCGCCGTTTCGGCCGCGCCGCGTACCGCCAGCACGTCCATGCCGTCGACCTGCAGCCCCGGGATCTGGAAGCTCTCGCCGCGCCGATAAAAGTCGGGTTCCGACGCCGAGCGCTCGACGCTCGTCCCCATCGCATAGTGATTGTTCTCGATGGCGTAGATCACCGGCAGGTTCCACAGCTTCGCCATGTTGAAGCTCTCGTACACCTGCCCCTGGTTGGCGGCGCCGTCGCCGAAGTAAGCGAGGTTCACCCCGCCGTCCCCGCTATACTGGTGCTTGAACGCCAGCCCCGTGCCGAGCGCCACCTGTGCCCCGACGATCCCGTGCCCGCCATAGAAGCCATGCTCGACCGAGAACATGTGCATCGAGCCGCCCTTGCCCTTGGAGATACCGGCAGCCCGCCCGGTCAGCTCGGCCATGATCACCTTGGGATCGATGCCATAGGCCAGCATGTGCCCATGGTCGCGGTAGCCGGTGATGACGCTGTCTTTGCCCACAGTCATCGCGCTCTGCAGGCCAACGGCGACGGCTTCCTGCCCGATATAAAGGTGGCAGAAGCCGCCGATCAGGCCGAGGCCGTAGAGCTGCCCCGCCCGCTCTTCGAAACGGCGGATCAGCAGCATCTGCTTGTAGAAGTCGAGCAACTGCTCCTTGCTCGCCCGGAATCGCTCCGGCTGCTTCGGGCGCTCGCGGTTGGGCGTCAGCGGGACCGCATCGGCGGCAGTTTTTGCTTTGGCGGAACGCGCCACGGGGACCTCTTGTCGGTTCAGGGATGCCAGCCGCGTCTATCGTGCGGGAACCGATGGAGCAATTCTCTTCGTCATGCCCTAGAGCGTAGCCACGAACCCATTCAGTGGCTTCAACGCCGACAGAATAAGTAGAGCTCGAAAAACGTCAATCCTCGAGCGGAACGATCACCTCGTCCGGCCGCACCAGGCCGAGGTCGCGGCGGACCAGTTCGTCGGCCATGTCCGGATCCGCCTTGCGCGGATCCAGCAGCGCCGAGCGCCGGCGCAGGTGGTCGCGCTCGGCCTCAAGCTTGGCCAGCTCGACCTGCCGCTCCTCCAGCGCGCGATTGTAGCCGCCCCACGCGAGCAAGCCATTCGGCCCCGCAACCGCATAGGTCGCGAAGTTGCCGATGATGATCAACGCCAGCGCCGGCAAGGCCGCGCGGCGGATCAACCCCATGCTCTTGTGTGCTGCCCCTCCCATAAAGGCACAGAATCAGAAAAGCGGAGTCGGCGCAAGCGACTGATCACGCCAGCGTAACGCTTTTCGCAAATTTTTCGTTGAGGATGAGGGTTCGCCCCGGATCCGCGTCGTGTCGGGCGACACGCTCCAGCAGCCGGTCGACCAACTCGCGCCGCTTGCTCGCCACCTGCGACAGTCGGCCGTCAGCCGGGTTGAGCCGGTAGCCCGCCGACGCGTCCAGCGCCTGAAGGATCTCGTCCCTGCTCGCAGAAGGGCTGCGGGCCAGCTCGGCGGCAAGCTGGTCGACCAGCCAGGACCAGGGCGCGGTGTCGGTCGAATGGAACATCCGTCGTCAGTCGCCCTCGCGGCGTCATCTCACCACCCGCAATGGGACGAACCGCAATCAACAGTGACGAACGGCAGGCAGGTGACGGCTACAGGTTAAGGCCGTTGGTCAGCTCGGCCGCATACGCCCGGCCCACGGCCAGCTCCGAACCGCTTTCCAGCACCACCCGAAGGTTGGCTCCCGACCGTCGTAGCGAACGGATGCTGTCCTTCCGGCACAATGTCGAGCGGTGGACCCGGACAAAGCCATGGTCCGCCAGCTGCCCCTGCAGGGAGCGCAAGGACGCGCGCACCAACCCCTTGCCGCCCGCGGCATGGATGCGGGCGTAATTGCCCTCCGCTTCGATCCACTCGATTTCGCGGACGGGGACGCGGATGGTTTCGCGATTGCTCTGAACCCAGAGGGTGTCCGACGCCATCGGCTCGAGCGCGGTCGGCGCAGTCTGGGTGGAAGCGGGTTCGGGCTCCACGGTGGCAGCAGCCTTTTCCCTCCTCCTCACCGGCACCACCGCCGTCAGCCAGGCCCCGAAATAGCCAGCCCACATCAGCAGCCATCCAACCTGGTCGCCCGCTGTGATCGGCGGCGACCAGCTGAAGACGTGCTCGGCGAGGGTCTGGATCGCGAACAGGCAAGCGGTTGCGGTGACGCTTGCCAGCAGCATCAGAGCCCCGCGCGCCGGCACGCTCGCAGGCTCGGCGCGCCGAAGCGCAATCGCCGCGCCGACGAACAGCAACGCCCCGGAAAGGGTCGAGAACAGCCGTCGCCCGCTCAGAACAGGCAGGGCGACTGGCACCACCAGGCCGCGGAGCGACATGATGACATAGCTGAAGAACCAGAAGAACGCTGCGGCAAGTAACAGCCGGCGCCACACCGACTCACCACCGGCGCCAAGGACTCGATCGAAACGCATGCCGCTAGATTGGCCCTCGCCACGCTCACCGCAAGTCGCGCCCCTCTCCTCCGCGAGCAGCACGCCGCTCTCGTGGACAGTCGGGCGTCAGGCCTGACGGTAGGCCTTGACCGCCGCGCGCCCCGGATAGCGCGCCGCGTCGCCAAGCTCTTCCTCGATCCGCAGCAGCTGGTTGTACTTCGCCGTCCGATCGGCCCGCGCCAGGCTGCCCGTCTTGATCTGTCCGCACGACAGCGCCACCGCGAGGTCGGCGATCGTGCTGTCCTCAGTTTCGCCCGAGCGGTGCGACATGACGGCGGTGTAACCGCTGGTCTGGGCCAGCCGCACGGCGTCGATCGTCTCGGTCAGCGTCCCGATCTGGTTGACCTTGACGAGGATCGAATTGGCGAGGCCGTCGCGGATACCGTCAGCCAGCCGCGCTTCGTTGGTCACGAACAAGTCGTCACCGACCAGCTGCACGCGGCCGCCGACCCGCTCGGTTAGCGCCTTCCAGCCGACCATGTCGTCCTCGCCCATGCCGTCCTCGATCGACGCGATCGGATAATCGCGCGCCAGCTCCTCCAGATAGGCCGCCATCTCCTCGGGCGAGAGGGTCCGCCCCTCGCCGTCGAGCCGGTAGGCGCCGTCCTTGAAGAACTCGGTCGCCGCGCAATCGAGCGCGATCAGCACGTCGTTGCCGAGGCGGTAGCCGGCCTGCTCGGTCGCCTGCCCGATGAGATCCAGCGCTTCGCGCGCCGACGCGATGTTCGGCGCAAACCCGCCTTCGTCTCCGACCGCGGTCGACAGTCCCTTCCCGTGAAGCCCGCTCTTCAGAGCATGGAAGATCTCCGCTCCGCAGCGCAGCGCTTCCGAAAAGCTTTCCGCCCCGACCGGCATCACCATGAACTCCTGGAAGTCGATCGGATTGTCGGCATGCGCGCCGCCGTTGAGGATGTTCATCATCGGCACCGGCAGCAGGTTCGCCGACACGCCGCCGACGTAGCGATACAGCGGCAGCCCGCGCGCCTCTGCCGCCGCTCTCGCCGCCGCCAGGCTGACGCCGAGGATCGCGTTCGCCCCAAGCTTCCCCTTGTTGTCCGAACCGTCGAGCGCGATCATCTCCGCGTCAATTTCGACCTGGTCCTCGGCCTCGAACCCCAGCAGTGCATCGGCGATCGGGCCATTCACCGCCGCTACTGCCTGTCCCACGCCCTTGCCGCCCCACCGGCTCTTGTCGCCGTCGCGCAGCTCGACCGCCTCATGCGCCCCGGTCGAGGCGCCGGACGGAACCGCGGCCCGGCCCATGCTGCCATCCTCAAGGGTGACGTCGACCTCCACCGTAGGATTGCCGCGGCTGTCCAGGATCTGGCGGGCATGGATGTCGAGGATAGCGGTCATTACGGTCTTGTACCTTTTCTTAGCGGGGCCTCTATGCTGCGGCCCTGTATCGGCGCGCCGCACTTCCGGCAACTTTCGGCGCGGAGCCGGAACGGGGGCGCGTCTGCCGGGTTCTTGGGGCAGACTTTGTGTAACTCGTACAGGGAGAGGCAGATGGCCGATACCAAGAACAACTTGCCGGAGGGCACGGATACGGTGATTTCCGGCGCCAGCGGAAGCAGCAGTGGCAGCGGGCTCCCGGGCCGTAGCGATACCACCAGCCACACCGGCGGCAGCTCCGCCAGCAACAGCACCGGAGCGCGGTCCGCCGTGACGTCGAGCGGAACCGCCGGCGACCGGTCGGACGACCTTATTACGGGCGGCAGCAGCACTGGCGCGAGCACCGGCAGCACTGGGAGCAGCGACACGTCCGAAGGCCGCCAAGGGGTCAAGAGTATGCTCTCCACCGGCGCCACCAAGGTCAAGGACGAGGCCGGCACCCGCGCTCGCGGACTGGTCAGCCAGGGCCTTGAGCGCGGCAGCAGCACGTTGACCAACATCTCCGGCCTGGTCACCCAGACCGCGGCGCAGATCGAGGAGCAGCTCGGCCCGCAATATGGCGACTATGCCCGCAAGGCCGGCCAGGCGCTGGAACGCTACGCCACCAGCCTCTCGAACAAGGATCCCGACGAGCTGGTCGACGATGCGCGCGACCTGGTGCGCAAGAGCCCGGGCGTCGCGATCGCGGGTGCCGCGATCCTGGGCTTTGGCCTCGTCCGGCTGATCAAGGCCGGTTTGCCGGAGGAGGGCAACAATGGAAACGGTAACCGTTCGGGCCGTCGGTCCAGCTGAGCCCGGCCGGCCTGAATTGAACCGGACGGAGACCGTGAGGGGCGAACCGGAAGGGGTCGGTGACCTCTTCCATCGCCTCGTGGAGGACGGCAAGGCCTACGCAGCCGCCGAGGTCAATTACTATAAGACGGTAGGCACCGAGCGCGCGAATGCGCTCAAGGTGCCGGCGATCCTCGGCGTCCTCGGCCTGCTGTTCATCCACGCCGCTTTCCTGGCACTGTGCGCGACCCTGTTCGTCGCCCTGGCCTCGCTGATGAGCGACACGCTCGCGGGCTTGCTGACGGTGGCCATCCTGGCCGCCGTGGGCGGCATCCTCGGCTACCTCGCGTACGGCAAGGCACGGGCTGCATTCGGAGCCAAGTCATGACGGACGCGGCAAAGGTGCGCGAAGCACGGGCCCGGGGTGAGGCGGATGCCGCCAAGGCCCGGCTGATGGGAACGATGGACGAGCTGAAAGCGCGGCTCGCTCCCGGCAAGCTGACGTCCGACGCCGTGCAAGCGGCCAAGGACAAGGGCATCACGGTCGCCGACAACACGGTCACGGCGGTCAAGGACAAGCCGGTGATGGCGGCCGGCGTCGCCACCGCGGCGGCGCTGTTCCTAGCCCGAAAGCCGCTGTTCGCGGCGGTGGGACGGTGGTTCCGCGGCGAAGACGACCAGGACGATACAACAACAACTCGGCGCCGCTCGGCGCTTGAACCTGAGGAACTGGAATAATGGCACGAACCGATCAGACCAGCAGCAGCACCGGCAGCAACACCGGCAGCACGAATTCGCAGTCGGCGTATGAAGGCAACAACAGCCGTACCGTCGACGCCCGGGAGAAGCTTTCGGACCTCAGCGAAACGGCAGGACGCCAGATCGACAACTCCCCGCTGATCGCCGTTGGCGCGGGCGTGGCGCTTGGCGCGATCCTTGGCGCGGTGCTGCCCAAGACGCAGAAGGAACAGGAACTGCTCGGCCCGCTCGGCACCAAGCTGACCGACGCCGGCTACAGCGCCGCTGACCGGGCTCGCGAGATGAGCAAGCAGAAGTTCGACGAAATGGCCGGCGACAAGGTCCGCGAGTTCTTCGGTGGGAGCGGCAGCTCGTCATCGGGTAACGCGAACAGCTGATCTGCCGTCATGCCGGTCTTGGTCCGGCATCCGCCTTCTTTCCTCTCACGCGACAGGAAGGAAGGCGGACCCGGCTCAGGGCCGGGGTGACGCGCCCCTCCAGGCTGTGCTAGGCGCCCTCACCCATGAGCAAGCTTCACCTCGTATTCGGCGGTCGGGTCAAGGATCCGCAGGGCCTGGAATTCACCGACCTCAATCAGATGCACATTGTTGGTCTGTTCGACAATTATGCCGACGCGGAAGACGCCTGGCGCGCCAATGCACAGCGCACGGTTGACGATGCCGAGATGAAATATGTCGTGGTCCACCTGCATCGCCTGCTCGAGCCTGAGATCGAGAAAAAGGCGTAGGCTCCTCTTTCCGCCGCGTAGAAAACGCTCGCCCCGAGCCGGCGCCCGAGTCAGGCCCCCCGGTACCGCCATAACAGCAGCGGCCGCTGCAACAGCAGCCCGGCCACAAACCCGCCGATATGCGCCGGGGTCGCCAGCAGCAGTCCCTCAGCCCCCGCGACGAACCCTACTGCCAGCTGCAGCACAGCCCAGGCCGCGGCGAGCCACACGACGTGCAGGAAGCGGTTGAACCGGGGCGATTGCACCAGCATTCGCGGTCGGCCAAAGCTCAGCGCATAGGCTCCGATCAGGCCGCTGACCGCTCCGCTGGCGCCGATCACCGGGCTCAACTCCAGCGGCGCGGACATCCATTGCGCGAGCGCTGACACGATCGCGCTCACGCCATAGATCGTCAGCATCCCCGGCGTTCCCAGCAGCCGCTCGACCGCAGTCCCGCACCACACGAGCATCAGCATGTTGAAGAACAGGTGCAGGATGCCACCATGGACGAGGGTGCAGCTGAACGGGGTCAGCCACGCCGGCACGGCGCCCACCAGGTCCAGCTGTCCCGACAACCGTGCCGGTACGAGCCCCATCGCTCCCGCCGCCTGCCCGTCGAGCCCGGCCGCCATGATCATCAGCGAAACGAACGACGTCACCGCGGTCAGGATAACGGTGGTGGAGGGGCGCTTCATCCTACACCCTCGCCATTGCGAGCAAAGAGACGCAACCCAGTTCTCCTCCGTTCACCAAGATACTGGATTGCTTTGTCGCTCCGCTTCTCGCGACGACGATGCGTCTCAGACGAATTCGATCTGCTCGATCTCGTAATAGCGATCGCCAGACGGCGTGGTCACTTCCACTTCCTCACCGACCTGCCGGCCGATTAGCGCCCGGCCGAGCGGGCTGTTGTAGCTGATCCGCCCCACTTTGGCGTCCGCCTCGGTCTGGCCGACCAGCTGATAGCGGATCTTCTTGTCGTCCTCGTCGATCAGGCTGACCGTCGCGCCGAACACCACCTTGTCGCCCGACAGGGTCGTCGGATCGATCACCAGCGCGCGGCTCAGCCGGTCTTCGATGTCGGCGATCGTCGCCTCGATCTGCCCCTGGCGCTCCTTGGCTGCGTGATATTCGGCATTCTCCGACAGGTCACCGTGAGCGCGCGCTTCCTCGATCGCATCGACGATCTGGGGCCGCTCCAGCTTCAGGCGCTTCAGCTCGGCCTCCAGCTGCCGATAGCCTTCGGCCAGCATCGGAACCTTGTCGCTCGCCATCACGCTTTCCTTTTCACTAAAGACCCCGATCGCAGCGCCGTCCGGAAGAGGCGCTCCTCAGCGATCAGGGGTTGGGAAGATTAGCCGTTTCGGGCGGAATAATAGGACTGGAGGCTGCGCACTTCAAGCGTGTGCCCCCGGACCGCCCGGATCGCCCGCGCCACCGCATGGCTCGCCGCCACAGTGGTGAAGTAGGGCACCTTGCGGTTGAGCGCCGTTGCGCGGATCGACTGGCTGTCCTTGAACGCCTGCCAGCCCTCGGTGGTGTTGAAGATCAGCTGCACTTCGCCGTCCACGATCCGGTCGACGACATGCGGCCGCCCCTGTGCAACCTTGTTGACGCGCTCTACCGGCAGGCGGAGCTCGCCAAGGAAGTCCGCCGTTCCACCAGTCGCGATCACCTTGAAGCCGAGGTCGATCATCAGCTCGACAGCCGGGACGACCTGCTCCTTGTCGCTGTCCTTGACCGACACGAACAGGGTGCCGCCATCCGGCAGCTGAGTTCCCGCGCCGATCTGCGACTTGGCAAAGGCGATCTCAAAATCGCCGGCGATTCCCATCACTTCGCCAGTGCTCTTCATTTCCGGTCCAAGCACCGGGTCGGTTCCCGGGAAACGCGCGAACGGAAAAACGCTTTCCTTGACCGCGATATGATCGATGTCGCGGCGGACCGGCGGCAGGTCGGCGAGCTTTTCCCCGGCCATCACCCGCGCCGCGAGCTTCGCTACCGGCACCCCGATCGCCTTGGCGGTGAACGGCACCGTCCGGCTCGCGCGCGGATTGACCTCGATCAGATAGACCTCGCCGTCCTTGACCGCGAACTGGACATTCATGAGCCCCTGGACCTGCAGGGCCAGCGCCAGTTCCCGCGCCTGCCGCTCGATCTCCTCGACCAAGGCGCGGGAGAGGCTATGCGGCGGGATCGAGCAGGCGCTGTCGCCCGAATGCACCCCGGCCTCCTCGATATGCTCCAGCACGCCCGCAACCGCCACGTCGGTGCCGTCGCAGATCGCGTCCACGTCAACCTCGATCGCATCGCGCAGATAGCGGTCGATCAGCACCGGGCTCGATCCCGACACGGCGACGGCCGTGGCAATATAGTTGTCGAGCTGCGCAGGCCCGTCGACCACCTCCATCGCCCGCCCGCCGAGCACGTAGCTCGGCCGCAGCAGCACCGGGTAGCCGATCCTCTCCGCCACCTGCAGCGCCTCGTCGCGGCTGCGCGCAATGCCATTCTCCGGCTGGCGCAGGTGCAGGCGCGAGACCAGAGCGGCAAACCGCTCCCGGTCCTCCGCCAGGTCGATGCTGTCCGGCGACGTCCCCAGGATCGGCACTCCGGCCGCCTGCAACTCCGCCGCAAGCTTCAGCGGCGTCTGCCCGCCGAGCTGCACGATTACTCCGGCGAGCGTCCCCCGCCCCTGTTCGCGCTTGACAATCTCCAGCACGTCCTCGGCGGTTAGCGGCTCGAAATACAGCCGGTCCGAGGTATCCGGGTCGGTCGAGACCGTCTCCGGGTTGCAATTGACCATGATCGTCTCATAGCCCGCATCGCGCAGCGCGAACGCGGCGTGGCAGCAGCAATAGTCGAACTCGATCCCCTGCCCGATCCGGTTCGGCCCGCCGCCCAGGATGACCACCTTGCGCCGGTCGGACACCTCCGCCTCATCCTCGACCTCGCCGAAGAGCGGCGCCTCGTAGGTCGAATAAAGGTAAGGCGTGGACGCATCGAATTCCGCCGCGCAGCTGTCGATCCGCTTGAACACCGGATGCACGCCCAGCTTCTGCCGGTGCTTGCGGACCTCGTCGGCGGTGACCCCGCCGGTCATCGCCCGCATTGCCTCATGGACGATGCCGCCGCCGCTCGCCGCGACCGCCTCGCTCATCCCCAGCGGAGCGCCGATCGAACGGAGCGACAGCTGTCCCAGCCGCGCATCGGAAAAGCCCATAGCTTTCAACTGCCGCATGCCTGCCGCATCGTTCGGCAGCCCCTCGGCCCGGACCCGTTCCTCAGCGCGGACGATCTCCTCCAGCCGCTCCAGGAACCAGGGGTCGAAGCCGGCGATACGGTTGATCCGCTCGACCGACATGCCATGCCGCAAAGCTTCCGCGGCTACCAGCAGCCGGTCGGGCGTCGGCGTCGCGAGTTCAGCCTCGATCGCCTCGTCGCTCGCATTCTCAAGCGCCCGGACCCGGTCGAGCCCGCACAGCCCGATCTCCAAGCCGCGAAGCGCCTTTTGCAGGCTCTCCGGGAACGAGCGCCCGATCGCCATCACCTCGCCCACCGACTTCATCGCGGTCGACAGGTTGCTCGACGCGCCCTTGAACTTCTCAAAGGTGAAGCGCGGAATCTTGGTGACGACATAGTCGATCGTCGGCTCGAAACTCGCCGGCGTCGCGCCGCCGGTGATGTCGTTGGCGATCTCGTCCAGCGTGTAGCCGACCGCCAGCTTGGCCGCGACCTTGGCTATAGGGAAGCCGGTCGCCTTGCTCGCTAGCGCCGAACTTCGCGACACGCGCGGGTTCATCTCGATCACCAGCATTCGTCCGGTCTTCGGATCGACCGCGAACTGGACGTTAGAACCGCCTGTTTCGACACCGATTTCCCGCAGCACCGCGATCGAGGCGGAGCGCATCCGCTGATACTCCTTGTCGGTCAGCGTCAGCGCCGGCGCGACGGTGATCGAGTCCCCGGTGTGCACTCCCATCGGGTCGACATTCTCGATCGAGCAGATGATAATGGCGTTGTCCACGCGGTCGCGGACCACCTCCATCTCATACTCCTTCCAGCCGACCACGCTCTCGTCAATCAGCACTTCGGTCGTCGGTGACGCCTCCAGCCCCGAGCGGACGATGGCGACATATTCGTCCCGATTGTAGGCGATCCCGCCGCCGGTGCCGCCCAGCGTGAAGCTCGGCCGGATCACCGCGGGCAGCCCGACAGTGTCGAGCGCCCCCATTGCTTCCTCTACCGAATGGACGATCGCCGACTTGGGGCTTTCCAGCCCGATCCGGTCCATCGCGTCGCGGAACTTCTGCCGGTCCTCTGCCTTCTCGATCGCCTCGGCATTGGCGCCTATCAGCTCAACCCCCAGCCGCTTCAGAGTGCCGTCCTGCGCCAACGCCAGCGCCGTATTCAGCGCCGTCTGCCCGCCCATCGTCGGCAGCAACGCATCCGGCCGCTCGGCCTCGATGATCTTGGCGACGATCTCCGGAGTGATCGGCTCGATATAGGTCGCGTCCGCAAGCTCCGGGTCAGTCATGATCGTCGCCGGGTTGGAGTTGACGACGATGACGCGATAGCCCTCCTCACGCAGCGCCTTGACGGCCTGAGATCCAGAGTAATCGAACTCCGCCGCCTGCCCGATGACGATCGGGCCTGCACCGATGATGAGGATGGAGCCAATGTCGGTGCGCCGGGGCATGGGTTACTCGCTGAAAGTGACGGATTCGATGACCGTCAGCCTGAGATGGTTCTTGCGCGCCCACTTGTAGACGCAGGAGCGCTCGGCCGGCGTCGGTGCGACGCGGAAGAGGATCACGACCTTCTTCAGTTCGGCTTCCTGGATCAGTTCGCCGAGAGCAAGGCCGCAGGAGGTGCCAATCCGATTGAGTTCATCGGGAGAGTGCAGGCGCGGGGTAGCGCAGGCGGTAAGACCTGCTAGCGCCGCCCCGACAAGCGCCGCCTTAGCTCCCTCCCCCCAGCGGGGAGAGCGCCGGAGTAAGGGAGAGCGCCCTCTCGCCACTAGCGCATCATCTCCACAAACCGCTCGAACAGATAAAGACTATCCTGCGGCCCCGGGCTCGCCTCGGGGTGGTACTGGACGCTGAAAACCGGCCGGCCCTCCAGCTCCAGCCCGCAATTCGAACCGTCGAACAGGGACACGTGAGTTTCGCGCACGCCCTCCGGCAGCCCTTCGCGCTCGACTGCGAAGCCATGGTTCATGCTGGTGATCTCGACCGCGCCGTCGGCGAGTCGCTTGACCGGGTGATTGGCACCGCGGTGACCCTGGAACATCTTGCTCGTCTTGCCGCCAACAGCGAGCGCCAGCAACTGATGCCCCAGGCAGATGCCGAACAGCGGCTTGCCCGTATCCAGCATCCGGCGAATTACCGGAATGGCATATTCCCCTGTCGCCGCCGGATCGCCCGGCCCGTTCGACAGGAAGAAGCCGTCCGGCCGGTGCGCCATCACCTCCTCGAACGAGGCGGTCGCCGGCAGGATCGTCACCCGCGCACCCGCCTCCACCAGCGAGCGGAAGATGTTGCGCTTGGAGCCATAGTCGATCGCGACCACATGCGCCCGCCCCGCCTCGCCGCCGGCATGCGGCAGGAGCGTGTCGCCATAGCCAAGCTCGATGTCCCACGCGCCGCCCGACCAATGCTCGACCTGCTCGCGGCTGACCTCCTTCGCTAGGTCCATCCCCTCTAGTCCCGGCCACTCGCGAGCCATCCGCTGCAGCGCCGCCACGTCGAACTTGCCATCGGGCCGGTGCGCAATCGCCACGGTCGGCGGACCCTCCCGCCGCACCAGCCGGGTCAGCGCGCGCGTATCAAGCCCGGCGATCCCGATCCGTTCGTGGCGCTTCATCCACTCGGGGAAATCGACCTTCGAGCGGAAGTTGGACGGCGAGGTCACCGCCTCGCGGACGATGCACCCCAGCGCATGCGGATCGTCCGCCTCCACGTCCTCGTCGTTCGCACCGACGTTGCCGATGTGGGGAAAGGTGAACGCCACCACCTGCCGCGCGTAGGAAGGGTCGGTCATCACCTCCTGGTAGCCGGTCATCGCGGTGTTGAAGCAAAGCTCCCCAACCTTCTCGCCCTCGGCCCCGAAGCCCTGCCCCCAGGCCACGCGGCCATCGGCGAACACCAGCGCTCCCGTCGCACCTGGCGGAGGCGCAGGCGAGGTCGTCGGATTGGCCATCGGTGGTGAGGCTCCTGTGAGTGGTTCGGCGATGTCGCTAAGGGTCCCGGCTAGGCCCATTGCCGCGCCCGGTCAACGGCTGGTCAGGGCCCGCACTCGCCGCTAGGTCTGGCGGTTTCCGGCAAGAGACGAAGCGATGATTCGAGACGACATTAAGGCTGCCCTGGTGACCGCCATGAAGAGCGGCGACAAAGCCGCCACCGGCACCATCCGCCTGATCCAGAGCGCGCTCAAGAACCGCGACATCGAAGCCCGCACTGGCAAGGCGCCGGAGGACGACGACCTGCTGGTGACCGAGGTCCTCCAGAAAATGATCAAGCAGCGCCGTGAGAGCGTCGATCTCTACCGCAAGGGCAACCGCGCCGAACTGGCCGACGCCGAGGAAGCCGAGATCGTGGTGATCGAGCGCTTCCTGCCGCAGCAGATGAGCGAAGACGACGCCCGCGCCGCGATCCAGGCGATTATCGCGGAAATCGGCGCATCGAGCATGAAGGACATGGGCAAGGTGATGGCGCTGGTAAAGGAACGCCATGCCAGCAGCATCGAGCCCGCCCGCGCGAGTGGGCTGGTGCGGGGGCTTCTCGGATAAGCTCCCCTCCCGTTTGCGGAGCGGCCGACCGGACAAGCTTCCCTTCCGCTTGCGGGAGGGGCTGGGGGTGGGCATTGTCGAACGATGAAGGAGCCCTGTCGACGTCCAACCAATCGGGCTCAACACCTCCGCAACCACTCGACCGACGCGGAGCGCCACCTGTGGCGTTGTCTCAGTCGCCGACCGCTTTTCGGCTTCAAATTGTCCCGCCAGATGCCAGTTGGGCCTTACATCTGCGATTTACTGTGCCGCGAGGGCGGCCTTGCCGTCGAGCGGGACGGCGGCCAACACGCTGAGCGTACGGTTCGGGACGCACGTCGGACCGGGTACCTCAATGCCAAAGGGGTGAGAGTCTTACGGTTTTGGAGTAATGAGGTGCTGGCAAACACCGGCGGAGTGCTTGAAGCGATCTTAGTGGAACTGGAACGCCTGCCTTCGCGGTATCAACAGCCCCTCCCGCAAGCGGGAGGGGAGAAACTATGACCCTCACCCCCGCCTTCCTTGACGAACTCCGCGCCCGCACCCTCCTTTCGTCCGTCATCGCTCCCACGGTCAAACTCACCAAGGCCGGCCGCGAATTCAAGGCGTGCTGCCCGTTCCATAACGAAAAGACGCCCTCCTTCACCGTCAATGACGAGAAGGGCTTCTACCACTGCTTCGGCTGCCAGGCGCACGGAGACGTGATCCGCTTCCTGACGGAGGCCCGCGGCATGCCGTTCATGGATGCGGTGAAGGAGCTTGCCTCCAAGGCCGGAATGGAGGTCCCCGCCCCCGACCCCCGTGCCCGCGACCGCGTCGAACGCGCAACCGGCCTGACCGACATCACCGCCGCCGCCCAACGCTGGTTCGCGGAGCAGCTCCAAGGTATCGAAGGGGCGGCGGCCCGCGACTATCTGCAGAATCGTGGCATCGGGGCCGGGACTGTGGAGCGGTTCGGCATCGGCCTCGCTCCTGCCGGCCGCACCCGCCTCAAGACCGCCCTCGAAAGCCTCGGCGAGGACAAGCTGGTCGACACCGGCATGCTCATCCGTCCGGACGAGGACGGCAAGGCCACCTACGATCGCTTCCGCAACCGCCTGATGATTCCCATCAGGGACGTGCGCGGCCGGGTGATCGGCTTCGGCGGCCGGATCCTCGGCGACGGCGAGCCAAAATACCTCAACTCGCCGGAGACCGTCCTCTTCGACAAGGGCCGCTCGCTCTACAACATCGACCGCGCCGGCCCCGCCTCCCGCCAAGCCAAGCGACTGATCGTGGTCGAAGGCTATATGGACGTCATCGCACTCGACCGCGCGGGGATCGCCGAAGCGGTCGCACCCAACGGCACCGCCCTGACCGAAGCCCAGCTTGAGTTGCTCTGGCGGCTCGACCCCGCGCCCATTCTCTGCTTCGACGGCGACAATGCGGGGCAGAAAGCCGCCATCCGTGCCGCCCTCCGCGCCCTGCCCCACCTCGGCCCCGAGCGCACCCTGCGCTTCGTTGCCTTGCCGCAGGGCCAGGACCCTGACGACCTTGTCCGCTCTGGGGGCCGCGATGGTCTCGAGGCCCTGCTCGAAACTCCCGAGCCGCTGGTTGATCGCCTGTGGCAGCACGAAAGCAGCTCGTCCGCCCTTTCCACTCCGGAGGAGCGCGCCGGCCTCAAGCAGCGCCTTGTCGCCCACGCTTCCTCGATCGGCGACCGGTCCCTGGCGCAGCTGTACCGGGACGAATGGCTGCAGCGATTCGACGCCCTGGTACGGCCGCAGCGGCCGGCCCGCTCGCTGTTCCCGCGCCGCGAGTGGAAGAAGAACCGCGATGGTCGCTTCGTTCCGCCTCCGCCTCCCGCCGGTGCGACCGCCCGGGCGATTGGCAGCGGCGGAATCGATCCGCCCACCTCGCGCGCCATCCTCGCCGGCCTGTCCTGGTTTCCCGAAGCAATTGCCGCCCATGCCGAGGCTTTGGCCGCCCTGCCTTTCGCCGATCGCGGCGCCGCGCGGCTCAAGGATCTGATGATCGACGCGGCGTTCAGCGGCCAACCGCTTGATCGTGCAAGCCTCCTCACCATATTGCGGATTGCTGGCGCGGCGCCTCTCCTCGATGAGGTGAGGCGTGGCGGCGGCATGGCATTTTCTTTCACCCGCCCGGACTGCGATCCGGACCGCGCGTCGCGGGATCTTGGCATGGCGATCGACACATTGGTCGCCAAGGCGGAGATCGACGCCGCGCTGGCCGATGCGACCGAGCGGTTGGGACGAGGCGACGAGAACGCGCTAGACGAGCAGCGGCAGCTGCACGCGGCGCAGGGCGAAACAACGGAACGGCTGGCTAAATTGACGGCCACCGATTAAGCGGCGCGACAATGGCTAAGACTGAAGACAACGAGATCGACCAGACGGACGGCGATGCGCCGCTCATCGACCTCAACGACGCGTCGATCAAGAAGATGATCGCCCGCGCCAAGAAGCGCGGCACCATCACGATCGACGAGATCAACGAGGCCCTCCCCCCCGATCAGAACGAGCTGATCGAGGACATCATGTCGCAGCTGTCGGAAGCCGGCGTCACCGTCGTCGAGAATGACGAGGCGAGCGACGACGAGGAGGAGGAGTCCAAGGAGCAGCCCGAAGAGGACGAGGTCGATCCCCTCGACGACGGCGGCCCCCGCCCCGCCGCCGCGGCCAAGAAGGAGCCGACCGACCGCACGGACGATCCGGTCCGCATGTACCTGCGCGAGATGGGCGCCGTCGAGCTCCTCTCCCGCGAGGGCGAGATCGCGATCGCCAAGCGCATCGAGGCCGGCCGCGACACCATGATCTGGGGCCTATGCGAAAGCCCGATCACCTTCAACGCCATCATCGGCTGGTCGACCGCACTCAACGAAGGCCGCATGCAGCTGCGCGAGATCATCGATCTCGAGGCGATGCTCTCCAAGGGCCCGACGGCCGAGCAGATCAACGCCAGCGAAGAGGAAGGCGAGGAGGGCGAGATCAGCGCCGCAGCCGCCGGCCCGACTATCAAGGAAGAGGAAGAGCCGGAGGAGGAACCCGCCGCCGACGATGAGGACGACCTCACCGAACGCCGCGCCCCCAAGCTCGCCGAGGAAGAGGAAGAGGACAACACCCTCAGCCTCGCCCAGATGGAGGAACAGCTCAAGCCGCAGGCGCTCGAGAAGTTCGCCGACATCACCGCGCTCTACAAGAAGTTCTCCAAGCTCCAGGCCGCCCGCCTGGAGGCGATGAGCGCCGGCGCCGACTATCCCGCCGCCGAGGAAAAGAAGTACCAGAAGCTGTCGGAGCAGCTCACCGCCGAGGTCGAGAGCGTGCAGTTCCACGCCTCCAAGATCGAATATTTGGTCGAGCAGCTCTACGCCTACAATCGCCGCCTGACGGCGCTTGGCGGGCAGATGCTCCGCCTGGCCGAGCGCCACCGCGTGCCCCGCAAGGCGTTCCTCGACAGCTACATGGGCTCCGAACTCGACGACAGCTGGCTCGACCGCGCGTCCAAGATCGACAAGAAGTTCGCCGCCTTCGCCACTGCGGAGCGCGACAGCGTCGATCGCATCCGGGTCGAGATCGCCGAGATAGCACGGTCCACCGGGATGGCGCTCGGCGAGTTCCGCCGCATCGTCAACCAGGTCCAGAAGGCCGAACGCGAGGCCCGCATCGCCAAGAAGGAAATGGTCGAGGCGAACCTGCGCCTCGTCATCTCGATCGCCAAGAAATACACCAACCGCGGGCTGCAGTTCCTGGACCTCATCCAGGAAGGCAACATCGGCCTAATGAAGGCGGTCGATAAGTTTGAGTATCGCCGCGGCTACAAGTTTTCGACCTATGCGACCTGGTGGATCCGCCAGGCGATCACTCGCTCGATCGCCGACCAGGCGCGGACCATCCGCATCCCGGTCCACATGATCGAGACGATCAACAAGCTGGTCCGCACCAGCCGCCAGTTCCTCCACGAAACCGGCCGCGAAGCCACTCCGGAAGAGCTCGCCGAGCGCCTCTCCATGCCGCTCGAAAAGGTGCGAAAAGTCCTCAAGATCGCCAAGGAGCCGATCAGCCTTGAAACCCCGATCGGCGACGAGGAAGACAGCCACCTCGGCGACTTCATCGAGGACAAGAACGCCGTCATCCCAGTCGACGCCGCGATCCAGGCCAACCTCAAGGAAACCGTCACCCGCGTCCTGGCGTCCCTAACCCCCCGCGAAGAACGCGTGCTGCGCATGCGCTTCGGCATCGGCATGAACACCGACCACACCCTGGAAGAGGTCGGCCAACAGTTCAGTGTCACCCGCGAACGCATCCGCCAGATCGAGGCGAAAGCGCTGCGCAAGCTGAAGCATCCGAGCCGGAGCCGCAAGATGCGGTCGTTTTTGGATCAGTAGCGAGCGCCTGAGCCCAGCGAAGCCGGCGCGTAAGCGCCGTCTGCAGCAGCGCGAAGAGAGCGCGACAGCCGGCCAGCCTGCGTCCTGAGCGAAGTCGAAGCGCAACAGGACTGACGTCACGGGATTTACTCCCGTAACCGCTGCCGCCGAGAAGGCACTCCAGTCGGCTCGGCGCCCATTCCGGTCGTTCCCAGCAGGGGCGCCCGGCACCTGAAAGCGCACGTTCGCCTGACTATTGCGGGGCCGATGATCCAGTGCTGTCGGACAGCGCTTCCATGATCCGGCAGTCCGCGATCCGACCTCCCCGGCATTGGCTGAGCATCCTGTTCAGCTCGCGCCGTAGCTGTTCCAGCTGCTTGATCTTGCGCTCGACGGCGCGAAGGTGCCCAGTCGCGAGCTGGTCAACATGGCCGCAGTCCTGCTCGGGGTCAGCGCCAAGTGCCAGCAGCGAGCGGATGTCGGCGATATCGAACCCCAATCCGCGTGCCTGGCGGATGAAGCTCAATCGAGCCGCATGGTCTAGGACCAGGACTCATAAACGATCAAAGTCCGCCTTCCCGAGGCAGCCTTGGCGGGTCACTGCTTGAATAATCTGACGGAAGTGGGCAAATTTGGACGAAAGGAGAACGCCGTGAGCATGCCGAGGCACAATGGAGTTGATACCAAGCTGCCGCTCACGCGTGCTTACGATGAGGCATGGGCGCTCTATGAAGCGCGTTGCCTTTGGAACGTCCGCCGTGTGTCGCTCACCCGACTATGGAAGATGCCAAGAATGTCGCACGCCATCTGCGTCAGCACGGCGATATGAACGCTCGTCGTCTCGCGTCACGGATCGAGAGTGCGGCCGGGGCCGCTTAGCGAGTTTCAGAAGCGTGTTCTCAAGCTCCTTTCGACACAGCGGAGCAAGAGATCGAAGCGGCCGGTCTTTCCCGGCTCGAACCGCTGGGTGACCTCAAAGCGGAGACGGCCACGACCGGCTCGGTCGACGTCGGCTACACACGGGGACCGATCGAGGCGCGCGCTACCCTGTTCGCTTCCAACATCAAGGACGCCACGCAGCTGGAGGACATCGCCGCCGACCGGGTGCGTCTCGTCAAGACAGCGGCGAAACCTTAGTGCAGGGCGACGTGGATGGCGACGGAGTTGCCGACTTCATCATTTGGCTCAACGGAATGGTAAACCTCGGTACGAATGACTTCTTGCTCTGAACACATTTCGTGAGGGAGCAGATGGACGGTCGTCTAGACGGCCAAATGCCGCGGCCTGCCGTGCTGCAGCGAGCACATTCCGCGCATGGCTCAGCCGGCGCGTACCCGCAAACACATGAGCACTGCAGGTTTCTTTGATCTCCGAAAGGGGCGGCTTAGACGCGAGAACCGGATAGTCTGCTAGCGGCCCAGGACCTGCCGTTTGCTGAGGTACTCAAAAGCTGTTTCTACGAAACAGGAGCAGTCCTAACCTCCTTTGTTCGTAATCCTCGAAGGTAGAGCGATGCGGCCCGCCGGAAGGACTCGGCGGGCCACTTTCGCCTGCCAAAGGGGGGCAGGCGCTTGGGAGAGACTTAGTTGGCGCGCGAGGCACGGGCCTTTCCGTCAGCCGAGCCGCTGGCCTGACCCGACGCGCTTAGGCTACCGCCTGACTGGCGCGCTGCGGTCAGCGCTCCGTTCACGGCACCCGAAGCGTGGTCCCGTGCCTGACCACGCACCGCTGAAACTTGGTCGCGCGCAGCCGATACCTGACCACCTGCCATGCCGGCGGCACTGCCTCCAGCAGAACCCAGCGCATCGGTGCCGACGCCTTGGATGCCAAAGCTCGCATTCTTGCTGCCAGAAGCGTTCCCGGCGAGCGAGCCCGCTAGGCCCGACTGCCCCACACCGCTCGCAGCCAGCGCACCGTCAGCGGTACCCGCCAGCGAGCCTGCGAGTCCGACATCGCCGGTTGCCGAACCCCTCTTCGTGTCGACCGATCGGCTGGAGGTCAGCGAGCCGGTGCCAGTAACGCTCCCGGTCACGCTCTTGGTGATGCTGCCGCTAACCCCATTGAGCGTGCCCGACAGCGCGCCATTGCCACTCAGCGTGCCACCGACGGTGCCACCGATCGAATTGCTTCCGTTCAGAGTGCCGCCCACAACGCCGCCGACGGTGCCGCCGAGGTTGCCGAGGAGCTGGGCCGAGGCCGGGGCCGAAGCGCTGCCGGCGGCCAGCGCCAGCACAAGGGTAAGACGGATCATCAAAGGTCCTTTCCTGTCGTTCTCAATTGCATGCAGCCCCGGAGGGGCTTGCCTATTGAGAACGATAGCAATCCGGCGCTTCATCCCGCGCGACCAATTTCTATTTTGCGCCCACAGCCTTCGGATCGGTACGGCAAGTGCGGCAGACGATGCCCCGCCCCACCTTGCCATTGCCCCGCGCCACTTCCACGCCGAGTGCTTGTGGCGAGCCCTTCGCGGCCAGCCGCGCGGCGACCAGCGGCGTCGCAAAGCTTGTGCCGCGGACCTTCGCATAGCCCCGGCCCGGCAAGGCCGCCGCCATGTCCGCGCCCGGAGCCGCGAAGTCGAGCCGCGCCGCCCTGCCTGCCTCCGGCAAAGCCCGGTCGCGCGCATCCACCGCCGTGACGGCGATCACGCCGGGATAGGCTGCCGGATATTGAATTGGCGCCGCAGGGCCGTCGTTGCCGACTGCCGCCACCAGCCTGATCCCGCGCCCGGCCAAGATCGCTACCGCTCGCTGCAGCAGCAGGTTGCTAGGGCCAACCAGGCTGATGCTGATCGCGTCAGGCTGCTTCGAGGCCCCCCAGGCGAGCGCCCGCACGATCGCGCTGGCGCTGCCCGCCCCTGCGCTCCCACCATAGACGTCCGCGACATAGAGCCGAGCCCCGTCCGCCGCTCCACGGAAGGCACCGTCCCGGCCGATCAGCAGGGATGCGACCGCCGTACCGTGACCCGTCGCCTTCGCCGCGCCCGCGAAGCCATGCTGCACGATCTTCGCACCCGCAAGGCTCGGATGCGCCGCAACGCCGCCGTCGATCATGACGATGGTGCGGCCGGCGGGCATCGGCGGCGGATTGGCGCCCGCCAACACTGCCCCCATCACCGGCAACAAGGCGCCGCCGGCAGGCTCGTAGACATGGTCGTAATCCGCCGCGAGCCCCGGCGCCGCCTGCATCAGCCGCCGCATCGCCGCCTTGGGCGACATGCGCGCGGGGGCTCGCAGCGTCACGCTGACGATCCCGCCGAGGTCTTCCCGCGCTTCGACCCGAAAGCCGGCTACCGCCGCTGCACGAAGCTGCGCATCGGCAGGATTGATCGCGAGCAGCACGCCGCGTCGGACGGGCAAGCCATCCGGACCCGCGTCGAGCTGCGCCGGATTGCTGCGGATGAGTTCGCCCAGCCGTATCTTCCGGAGCTCCGCCAGAGAGGCCTGCCCGAGGTCGCTTATTCCCTGCCCGACGCCAAGCCGGTCGAGGCTTGGCATGGTCGCCGCGCTGCGCTGCGCTGGTGAGAGGGGCGACAACAGGTTGCCCGCCAGCGGTACATTCTGCACCGTGCTCGGCAGCGGCAGATTGCCGATGGGCAGCGAGGGCAGCAGCTGTGCCCCACCCGCAGTACTGGCGGCGAGTGCGGCGCCCGCCAGCATGAGAGCGGCTAGGGCAGAAGAGCTTCTGGACATTGCAACCAATCCTAATCAGTTCGTCTTTGGGATGAAACGGTGCAGGCGCGTCGTTTCATCCCCCATGGAGAGCAATGAAGACTCAAGACGCGTTTGCCGAAGAGCTCGGAGCAATGCTGCCACGGCTCCGGCGCTTCGCCTTCGCCCTGTCGCGTCACTCGGCGGACGCGGACGATCTGGCGGCGCTAGCGATCGAGCGAGCGCTGCGCAGCCGATCGCAGTTCACGCCGGGTACACGGCTCGACAGTTGGTTGTTCCGCATCACGCGCAATCTCTGGATCGACGAGGGGCGCAGCCGTCAGCGACGCGCGGCGTGGGAAGCCCCGCCGGAAGCGGGCGAACTTCAGGGCTTCGATGGGGCCGCGGACATCGAGCGAGCGGCGGAGCTGGCGAAGGTCATGCGCGCTATGACCGGATTGCCCGACGAGCAGCGCGAGGTGGTCGCCCTGATCATGATCGAGGGCCTCGGCTACCGCGAGGCAGCCGAGTTGCTCGGCCAACCGATCGGCACGGTGTCGAGCCGGCTGGTGCGAGGTCGCAATTCCCTTCTTGCCGCCCTTGGCCAGGAAACTAACGCATGACCGACGACCCCGACTTCTACGCCTGGCTCGACGGTGAGCTGCCCGAGCCGCAAGCCAGCGTCATGGCAGCGAGGGTGGCGGCCGACCCCGGGCTCGCCGCCCTTGCCGAGCAGCATCGCACGCTGGCGGGGCGACTGTGCGATGCCTTCGCGCCGATCCTTTCCGCTCCGCTCCCCGAGCGCCTCCTGACCGCGGCGGAGCCATGGACGGCCGAAATTATCCCCCTCGCTCAGGTGCGTGCTCGCCGGCGCCAGTGGAGCGTCGTGGGGCTCGCCGCGGCCGCCAGCCTGGCGTTTGGGCTGGTGATCGGCGTTGCCATGCGGGGTGGCGAGGGCTCGTATCGGTCCGACAGGGGACAGCTTGCCGCGGCAGGCCCGCTCGACCGCGCCCTCGACCGTCAGTTTGCGGCTGCCGGCGAGCAGCTCGGCATACGCATGGGCCTGAGCTTCAGAGATCGTGACGGCCGCTATTGCCGCAGCTTCACGGCCGAAGGACAAAGCGGGCTCGCCTGCCGGGGTGGCGAGGACTGGATCATCGAGGGACTGGTTCGCCGATCCGGTCAGGAGCAGGGCAACTATCGAATGGCCGGCGGACAGGATCCGGCTCTTACTGCGATCATCGACAGCCGGATGGGAGAGCCGCTCGATGCCCAGACCGAGGCTCAAGCCATCGAGCGGCAGTGGCAACAATAGGCGGATGCCCGTCCGCTTGGTTCTCCTCTCTGCACCAAGACCAGACGGACTGCTGACGGCCACAAACCGTCACGGGAGTAAGTCGCGTGACGTCAGTCCTGTCCGCTGCGCGGCAGGCTGGCCGGCCTGCGCGGTCTCTTCGTACTGCCTCCCGATTGCTGCGCAATCGCTCGCTTGCGCTCGGCCTGCCTCTTGACCTCCATGTTCCCCCTATGTTCTTGCAGGGCATGGACCCCGAACGCCTCTCCACGATTCTCCTGAACGCCCCTGCCTGGGCTCGCCTCGGCCTCACCGTGCGGGATTCGCGCTTGCGCGAGCGGGCGGCCGACGCCCTCGCCGCGACCATCGTTCAGAAACTTGGTGAGCCGGTGCACGTGGTCGATCGGGACCAGCTCGCCCTCCCCCTGTGACGCGGTTGCGACGTGGGCGCCAACACCCGGCTCGACGGCCTCTCTGACCTCGTCAAGCACAAGGCCAACCTGCGGGTCACCTGCCGGACCTGCGACAAGGTCAGCGTCGTCGATGCCCAGCGCTTCAACCGCTATTGCCTGCTCCGTTGCTGGAACACGCAGATCGAGGCGCTTGGTCAGCGGCTGGTCTGCAGCCGTTGCGGCGCCCGCGCCCCGCATCTCAAGGCCACGCGCGAGCGCCCCGGCCCCGACCCATTCCCAAAGGACGAGCGGGCCTGGAAGCTGCTGTTCCGGCGATTGCGCGACTGAAGGGCGCGCCCGGGCGTCTTTGTCGCTGTCCTAAGCAGCCATGATGTGCCCTAAGCGGGCCCATGCCAACACCGCCGCTCCGCCCCGCCCTCCCCCGCCCGGCCCCGCCACAAACAAAAAGACCGGCAGGATCGCTCCCGCCGGCCTCTTTCCGCCTCGCTTCGGGCTGCGATTATTCGCGGTTGCCCATGAAGCTCAGCAGGAACTGGAACATGTTGATGAAGTCCAGGTAGAGCGTCAGCGCGCCCAGGATCGCCGACTTGCCCATCATCTCGGACCCGGCAACGTAGGCGTACATGCTCTTGATCTTCTGCGTGTCGTAGGCGGTCAGGCCCGCGAACAGCAGCACGCCGATCGCGCTGATCGCCATGCTCAGCGCATCCGAGCGCAGGAACATGTTGCCGATCATCACCACCAGGAGGCCGATCACGCCCATCATCAGGAAGGTGCCCCAGCCGCTGAGGTCCTTCTTGGTCGTGTAGCCCCACAGGCTGAGCGACATGAACGCCACCGCCGTCGCGAAGAAGGTCTGCGCGATCGAGGTGCCGCTGTAGATCAGCGGAATGACCGACATCGACACGCCCATTACCGCGGCGAAGGCGAAGAAGAAGGTCTTCATCCCGCCCTCGGACATGTTCTGGGCCTTGAAGCCCATGACCATGACCATGATCAGCGGCGCGAAGATCACCACCCACTTCAGGATGCCGCCGCCAAAGAAGATCGACTGCGCAACACCAGTCATCGCCAGGCCGAGCGCGACAATGCCGGTCAGCAGGACGCCGGACGCCATATAGTTATAGACGGAAAGCATGTAGGACCGCAGGCCCGCGTCGCGGGTGGCACGCGGCACACCCACCGAAACGGCGGGCTGCGCGGCGGTCGTCGTGCGCGGGTCAGACCAGTTCTGCATCGTGAAACTCCATTGGGGTCAGGCAACCGTGCCCGCCTCAACGCATCATATCGGAAAGTTGCTTCGGTGTTTCAAGAAAAAACGGCAGCGAAACGACCTACTTACATGTGAGTTGATGGTGTGAGTTGAAGCGTCCTGCGCGTCGGAGAGTTGGCGGTTGCCTCGGCCGCCATAGCGGGGAACAAGGCCGCATGGCTTCCCACCCTTCCGTGACCCTGGCCGACCGGCTCCTGCGCCCGCTGCTCGGCGCGGCGCACGCGCTGCTCAAGGCGGGCTGGTTCATCCGCCGCCCGCGGACCTTCGGCGCCCACGCCCTGCCGCTCACGCACGAGGGCCGCATCGTGCTGGTGAAGCTCCGCTACGCGCCCGGCTGGCGCCTCCCCGGCGGCGGGCGAGCGGCCGACGAAGCGCCGGCGAAAGCCGTGCTGCGCGAGCTGCGCGAGGAGATCGGCATGACCTCGCACGGCACGGTGCAACTCGCCTGCGAGCTGGAAGAACCGACCGATTTCAAGCGCGACCTCGCCTCGCTGCTGATCGTCCGCGACGTCCGCTACACGCCCCGGCGCTGGTCTTGGGAGGTCGAGCGGGTGATGGAGGTCGAACCGGATGCCCTCCCAGCCGACATGTCCCCGCGCATGGCCAAGTGGATCGCCTTGCTCCGCGCCTGTATTTGACCACGCCATGCACCGCCTGTTCGTCGCTCTCCGCCCGCCGGCGCACATCCGCGATCTCCTGATCGATGCGATGGACGACAGCCCGGAGCTGCGCTGGGTCGGCGACGACCAGCTTCATCTCACCCTGCGCTTCATCGGCGAGGTCGAGCGCCCGCTGGCCGAGGAGATCGCAGCCGCCCTGCAGCGGGTCAGGTCGGAGCCGTTCTCGCTCGCCATCCACGGCGTCGGCCGATTCGACCGGCGCAATGGCGGTGCTCTATGGGCGGGCGTCGAGCCCAAGGCTCCAGTGAGCGCCCTCGCTGCCAAGGTCGACCGTGCCTGCGTGGCCGCGGGGCTCGAGCCCGAACGCCGCGCCTTTCACCCCCACGTCACCCTCGCCCGCTACACCCGCCAAAGCGCCCGCGCGGCGGACTCGTTCGCGGAACGCCACCGCGGGCTGACGTCCGAAGCATGGGAGGTGGAAGAATTAATTTTTTACGAAAGCCATCTCTCGCGGCATGGTCCGCACTATGACGTGGTCGCACGCTACGGATTCACCCCATAAGCCATCTGACCGTGACGAAAACCGGCGCCACCATTGGCCTCCCGTCCGTCGCAACCCCTGGCGAATATCTATTCCGCTGGATAAACAGGGCGCAGGTCGCTGTGTCCAGGTCGGGATGGCCGCTGGAACGCACAATCACGCAGTCCCTCGCTTTGCCGTCTAACCCAACCATCGCGCGGAGGTCGACTTGGCCAACTGCATCCCTCTTGAGAGCGCTTGAGGGGTAGTCGTCGGCGGTAAATACGTTCAGCAACCCTTTCCCTGTTTTCGGATAGGTCGCGATGCGCGCCTGATCGGCAAAGCTGAAGCCCCAACTCGCGAGCACCTGCGCTTCGCACCGGTCCAGCAGTTCCTGCACCGATCTAAAGCTGGTGACCGGAACCCTGATTGTCTTCCCGGCGGCTGAGAATTGCACCCAGGGATGCGCCTCCAGATCCTCAAGTTGCTTGTCAGTTGCTGTGAAGGAGATGATCTGGAAGCCAGACTTCTTGCTCGGTCCGATCAGTGCCGACCGAGAAGGCTGGCGCTCGCGGCCAACGACCAAACTGGCGCGATCCAGACCTAACCCCGTCGGTGATCCCGGCATCTCGAAAAGCACGCTATAGTATGGCGACAAGAATTTGGATTCGAACCCAACGGTAATCTTCCGGTCCCCTCGAACAAAGCCTCGAAGCGCCATGCACTGGTTCTTTTCGAAGCGGACCACCCACTTGCCGCTCGGCTGCCACTCTCCTGAGGGACTTGCCCCGGCGGACCCAGCCACCATACTCAATACCAACGCAAACCGGGCGAGCCCCATCGCCTCATCCTTTCCGTTCCCCGTTCGGCTCCCTATCTGTGCCCCGGCGCTTCGCCGCCGCCAAGCCCTTCCGCTTGCCCCGTGAACAAATCTGGAACAGACTGCTCCCATGCTGACCCATATCAAGAAGCTTCGGTGTTCCGAATGCTGACTCACATAAGCGTCCGCGGTGCGAGGGAGCACAACCTCAAGAACGTCTCGGTGGATATCCCGCGGGACAGCCTGACGGTGATCACCGGCCTGTCCGGCTCGGGCAAGTCCAGCCTCGCGTTCGACACCATCTATGCCGAAGGGCAGCGCCGCTACGTCGAGAGCTTGTCCGCCTACGCGCGCCAGTTCCTCGAGATGATGCAGAAGCCGGACGTCGAGCATATCGACGGCCTCTCCCCCGCCATCTCGATCGAGCAGAAGACCACCAGCCGCAACCCGCGCTCGACTGTCGCCACCGTCACCGAAATCTACGACTACATGCGCCTGCTCTGGGCGCGGATCGGCGTGCCCTACTCCCCCGCCACCGGCCTACCGATCGAGGCGCAGCAGGTCAGCCAGATGGTCGACCGCGTCATGGCGCTGCCCGAAGGCAGCCGCCACTACCTCCTCGCTCCCGTCGTTCGCGGCCGTAAGGGCGAGTATCGCAAGGATCTCGCCGAGTGGCAGAAAGCCGGCTTCACCCGCGTCCGCATCGACGGCCAATTCTACGAGATCGACGAAGCCCCCGCGCTCGACAAAAAGTACAAGCATGACCTGGAAGTCGTCGTTGACCGCATCGTCGTCCGCAATGGCATCGAAAGTCGCCTCGCCGACAGTTTCGAAACCGCGCTGAAGCTAGCGGAGGGCCTCGCATATCTCGACCCCGCCGACGTCCCTCATCCCGAAGGGGCTGATCGTACAGGTGTCGCGGCCGCTCTGCAGGAAGCCGCGGACCGCGCTGTCCTCGCCTCGCATGCCCCTCTCGGCCGCATCACCTTCAGCGAAAAATTCGCCTGCCCGGTCAGCGGCTTCACCATTGCCGAGATCGAGCCGCGCCTGTTCTCCTTCAACGCCCCGCAAGGCGCCTGCCCCGCCTGCGACGGCCTCGGCGAGAAGATGGAATTCGACGAGGACCTGGTCGTTCCAAACCACGAGCTCACGCTCAAGAAGGGCGCCGTGGTACCCTGGGCCAAATCCCAGCCGCCCTCGCCCTACTACATGCAGGTGCTCGCCAGCCTCGCCCGCGCCTACGACTTCACCCTCGACACCCCCTGGCGCGACCTCACCCCCGACCAGCAGCGCGTCATCCTGCACGGCACCCAAGGCGGGCCCGTCACCCTGCGCTTCATCGACGGCAAGAAGAGCTACGAGGTCAAGAAGCCGTTCGAAGGCGTGATCGGCAACCTCAACCGCCGAATGCTCCAGACCGAGAGCGCGTGGATGCGCGAGGAGCTCAGCCGCTACCAGGCCTCGCACCCCTGCGAGACCTGCGGCGGCGCGCGCCTCAAGGCCGAGCCGCTCAGCGTCAAGATCGCCGGCGAGGACATCAGCCAGTCCACCCGCCGCTCGGTCGCCGACGCCCTCGCGTTCTTCTCCACCCTTCGAGGCGAAGCTCACCCCCCAGCACCAGGAGATCGCCCGCGCCATCCTCAAAGAGATCAACGAGCGCCTCGGCTTCCTCCACAACGTCGGCCTCGACTATCTCAACCTCGACCGCACCTCGGGCACCCTGTCCGGCGGCGAAAGCCAGCGCATCCGCCTCGCGTCGCAGATCGGCTCCGGCTTGTCCGGGGTCCTCTACGTCCTCGACGAGCCCTCGATCGGTCTTCACCAGAAGGACAACGACCGCCTGCTCGAAACCCTCAAGCGCCTGCGCGGCCTCGGCAACACCGTGCTGGTGGTCGAGCATGACGAGGACGCCATCCGCACCGCCGACCATGTCATCGACATGGGCCCAGGCGCGGGCGTCCACGGCGGCGAGGTGGTCTTCTCCGGCACCCTCGACAAACTGCTCGCCCACGAAGGCAGCCTCACCGCCGACTATCTCTCCGGCCGCCGCACCATCCCGTTCACACCCAAGCGCCGCAAGGGCACCGGCAAGAAGCTCACCGTCCACAACGCGCGCGAGAACAACCTCCAGGGCATCACCGCGTCCATTCCGCTCGGCACCTTCACCTGCATCACCGGCGTCTCCGGCTCGGGCAAGTCGAGCTTCACCATCGACACCCTCTACGCATCCGCCGCGCGCAGCCTGAACGGCGCCCGCATCCTCGCCGGCAAGCACGACAAGGTCACCGGGCTCGAGCATCTCGACAAGGTCATCGACATCGACCAGTCGCCGATCGGCCGCACCCCGCGCTCCAACCCGGCAACCTACACCGGCGCCTTCACCAACATCCGCGATTGGTTCGCCGGGCTGCCCGAGGCCCAGGCCCGCGGCTACAAGGCCGGGCGCTTCTCCTTCAACGTCAAGGGCGGCCGCTGCGAGGCCTGCACCGGCGACGGCCTGCTGAAGATAGAGATGCACTTCCTGCCCGACGTCTACGTCACCTGCGACGTCTGCCACGGCCAGCGCTACAATCGCGAAACGCTGGAGGTGAAGTTCAAGGGCAAGAGCATCGCCGACGTGCTCGACATGACGGTGGAGGACGCGGTCGAGTTCTTCAAGGCCGTCCCCGGAATCCGAGACAAGATGGCGATGCTGGCGGAGGTCGGCCTCGGCTACGTCAAGGTCGGCCAGCAGGCGACGACTCTCAGCGGCGGCGAAGCCCAGCGCGTCAAGCTCGCCAAGGAACTCAGCCGCCGCGCCACCGGCCAGACCCTCTACATCCTCGACGAGCCCACAACGGGCTTGCACTTCGAAGACGTCCGCAAGCTCCTGGAAGTCCTCCACGCCTTGGTCGAGCAAGGCAACACAGTGGTTGTGATCGAGCACAACCTCGACGTCATCAAGACGGCCGACTGGGTCCTGGATCTCGGCCCCGGCGGCGGGGTCAAGGGCGGCGAGATCGTCGCCGAAGGCACGCCGGAGCAGGTTGCGGGGGAGGCGCGAAGCTTCACCGGCCAGTACCTGCGGCCGTTGCTGGAGCGTGCCTCACCCTCTCCCCTCGAGGGAGAGGGTCGACTCGCCGGAGGCGAGCGGGGAGAGGGCGCGGAGCCGAAGCGCACGCGGCGGCGGAAGGTGGCTGAGGTGGCGGAGTAGTGGCTTCACGTTCCGCTGATCTTACCGGTCCGTCATTCACTGGTCCGCGAGTTCCAGCAAACGCCTAAACGCCAGGTAGGCGACGCATCCTTCGCCTTGTCGAGGCCCTAGGCGCTGGAGCTCGGTCGCTCGGCCAGCCGCTCACCCACGCTGGGCGCGACCAACCGTTCCACCAACCTCCGCAACTCCGCCGACTTCATCTCGCCGCCGACCACCTCGACATAGCCGATACCGGCGCGGCGCAGGGCTTCCTTTTTGACCGCGTCGCGGGCTGCCGTGGCGTGTGCGCCCTTGAAGTGCCCGCCGCCCTGATACTCGATCGCATGCCACGGCTTCGCGTCGGCGTGGACGATCAGCAGGTCCACCCGCTTGCTGTTGATCGCCAGGAAGGCGTCCTTGCTCGGGCTCTTCAAGATCTCGCCCAGGCTCACTTGCGCCATCACCTGCCAGCCCGGCGGCGCCAGCTCGATCACCAGCCTATCGAGCGCCTCGAACAGCCGCTTCTCGCTCCGGTTCAGCAGCGGCTGCGCGGTGAACTCCGACGCCATCACGATCCGCAACTGCTCCGCCGCATCAGGAACACGGGACTGGCCCGGTAGTGGATCATGCTTCGGCTGCCATCCACCGGAGCGCCGGTTCGAAGAGCCCCGCCCCCTTCCACTTGCTCCGCCGCTGCGCCTTGGTCTTCGCGTCGATGAGCTTGGCCAGCCCGACCAGCACAAGAAGAAAGACGAAGTGCGGCACATATTGCACAAGATCGCCAAGAGCGAGGCGCAACATTTCGAGATACGGGTTCTGCATTCGGCGACACTAAGGCACGTCGGCAATTGAGTCGTTAACGCCTCGAGGGAGCGACTTACATGCCCGCATCCGACCGAACGCCCCTCGTTGTCTCCCGTTCATGCATCCCGTGCGGCGGCTGCTCGTTGTAGCCCTGAACTCCCCGGCGTTTTCCGTGCGGAGAACAAGGAAGTGACTATGCGTATCCTGACCCTCATCGCTGCCGCGACGGCGCTCGGCGGCATCGCCGCCCCGGCGGCGGCGCAATATTATCCGCAGCCCAGCTATCCCCAGCCTACCGTGCCGCAGCCTTACCCGGGTCAGCCGGGCTACAATTATCCCGGCCAGGGCTATCCCCAGCAGGGGTACGCCTACCCGCAGCAGCAGGGCGGCATCGCCGGGATCATCGGCCAGCTGCTCGGCAACCGCTACCAGTCCAACGATCGCACGGCGATCAGCCAATGCGCCAGCGCCGCCTCGGCCGAGGCGGCTCGCCGCTATCGCCCGGCTTACGGCGATCAGTATGGCTACAACCAGTATGCGACCGGCCAGGCCCGAGTGACGGCCATCACCAATGTGGAGCGCCGCAACCGCGGCCTTCGCGTCACCGGCCTGCTCGACACTGGCGCGAACGGCCATAATCAGCCGCCCTACGGCAACGCTTATGGCTACAATCAGCAATATGCGCAGGGCGACCTCAGCTTCCGCTGCAATGTCGATTATACCGGGCGGGTGACCAACGTTCGTCTGAGCCGAGTTCGCTAAGCGGGCATCAGGGCGCGCGGCTCACCCCAGCCGCGCGCCCGCATGCCACGGCTTGCGTCGACATCGACGATCAACCGCCCGTGTCGCCAGGCGATTAGTCTCACCAACTACGACCCCACTTCGGCCGAAATCAGGCCCAATACTGCCAATCGTTCACGGCGCCGGCCGTTGCTGCATCGGGCTCACCTCGAAGCTGACCTGTCCGATCTCGGATACACCCAGCAGGGTCACCGAACCGCCGCCCGTCAGCGTCATCACCAGGTCGGCCCGGCCGTCCGCGTCGACGTCCAGGGCGCGCGAGTTGCGAATACCCGTGCCGCTCAGCCAGCCTCTGCCCGCCTGCAAGCACGTCGTGACCGCTCCCGCCGTCCAGTTGGTCGTCGCCCCGGCCGCCGTCCAGCTGGTCGTGTCCGCCCAGGCCGAACAACTGGTCCTTGCCGTTGTCGCCAAGCAGCCGATCCTCGCCCGCCGTGCCGTCCAGCAGGTCGGCGCCGTTGCCGCCCTGGCGGGTAACCCCGTCCGTCAGCCCGGTCACCGTCACTTTGACACTGGTGCTGTGGCTCAGCCCGCCGGCATCGGTGATCGTGTAGGTAAAGCGATCGACGAACTGGAAGTTGGTCGAACAGATCATTGTCGGCGACGTAGCGCAGCGTCTGAGTGGCAGGGTCGAACAGGATGCTGCCCAACGCTCCCGACCCGTCGACGCCCGTGATCGTCCGTGTGTCGCCGGCATCGACATCCGTATCGTTGGCGAGCAGCAGCGACCACAGGTTGCCGCTGGCCGCATCTTCATCGACCGCGACGGAGTTGTCGCGCGCAACCGGCGCTTCATTGACGTCGCCTACCGCAACGGTGAACTGCGCCTGCGACTGCAGCCCGGCGCTGTCGCTGAAGATGCGGCCATGATCGTGAAGCCGGCGGATGCCTCGAAGTCGATCGCCCGAGTGGTGACCACGACGCCCGTCTTCGGGTCCACGGCGAATAGTCCGTCCGCGTCGTCTACCAGCGCGTAGGTCAGGACGTCGCCCGGCGTGTCGGTCGCTGACAAGGTCCCGACCACCGTTCCCGCGAGCAGGTTCTCGTTCACCGAACCGTTGCTGAGGAGCAGGTCGTGCGGCGTGATCGCCACTCGCAGCAGTGCCACCTGCGGATAATGATCGGTTGGCCGCGTGCCCGCGAACTCCGCATTGATGTGCACCGCATCGTGACGGACACCGTCGAGCAGCCCGCCAAACGCAGACAAATCAAACGAATTTTAAGATTTTGAAGCCAGCCCTGCCTCGAATTCGGATTCAGCCGCTGATCGGCTTTCGCGGGGGCACAAAACAACCGTAGGTCGCGACGGATCGGCTTACCGGGGCAGCCGGTGCCTAAGGCTGGAGCACATCCAGAAAATTCCGTATAATTCGGTACTTGGCTTCGAGTCGTTGAGATTGGAACGCCTGTGGTCAGTCCACCGTACCTGCCCGACGGGCTCACGGGCAAACCCCGCGAGGACAAGTTCGAAGCCGGCTCAGGCCCGAAGGCTGGCGACGTTCGCACGAAGGTCGGAGATGCGGCACGGGCTCCCAGCGCCGAGGCGGCCCGCCGGTGAGAAGCTACGGCCGAGACGATGCGCCTGCCGCACCCCGGGCTCGCCACCTGTCGTGGCAGTCGATGACAGAGGCCGAGCCCCCCGGCGCGGCTGAAGCTGCTTCGCCCCCAGATCAGGATGCCCGGCCGCGAAGCCTGTCGAAGCCGTTGGTGCTTGGCGCTGGCGCCCTGGCCCTTTGCCTCGCAGCGGCCGCCGTGCTGCTGGACGGTGGCATGCTCGACGATCGCGCCGGCGCTGGCGGTCAGTCGTCCAAGGCAGCCGATACCAACCGCTTTGCTGCGCGCATCGATGCCGCGATCGCCGCCGCCGACAAGGCGCTGGCCGCTTCGGATCACCAGCCCCTCCCGGCGGAGCCGATGCCAGCAGGGGATGGAAAGACTTTCCCGCAAAACTCAGCTGGCGAGACAATGGCCGGTGCCCCACCCATGGAACTTGCCGCGGTCGCATCCCGCCTCTCCGATGGGGCTCGCTCGAGCGACATCGCCCAAGAACCGCCCGACGCTCGTTCGAGGGCCGACCCGGTCACACCGCCAGCGGACGCGGCCTCATCGCCCGCCGCTCAGCCGCCTTCTCAGCTGGATGCGCCTTCTGCGACGGGAGCAGCTGCCGCGGATCCGGCCGCCTTGCCTGCCCAGGCAGCGCCGGTCCGTGAGCAGCGCCGGGTGGTCACTCCGGCTCGCTGGGTCAGCGGCGGCTTGGCCGACAGCGACAATCCTTACGGACGATTTGAAGGCACCGTCAGCGTGAGCTTCGTGGTTGGAACCAGTGGGCAAGTGAGCGACTGCAAACCGATCGTGAGCAGCGGCAATGCCGAGCTGGATGCGGCCACTTGCGGGCTCGTTGAGCGCCGGATGCGCTTCAGCCCGGCACTCGACCAGCGCGGGCAAGCGATCGCTTCGGAAGTCAGGACGAGCTACGGCTGGGGCCGCAAACGCCGGCGCTAGCGACAGTCGCGTGCAACCCCTCGGGCCGCCTGCGCGTGCCGGGGCGACCGGCAAATTTACCGGAGCCAGTCCGGCACCCGTTCCGCAGACATGATCTCGCTTGCTGGAATGCGGTCCGCGACAACGGCGAACTCCTCGCCGCTCACCAGCACCTCAGCAACGAAACCGCGTGAGTTGTAACTGCTCGCCATTGTCGCACCATAGGCGCCCGCAGTGCGGAAGATCGCGAGGTCTCCAGCTTTCAGCTCATCGCAGGGCCGGTCCATGGCGAACGTGTCCCCTGTTTCGCAGATCGGGCCGACGATGTGCGCAATCGTCGTACTGCCGCTTGGCCGGACAGCCTCGAAGTCGTGCCAGGCGCCGTACATGGCAGGCCGTGCGAGGTCGTTCATCCCGGCATCGACCACCACGAAAGGTCGAGAACTTCCCTGTTTCACCCGGATCACGCGAGTGAGCAGCACGCCGGCATTGCCTGCAATCACGCGTCCCGGTTCGAACGTCAGGCGCACATTCCATTCCCGGGTGACCCGCTCCACCATGGCGCCGTATTCGGCGGGCGAAGGCAGAAAATCGTCGGCCTTGTAGGGTACTCCTAACCCGCCGCCGAGGTCGGCGTGGGTCACCGTGCAGCCCCGCTTCCGGAGTTCCCTGATTAGTACCCCAACCTTGTCAAAGGCGGTCTCCAGCGGTTCAAGATCGTTCAACTGGCTGCCAATATGGATCGCGATGCCGCGCATCTCGAGCCCATCAGCTGTACTCAATCGCGCGTAAATTCCCGGTGCTCGGTCCAGGGCGACGCCGAACTTGTTCTCACGCCTGCCGGTGGAGATTTTCTCGTGCGTGCGAGCATCGACGTCGGGGTTCACCCTCAGCGCGCAGGCCGCGCGCGTCCCTCGTGAGACGGCGAGCGCAGCGAGCTCGTCGCCTTCTTCTTCGCTCTCGACGTTGAACTGGCCAATTCCCGCCTCGAGAGCCTGCAGCAGTTCCCCTTGCGTCTTTCCGACGCCCGAAAAGACAATGTCCGCTGGCTTCATGCCGGCGGCCAGGGCGCGCGTCAGTTCGCCGCCGGAGACAACATCCGCGCCATACCCCTCGTCTGCCAGCACCTTCAGGACGGCGAGGTTCGGGTTAGCCTTCACCGCGAAGGCGATATGAGGGTTGTCGAGCTTCGATAGTGCCTGGCGGAACACTCGAGCGTGTCTCTGCAGAGTGGCCCGTGAATAGACGTACACCGGTGTGCCCACCTCCTCCGCAATACGGGGCAGGGCAACGTCCTCGGCATGAAGCGTGCCGTCGCGAAGCCGAAAATGGTCCATGGCCATGCGCTCTGCCGAATTCGTGCTGGCAAGTCGAGACGAGCTTGGCCTTCGTGAAGGTGGCTTAGAGCGAAGCTCGGGCTCCCCGAAGACGAAAGTCTGTTCAGGGATCGCACCGTGGAAATGACGGAAACTGCAGAGGAAGCCGTCGTCGCGAAGGAAGCGCGGGTCAAAGAAGAGCTCGTCGTCAGCAAGACCGCCAGCCAGCGCACCAAGCAGGTGCATACACGGTCCGGCACACCGAAGTGGACTTGGATAAGGGGCCGGCCGGAATTGATCGGACCAGCACAATCAGGATCCCGGAGCGTTCGGCTTCGACAAGAACCGCTAAGCGGACAACCGCTCAAAAGGAGGGCGCCTCTCACGGGGCGCTCTTTTTCATGCTCGTGAGCTAGCGTAAGTGACTTGGCGCGGATCCTGCCAGGGCACTGATCTCCGGTCAGCTCCGGGTGATTGCTTGCAGTTCAACGGCATCCGCGATGGCGGCGGACGACGCCGTGTTGTCGAAGATGCACCACCTTTCCGCGCCGTGATCGCCACCATGCTGGAGCAACTCGGCGTAGGATGGGAGCCGATCGTCATAGCTCGAGCGATACTTGATCGGGGATCCGTGCAGGCGCCAATATTCCAGTCCTCGCCAACCACCGGGCACAGCGGCGGCCGGGCAGATGGCTGGGTCAGCCGCGACCCGCCCAATGCGGAGTGATCGCAGGACTCGATCCGGTTCCTCCTCGAACCACGAAGGATGCCGGGGTTCGACCACGATGGGAACCCTCGACTTGCTGTTGAGATTTTCGAGGAATGCTCCCGCGACTTCACCGTCGAAAGACAGCTTGGGAGGCAGCTGAAGCAGCAGCACCGCCAGCTTCTCGCCCAGCCCATCAACCTGCTCCAGGAAGTCGGTGACGAGCTCCGTGCATTGCACCAGCTTCCGCTCATGCGAAATGGTCTTCGGCATTTTGACGGAGAAGCGGAAGTCAGCAGGAACGCTGTCGCGCCATCGCTCCCAAGTCGACAGGCGGTGGGGGCGGTGGAAAGAGCTGTTGATCTCCGTCACCGGCAGGACCTGAGAGTAACGTTCGAGATTGCTGCCGGGCGCTGGAAAGTGCGCCTTGGCTGCCTCGCCGATTGCCCAGCCGGCCGTCCCGATCCGGACGGTAGAGCCTTCGCTAAGCAGCGGACGCCCCAAGATGCTCGCCCGGGGAGACTACAGCGCTCGCCGCTTCCAGTGGGCGATCAAGGTCAAGCTGCTGAACGACCGCGACAGCATCGCCGAACCCTGCCCCGCAAAAGGTCGCGACGCCACTTCCTTCGATCTGCCGCAGCAGATCTGCTTCCGGTCCCGAACGGCAGGAGCTATCGACATCGCGTATGAAAACAGCCGCCACTCGTCCCGGAAAGTCGCTCACCACCTTGGCATAGATCGAGACGTCGCGCTGGCCATTATCGCCGATCAGTAGGAAACGAAGGTCGGGGTAGAAGGCGAAGACCGTCTCGATCGCGGCAAGCTTGTGTTCCTCGTGTCCCTTGCGGATGAATTGCGACGGGTCGATTCCGTAGTCCTTGAGGAACATCGGGCCATGCGGGATGCCATTCAGCTCCATGAACTCCGCGATGAATCCGTAGAGGTTCCAGGGCGACGAGGACACGTAGAAGAATGGGCGCGCCGGATCGGGGTGGTCGCGCGCAATCATCTTGTAGAGTGACGATGCGCCGGGCACCGCGAGCCGGTCGTGCGGCTGATCGACCAGCACGCGCCGCCAGTTCTTGAGGAAGTTCGTCGCGCCGGTCTCTATGATCGTGTCGTCGATATCCGAGATTATGCCCCAGTTTCCGTCGGTGCCGGGAGCCAGGATCGGAACCTTGATGCTTGGCTGTTGCGCTAGGCGGTCGGGCGCCGTGAGGGTGACGTGCTCCCAGCAGGTGGAGGGTGGCAGCGCCTGCTCCACGGCGAGCTCAAACTCGAAGTAGCCTTCCGCGTCACTGATTGCGTCGAGCTTCTGACCATAGCCCTCGCAGCGTACACCGATGCCGGCAAGCTCGTTGCTGTTGTAGATTTCCAACATAGCGCGAAGCCGCGCCAGCCGCCCCTTGCCAGTGTTCAGAGGCTCCTCATGGCGAACGATCCGGCCTTTCAACCGCACTACGCGGCTGTTGCGATATCCTGCGTAGGCGAGGACGCGGACCTTGCGGTCGTGTCCTTCGCCTTGCTCGAGGAGGTCGTCGACAAGATCGAGATCGCGTTCGAGCTCGGCAATGATTGACCTGAGGAACGCTGGGATAGGCGACTTGGACATGCTGCACGAACGGCGCGGGCAAGGTCGCGTTCCGACATCCTCCATGGGCGTGCCTTCCGCGGCGGTCCGGAGCCCGCTCCTTCATCGGCCATGGCCGGGCTTCGGCGAAAGTGGTCCCGCCAGTTGCTCACGAGTCGAATGGCGGAACAGGCCTGCGTTCAGGTGATTGCCGCGAACTTCTCGACCAGAGTTGTGGGTCCCGAAACGATCAGCAGGTCGCCGTCCGACACCATCGTATCCGGGGTGGCGTAAGTGAAGTCCTGATTGGGACTCTTCACCCCCACAATAGTGATTCCATGCTTGCTCCGTAGAGCCGAAGCTCCAAGTGTCCGCCCAACTGCTTCCGATGGGGCGCAGGTCTTCACGATTGCGAACCCATCGTCGAACTCGATGAAGTCGATCATCTTGCCGGTGACGAGATGCGCCACCCGCTCGCCCATTTTGGCTTCGGGGTAGACGACGTGGTGAGCACCGGTCTTCTCGAGAATTCGACCATGCTGGTCACTGGTCGCCTTTGCCCAGATATCGCGGACGCCGATCTCACTCAGCGCAAGAACGGTGAGTACGCTTGCTTCGATGTCGCTGCCGAACCCCACCACCGCGTGATTGAACTCATGAACGCCCAGTCGCCGCAGTGCCTCGACGTTTGTCGAGTCCGCTTCGACGACATGGGTCAACCGCTCCGCCCATTCCTGAACTGAACCCGGATGAGCGTCGATGCCGAGCACCTCATGGCCGAGCCGGGCGAGCGAAAGTGCGACAGCACCGCCAAAGCGGCCGAGGCCGATCACGGCGACCGAGTCGGGGGAGTGGGGTGATCTAGCCAACGATCGGGCGCTCCTGCGGATAGCGATAGGGTTTGCGGGTGGTCCGTAGGGCCAACGCGGTTGCAACCGTGATCGTGCCCACCCTGCCGATGAACATCAAGCAGACCAGCGTAACCTGCCCCAGCGGCGGAAGCGAGGCGGTGATGCCCGTCGACAGGCCGACCGTGGCGAACGCGGACACGACTTCGAACAGCACCTCGGACAGTCCGAACCGGGTGAGGCTCAGCAGCATCAAGGTGCCGGTCGCCACGATCCCGATGGCTAGCAGCACGACGGTCAACGCCTGCCTCTGGACCTCGGACGAGAGCCGGCGACTGAACGCGGAAGCGTCCGGCTCATCGCGGATTTCCGCCCACACGATCAGGCCGAGAACCACAAAGGTACTCACCTTGATCCCGCCCGCAGTCCCCGCACTCCCTCCGCCGATCATCATCAGGGCATCGCTGACCAGGAGCGTTTCCGGGCGCATCTGAGCGATGTCGACGCTGTTGAAGCCGGCGGTGCGCGTGACGACGGAATGGAAAAAGGCGTTGAGCAGTTTCCCGCCGCTGCTCATCGGCCCGAGCGTGCCTGAATTGCGCCACTCGAACGCAAGCACGAGGAGGAAGCCGAGTGCGAGCAACAGCGCCGTTCCCGCCAACGTGATCTTGGTATGCAACGACCACTTGCGGGGTGTGAAAAATTCTTCGCGAAGCTCGTACAGCACGGGAAAGCCGATCCCACCCAGGATCACCGCAAGCATCAGCGGTACCAAGATGAACGGATCTAGCGCGAAGCCGATCACATTGTCCGTGTAGCGGGCGAAGCCGGCATTGTTGAACGCCGACACGGCATGGAACAGCCCGTTCCAGGCAGCTTCACCCCAAGGCTGATCATAATGTTGTGCGAAGCGCAAGGTCAGCACGGTCGCGATCGCAAGCTCCACCGTCGCGGTTACCAGAAGGATCAGGCGGAGGACCGACGCGATATCTCCCAGGGAAAGCGCACGGGTCTCGGCCTGGGCAAGCAGCCGATGATGCAGCCGAAGCCGCCGTGTGACCAAAAGCCCCAGCATGGTTGCTCCGGTCATGATCCCGAGACCGCCGATCTGGATCATGGCCAAGATAATGGCCTGCCCGAAGCCGGACCAATAAGTCGGAGTGTCAACAGTGACGAGTCCGGTCACACAGACCGCGGAGGTGGAGGTGAAGAGGGCGACAATAAAGGGCGCCCCGCCCGGACCCGCTCGTGAGACGGGGAGCATCAATAGCGCCGTTCCGATCCATATCGCCACGAAGAAGGCGAGCGGCACTAGGCGTGCCGGATTCCTGGTAATGCCGAAGGTCATGCTGACGGGACTGAACCGGCCACAGGCTCCGCCAGGCCGAAGCAGGCGCGCTCCTTTGTGCATCGGCTGACATCTACTCGGTTACTCATCGTTCTCGTCCTCGCTCCGGCAGACGTTCAGCCTGAGAATAGCCAGGGCATGGTCAGGCCTTGTGCAAAGGCCAAGAATGCCACCACGGCAAACGCCAGGACAATGATCTGGTGCCGCTCCGGGATGTTTGCCGAAAGAGCGAGCGCAAGCACTGCCTCCCAAGCCTTGAAAGCGCTTCCGTCCGCTCACGGGACGCGGTGCTCACTCTCCGGGATGTATCAATCAAGCCTGTAGCGCAGTTGCAGGGTGAAACGACCGGACGCGGCGAATGCCCCTGTGGGTCTGATTCGGACATGAGTCACACGAGAATTGCAACCATCTGCGTCGAGCACCGGAAGGAAGGTCCACGTAGCCCCATTATCATCCGAAAAGTCGAGCCGATCGGTTGAACTTGCAAGCCCTCCGTAAACGTACGTAAGGCCTGATGGAGGCTGTCCATCGGCGAAGCGCACAGGGCCGGTGCCCGGCGCTCCAACATCGGTCAGACAAAGCTTCATATTGGTCGGCGTGCGGTCCGAAACCACGATCGTATCAGCATCGATAGGCAGTGGGTTCGGGTTCGCTACCGTCACTACGTAATCGACCAGCGCACCCGGTAACGCCTTCGCATTGATCGTTCCCTCCTGCGCATTACTTGCAATGCTGCTGGTCTTATTAGCTGTGAGTGCAACGGGAGCGACTTGCTGGAAAGCTGCCTGCGCAACCGCAGTAGTTGCGCTTCCAAAAAAGGCTTGCGCCGTGTTGGTGAACGATCCCGCCACCATGGGACGAGATACTTTATACCGCAGTACCACCGTCCCTCCTGGAGCAATGGCATAGCTCCGCCCCAGCCTGCCAACAAAGCTGATGGTACCTGTTGCCCCCACAGCAGGCACAGTACTCGAGTTGGCCGTGGTGACGTCGCTGCCGCTTGCCATACTTTCGAATGAAGTGCCTGCTGGCAGAACGTCCACAATGCGGGAGATGACGCTCGGGTAGCGAGACGGATTGCTTATGGTCACCATGTAAGTCAGGGGAGCGCTAGTTCCCGCAAAGGCCAGTGGCGTGTCGACCGTCTTCGTGATGGTGAAGGGGTTAGTAGCTCCTGGATAGGTCAGGCTTATGCTGCTGGTTCCATCGTAGTTGCCGGTATATTTAATGTTGGTGTTGCCCGAGGTCTGGGCTGCATAAGGACGAGCCACAGTTGAAGAGCCGGCGCAGAGATACTGAAAGGCGTACCGAACGGTGATGCGGTACCCGTTTCCGGTCTGCGCGCTCGATTGAATGAAGTAGAGAGTATCTTTCGTGCCGGCAGGAACACCCGCTACGTTACTGGCCATCACTTCTGTGCCTGCAAGCCGAAAACAACCTGCGTTGAAGTTTTGGCCACCCGCAGGTTGGAGAAAATATTCGTCGTCAGCGGTCGTGCCACCAAAGTCGTAAGCAGCATCGAAATAAACGGTTTGACCAACCACTGCTCCAGGGCCCAGCGTAGCGGAGAGAACATCTCCGCCAGCATTGGAGCTGATTGCCGACCTTATCGCCAATGAGAGCTCAGTCGTCTGGACGCCTGAACTAGAACTTAGCTGCACGGCTGGCGTCACCGTTGCACCAATGGTGCATCCGTAACCTGTCAGCCAGTATACTCCGATGCTTTCACCTGGGTCCAGGCTTCCGACCGCCTGAGCAGCAGGCTGTCCGCCTGTCAGGTATGCGTTCGCATCCAAGCCACTCAGAGTAGCGACGATGTCGTTGACCCGAGCTCCACCTGTATTTCGGATCAATCCCCCAACGTACATCGCAGTTGGTCCCTCGCTGGGACACTTGTTGGAATCGACAGTCAGCGACTGCGAGCCATTCGCGCTGTTCCCCGTTCGAAGCTGAAATGAGAGCTGAGCATTGGCTGGACTCGCAAGGCAGCAAAGCAGGCACCAGAGGAATGCGCGCTGGAGGTTGAACGATGAGAGTTTCACCTCGAACCCTCACGGAGCAATGAGGCGAGTGTCATCTCGTCGAATTTGAAGCGGAAGCTGGCATACGGACCCGAACGGGTGAACCTTTCGTCCGCAAAGTCCCGATCCCGATAACCAACGACGTTATAGCCCAGTACGAGCCAGCCGTTCGTGATGGGTTTGAAACCCATCTGAGGTCCAGCCGACATCCGTAGCGAGCGAGCGTTCAATCCTTGGCGCACACTAGCCGAGGCTCCAACCTCCACTGAGCGCGAGAGCCCAATGCGCCCATCCAAGCTGATGAGGTTGCTCCACCCCTCTGCGTCATCACTGCCATAGCTGTCAGAGACGTAACGGAGGCCCCAAAATGCAGACAACTCCAGATCGCTTCGCCGATTGGAGTAGTTCAGCGTAAGCGAATTCTTCAGCCTAACCGAGGACAGGTGGCCATCGAACAGGTGCTCCTGACCGAGCGCATCAGGATACCCCGCAACAGCGTTCTTCACAGCGTCTCGGCGAAATGCCAGCTTGTTGAGGAAGGAAATGTTGCTCGCGGAGGGGCGGTTGGCCCATGTGAGTTGAGCTGAGCTAACTGAAGTCAGTGCTCCATTCACCAGTTCAGAGTTGTACCACTCGGCAGATCCGCCGAGTGCGCGCCCATTCCCAATCTGGCGTAGCACGCCAAAGATAACGCCTGTTCGGCGCTCGCGGTCTCCATCCCGAAGCTCAGCTCGCCCCGTAGCGCTGAACGGTCCCGCCCGATACGTCGCCCCGGCGGTGACTGCGGTGAAATCTTCTGTGAGACGGCCGCCTCCAATAAAGCCGCCACTGGCAACCGGGTGGAGTGGGTTCACGACCCTGGATGGATCAATGCCCGACACCGTACGATTGCTGTCGAGCGTTAGGTCTACTGACCAACGGCTAGACAGGATGACGCTTTGTGCAAGACCAAGTGCGGCGAAGCTACGTGGTCCATACTCATCGATGTTCTGGACATTTCCGCTAAGTGCAATCCTCGCACCCGCCCACGGCGCAAGATCGACGCCGAGCCGAGCAGTACGGGCGTCCACCGGCCCATTCGTAATCTCGTAAGTCCCGATGAGGCTTGCCCACCGATTGACCGCATAGCGCCCACTAAGCCGGTGGCGGCTTGGAAAATCAATGGTTCCCGTTGAGCCGAGCGGGATTTCGCTGTCTGCACCAAGCTCTAACCTCCCACCAACGAGCCGGGTCGTCCCGCCGATCGTGAGGAGTGTCGAAGATGCGTCGGCACCGTTGGACAGTTCGTCTCTGGCGAGCACGAGCCCAAACCTGCCATTCGAATTCCCTGAGCGGTATTCACCTAGAAGCCGGGTTGCAGTGCGGCTCGCATCCGTCGCGAGCATCTCTTGCCGCCAGGCGCTGCCTGAGAGCGTTACCACATCACTCAAATGAAAGCGGGCATCGAGCCCATACTTTCGCGTGCCGCTCTCAACTGAGTTCGTTTGGCCCAATCCAAAGCCGATCTCGCGCTCACCCGCGTAGGCAAGCGCTTCCACTCGACCATTGCGATGCTGGGCTTCAACCAACCAGGCACTGGCGGTTTTCCCGATATCGTCTGACCGAGTAGCCGCGAATTCAGCGCGAACCTCCGTTGCCCCCGTCAATCGCACCCTGGCGTCCAGTGCGGCAAGACTAGTAGAGTGCCGCCCATCATCGTCCTGAATCGCGGTGACGCCAATTCTGACAGCTTGCTGCTTGGACTGCCACGCAACCCGCCCACCAGCACTCAACCCCTCGCTTCCGACGCCATCAACTTCATAGTCCGCCACGACGAACTGGGGATCCAGACCCGAGCTGCGGCTTAAAATTGGTTCACGGAACCGAACCGTGCCATTTAGGTAGTCTATATCATAGTCGACGTGCCTGCTGAGCAGCCGTTGCTCCACGATCTTCTCAGAACGGAAACGATCGCGGACTTCGATCATGATCCGGTCGGAATTGGCGACGATGCGCCGTCTGGACAAAGCATAAGGCCCGCTCAGGCCGTTGCCTTGAATCTCATCACGATGGTGGTTGGATGCGTTAGCCGCGGCGAAAGCGGTTGCACTGACTCGGGAGGATCGGAACTCTGCCTTCGCGCCGTTCAACGAGCGAACGTACCTGCCTAGGACAGGCTCATCGATGCCGGTCTCGTAATCGCCGAAAAGTGCCAGGAATTGCGGCCGCTCCAAGCGTACGTAGAATTTGCGGACGCTAGCTGCATCGTAGCGACGTTCGGATCGGTCGGCGTAGATGGTGTAATAGTTTTGCGGATCGATCACCCCGGCGAGCCGCGCTTGATCCCGATCCTTTTCATTGTCGTAGGACAGGGTCATCAGCCAGCGCCCGAGCACCCTGCCCTTCGCATAAAAAGCAAGGCGGCCGTCTACGATGTCGTTGGAACTGTCAGGCCCAATCTTCTCCAGATTCTTCTTCAGGCTGTCGAAACCGATCGTTCCCTCAGCTAATCCCACGATAGTCCAAGGACGGTCGCCCGGACTCAGCCAGAAGTCGACCCGCTGCTCGATCCTGGAAGTGCCGTCGCGAAACGGGAAACGGAGCGACACACTGCCCGAGGCGGTCGTGGGCTCAAGCTCCACGAACGCGAGTCCCTCGTCACCATCTATGTGCCAGGTTGGGCGAGCACGTTCGAGGCCGGCAAGCTGCCGCGCCTGTTGAGCGCCAGCCTCCATTGCCGCGACGTATGGTTCAGGCAACTGGAAATCACCCGCGACGCCGTGGTGAATCGGGCGGCCGCCGCGATCAGTAAATCTAAGTGCGATACGTGGCCGATGAATGCCGTCCGCGAGCAAGAGCGACTTCTCGCGAACTACCTCGACCCTGGCGGGAACATCGGAAAAGATGACAGTTTGACGAAGCGTTTCAACAAGCTTGCCGTCGTTGCCGCGCACTTCGGCGGAAAGCTCCGTGGTGCGAGCTTGCAGAGGGATCCCGCGCCAGCTGCTGATCGCAACAACGCCGGCGGCATCTTTCTTCGTTCCATCGTACGAAACTGGCGCGACTAGCTTCCCGCCAGCTAAAAGCTTGACCGTTTGACCAGGGCGATGCTTCACAACGACCCTGGTGACCGGCGCGCGGGGGTTCGTTCCACCTGTCGGATAAAGGAATGCGACGCCAGGCTGCTGTCCAGTAAACCAGTCCCGGTCTGCATCAACCGACCCCGTCAGAACGCGGTCGGGATGACTGGCTGATGCCTCGGTGAGCTGCGGCTTCTCAGATATCGACGGACTGGCGGACAGATGAAAGTCTACGCGCTTCAGATCACCGCCGCGTCCTTCGACCCAACGGGAGGAACCCCGGCCTCCGCTACGCACGGAGGAGGCACATTCGAGAGCCGTAACTCCGGCCGGAAGCGAACCTCGGTCAAGCTGAACGACGTGAGTACCGCGGCTCACACCTTCGAAGTGGAACCGACCTTCATGGTCGCTAACCGCATAGCTCCCATCTTCGAGCATCACGCGCACGCCCGGAACACCCTTTTCTCGTTCAGCATTGACGCACCCGCTGAACACTCGGCCGACAATTGTCAGGCGCTCCGAGTTCCTGTCGCGGGTTACGCGCACCAAGGCGTCCGCAACGTTGCTATCGACAGCATCGACGCTCGCGGTCGCCCGATTGAGAGCGTCGCCTGCGCGTGCGTCAGGGCGAACCTCGAGCACGTAAGAAAGGCGAGTTTGCGCCGCCGCGCCGAGTGAAGCCAGTTGGAACGTCAAGGTTCGTCCGTCGTATGTCGGCTCTGCTGTTCGCGCTCCATCCAGGCGGGCCGACCGGGGCCGGTACCGCATCTGAGCTGGCAGGTAATCCTTCACGGTCACGATCCCGGTAGACCTGCTTTCAGGATTGATGACCTTAAGCTCGTAGCGGACGAGATCACCGATCTCTGCCTCTGATCTGTTGGCGACCTTTGAAAGAAGCAAGCGCGGGGCGGGCCGATCGAGTGGCACGTCCAGCGTGACGGTGCCGGCGCTTTGAAGCGTAAACGTTCCCCCAAAGCTTGCCGAAGCGAGCTGGAAATTAGCGTTGTCTGGCCGATGCAAATTGGAGAGCTCAGCCTGTGTCCTGCTTGACCCAAAAGAGAATGGAGCGGGAGCCTCGACTTGCAGGCGGTATGTTCCTGCTGACACCCAGGGAAACGAGAAGGCCCCGGCAGGGTAGCTGTAGACGTACCCACTTGTATCCGATGTGCTCTGGCCGGTTGTGAGCGTCGACGGGAACCTCGAGGTGCCGTCCAATCCAAATACAATGGCAGGTTGGCCGGTTGCGACATTGATGAGGGTGATGCGAACTCCGGTAACCGGCGAGCCGTCGCGGCTGTCGAACACGTAGGAAACGCGCGGCGTAGCGAGGAAGCTAAGATCGACTTTGTTCGACAGCAGGGATCGGTTCAGTCCGCCTTCGGTCCAGGAGAGGGTCGCGGTATTTGTGATGGAGCGCGTGACCAGGTCAGCAGCCTTCACCGGCGCCGTCATAGGCAGCCCAAGCAGGAGCGCGCAGAGTAGCGCACTCAAAAGCTGGTGGAAGCTCAACCTGGTCACGCGATGACCAATGACCGTTAGTTGATGGTGGCTCGGAACAGGACCGTGCGGCTTTCAGACGCTGGCAGCGACGTGATCGTGCCACTTACAGTGCCCGCGTTGAAGGCTCCCGCCCCCGCCCCGTCTGCATTGCAGACACCGGACGTAACCGTTCCCCCGACCTTAATGCCGAAGGTTGAATCATAAGTTGTCTCCGCGGGCAGAACGTCTGTCACAACCACATTTGTCGCGGTAGCGCCGCCTGACGCGTTCGATACATTAATGCAGTATTCGACGACGGAGCCCGGGATGTTCTTGGGATTGACGGTGCCGTTCACCGGATCGCGAACCACTCGGCTGAGCTTGGTTGCGGAAACGTTGGCGGCCAAGATCGTGTAATCATCTTCTGCGAAGCCGATGCCGTCGCTAGCCGTGTTCCCATTCGCGCTGCTGTCAGCAAAAACAGTGTCCATTCCTGCTGTGTCGGCACCCGCTGTTTGAACAAGCACGGATCCCTGCGTTCCAGCAGTGCTGCCATCGTGGGCTGTTGCGCTCAGTCGGACACCCGCAACGTCGTTAGTCGACCGCCCCAGAGGAACATCCGCGACTACGAACACGGTCACTGTGGCATCCGCAGATAGCTGGTCGAGGTAGGTGATCTGTGTATCTGATGCGGAGTCGAATACGCCATTGGCGTTCGTGTCCCGATAAATGCGCAGATTGCTGACATCGAAGCTGTCGCTGCCGCCGTGCGCGGCCAATCCACCCGCCCGGTTGACTGCTGACAGCGCAAAGTCGAGGGTCGCGTTCGACGAGTTGGTGACAGTAAACGAGGTCACTGCGGAGCTTTGGCCAGGCGAGACCGTAGTTGTGCCGGTGCCGAGTTCGGCCACCGTAAGCACCACCTTGCGATCCACCGTAAAGCTGTTGCTTGCCGTCACCTGGTTTTGCGCAACGCCACCTACGGCATAATCGACGGTCACGCTGTTTGTGATGGTTGTGCCTGCCTGAGTCCCTGCCGCGAAGGCGGGCGCAGGGGCAAGTGCCACCGCCAGCAGACTGGCGTTGGCAAGCCACATTTGCTTGCTACTCATGATGATCCCCGCTTAGGGAGCGCTAAGTGTCGCTCAACTCGCCTGCGCTCCCCTGAAGCGAGTTGAAGAACTACTTCACGAGCGCTTCGAACTTAAGCGTCCCTTGCTCGCCTGCCTCAATCGGGTTTGCGAACTTCCACCGCACGTGCGTGACGTCGGCCATCACCGCCGGCCGCGTCTGTCCAGAGCCATCCATCACCTTAAGGGCACCAAGGCTTCCGAAGATCTTGCCTCCGTCCACCGAAACCATTGCCCCGGCGCTTTCGCCTCCGGCGAAAACCACACCAGCAGGCATGGGATTGGTTACAGCAAAATCCTTTGCAGGCTCGTTGCTTTTGTTTGCATAGGTGAGAACTAGCCGGAGACGGTCACCAGGTGTGACAACCTTGGGATCAACCAGGGACGTCGTCACCTTACCGGATGGTGCTGTCGTAGTTCGTACGACCTTGATTTCGTTGAAAAGGCTAACTTGTGGCGCAGCCGCGGCTGGCGCGGACGCAACAAGCAGCGCTGCAAATCCAATCACCTTGCTGAGCATCTCAATTCACCTTCACTTTGAAAGTCACAGTACGGACGTTGCCCCCGGCAACATCACCCAGGCGGACCGCGATGCCGCTGGCGCCGATCTCACCTGAATCCCCATCGGCCGCATCCGTGAGAGCCGCACCGCTGAGCGTAAGTGAGTTCGGCTCATAGACCGTACCGGTCGGCACAGAGTCAGAGATGACAAGGTTCTTGAGGTTTCCAGACCCGTTCACTGTTGCGGTCAGGGAGTAGGTGATCACCGCACCCGGCACCTGCGAGGTACCGCCAAATGGGTCGAGCACGGATGCGCTCTTCACGAACGAGACACTGGCCGCAGAGACCGCATAAAGGCCGCTGCCCAGCCCCTGGGCGGTCGTTGCGCCCACAACGGCGTCTCCACCGCCCTGCCCTTGGTCGGCGAAGATGGTGCCAGCAGTGCCGCTTCCCGTAACGGCGATTGCCTGCAACTCTACCCTGCCCTGCTGACCGTCGGTGACCGTCGCAGGAATGCTCGAGAGTACGAAGACCGTGACAGACGCGTCCTGCGCGAGCACAGGATCATTAGAGCCGGCTGTGTAAACCGTGTCTGTTCCAGGATCATAAATCGAGTTGCCGTTGCTATCGAGTACGATCGACGTGGTTGTCGGGTCGAAATCATCACCGGCCAGAGTGTCCCGCGCTATCAGGCGAAATCTCTCACTCCCGTTGCCGGCGTTGGTCACCTGGAACATCAACACCTGGTTACTGGCTGAGGGTGTTACAGTGACCGTGCCGCCATTCAATGACGCCACGCTAACATCGAGCAACTCGTCCACGAGAATGTTGACCGGGTTCGAGTTGATATCCGCCGACCCGCCCCCGGGAAGATCGAAGGTCGCCTTGGCGGTGTTCGTGATCGTCGTGCCCGCCGGAGTTCCTGCCGCCACGGCGGGAGCAGCATAGCCAACTGCGGCAAATGCCATGCTGAGCGAACACCAGCTCACGGGTTCAAGAAAACGCCTCACGAAAACCTCCATTTTGGAGGCTCTTGAATCACCGAAACAGGTTAAGAAGTTGTAACGCGAATTTAATGCCGGCTTCACTTCGGTGGATTTGGCGCCGCGATCTCCCGCAGCAACTCGTCGGGGATCCCAGGTTCCGCCGAGAGTACCGCACTTCAAAGCGTGGCATTATCGATCCACCCGTTACGGGTATATTCCTGATCTCGCCTTAACCTTAGACGTTCAATAGCTCCGCTGTGAGCCAAGCAGTGAACGTCAACGCACAGCACGAAGCACGAAACGGTCGTGAAGCGCAGCGGGCCAGCATGTACCTGTCGGCGACGCTGAGGAGCGGGTCGTACTCCGCGCCTATAAAGATCCGGAACATGTCATCCACCGGGGCGCTCGTAGAGGGTGCGTCAATGCCGTTCCCCGGCCAGCGCGCGAAGTTGATGCGCGCCGGGCTAGTCGCTAACGGCATTGTGGTTTGGGCGAGCGACGGTCGATGCGGATTTCGGTTCGACGGCTTGGTTAACGTCAAGCAGTGGCTTGCTTCCACTCGCAACGTCGAACAAAGGCGCGTGGATCAAATTGTTCAACTCGTTAAAAGCGGTGCAGTGCCCCTGCCCTTCGGTTCGGCCGCTCCATCTCAACAAGAAGCCGGCCGAGAAACAGGCGTTGCGGACGAGCTAGCAAGTGGCCTCGCTCAAGCATCTACTCTTCTCCAGCTTCTTGCTGACGAGCTTGCTGACGATGAAGAAGTGATTAAGCGCCATGCACTTCGCCTGCAAAACGTCGACATCGTTCTTCAGATCATGGGTGCGCTCGGCTCGCTTCTGCGCTCAGGCATGGATGGTGAGAGCGAAACCATGACAAAGCTGAGAGACCTTCGAAGGAGCGCCATTCAGTCGTTGAGCGAGCAGAGCTAGGTCGCAGGTCGGATGGCAGACGCGGGGCAGATCGCAATCGGCTTAAACCGTCGATCCGCGCGAATGGCGAAGGATCCCCGATCGAGTTAGCTGATCGAAGGTGACCCGAAGGGCATCCAGTTGTGATCGCAAAAGCTCACTCATGTTTTCCGAACCAAGAGCTTCGATTGGAATCATCACACCCCCGTCATCGTGTTGGGCCACCAAACCCAGCGCCTGAAGCCGCCGGACCTTGCGCCTGACGGTTTCCCGATTAATTCCGGTTGCCGCTGCGATTGAACTCACATTGCACTTCGTAGAAAGCTCTTCAGGGATTTTATTCTTGAGGTCGTGAAGTCGAAGATCCGGCGGTGTCCTCATAGCGCGCTGTGAGCGGATCACTATGATCGCGAGCGTGATCATCGTGGACTCATAATCGAGCGAGTATGCCCAATCCTTTAGCTGGGTCGTTCGCCAGTTTTCCATCATGCGTAGGTTGAGACCCGCGATGGCAACCAATACCAAGCGGCTGTGATCGTCTGCGGCTGTTTGATCAACGACGTATGGCAAGTGATTGGCCTCACGAAGACGCCGCACGGCTTCAATGTTGGGCGGCTAGAAAGAAGCACAAATTGTGCCACGAAGCGAATGATAACCTGAGAAAAACCCGCAAGTTGCAAAACCTTAGGTAACGTCGCCAATCGCAGCAGCGTTCATTGGGAAAGGCAAACACGAGCTGATGATTGGGATCAACGCAGAAGCGGAGCACTTAGCCGCGAAAATCAAGAACCTGCAGAGCGAAATCGCTCGGCTGCAAGCAGATATGCAACCTCCGCAGGTGCACCGCCGCTCGAGCCACAGCCTCGATGGAACGTCCATCCGCAAGATCATTCGCGCGCGCCGTTCCCGCGAAGCCATCTTCGATCGCAACCTGCTATCCGATCCTGCCTGGGAGATCCTTCTGGAGGCCTACGCCGCTTCGGCAGGCAACCAGCGCATTTCGGTGAGCGGCCTGTGCCTCTCCTCAGGCGCTCCGGAATCGACTGCTGCTAGGTGGGTCAAAAAATTAGAGCAGGACCACTGGCTTGTTCGGATTCAAGATCCTTTGGATCGGCGCCGCTGCTGGATGGAATTGAGCGATAAAGCGCACGAAGCGATGGACCGTTATTTCGCAACCTTGGCAGAAGCATTCGCTTCAAGCAGTGCATCTTCAACCAACCGATCAAGCCGATGAAGTGCCAGATCGACTAACGCTCCGATTTCCCCCGGCGCCTTCACATCGTCTAACGTTTGCAGAGCGGACGCGAGTAGAGTTCTCGCTTGAACCAGAGACTCAAACACCTGAACCCTCCCCTTTCGAACGGGCGGGGGTATACTGGCTTCTGCATCGTCAGCCTAGAGACGCTAATCTAGGTTTACCAAAACGGCACAACGGAATTTTTGTCCGCGGTTCTGCTTCTCCAGAAATGGCCTAGCAATTGCTTGCGCGAAGTTTTGGCCGAGGATTACTCGAACTCGATCATTCGGATTTTTTGCTCACGCCCTTTCTCGTCCATGATCGTGCGCTCCACCTTTCTTTGATTCCTCGCCCAGTCCTCCGCCGTGACCCGCACTCCGCTGACCACCTTCAGAGCAGCGGAGGGAGCGCGCACAGCCTTCGTGGACGGAGAGGCAAACAAAGAAGCAAGTATCAATAACTCGATCATGAATCACAGCATGATCGTGGAGCCCTTAAGTGTCGCCTGAGAACGGGCCCAAAATGGAGAGAACGGCAGAGTTCTCGATATTCTGGAGCTGAACGGTCCAAATCAGCGCAATACTCAACCCGTTATTGAGGTCTTTGCATCAGAAAAGCCTAACTCGTTTCCCCACCAACGAGTTAGGGCTCTCCTGCACAGCAGGGGAGCCCTCAATCCTTTGAAGTGTTTGAGCGACCAAGCCTTTCATCGCTTCTGATCCGCGGTCGGAAAGAACGACCCACGACCGCCGGGCATCCAAATGATCATCGAAGCGCTCAACCCAGCCAGCTTCGACCAGCTTGGTAACCCAGCGAAGGGCAGTTGTGGGCGGGACGTCCGTTCGATTGCACGCGCCTGTGACGGACAAACGTACGTGGTTTAGTTCTGCCAAGTATAGCTCGAGAAGTAGGTCCCAGGCAGGTTCACCGAAAAGATCGGAACCAAAAGCCTCGGCCCGGGATCGCCTTAGACGCAGCATCTCACCGACGATCTTTTTCGCCCGAGAATTGAACACGGGGGATGTAAGATCTTCCGGCCCACAAACATCCGGCTCGGAGAGCGATTGTTTAAGTAACTCTAGCTCCCCCTCGAGCTTGGCAAGCTGTTGCCGCGCCTCGACGAGAAAACCCTTTCCCCTCTGGGAACCTTCTTGGTTCATTTCGGCCATGGAATGTCTCCGCTAAATGCTTGTGCACACGGCCGACCAGTTTCAGACAATCATATTAGAGCCGCTTCTGCACGAGGCAGAAGCGGCATCGAGTGTTTCGGCACACCGATCCCGACCCATAAACTCCCGTTCTCGCGCGGTTTCAAGGGCTTGGCCGGTGAGAAATGACCCATTTTGAGGACTATTTCCGGACACTCAGAACGCCCCCCTCAATTTAGAAGGAGTGGCCTGCCTCGCCCGAAACCAGCGCAGAGAGTATTCAGCCTTTTCGCCTAGTCTGGGAGAAGGGCGGCACCAGCAACTGGAACTGAAGTCTCGCCTGCGAGCGCAGCGGAGGGTGGACCGCGACCTCATTAACTCCCGGGTAATTTCCGGGTTTATGCGCATCCCGATCTGGATAGCTTCTCTCATTAATGCACAAGCCAGAACCAACTCCTCGGGGGCGCCGAGTTCGGCTCGACCTTGAGGCTAAGCTGATAAATTCCAACTCGGAAGAGTGGAAAGTTATCGTCATCGACCTTTCGAGCGACGGGTTCCGCCTTCGCGTCTCCGATCCACTCTTTGTCGGTGAGAGCATACAACTAAAGCTGGGGAGGTCGGGTTACGCAGCAGGCGTGGTTCGCTGGATTGAAGGAAACGAGGCAGGCGGCAGCTTCAATTTTGGAACGAATGAGGAGGGCTGAGCCACGCGGCTTAACTCCCGCACAAGCGCTGCATCCCTATTTGTTGCAGGTCGGTCTGTATGTTCCTCGGACGTGGATGATGAAAGCCCAGACCGCGACGTTGAGCGTTATCATAACCGACGATCTCGATCGCTAGCCATCCAGGTCGCCGGACAAACAGACGCTCACCTCGGTCACCATGCTTCAGTGATTGGTCGAAGTGGCAGCGTCCCAAGCAGGACGACAATCCTGGCTAGGATCATAGGGCGAGTGTCGCATGCTTCATCTCCTCGGCCACGAGCGGCCGAAATCTGAACGAGCACGTCGTAGTGACGCCCTGGGGTGAGACTGGCCGCCAGGAGAACGTCCGGACTTCACTAGCGAACTCATAGAGCCGACCCGCGTCGCAAAATCGCTTCTCGGCAACGATAAACAGGCCATAAGCGCAAGTGATTTCATGGTCGATTTCCGCGGGTTGCACCGCCTTGTTCGTCTCGAACAAGAGCAGCCCAGCAATTGGAGGCGAGCGCTTCAATGGCGCTTGCCAAGATCGGTCAACTCCGCTGCAGTTAGCTTGATGTAGTCCCCTCCCCTTTTCCAGGCGCAAGGACCCGACCTTCCGCTTTCGGGCCATCACCCGCCGATCGTGCTTTTGCGATGCCGCCGCCCTGGGCGACGTCGAAGGACGAGACACTCAGCTTGGGCGAAGGCCCATCGCTTCGCCGAGGCGCACTGTCCGTTCAGGTGCCCAGTCCGTGTTGAAGGCAATGGTGCCCTTCCTAAACAGCATCACGATCGTCGAGCCGAGAAGGAAGCGGCCCATCTCCTCACCTTTCCTCAGGAGGATTGGTGAGTCGTCGTAAGTCCATTCGGAAACCTTGTTGGTGCGCTTCGGATTGACGACGCCGTGCCATACTGTCGCCATGCTGCCGACGATCGTGGCGCCTACCAGCACCATCACAAACACGCCGTGTTCCGACGACTCAAACACGCACACCAGCCGCTCATTACGCGCGAACAGGTTCGGCACGCCGCGCGCAGTGACCGGATTTACCGAGAACAGCGTCCCCGGCACGTAGATCATGCGCCTGAGCGTGCCGTCGCAAGGCATGTGGAGGCGGTGGTAATCCTTGGGCGACAGATACAGGGTCGCAAAGCTGCCATGGCGGAACTCGGCGGCCAAAGCAGAGTCGCCGCCGACCAGTTCGGTGGTAGTGAAACGGTGTCCCTTTGCCTGCAGGATGTGGTGGTCGTCGATCAAGCCGAACTGGCTGATCGCGCCATCCACCGGGCAGATGAAATCGGCGTTTGCTAACGGACGAATACCGGCTTTGAGCGGGCGGGTGAAGAAATCGTTGAAGCTTTTGTAGCTTCCGATGTCGGTATTCTCCGCCTCGTTCATGTCGACGCCGTATTTGTGCACAAACCATCGGATAAGTCGCGTCGTCATCCGGCCTCCTTGCGCTCCGGCAATGCGGCCGGCGAAGGTGGTGAGACGCTGCTTAGGCAGTAGGTGCTGAAGTAGGACTTTCAGACGATCAGACATTGAAGCCTCGAAAAATGACACGCTCATTAAGATGCTGGAGCACGAGTGATCAGCGGACCCGATCGGATTTAGCGCGCGCAGGTGCTAGATCAGAGTTCACCCAGACGCCCGGTACGTTGCAACTCCGGCCGCCCTTCTCGGCGCCTCCAACCTCTTCGTATTGGCAGCAAGCCCGCGACGGGCAGAAGCACGGCCGCTCCCCGATCAACGAGGATAGAAGGCATAAGCCGCGTTTGCTGAACATGACAGACCTCGGCCGGAGTTGTTGCTCACGATGCTAGGAGCAGTACATGAGCGCGCGTTGCCGTTTGGCGGCGAAGGACCGCGCCTAGCCCGTTGAAAACTCTGCTGAGATCAGCGCCCATCGTTACGGTGAGCACAGCCACGCACTGGCCCCCTTGCCGAAACGGCAGCAGGGCCTAGAGGGCTGAGGCCTCAGGGCGCCTGTCAATCAGCTCGACCTGAAGAACTCGCCATGGAGTCCGGCCGGTGAGCTTCAAGGATAATTCTCCCGATCCCTTGCAGAACCTGGTGCTCGGCGATGGCCGGCTGGGGCGGAACATGTCGGGGGAGGCAGTGCGGCTCGCGTTCCAGCAGGTCGCTGCCGAGCTTCGCGAATTGTACGACTATGCCGAGGGCTTGCTCGACCTGGCACAGGGCCCGGCTGGCCTGCCGGGACTTGGCTTCCTGTCGCCGAGCGAGTTCGGCGCTCAAGGGGATGGCGTCGGGGACGATCGCGCAGCGCTTGTAGCTGCCGACGCGAACCCGAACCTTCCCCTGGGTCAAGGCATGGTCCTGACCGAACACCACCGGGTTGGAAGCGACCTGGTGATTAATCGTCCGCTCATCGCTGGCGGCGGGCGGTTGGTTGTGCCGAACGGGGTCACGGTGACGGTTGCCGGGCCGGTGGTCGCGCCTCCGATGCAGATGTTCGAGTGCCTCGGCTCGGGACGCGTGGCCCTGTCCCCTGCTCACAATGCGTTCGGATATCCGGAATGGTGGGGAGCTGCGCCTGGCAGAGATGCGACCGCGGCGATCCGGGCAGCGCTTGCCGCCCTGCCGACCGTGAAGCTGCTCCGCCGGGATTATGTGGTCAGTTCCACCGTCCTTGTGCCGCCCTACACACGGCTGGAAGGGACGGGCCCGATCTACGAAGGGACGACGGCGACGCGCCTGCTGGGCGTGGGGCCGAACATGGATGTGGTTCAGCTTGGGAGCATGACCTACCCGGGCAGCCTTAATGCTCTGGAGGCGGGAGCTGAGGTCGCTAACCTGTTCGTGGGGCGCAACGCCGCCCCGGATGCCGGATCGAACTGCACGGGCGTGACCGTCGGCTTTTCCCGCTTCGCGCGGGTGGAGAATGTCTGGTCGGACGTCAGCATCCGCTCCTTTCGCATGTTCGGAAGCGTGGCGGCGATCCTTCGCGACTGCCGGGCGAAAAGGTCGGTGGCTGCCCGAGGGGCCGGCGATAGGTGGATCGGCTTTCATGTGGACGGCACGTCCCGGCTGGAGGCGGCTGGCTCGAATGCATCGCTACACCTGATAGGCTGCTCCGCGGAGCTCAATGTCCCCATCGCGGCGTCGACCGGCTATCGGATCGATGGGCGGTTCACTGACGTGTGGCTGCGCGACCCGGAGACGGCCGGGGCGATGAGCGTTGGGATCGACGTTCAGGGCGACGAAGCGGGAAGAAGCGGGGTCGCCGCAAACACTAACCTCTGGCTGGACCACCCAATCATCGATCAGACCAGGGCTGTCGGCATCCGGGTAGAGAACGTGAACCGCTGGGGATCGGTGAAGATCAGCGAGCCCTACACTGGCGCGGCCAGCGGCAATGCAATCCTCCTGCGCAATTGCCATGGACATGTGGGGGTGTTGGGCGGGCAAGTCCGGGCCAACGTCTCGTCCGCGTCAGCGGTGATCGTGGAGGACTGCCGGGCGCCGACGCTGACCGACCTGCATGTCGCTGAGTGCCGCGGCGTGGCGCTGGTGCTCACAAACGTTACTGGCGGCAAGTTCGACCTTATTGTGCAGAACGTCAGCGCCCGGGCGGATGCAGCCGTGCAACTGGTGTCCGGATGCACCGGGAACATCGTCACACTGGCCGCAACCGGTGAACCGGGGCGGATCGGGCGCGGGGTCCAGTCGCTGAGTGCCAGCAACGGCAGGAATGCGTTTGACCTTACCCGGATGCTTCCGGGCGCCGTCTCGACCACCGTCGAGCGCAGAGCCAATGCGGAGGCGGGCAGCCGCTTCGTGGGGGACGTGCCCGCCTGAGGCCGCTTCCCACCAAGGATAGCCCGGTTGCCGCCGCCAAGCGCAAGAATGATGGCTCAACTGTGCCGTTCATGCCAAACGGAGCACTACGAACACCCGCGAAGGTCTCGTACGACCACCACAAGAACATGACAAAGTCTCCAATGGATCGAACTCACACCCTTAGCCTGGATGTCGCAAATGGGTGGAACCCGGACATTAGCCCAAACCCTCACTGCCATTTCCACGGCCGCGCCTAGGACGGCAATGCGCCTTAGGGTTGCTGCTTGGATCGGACGCGCCAGATGAAATTGACCCCGGTCAGCGCTGGCGGCAGGGCTGCAGTCAGGTAGCAAAACCCTGTAGCGTGGAGATGACCATACCTGTTCTTCCGCCGTGTTCAGCGCGGGATTTCAAGCGCGCGGCCGGCGCGGTGGTCGACGGCGCCCCCCCTTGTCCCGAGCATGCTCTTGACGAGATGGGGCAGCGAAGGTTGATGCGCAAAAAATACAACCGGGAGCGGTGAAGCAGCTGCACGGCAACCGAGCGAGCCGTTCCACGTTGGAACACTGAGACGTTCGAACGACAATCTGAGTGAACCGATGCCGACCAAAGAATCCCGCCGCCTCCTTGATCAACTCGAACAATCCAACGCCTTGCTCAAGGCTGACCTGGAGCGATGCAAAACGTTACTGCAAGAATGTCGAAGCAAGTCCGCGGCGAACTCGAACAAGAAGGGCGAGCTCGACTACGGGGCCGACTAAGGAGAGTCTGCTTAGATGTGTCCGACACTGGTCACTTGTCTGTTGACTGCCTGTCGTCCTCAGCCAGCCTCGACGCAGCACGTGCTGAGTAACGAACCGACAAGCCATAGTGGGCATCGGCGGCCTTGTTGCTTGTAGAACGCAGTGACCGAGCAGTTTCTTCCCGTGCTCTGCGCAGCAGATAGTCCGTTTCTTGGTCCATGGGATAGCTCCTCATGCCTAGGCTAATCGGAGCAGACGGCACTTTCATTGCATTAACGTTAAGCTGAGACGCGCATCGGATATGAAGCGGCAAGATTGGTCCGCATCCGGATGCCAGTGCTCTAGTCCTTCGAGCCGGATTGGCCACCTCGCCGAAAGAATGCACTTTTGTGCTGTGTCGCGTGCCCCTCTGCTCCAGAGGGGCTTTCCCTCTCCGGAGGGGCGGCACACCAAGTTCATGGCCCCGCTCTTGTCACCTTCCCGAGGGTAGGGCCATGCATAACAATGTTTGCTTCTGTGATGGGCCTTGGTGTCAAGCTGTCCCGGTTATGTCCTGCCGCTGGTTATCTGCTTGTGTTCGTGGTCAGCTTGGGCGCTGCCACATCATACGGTCCGAGGAAGCGGTGAGCCTATCTTTGGGGCGGGAAAGTGACTTTGCTGGCTACCATTCTACGACGATCGGCCGCCCTGCTCCCGCCTGACAGCCCATCTGCTGCTGGACAGGGTAGACCGCAGCTAGCCAGATCCTCGAACTAGATTAGCTCAGGTCTTGTTATCAACCGCATTGGCGGCCGAGTTCACGTCCTCGGCAGCTCCCCGTGCCGTGTTGCAGGCGGCAACCCCCAGAGAGCAACAAATGAGAGTTAGGGCGAGTAGTTTGCGAAGCATGTTCGGTCTCCTACTTCCGCAATGGAAACGCACCTACCGGTGGATCGGGTCCAGCCCCAATGTCGGCAACAGGTGGGAGGCATACATTACGGGACTTCGATGTTGTGCTCGGTTCCGGCTGGATGCTCCATTCCGGGAGATGCGAGCCGTGGCCTGCTTGTGCTGTCTCGTCTCCGAAAACTGTTCTCAGAGCCACCCTGCTCGTCTGAAACGGACGAAGAGTACAGCACATGCGACAGCGATTACCGCAAGAACTCCAAAATAGCCGTAGCGCCAGGTGAGCTCAGGCATGTTCTGGAAGTTCATGCCGTATATTCCTGCAATAGCGGTTGGAACAGCGAGGATGGCGGCCCAAGCGGCAAGCTGACGCGTAGTTACGCTTTGCCTCTGCTGCTCAAACAGCATGCTAAGCTCAAACACTGAGCGCAAAATGTCCTGCAAGGCGTCTACGCGAGATCCCAGCCTCTGGAGGTGATCGAGAACGTCCCGGAAATATGGACGCGCGTCTTCGTCAATGTTGGGAAGGTCGATGCGAACGAGACGGCCGCAGAGTTCAGCCGTGGGGCCGAGAACCCGATGGAAGCGCACGAGCTCGCGACGAAGGCTAAACAGCCGGCCAATCTCTGTGCGGGTGAGGAAAGAGGCGGACGCTCGTTGCTCGAGGGCGAGCGCCTCCTCCTCAATGTCCTGAACAATGGGCACGTATCCGTCGACTATGAAGTCGAGGATGCCATGGAGAACATAGTCCACCCCATGTGCCAGAAGGCTAGGTGCTGATTCAAGCTGCTGCCTTAGCTTCGTATGTGGCCGGGCGGAGCCATGTCGAACCGTGATGATGTGATTACGGCCTACAAAGATCGCCGTTTCACCATATTCAATTGAGTCACCGTTAAGCGCAGCAGTCTTGGCGACGACGAACAACTGATCGCCGTACACTTCGAGCTTAGGCTGTTGATGCGCGTTTGCAGCATCCTCGATCGCCAATGGATGCAGGCCATAGTACGCCTGCAGCGAGGCTAGCTCTTCCTGCTTGGGCGTTTCCAGACCAATCCAGACGAACTCACTCCGGGGGCCACAGGGGTTCGCTTCGTCCACCGCGACTGACCGGACCCGCTTCCCTGATTCGTAGAGGTATGCTGCTCGTACAGGCATTGATTCGTGACCTTTGTCGAAGTCTTCGTTCAGAAGATTTGCGGCAAGTTCGCCGATGCCAGCACGATCGGGGCGAAGCCGATCAGCGTCCCCGCAGCAAATGTCGTGGCGTGCAGGGGCGCCATCGCAGCACCGGCTGTAACAATTGCATGTGGCACCCCGATGATCCGCAAGCCAATCAGGTACCACAATCCGCGCGCGCGGCATTCCGCGTAAACACGGTCGAGGCGCGATCCCAGCAAGCGAGGAAACCTGGAAACACCATAGCGCCTCAGCACCAAAAACAGGAGCTGGCTACCTGCAAGCAGACCTAGAAGCACGGCTCCGGCAGAAGCGAAAGGTCCCAGCAGCGCTGCAGACACCAGAGACAATGGAACAATGAACCCAGGGATCCCGAGGCCGCTTAGAGCCATGGCGGAGAGAAACACTGTCGCGGTGAGCAGTCCCCTGTACTCTATCAACGAAGCGAGGAATGGCAGGAATTCGGTCAGCATTTTTTCGATCATCGCGATAACGGCAACTCGTTGAAGGGAGAGACCCCTCGCTGTCGAACAGGTCGAGTGTCCACGAGTTCCCCAACAACGCCGCCTTTGATCCCTCGTCTGGTGGTGCGCAGCTATTTCCGCAAGCAGGCGAGGATCCGGAAGGCGACACTATCGGCAGCTTCGTGGTGTACCCCATGTGGAGGTCAGCCTCTCAGGGATCGATACAGCCGCTTCAAGGCGTGCTCACCCCGGGGAACGGGTCAGTTCCCGCTCCACCCCGGGTGGCCTTTAGATGGGCCCCGCGTGCTCCGCAGCGGCTGCAGATCAGGCGGCAGGCCAGCGCTTCCAGCTGAGTGTTTCAGCATCTCAGCAGTCAGTAACGAGCAAACCTCTGCGCGACGAACGCGCGCACCTTGTCGCAGGTCCGGTAGGCTACCCGTACGTTCGCCTTGGCGGCGCTGGGCTAGGCAAACGTTCAGCTTGAAGGACCTATCAGTTTGCGGTGCCTGCGTTGGCTGCCAGACAGCCTACCGTCCTTTGCCCTTGAAGCTTTACGAACGGATGGACCAGACGAACGCGCTCGAAGTAGTTTAATCCATTCAGAACATCGTTGATTTGCTGCTGCTCTTCAGCGTTGAAATACCCCGTCCATCCGTTAACCACACCGCGTCGGGTTTTCAGGCTTTCCACATCTCCCTGAATGCCGCCGCCAAGTTTATTGCGCTCGTTCATCTTACCGTTAAGGGCCGTTTCTACTCGCCGCATGTTATCGAATCGCCCGGCGCGGACGGCTTCCTCAATCTTGCGGGGCGTCGGAACCCGGCGCACCGCGAACTCAATCACTCGCTTGATCTCATCCGCCGTGGCGCTGTGCAAATCCTCGTAAGCCACGGAAAGCCCTGCTTCGGACGTGTGGAGAGACTCCAGCCAGTGCAGGTTGTACCTCGCAATTTTTTCCAATCCGTACCGACGATCAAACACGAATTCTCGGAGAGAGCCGGCGAAGCGGTAGCGCTCTTGTAGGCGCTTGGTCGCTTCGAAATAGCTGGATACGACCGTGTCCCTAGGGTCCCGAAAGAGGAATACTATTCGGTGCTGCTGCCACGCCGATACCTCGGCTGAGATCTCCTCAAAAGTGAGCGCCAGTTTGTTTTTGGCGCCCGCATGATCATACATTAGGCGAACGTTCGCCTGTTCCAACATAAACCTGAGCCAGGTCCGGCCTGACTTTGGATAGGAAATTACCACGACATCTCGCGAGCTTCGACATCTACGATCGATTTCATACCAAGCATCCGCAAACCGACGTCCGAATTTTCGGATCTTGAAAGCCATGCTTGCTCCCGGTCCTGCGCATCACGCTTCAAGGAAAGCGGACATCAGCCTTCCCGATGTTTAAGCCTCTTTCCGGCTAGCCCAGCGAACGGCCATAAAGGGGGGGAAGCGGGCAAGGCAACTAGCCCCCTTCTACACGCCGCATTTACGCAAAAGCAGGAACTCGTAGTCGGTACCGTCCCATCGATGCTCAATGACTTGTCGGTCGACAACAGTCAGCGACAACTCAAAAAGCAGGCTCTCAAGCAAGCCTTGGGGGTGGTTCTGGAGCCCGTGGCGCATGGCACGAAGTTCGGACAGCCTAGTGGCGAGAACGAACGCTCGCCACGGATCCCAGCGGTTCAACAATGCTAAGATGCGAGGGCGATAACGAACGCCAATCAGGATCTTGTCGCGACTGACACGGGTGAGTTCGGCGAGAACCTGGCGAAGCCCCGCCTCATCGATCCAGTTAAGAAATCGAAGGCAGGTGACGACGTCGAAGTAGTCGTCGGGAAAGGGGATTTTGCGAATGTCGCCCTTCGCCAACCAGATCCGATGACCGAGGCTTGAGCTAAACGCCTGAGCCTCGCGCAGCATGTCAGCAGAGGTGTCCAGGCCATGCACATCAAAATCATGCGCAGCGGCAATAGGTATAATTCGGCCTGTTCCGATCGGTGCATCCAAGTGCCGGGCACCAGGCCGAACGTGTCGCAGCAGCGCCTCAGCGGCCTTATTCTCCGCCCACCATTTGTGCGCTAGGGCGCGGCGCGCCACGTACGCTCTCGCCTTGCTCCCAAAGTAAGCATGCGACAGGTTCTCGAAGTCCATGCGCGCTCCGCGAAATCTCGAGCGGTAACTTAGTACCACAGGGAATGGAGCTACCATTTGGTTCTAGGTGGAACAGCCTAGTGTGGTGATACGCGCGAACGAGGAGTTAGGCAGGGGAGTCTAAGCGGCAGAGAACAAGAAACGGCCGCAACCACCTGCGAGCCGTCCGGCGCTTATTCCTCCGCGAGCAGCAGCTTGGCTGCTGTCAAACCCAACACGGCACCCACGAGTTGCGCCGCAACGAAAGCCGGAACATCGGAGGGCGCTATGCCCGAGAAGCTGTTCGTCAAGCTTCGCACCACGGTGATCGCTGGGTTGGCAAAGCTGGTTGATGATGTGAACCAGTAAGCCGAGGTGATGTAGAGCGCCACGGACGCGGGAACGAGCGTAGGCCGGTGCCGTGCGGTGGCCAGGATGGTGAGCACCAAGCCAAAGGTCGCGACTGCCTCACCCAGCCACTGACCAACACCTGTCCGGCTTTTGAGCGAGTACTCCCAGAGCGGCATGTTGAACATGACGTGCACGGCCAGGGCACCGATCAAACCTCCCGCGATCTGAGCGAAAACGTAGAGGCCAGCATCACTCCAGCGGATATCCCGCCGAAGTGCCATGACTAAGGACACGGCAGGATTGAAGTGCGCTCCCGAGACGGGTCCGAGCATCGCGATAAGTACGAACAGTATCGCTCCCGTCGCCAGCGTATTGCCGATCAGAGCTACGGCTGTGTTTCCCCCCGCTAGAGCCTCGGCCATGATCCCGGAGCCGATCACCGCTGCGAAGAGAAAGAAGGAACCGATGCCCTCCGCCGCAAACCGGCGACCCAGGTTGCTGGTCCTTTCGATCGCCTCAGCCGGCTGCTCGTCACCGGCACCGAGCGACCGTTGCATGTAGACCGTGTCGAGCCACCGGCCGAACTTGTGCCCGACCGAACGCATGCGGCCGGCATCCGTAAATCCCGCAGCCCGGTGCATGGCAACTGAGGCGGGTTCGCCGCCACCGATGACCGCAATCATCTGGCGGAAGCCGGCCCTTTCGGCGGCGTCTATGAGGGCAGCTAGTAAGGCCCGACCGACGCCTTGACCCGTGTTTCTCGGGTCGACGTAGATGCTGTTCTCACAGGTAAAGGCATAAGCCGGACGATCACGGGACGGCATAGCGTGGGCATACCCCGTGACCTGCCCGTTCCGCTCGGCCACCAGAAAGGGCCACCCTTTCTCCGCTGCCTTGCTGATCTTGGCCAACATCTCGCCTTCGCTAGGGCCTGCAGCATCGAAGCTAGCGATGCCATGCCGTGCATGATGGTCGTAGATGTTCGCGATAATTGCGGCGTCGGCCGGCACTGCTGAGCGGATCAACAGCTCAGGCACGCGAAGCCTTCACGATCTCGCCGTCTTCCTTGACGAAATCGGCAGGAAGGGAGCTGTCCAGCACGGATAGGACTTCTTCAGACGGACGGCAAAGTCTCACTCCGTTGGACCCCACCACGATCGGCCGGTTGATCAGGATGGGGTGCTCAATCATCGCGTCGATCAGTTGATCGTCGGTGAGCGCGGGGTCATCTAGCCCAAGCTCAGAGTATGGCGTGCCTTTCTGCCGCAGCAATTCTCGAGGCGGGATGCCCCTCCGAATGATCAGCGAGACCAACTCCTCCCTGCTTGGCGGCGTGTCCAGGTAGTGGATCACCTGCGGCTTGATGCCTGTGGCACGGATCAGCGCCAGAGTGTTGCGCGAGGTGCCACAGGCCGGGTTATGGTAGATAACGGTGCTCATCCGCAGCAGCTGATTTTCGCAGGCGCCAGCGCCGGAGTGCAGCAGGCATTCTCAGCGGCATTGCCGGATAGAGCGGTCAAGGCTGGGCTATCACCGTAGACCGTCGCCTCACCATTGGTAAAAAACGCTTCCCAGACGACGCCATCGGGATCGGAAATCCAACTCTTCTCAGACTTGGCGTAACAGCAGGTGGTTGCGACCTCTTCCAGCACCGGCCGGTCTGCGGCCTTGAGGTGCTCGTAGACCTCCGTAAGCTCTTCGCCACTCTCGACCTGGATGCCGAGATGCTCGATGCCCTTGGCTGCGTGATTGCCCGATGAAATGGCGAAATTCACGCGAGGATCTTCAAGCATCCACTTTGCATAGTCGCCCTTGAGCACCGTCGGCTCGGCACCAAACAGGGTCGAGTAGAAGGGGACGGAGCGGCTCAAGTCATTGACACCGACGTGCACATGCAGGCGCTTCATGCTGAAATCCTTTCAGGCTCAGATGGGGTTCCTTCCGCTTGGCAGGGCGATGCAGTGCCGCATGCCGCGCCTGCGCAGCAGTTCTCCATGAGGTAGCCGACAAGCTCGTTCATGGAGCCGTAGTTAGCTCGGTAGATGATCGACCTATGGCGTCGTTCCTGATGCACCAACTCAGCCTTGCTGAGCTGGGTCAGGTGGAACGAGAGCGAGGAGTTAGGGACACCCAATGCCTCCGCGATAGCGCCAGCGGACATTCCTTCCTCTCCGGCCTGCACCAGCAAACGAAACAGTGCCAGCCGATGCTCCTGAGCTAACGCGCTTAGCGCTGAGACTGCCCTAGCCGCGTCCATTATCGATCACCTCACTTCGAGTTACATCGAAATGAAAGTTTCAAAATGGTGTGTCAACTCATTTCTGCTTTCGTCGAAACGAGAGGCGGAGCAGAGCGGTTACGTCGCTTTGGGTCGGAATCGGACTTTAGCTACTTAGCTTGCGAGAGGGCAGGATTAAGGAACGGAGTTCTCCTTGGAGTAAGCACAAGGGAGATGAAAATGATCAAGAAGCTGACCGACGGAACGCCAGGTTCGCAACAGCAATCAGGAACAGAGTCGATGGGAACGGGCATACCAGGAGGTTCTCATGATGCCGAGCTCAGGGACTGGGCGTTCCGCGAGCACAAGCACTCGGTCGTCGCCTTCGGTCGGGTGTTTGGTGATAGCAAGGGCCGATGGCCGGACGGCTTCGTGATCGGAACTTCCGCGGTCGTTGGCGGCGCTCCTCAGGAAGGCTCGGTCATAACCACCCCCAACACGCGTTATCTGCTCTCCGGCCCTCCCGGCGATCTTGAGGCGCTGCTTAAGCTCTCCCAGCAACAGGGCGCGAACGCAGCCAGGCGGGGGATCTCGGAGCAGGATGAACAATTGTTCGATCTGTTGCAGGCGGCCTGGGGGATGGATGACGCAACATTCGAGAAGGTCGCCGGGCTGCCGCCGCGCTGGCTATGGCAGTGGCGCAATCACTACCGAGCACCCTCCGACCCTGAGCTTGCGGGCATTCGGCGCCTGATGCGCTTCCATAACGCGATCAGGCTCGTGACGTATGGTGAGCCGAACTATGCGGCATGGTGGCGCCGCCGCTGGAGCGACGGAAGCTTCATCGGCAGCCAGTCCCCCCTCGACGCGGTCCTCTCGAACCCGGCCATGATGGACAGGCTCGAACAGTACCTGCGGGCTCAGTTCTAGTCGCAGAAACCCGCGCACCTACGCGCGAGTTGCCACACCCACTCCGCGACACAACTTCACGAAGAGCAGGGAATTTGTTCTGCAGCTGGCCATTTGCCGACACTCAGGCCGACTTCATGCCACGTCTGCTGATGGTGGGAGGCGGAACAGCGGCTTTCGGGTCCTGACAATCACTGCTGATCCACGCCCAGTCATCAGCGTGCAACCGCTGCGAGTAACCGCTTTGCCGGCCCAAATCCGCAAACCGGACAAGGTTCGCTCCCCCTCACCGTCGCGCCAAACTTGTTCTGCGGAGCACCACAGCAGCCTTGTGAGACATCGAAGCGCTAGAGATTGATGAGGATGCTTGGGAGCACCATTGGCGGTCACCTAGTCAACACTTCATCGGCAAGGAGCGTCGCTAGGCTGCTTCGGGAAAGCCAAGCCACCTATGACATCCCGGACAGCCTATGGTATCAGTGACTTATTGAGTCGTACCGACAGTAGTATCAACTCATGTTGCCTCTAAGCAGGTTAGACGCAATTCCACGCAAACGCTGAAGCATCAGTTCGTTGTCGCGTGCACACGCAGGTACTTGTGGGCCATAAGGCTTAGTCCGGCGATCGGCCTGTCCGGCGTCCATCGCTGTATGCGTCTGCCACTCATGGCGCTGCGCGTGATCTCGGAGGGAGCTGAGTTCTGCTCGGGTTTAGCAGCGTTCTGCGCCACAGCATCGGGAGCGCAACCATGGCACAATTTGCGGGCACCAAGAGCTACAAGGCATTCGATGGGACTGCCTACAGTTTAAACGTGTGGACGGGGAGAAGCGTCGCGCTGCAAATCCCGACGCAGACTGCCGTCACTCAAGCCGTCATGGATAAGCTGCTACAGGCCTTCGATAAGGGCTATAATTATTACGCGCAGATCACTGGTCGGACGCCGCAGAGCAGCAGCTATCAATTTGGCACCCGTGACTCAATCGCAGTGGTAGATCAGACGTGCGGCGCAGGCTGCGGGTGGCTCGGCGCGAACGGCATCGAGGTGCTGCCTGACTATTTCGGTAGCAACCTTCAAGGTCAGTTCCCGTCCGTAGAAGGCTTCTACGACGCGATGGCTGCGCGCAACGAAGTCAACTCCATCGTATTTTACGAGCTCGGAAGGAACTTCTGGTTTTACGGTGATAAGCTTGGTGGAGCAACTTCTCAAACCGACTGGGGGTTCACAACTGGCTACGCGGTCGTAAATCGATACTATGCGATGCAGAGCACTGGGTTCAGCATCAACGGGATTGATGCCGAGTACCACAACCAGAAGCTTCCGCAGGTTGCTGCTACATATTTCGCCACTGCCGGGGTTAATGGTCTCAACACTTTAGGTGCTCGAACTGGCGTCAACAACCCGACCGGATACAATGGTTCAGCCGACTTGGCAGCCGCACTTTTCAGAACGTTTCGAGAGAATGTCGGTCCGTCAGATTACACCATATTCTGGCGAACTCTTCCATCCACTCCAAGCGCTACCACCGCGGCAGGAGCGTTCGCGAACTTTACGGATGCTGCTCGATCGGCGTCCGCCCTCGATTTCAGCTTCCTCTTCAAAGAAGGCTGGAATTTCAAGGTCGGCGGCCCCTCCGACGAGACATTAACCGCCGCAGACCACTTGGGCTCAGCGTATGCGGTGCTCGGCTTCGCAGGTAACGACACACTCACAGGAAGCGCCGGGGCCGAGTCCCTCTTCGGAGATGTCGGCGCCGATCGTCTCAACGGCGCGGGGGGCGATGATCAACTCGCGGGGGGAAGTGGTAACGACATCTTGGATGGAGGGTCCGGGCACGATATACTGCACGGTGGTGAAGGAACTGACACAATGACGGGCGGCTCGGGTAACGATCTGTTCGTCGTCGGTGAGCTCGGAGACAAGGTCATCGAAGCTTCAAGTGCAGGCGTCGACACCGTGCGCAGCTCCGTTACGTTCACGTTGCCCGCTAATGTCGAGAATGTGGTGCTCACTGGGCTCGGCGCGATCAACGGCAACGGGAACGCGGCTGCGAATTCAATCACCGGCAATGAAGCAGCCAATAAGCTGTCCGGGCTCGGGGGCGACGATCAACTATTTGGCTTAGGTGGGAACGACTTGCTTCGCGGCGGCCCGGGGCGCGACACCATGACTGGCGGCATCGGAGCCGACCGCTTCATGTTCAGCACCGGTGACTTCTCAGGCACCACCACGTCCACCTCTGACAGCATTGTCGACTTCAGTCGCGCTCAACGGGACCGGATTGACCTCAAGGCTGTAGATGCAAACGCCACCAACGGAACATCAACAAACGAGGCTTTCCGCTGGGTTGGCTCGAGCGCATTTCAGGGCACTCCTGGAGAGCTGCGCTATGAACAAATTAGCGGCAACACCTTCCTCTTCGGAGACGTTGACGGCGATACTGTCCCGGACTTCTGCGTTCAAATCATCGGGCTACACTCGCTCATCTCAAGCGATATCCTGCTGTGATGAACGTCTGTTCAGGTGCGTCGGCAGAGAGCTGGTGCTGCGACATTCGAAGCAACCAGTCTTCCTTCACTCAGCGCCATTGACTTGGGTGGCAGAAAGCCACCTACCGACCTCTAAGCCCCCGACGGTCCGCTCTCGGCCACTTGCCGATACTCAGGCCGGCTTTATCGCCACGTCTGCCCATGGTTGGAAAGCGGAACGGCAGCTTCCGGGCGATGACTGGGGAATAGCCGACGCTCATTCATGCGGAGCAGAAGTCGGCCTCGCGCCCATTCCGGTCATCGTTGCCAATTCGAACACCATAGACGCGGCTGCAGATGCAGTCTCCGCGCTCGGACTGTGGTTCGGTTCCGCGGCAGACCCCCCTGTCGGAGAATCGTCGATTGGCTGCGGCTTATTGCTTGTTCAGCCCGCTTGCAGCGCAAGGAACATCATCAGCTTGACCCGCCTCGTACTCCGGCAGATGAGTAGCGTCGCGCGGGATCGGCGCTGAAACGGGGGAAACATGGCACGAAACTTCGCACTCGCGGTTGCTGCCGTTTCGCTCTTGGCTGGCTGTTCGTCAAAGCCGCGCACGTTTTCGCCAGTATTGGCGGCGCCGCCTTCAGACCGAATCGCGTTTGATGCTGCTGTCGCCGAGTGCGGAACGCTGTTGGCTGGCGGGAAGCTCACGACGACAGGCAGGTTGGCATCGGGCGCAGCCGGCGCAGCAGCAGGAGCCACAACGCTTGCGGTCGGCAGCGCAGCCGCCAGCGGCGCAGGCCTATACGGCGGAATGGCAGTAGCCGGGGCAACGCTAGTGGCGCTACCATTCGTGGCTTTGGGCGGCGCGTACGGGATCGCAAAGGCCAAGCAGAAGCGGAAAGAGAAGGCGATCCAGATGGCCATGACGGGTTGTTTGGACGAGCGTGGTCATCAGGTGACCGGCTGGCAACGGACTGGCAAGGTCGTTCACGTTCGCAAAACTGACGCTAGCAGGTAACCAAACCGCCGGTACCTGAGGCCGCTTCCCACCCATTCCGGACAAGCTCGCTCACGGCCAAGTGCAGCGCGTCTGCTCTGAAGGACTGATCAGAGCATTGCCCGATGGCGGTTGTCGAACTCTCCGCCATAATCCTTGCCGATTTCCACCTTGCGCTCGACCGACCCGATGATCGCCTCCGAGAAATCCACTTCCGCGAGTGTCGAGCAGCTCTTGAGGTTGCCGGGCGAGAAGACGTTTACTTCCAGGATCTTGTCGCCAACGATGTCGATGCCGACCAAGAACATCCCGTCGGCGATCAGCTTGGGCCGGATAATCTCGGCCACGCGCAGCTCCGTTTTGCCAATCTCCACCGCTTCGGCCTTGCCGCCGGCGTGGATGTTAGAGCGAATGTCGTCCTTGGCGGCGACCCTGCGCAGCGCGGCGTATTTGCCGTCCACCTCCAGCGGCCGGCCGTTCATGAGGAAGAAGCGGATGTCCCCCTTCTTCGCGGCCGGGATATAGGCCTGGCAGATGATGTAGCCGTCGCGGCTGATCGCCTCGATCATCTGGTTGAGGTTGCCCGCGCTCTCATTGTCCAGCTTGAATACGCCCGATCCCCCCGAGCCCTGAAGCGGCTTCAGGATGACGTTGTTCTTGTATTCCTTGGCGAACGCCTTGATGTCGCGTTCGTCGCGGGTGATGATCGTCTCCGCCCGTGCCTCCTCCGGAAAGCCCTGGAAGTAGAGCTTGTTGATTGCCCGGCCAAGGCTGTCGGGATCGTTAAGGACAAGGGTGCCGCGTTTTGCCGCCTCTCGGCCGAACAATATACCCGCCTCCGCCCGCCACGGCGCGGTAGTAGCATCGAGGGAGGGGTCTGAGCGCAACCACAACACATCGACGTCCGCAAGGTTGACCGCTTCGGCCTTGGCTTTCGAGTCCTTCAGCGCCTGAAAAAAAGCTTCGCGACTGGCCCATTTCTTCTTCGGCATCTCGCGCACATGGGCGCGCAGGCTGTCGTCCTTTTCCATGATGAAGTCGGAGGGCGTGATGTACATGACGTCATGCCCTCGCATTGCGGCCTGGTGCGCGAGGACGGTGGTTGTGTAGCCGGCGAACTCGGTGGCTACATCGTTGACGAAAAAAGCGATGCGCATCAATCGGCCTTTATTCCAAGCAGTTGCTCCAGCGCGATCCCGGCGTTGAGCCGGGCGATGCGCTGTATCGCGTCTGGTCGTTCGAGGTACTCTGGCAGGTACTTAGGTGCGTGAACGAGACGGCGTTGAAGCAGTTCCTCGATCGCCGGAACGTCGGTCAGCGCGATCTTGCCGAGCCAGAAGGGCGCCAGCGATCCTCCGGTCGTGACATAGTCGATCACCGCTCGAAAGCCGTCGAGATAGATGGCATCCTTCGCGAGGCCCCCGGAACGGTGGACGCGCGTGGCGATGCTGAAGGCGCCGCCCAAGGAATAGCCGTGCCGCTCGCGGAGCAGGCGGTAGGTATCCATGAACTCGGCGCCGTTCTGCATGGCGGCGACCGCCACGACACGCGCGGCGAGCAGCCGCATGCGAGTCATGCTGAGCCCTCCGACAGCCCACTCGGCGAAGACTCCCAGTCCTTCCTGGATGCCTTCATATTTGGCGAGGCCGCTGCGGAAGATCGACAGTCCCTGAGCAGCGCCGTTGAGGTAGGTCAGGAGGTGAGTCGAAACTTCGTGACTGAGCAGCGCATCGAGCCGCGCCGCTGGCATGGAAGTCGCTGAACCGACCAGCAGTTTGTTGCGCGTGACCATCAGTCCCGAGACGTCATCGCGGAGCTCGACCTCCGCATCGAAAGACGCGCCCTTGTGGCTGTAGGAGCCGATCAGCTGGCGCGCTGCTTCGGCGATGGCGGGCGCATCCACACGCCTGCCGCAGGGAACGCGAGGGTTGGGCAGCGCAAGCACCTGCTTCGCGTCCCGCAGCAGTGCCGGCGACACTGTGCCGTAGAGGAACAGGCTGGCCGGCCGAAACGAGGGCGTGTTGCGCGTCGCAAGCATGGTCAGCTGCGCGTCGATCTCGTGGCGCTTGGCGGTGAACAATCGCTCGAGCAGCGGATCCTCCAAACGCGAGAAATCAAGGCGATAGAGGCGTCGCTTCACTGCGTCCGGATCGACCGTCAGCGGACGGTATCGGAACTCGGGCGGAGTCTCTCCGCTGTGCGCAATGAACTGCTCCAATGCCTCAGTCGTGTTGATCGGCGAAACCGCCAGCAGGAAGTCGAAGCTGCCAGAGATCCGGGCAAGCTTCTCGTCGGCGTTCAGGGCGGCCTTGAGGAACGCGCTTCGGCCCAGCGAACGGTAGTGTGCCGGTGCATGGCCCCTGGCGTCGTCGAGATAGGCGCAGGCGGTCCGAAGCAGCGCGTCGCCGCATGCCACCGAAAGCTCATGCGCGAGCTGCGGATAGACCCCGCCGTCATTGCGGCGATGGATCTGCGGCAGGCTGACCAGGAGCGGGTCACTGATCGCCGTTTCGTCCGACAACGCTTCGACCAGCCAGTGACCCGGGCCGACAGGCCGCTCGAATACCTTAGGGTGGCGCAGGTCGATTTCGATCTTGCCGAGTGCTTTGATGAGCGCCTCGCGTGCGCGCTTCTCGCGGGAAGAGCGGCCTCCGGAAACCACCGCGACGAACGGGGTCAGATGCTGGCTAGCGTCACTCTCCGGCGCCTGGTCAAGATCGTCGACGGCGATCACCAGTAGCGGCATTCCGGGCTCGCCTAGTTCGATCGCCAGGATATTTAGGAGTTCCAGCGCTTCGTGATCGTCGTCGCCCTCTTCCCAGACCAGATAGCCCGGGCTGTTGAGCGCGATCCGCCGGGCGAGACTGCGCGATGCAGTCTCTCCCGCTCGCAGGCGATGCACGACGAGGAACGGCAGCCGCCGGTCGAGATGCAGGCGGCCCGAGCGGCCCACCTTGCGGCGTCGGGCGCCACGGTTTGGAGGCAATTTCACGGTCGGCGCCATGCTCCCAATCAGCGCTCCAGCAGGTTCGCGGCAACTCTCCCCGAGAAGGTAATGAACGCACGCATCGCCGCCAGTTCTGCCGGGTCGGGTTGGCCGGTCCATTCGTCCATGAAGAACTTCTTGAACTCCAACGCGATGGCACAGGCTTTGCCAGGGTAGCGTTCGTGAACAAAGCGCGTCTGCTCGCCTTTGCCTTGGAAGGCGACATTCTCGCGCACGTCCAGCCGGCGGCCGTTGAAATCGAAGCTGCGCATTGCCTCCATGAGCGGATCGACCAAGAAGGCCCATTCCTCCCGGGGCATGGACGAGGTGCCGATATTGATATCGGGCGCTTCGGCCTGCGGCGTGGCCTCCCTATCAGGGCCGTCCCGGCGATGGTTGTAGCTGTGGACATCGATCAGGACGAAGCGGTCATGCTCCGCCGCAATGTCGTCCAGCAGATGTCCGAGCATCCGGTAGTAAGCGGCGTGAAGTTCGAGAGACTCTTGCGCGAGCCCCTCGTCGAGTCCGTTCTCCCAAACATGGAGACCCCAGCACTGCTCCGGCGTACGATAGATCGCGCCATCCCTGCCGCGATTAAGGTCGAACTCAAACCGCGAACGGTGAACCACGATGTTCGTCGGCACGCCGGCGACCGCCTGGCCAGTGAAGGGGTCTTCCTCTCGCTGACGATCGAGTTGGGGAAGGATCATCGCATTGGCGATGTCCGAGCGCAGTTCATTCCCGTCATGGATCGCGGTGGCAACGACTGGGCCTGGTCCTCGGATCACGGTCCACCATCGTTCCGGAGGGGTCTGCTCGATCATGGAGACTACAAGCGGACGAAGGTCCTTAAGGTTGCTTGTTCACTCCCCTCGAAGCGAAACAGACTGCAGATTGTCCGCTTCCGTGTTGCTGCTCCGAGAAGTTGCCCTGCGCGCTTTGGGCCCAGAAGCTGACGTTGGTACAACCTTCGCCCGCGTCATCTCGCAGGTGGTGATGGCTTAGGAGCTGATCCAAGAGGTCTTTCGGCTTATGGCTCCGAATAAGACTGCCACTCTTCATCAAATGCGGGCGGTCCGCGACGGGAGGAGGAAAGGCACGCGTTCTGCGCGCATGGCCAGTTGCCGGACTTCACGCCTGTGATACGGGGGATCATCGCCTCAGGAGTATCGCCGTTGCGTCTTTCCCGTCTTCTCCTCGCCTCCAGTCTCATCCTGTTTCCGACGGCGGCGGGTGCCGAGGAGGGCATGTGGACCTTCGACAATTTCCCCATCGCCGCCGCCAACCGCGATCTCGGCGTGTCAATTGACCAGAAATGGCTCGACCGGGTTCGTCTCGCCTCGGTCCGGCTGGGCAGTGCCTCGGGCGGTCTGGTCTCGGCCGAGGGGCTGATCCTGACCAACGAGCATGTCGCGTCCCGCTGCGTTGAGGATCTGTCCAAGCCGGAGCGCAACTATGTACAGACCGGCTTCACGCCCCAGTCGCGGGCGGAAGAGCGCTTATGCCCCGGGATGGTCGCCGAGATCCTGACCGACATCAGCGATGTCACGGCACGCATGCACGCCGCCGGTGCCGGCCTCGGCGGAGAAGCCTTCATCAAGGCCCGAGACGCCGAGGCCGCGAAGATCGAGACCGAAGCCTGTGGATCGGACAAGACCCGCCGCTGCCAGGTAGTGACGCTCTATCGCGGCGGGCAGTTCAAGCTTTACACCTACCGCCGCTATGCCGACGTCAGACTGGCCTTCGCGCCTGAGCATCGCGCGTCGGCGTTCGGCGGCGACCTCGACAATTTCAGTTTCCCGCGCTTCGCCGTCGATGCGGCCTTCGTGCGCATTTACGAGAATGACCGCCCGGTCAGAACGCCCGGATTTCTCCGCTGGAACCCGGCCCCGCCACAGGAGAACCAGCCCGTCTTCCTGTCGGGCAGCCCGGGTGCAACCCAGCGACTGCTGACTCAGGCGCAGCTGGGCACGGTGCAGGACGTCACCTTGCCGTTGGAGCAGCTGATCAACAGCGAGCTTCGCGGGCGGCTGCTACGCTTCTCCCACGAGAATGAGCGCAACGCCTTCATCGCCGGCCAGGCGATCTCGTCGATCGAAAATGTGTACAAGCGCGGTTTCGGGCGGCAGCAGTCGCTGATCGACGAGCGCTTCATGGCAGGCCGCGCGCAGACCGAGGCGAACTTACGGCAGCGGGTGCAGGCCGACCCTGCGCTTCGCCAGTCGATCGGCGATCCTTGGACCGATTTGGCGAAGCTGCAGGAAGAGATCGTGCGCCTCTATCCCGGCTATTACATGCTGGAAGTCCGCGCGGGCGGCGGCTCGCAGCTCTATAATTGGGCCAAGGACCTGGTCCGCGGCGCTCAGGAGCGGCCCAAGGCGAATGCCGATCGCCTGCCGGAATATGGTGACGCCCGCCTTGCGCAGGTCGAGAACGGGCTTCTCGCCGCGCGTCCGACCTACCCCGAGCTCGACGAGGTCCAGCTTGCCTGGTGGCTGTCGAAGGTGCGCGAGATCCTGACCGTCGACGATCCGCGCATCGCGCAGCTTCTCGGCAAGGAGTCGCCCGAGCAGCTCGCGGACCGGCTAACGCGCGGGACCAAGCTTGGTGACCCCGCTTTGCGCCGGACGCTCTGGGAGGGTGGCCTCACCGCTGTGCAGGCCTCCAACGACCCCTTGATCCAGTTCCTCCTCAAGATCCAGGACGTCACCCGCAGCACGCGCACCGATTATGAGGGCAAGGTTCAGGCTCCGACCGACCGCGCCAGCGAGGCACTCGCGAAGGCTCGTTTTGCAGTGTTCGGGACTAGCCTCTACCCCGACGCAACCGGAACGCTACGCCTGACCTACGGCCGCCTGCGCGGCTGGACTCGGCTCGGCCGGACGGTTCCCTATGCGACCACCTTCGGCGGCTTGTGGCAGCGAGCGACAGGCGCCGAGCCGTTCGACGTCGCGCCGCGTCTGCTTGCGGCTAAGGACAAGATCACGGCCAGCACGATCCTGAACGTCGCGGCGTCGACGGATACTATCGGTGGCTCCTCGGGCTCGCCGGCGGTCAATGCCAAGGGCGAGATCATTGGAGCGAACTTCGATTCTACCGTGCTAACCCAGCGCAACGCTTATGGATATGATCCGGAGCTCAACCGGAGCGTGCTGGTGACGACCTCGGCCGTGACCGCAGCGCTGCGCCACGCCTACGGTCAGAGCCATTTGCTTCGGGAACTTGGAGTCCGGTAGCGGATTGCCGCGCGCTACATCAGTCGCCTCGTTCGTACTGTTTCCATTGAGGAGATGACGAGGCGGTGGCTGAGCACGCCGCGATGATGACGGACGCATCAAGACAAGGGCTGAAGCAGCGATGTCCGACGATAATTATGTGTACGACGAGGCAAGCGGCGAGTAGGTGCGGGCGGCCGAGCTGTTGCAGAACCGTCGCGCCGCTGCCCAGATCGAAGTGCGCGATGCGGTCGGCAATCTTCTTGCCGACGGGGACCAAGTGACGCTGATCAAGGATCTGGATGTCAAGGGCGCAGGCCAGACGCTCAAGCGCGGAACGCTGATCAAGTCGATCCGGCTTACAGGCGATCAGCAGGAAATCGATTGCAAGTACGAGGGGATCAAGGGTCTCGTTCTGCGGGCCGAGTTCGTCCGCAAACGCTGATGGCGAAGCGTAAGCTGCCCCTGCCCGACGCTTCCGAGGTCAGGAAGCGCATGGACGCAAACGGGCTGATTGAGATTCGAGTGACGCCGAATGCGTCCGTTGAGGCGGTTACGCTGCCGGAGGGCGACAACAAGGTGCTGTCTATCCGCACCACCGCCACGCCCGAGCATGGGAAAGCGAACGAAGCGGTCCTGAGCCTGCTTGCCAGGGCGCTCGGTCTTCCTGTGTCCTCGCTGGCCCTCGTGCGCGGGGCGACGAGCAAAAACAAGCTGGTCAGGATCGTCTAAGGGCCCATGACTGTGCGAGGCGGGTGAGAGACCGTCGCTTGCCTTGAGGGGTGAGCCATCGCTTGGGTACACCAGGCGGCGGACCCGGATCTCGGCGGGCTTCAGACCCGTATAGGGAGCGTCGCTCTCCCGCGCGAATTTCAGCACTGGCCAGTGCGCGAACATGAAACCTCATGCCAGACACTAAACGCTGCACGCTGCACGCTGCACGCTGCACGCTGCACCCTCGACCGTTGGAATAGGATTGCTTCGCTCCGACGTAAGAAGAGAAACAGGAGGGAAGGACTAACTTGCATCCCGACGGTGGGATGAAAAACAAGGAAGGTTCTTCTAATGCTCAACCCCTATGGAGTGCAGGCTGCCCGCGAGTACTTGCTGGCCGGCAACGCCATTACGCGTCTTGAGGCTATGGTCCTCTTTGCAGTACCGGATTTAACCAAGATCATCTCTGATCTTCGTAGCGAAGGTCACAAGGTGGAACGGCAGACCGTTCCACTTGCCGGCGCTATTCGCCGGGTCAACCAGGCGGCAACTCTAATCGCGCCCCCGGCCCTGCCGGTTAGCGACATCAAGCTCACGGAATACTGGATTGCTTCGTGAAGCGCCGTTTCAATCGGAGGCAGCGCTTAGTGCTCGCACTCCGCAGCGGGGGTCGGTGCGAGGAATGCACAGCCCCCCTCCCCCGCAGCTTCCACGCTGATCACGACCTGCCGTTCAGCCACGGCGGTCCCACGGTTCTCCAGAACGGGCGCGCCACCTGCCCGTCATGCAATTTCTCCAAAGGTAACAAGACGATGAAGCTCCGCAACTGGCAGCAGGCCGCCCTCGACAAGGCCCTCACCTACTTCGCATCGGCTGATGGCGACCGCCACTTCGTGATCAATGCCGCGCCTGGATCCGGCAAGACGCGTGTGTCCTGCGCTATCGCTGCTGCACTGATGTCCACGGGCGAGATCTCGCGCGTGATCGTCATCGCGCCGCGGCGGACCGTCGTGGATCAGTGGGCTTCCGATTGGCAGGAGATGACCGGGCGCCACATGATGAAGATCACGCGCATGGACGACATCGATGCTGGGCAGCCCGACATCTGCGCGACTTGGTCGGCGGTAAATGGGTTGAAGGACGGGCTCCAGGCAATCTGTTCCAAAGACCGGGTTCTCGTCATCTGCGACGAGCATCACCATGCTGCCATTAAAGCTGCGTGGGGCGCCTCGGCAGACAGCGCCTTCAAGGAAGCCGCGTACTGCCTGATCCTGACGGGAACGCCCGTGCGTTCCGACGGTGCCTCGTCCGTTTGGCTGAACCTCGATGAGCTTGGCGCCATCCAGCACCCGGAGGCGGGTATGTACACGCTGACCTATGGGGAGGCAGTCGAGCTCGGTTATTGCCGTCCCGTCACCTTTCATAGGCACGGAGGTCTGTTCACCGTCGATCTCGGCAACTCACTCGAGGCACAGGTCCCAAGCAATGGTCCACCAGTCATCCCTCCCAACGCCGAAGTGGACGGTGTTCTTCGGCGGGTCGTTGATTTCCAGCGCTTGGCCCGTACTCCGCAATTCGAGGCCGATGGTTCAACGCCGCAGCTCAATGGCTACCAGGGAACGATGTTCGCCTGTGCGGCCGAGAAGCTGGACGACATTCGCCTGGAGATGCCGACTGCCGGTGGCCTCGTGATCGCTCCTGGCATCGAAATGGCCGAATACTTCGCAAAGCTCATTGAGCGTGCGGAAGGCGAGCGGCCGGCGATCGTGCACTCCAACCTCTCTTCCACGGACCGTCGCATCAATGCATTCCGCGCGAGCCGCACCAAGCGGTGGCTTGTGTCGGTCGGTATGGTCTCGGAAGGTGTCGACATCCCTCGCCTGCGAGTGTTGGTCTACCTGCCTTCCGCAATGACCGAACTTGCCTTCCGGCAGGCAATTGGGCGGGTCGTGCGGAATTGTGGGCACCAGGATGGCAGCCGCGCTTACGTCGTCATGCCCGCACTAGAGCTGTTTGATGAATATGCCCGGCGGATTGAAAACGACATGCCCGCAGCCGCATCGATCCGGGAGAACCGTTCTACGGGAAAGAAGTGCGGATCTTGCGGGGAGCGCAATGATCTCGCAGCGCAACACTGCGTCACCTGCAGCGCCGAGTTTCCAGTCCGGAGTACGAACTTCCGCACGTGCGAATGCGGAGCATTCAATCGCCTGAGCGAGGATCGGTGCAACAACTGTGGGCTGGACCTTACGGCCAAGTACCACATCAAGCTCGCAGCGGCTGCCCGCGATGGCGTGATCGCACGTGGGATCATCATCCCGGAGGATGAAGTGGTGAAAGCCGAAGCTTTGGCGCCTGCTCACCGGTTGATGATCAAGAAGGCGGAGGAAGAGCATGAGGTGTTGGCCCACATCCTGCGCACTGTGCCTATGGAGCTGATGCCAATGTTCGTGAAGCTCGTTGCTGAGAACAACACAGGCGACCCCGGTCCTTGAGAGTCAAGCGCACTCGCCATGCTGCCCGGCAAGCAACTCGGCGAGCTACGGCGTGAGAAATGGGACGCGGCGCAGGCCCCTTGGCGAAAGCGGGGCGTCGCAATTCCCGTTTGAGGCGACAGGCGTTCGAGCGCCTTGCACCCACATCTAGGCTGAGGAGAGATGATCCAGCCGCGGCCCCTCGTTTGGCACGATCTTAGGTCCGGTAGTGGTGGGAAGCGGAGGGGCAGCTTACGGGTGAAGACCAGCGCATAGCTGACGTTCGTTCAGGCGGAGCAGGCGTCGGCTCAGCGCACATCTCGGACGCTCATCCCTGCGTGGCCAGCGCCGGTAAGCAGACGCTCCGTCCGCTGCCAAGCTTATGTCCGATTCCGACCCATGGCGGATATTGGCTGCGCGTCCCAGCCTTACTTCGCCTTGGTTGGTCGCCCCTCGCCGCCTCCTCCGCAGTCGATTTTCACGGGCTACACCCCCGGGATAGCTTCCGTTCTTGCCCGAAGAACTACACTTTGGACGGTGAGCGGCCGACGGTGAGGTGCGAGTCGCTTCGGTTCGTTTGTTGAGCGTCCGCGTGGACAGGCCGCCATTGTCGGACCTAGCTGCGACGCCGCGATGGCTGCGCGTTCGGTCCACGAGCGATCGACCTGCCGGTTCTCTGAGCAAGGGACTGCGCACATGATCAACAGCCCATAACCCACGAGCTTGATTTCGATCTGGGTTTACGAGCGACGTCGCAGCCTCAGCGAAGCCGATTCAATCCCTGCGCACCGGAAAACCGCCGAGGCACGCCTCAGGCGGAAGGGTGCCGCTCGTCACAATTGAAGGACGGAGATACGCCATGGACATCCTTATCGGTGGGCCGCTTACGAATGACCAAACAATTGGCATCCAGGACGACGATGATGCGATCGGCAGCAATCTCAGCGGCCTTTCCGAACGCTTCCAGAACTTCCTGAACCGGACCGCGATTTCCCCAGCGCCCAATATGCCGTCCAGCCTACAGCTCGATTCGGGCCAGCTGGCGTTCGCCGACAATGCAGAGGCGTTGATCACTGGGGCAGGCTTCGTGACGGTCAACGCCGCTCAAACCGAGACCGTCAGTGATTTGTTCTTCTCCGACGGAAGTGGGGCTCTGCTGAACGGTGATAAGGTCCTGATCGACGATGACGGCGATCCAACCACGGATCGAGTACCGCTGAAGACGGTGAGCGGCAGCGAAATCTTTCTCCATTCCTATGACAATGGGGACATCGTGCTCGCGACGACCAGCGCGACCGCAGATGCCGGTGACGTAGTTGCTGCCTTCTACCTGAAAGAGGCAGGGGACCATAAAAGCGCCAGCATCGAAATGGTCACGTTCATGGCCATCGCACATCCCGATTCCGGTGACCCCGACGATCCCATCGACTGGACCGATCTCCTCAATGTCAGTTCCAAAGGCTCTATCTCCTTTGATTTCGACAATCTGGAGTCGGGCAACTTCCTGTGGGCTGCGGTAGGTAACGAAGCCGCTGGCCTGCTCGTTACCGGGCAGGACCTGAACGTCGTTGATAGCGGCGGCAAGCAAGGTGACATTATCAAGGGCGGCAGTTCCGACCCCAGCGATTCCGTGAACACCAGCCAAGGCGGCATTGGTGCAACGATCGGCATCAACGCTCAGCATTTTACCGACGGCCCAAAGGTGAACCAGCAGGACACCGATGGTTCGATCGCCGTCTTCACGCTGACGACCGGCTTTGTGCCTTTGCCGGCTAGCGGTGACGGGCAGGCGACCGGGATCAACGTCAAGCAAATCGATTATGTGAACTATATCAACACGAGCAGCGTCGATGTCTTCATTTCTCAGACGACGGGGAATGCCGACGCGAAGATGAAGATCTCGCTGGTCAACGCTTCGTTCGTACCAGACGCGAGCACTCCCGACCCCGATGACGGGACCCCGGAGGAAGGGTTTGCAGGGGTGAACCCGTATATCGGAAATGACACGCTCGACACGGCGCTGAAGAACGATAGCGACGTGTTGGTCGGAAGCGTCACCATTGGGAACTTCACTTGGAATTGGGATGATGCTGGCATCGTGGCCGGCGTGACGCAGGGCACCGGCGCGAGCGCGATCACGGTCTCCATCGACGGCAATGATGTGATCGTGGACGGCGTCACGACAGCCGATACGATCACGGTCACCGCGCGCAGCGGGACGTTTAACCGCTTCGACATCCAAGGTCTTGCGGGCACTGCCGACTTCGATATCGGGCGCATAGACATTGACAATGTCACGGGTGACACGGCCGCTGTCGGCGGCTCCTTGATCGTCGATGACGACGGCCCGAAAATTGGCGATTCCGATGGTGTCAGCGCATCGATCGCAAACAGCGTGGTCCAGCTTGCGGCCGACGCCACGGGAAAGGTTACCGACGTCACCCTTGGCGGTGCAGTAGGCACCGATCCAAAGGGAGCGCCGGTGTACACACTGACCAGCTACACGTCGTCGTTAAGCATCAACAACATCCAGTTACAGGCGGTGCCCAACAGCACGACGGCCTCGCTCGTTACGGGCGTGACCTACTATGAGGACACAAACAAGAGCGGTACCTATGGCGACACTGGCGATGACGCGTTTTACCGGCTGACGCTCGGCGACTCCGCCAACAACGGAGCGGGAGGCTATACCTTCGAAGTGCTGAAGGTTCCGGCACCTGACACGCTCGATTTCACGTTCGACAACCTCGAATCCGGTAACTTCCTTTGGGTGGCGGTTGGCAACGAGGCTGGAGGATTGCTTGTCACGGGCCAGGACCTGAACGTCGTTGATAGCGGCGGCAAGCAAGGTGACATTATCAAGGGCGGCAGTTCCGACCCCAGCGATTCCGTGAACACCAGCCAAGGCGGCATTGGTGCAACGATCGGCATCAACGCTCAGCATTTTACCGACGGCCCAAAGGTGAACCAGCAGGACACCGATGGTTCGATCGCCGTCTTCACGCTGACGACCGGCTTTGTGCCTTTGCCGGCTAGCGGTGACGGGCAGGCGACCGGGATCAACGTCAAGCAAATCGATTATGACAATTATCTAAACACGCCCAGTGCCACGCTCTTCATTTCACAAACGACCGGAAATGCAGATGCGATTATGAAGATCTCGCTGGTCAACGCTTCGTTCGTACCAGACGCGAGCACTCCCGACCCCGATGATGGGACCCCGGAGGAAGGGTTTGCAGGAGTGAATCCGTACATCGGAAATGACACGCTCGACACGGCGCTGAAGAACGATAGCGACGTGTTGGTCGGAAGCGTCACCATTGGGAACTTCACTTGGAATTGGGATGATGCTGGCATCGTGGCCGGCGTGACGCAGGGCACCGGCGCGAGCGCGATCACGGTCTCCATCGACGGCAATGATATCGTCGTAACTGGAGCAACCACCGGTGACGCCATCGAGTTCACCGCACGCAGTGGCACCTTCAATCGGTTCGACCTTCAGGCCCTTGCTGGCTCGGCGGACTTCGACGTCGGCAGGGTATCGTTAGGCTTCGTGCTCGACACGCCGGACCAGACGCTAAACTTCACTGCCAAGGTGACTGACGGTGACGGCGACGCCGCCACTGACAGCTGGTCAATTGGTATCGATGGAACAGGCGCTAACGACGACGGTGAAGTCGATGGCGTGAACAGTTTATCGAGCTCCCTGAGCAGCCTCTCGGCGAAAGATCCCGGGTTCGTAGACGACAGCCACATGGGGGACTCGATGTTCCTTCTGCAGAACCACGATTATTTCATGATCATTTAGGACCTTGGCCACTGAGAGAGGGCCGCGATCCGCGGCCCTCTTTTTGCTCAAGTATATTCCTCCAGCCATGAGTGGTGGGTCGCCCGGGAACTTCGGTTTAGGGACTGGTCCTTGGAAGGGCCGAGTGTCCGCAATGGGTGGGAACCGGACATTCAGTTCCGGCTGATGCGTCGCCGCACCCAGAAGTAAACAGGGAGCAACATAGGAAGGGTCAGAACCACCATCAGCAATGGGACGGGCTCTAGGGCGAGGGCGTCTTCCAAGATATCGAGCGGCACGAACTTGATTGGTCTCCCGCCAAGGCCAGAGCCTAGCAACCACAACGCTACCAGTGGTCCCACCGTCACTAACCAACCCGCCAGGTAGCAGCCGAACGCGACCGCCGCGTCGGAGTTAGATCCCTTTGCGCTCCCGGACATTACTTCAACATCACAGCCCGAACGGATGTCCGCAACGGGTCGGAAGTGGACATTCTCGCACTTCAGTTATGAGGCGAGACGGCAGAGCGGGAGCTTGCGTATGTTGCTAGTGTAGCCGAAAAATGTCGAATCGGCGGCTGTCGTTACCGCGTCGAAAGAGGGGCGATCATGAAAATCTTAGCGAAAGGTACAGTCCTCGGAGTTGCTCTGGCAGTGAGCGCTCAGCCCTGCCTTGCAGCCGCCGCTGCGAGCAACAGCGCGCCCGCATCGCCAGTCGAGTTCAACCTGCGAACTCACGCCCAGGCCGCAGCCGCGCAGCAGCCGACGGCGCTTGCGACGGCCGTTTCCGCCAGCACCGCAATTGCGGCTCAGGAGGCCGAGCAACAGCAAAAACGGCGCGGGATGAGCAAGGGGACAAAAACTGTTCTGATCGTTGGGGGCGTGGCCATCGTCGCAGTTATTGGTCTTGTGATCCTTGCTGCCAGCAGCGTTCCGCCCTCAATTGAGTGGTAGCAGTTCAGTGCCGCTTGCGGCCAATTCGCCAATTGGGTGTGCCGATCGCGGCTGAGTGTGTGCTTGGTCGAAAGCAGACGCTCCGCCTGGATGTCCGGAATGGGTGGAAAGCGGACGTAAGCTTATGCCGCGGTAGGCCGCTGCGACCGGCGCATCCACGTACCAATGGGCCAAGCCACCGCTACTGCGCCGAGGATGAAGAGACCGCTTGTCCAGTCGGCAACAAGGAAAGCGACGAGCAGCGTGGCGTCGAGCACGAGCGAAATAGCGGGCAACAGTGGGTAGAGCCTGGCCCGGTATGGCCGTGGAAGATCCGGCGCATCCCGCCGCAGCTTGAAGAGAGCCACGTCGGCAAGCAGTAGCGGGAACATACCCAGGGCCGCCATGATCCGGAAGATGGTCTCGAACTCACCGGTGAGGGTCAACGCGACAGAGCCGACTGCAGTTAACATGAGCGCTACGGACGGCGTGCCGCCACGGTTCACTGCAAGCGCGGCCCTGGGGAACAGCCGTTGTTCGGCAAGGCCGTAGAGGACTCGCGGAGCGGCCATGATGTTGGCGTTCAGGCAAGTGCCTGCAATCAATACCGCTCCGGCCGCGACGATCTGCAGCGCGCGCGACCCGAACAATCCGCCGATCGCATCGGCTGCGGGAAGCTTCGAGGTTCTCAGGGTCTCAAGCGGCAGCGCGTACGACAGTGCCGCACTGACGAGCAAGTACAGCAGGGCTACCGCGGAGATGGTCCCGAAAAGAGCCCGCGGGATGTTCCTGCCGGGGTCGGTATCTTCTTCGGCGAAATAGATGGCGTTCGGCCAACCCGAATAGGCTCCGAAGATCATTTGATAAGCAACGACGATCCCGAGCAGCGTTACCGGCTGTGCAATCGCCGCTGCAGCTCGCTGGGTCTCGGGAGGGGGCGAGAGGAAAATCAGGCCGGCAATGGCCAAGAGGAAGGCGAACTTTGCGAAGCTGCCGACAATCTGTGCCCTGCTCCCCTCCCGCACCCCCAGCCAGTTCAGACCGTACAACAAGAGCGCGATTACAGCCCCTGTGAGACCGGGGGCTGAGCGGACTTGCGGCACCAGAAACCCCAAGAACTCGGCGGTGACAATCGAAAGCGCTGCTATTCCAGCGACGAGGTTCAGCCAGTCGACCCATCCGATTAGCAAGCCCCCAGGTTCGCCGAACGCGGCGCGGGCCGGCACGAGAAATCCTCCCGCCTTGGGCATGGCGGTGATCAACTCCGCGATGACGTTCGCCTGAATCGCGGCGTGCACGGCAACTGCAGCCCAGAGGAGCAGAGCGATGTGCACGCTGCCCACGGATTCGACCACAGCTGAGGGGGTGCGCAGGATCCCGCCTCCTATGACGCTCCCGACGCCGACTGCGAGGGCGAAGCTCAAGCCAAGTACACGCAGCAAACGGCCGTTCGAACGAGCCGCAGCATTCCGGTTCGTTATTGCAGCCACGATTTTTCCCCTGCTGAGCCGAGCGCGAGCTTAGCAGTTCAGCAGCGAATGTCCGCAATGGGTCTATCCCGCACCTTAGCAACTTAGCTGAACGAACGACCAATTCCCGACACGGCCGCCGAGCTCCGGACTAGCCGCCAACGGCTATGAGCAAACAGAGCAAGCGGTCGGCACTCGGATTTAGTAGAAGGCCAATCTTGCCGAGCTTGGGAGGACCCCATGCCCACTGGACAATGTTGTTGCGGCGCTTGCGTCATAGCCGTGAGCGGCGAACCTAAACTCAGCGCTGTGTGCCATTGTGACGATTGCCGGAAGCGCTCCGGGAGTGCGTTCGGGTGGTCGGCCTACTTCCCATCAGAACAGGTCGAAGGGCCACGCGGCGACATTGGCGAGTATGAACCTAAAGTAGACGCTCCTCAGATACGTTGGTTCTGCCGATCCTGCGGAACGACACTTGCTTGGCGGACGGGGCGGTTCCCCGGTCTGACCGGTGTTGCAGTTGGCGCTTTCCCCTCGGGATCGCTGGCCCCGCCGACGATCGCCAATAAGGCAAGCGCCTGCCTGGAATGGGTCGCGCTTCCCTCAAGCTGGCGGCACATTGAATGACTTCATGGCCGACAGCAGGTGCTATCAAGTTTGAGGGCGGACACTAACGACGGTTGGGCAGGGCGAATGTCCAGGATGGGTGGGAATAGGACGTTATCGGCTGCACAATCCGGTTGGCTTCCACTTCACTTCGGTAGTCATCCACTGCTGCTTTGCTGGGTGCAGTACTAACAGCAGGGATCGTCGGAGGGGATGGCCATTGGACAACTGCATAGGGAGCCCGCCTGGTAGCCAGGCTGACTTCCCCTGCTCGACTCGCGTCTCACCGCTGCTGGTTTCCACGCATATTGACCCTTCAAGGAGGAAGAAGGCCTCGGGGCCGGAATGGTGATGAACCCGCGTTTGTGCCGGCGAGTTGGTGGTAGCCTCCATGTACCGAGCGATCACTGGCCCCTCGGCGGGAACAGGCATCGGCCCGATGGTTGCAAGCCGCTCACCGCTAGCTGGTCTCCACTCTGACTTGCCGTTCAATGTGTAAAGGAACACGTCTCCGCCGAGCGCAGTCACCACGGTGCCGCTGCCTCTACTTGCCGCGCTGGCTGAGGCTATGTCTGCGAAGCGGTCAATATGCCAGTAAACCACTGGTGGAAGCGACTTCACCGCAACCGCCACATTGAGGTAGCAGCCGATTGCCCCTCCTCCCGCCACTGCCTGAGCTTCGCAGCGGCCAGGCACACCGACGTGTATCGTGCGGTGGTCGCCAGACCTGTCAGGGGCTAAGGCAAGTGGCTGTGCGGCTAGTCCGACGAGTATCGGCAGCAATGTCATGAGCAGCTCCGTCGTTGCCGCCCAGACTAGCTCAAGCGCCAATGTCCGCAATGGGTGGTGGTCTCAGAAGGTCGTCGCAACACTAAACCCGATGCGAGGTGAGGTGATGCGATGGCGAAGAGACGGCGGCGGATGTTCACTGCGGCGGAGAGCGCTGAGGTTTGG
>NZ_JBHTDI010000003.1:0-231850 GCF_042666415.1 Sphingomonas sp. GCM10030256
GTCCTCGGTGACCACTGCACAGCTCCAACAAGCGCCCGGCGAGCGGACCTTTGTTCGACTTCGCCTCATGTCTGCGGCTGGTGGGAAGCGGAAAGGCGGCTTTCGGGTTTGGACCGGCAGGAAGCAGACGTTCGCCCGTGCGGATCATCGGGCTACTAAGCACCCTTCAAGGTGCTCAGCTCGCACTCACTCAGGGTGTCAGCATAATCATGGTTGAAGTACTGGCCTGAACCGGTTCCGAGCGGCTCCTTCGCCCAGGGCTAATTTGGCTAGATCAGGGACCTGTTGGCGGAGCTGGGAAGCTTAGCGGAGAGACCGTTGCTCCAGGTGAGCCGAGAGTCGCCGCGCGGTAGATGAACGTTCCCATGGGAGTGTAAGTGGCTGCCTCGGTAAAAATAAAAGCCGACAGCATCGTGGCTATACCCCAGCCCCAGGCCGGATGAGCCGCACGACTACGCCGCCAATCTGCAAAGATACCTGAGAAAGGAAACAACAAAGACAGCGCGAACGCGGTTTCCCATGCAAATGGCATGAGTAACGGCATCGGGAGGAGCCGGCCGATTGCTGGCATCAGTAGAAGAGACATCGCGCAGAAGTGCAGTCGGCGATGCCATCCCGTTTGTTTTCGCATGAGGATCGCGGTCAATGTCAGCCCGACGAAGCCCAGAAGCGTCGCGAGATCGAAGATCAGGAAGTGCAGCGGTCGAAAGACGAATGGCACTTGGGCAGCCCGCACCATTGCAACGGTTGCGTATGAACCCACTATGATCATCGGAACCAGCCAAAGCGCGGCAATCCAACCTAATTTACGATGAAGGTTCATCTGAGCACTGGCGGCGGAGACGTTTTGTATGAGGTAAATCGCCACCCACCCCATGAACACGATCGCATGCAGATGAACGCGCATAGGAGCGTGAAAGGTTGAGCGGCCAGCCAACCACTGCATGGAGAATCCAGCAATAATCACGATGGTCATGAGGACAGCTGCACGCAGGAAGAAGCGCTCGTCTGGTGCCTGTGCTGCAAACGGCTTTTGGGCGATAGTTGCCATCGGTTAGTGCCTCCCCCGTGCTCAGACTGCACTCAGCCACGATCGTCTGCAATGGGTTGGACTCAGACTCTGCAACTTAGCTTCCAAACGGCCGCTTCCACACCACAGCCGCCGGGGACCGGACGTTCTCTTATCGATCAGTTGCCCGCGACCGGGCTGATCCACCCAGGCGTCTCCTCGTGGTGGATAGCGGAACGGCAGCTTTCGGGCGAGAACGGGCGAATAGCAGTCTCTTGTTCATGCGGGGCGCACGTATGCTTGGCATCTACCCCGGCTAATGGTTCTCCGCGCAATGAGGTTTTCGTCCTCTAGGTCCTCCGCGCTGGCCCGCATCTTAGCCTATTGTTAATCTTGACAAACCCCTCGAACAATTAAGATGATCGTCCGGCTGGTTCCACCAGCGTACGGGGGATTAAATGATTGCTAAATTAGCCCGCGCGGCCGTTTGCGCCGCCGCTCTTTGCGTGTGCGCGCCAGTAGCGGCCCAGGAGAAGACGGGAAACAAGTCTGGATTTACATTGAAGCCCGGAGCCGCGCGCATCATTCTAATGCGACCTGCAATCAAAGTAGGCGCGCAGTCGACCGGTGGGATGTACGAGCCGAACGCGGACTGGACGCTTCAGGCTCGGGACTACATCGGCCAAGCCCTTCGGAGTTGCCAGGCGAAGCTGGGCAACGAAGTCATCGTTTATGACGAGGGCACGAGCGGGGAGGGCGCGCTCGCCAGCCAGTACGGCAGTCTCTTCGGCGCCGTTGCAGACTCGGTCATCGAATATCAGTTCTTCCGCGGCAATCGCTTGCCCACCAAGGTTCGCAAGGACGCCTTCGAATGGAGCATGGGGCCGGGCCTCACCCATCTTCAGTCGCTTCAAGGCGCCGATTACGCGCTCTTCATCAACACCTACGACGCTTACGGATCTACGGGGCGAAAGGTCCTGCAGGTTGTGGGACTGCTTGCGGGTGTCGGGATCACGTCCGGCGTTCACTGGGGGCACGCCGGCCTGGTTGATTTGAAGACAGGCGAGTTAGTGTGGCTCAACGCCGATCGGCAGATGGGTGGCGACGTTCGCAGTGCAGATGGCGCTGTGAAGCGAGTCCGCCAGTTGCTCGAAGGTTTCCCGGGAAAGCCGAACACCACTCAGCAAGACGCGGTCTGCTGAAATGCGAGCATCGAAACTCGCGATCGCCGCTGCTGCAGTGCTTGCTGCTGCTCCTGCCGCAGCGCAGTCAGGACAGAATTCCCTGCCGACATACGTCCAAGCCTATGAGCCTCGGACCGTGGACGAGCGCGGCATGTGGATGGAGGCGGATGAGGTCGAGCGCCAACTGCGTGACTCTCCGCTGGTTATTCGGGACGAGCAGCTCAACAGCTACGTAAAAGACGTTCTTTGCCGAACGGTTGGCGCCGAAAGGTGCAAGTCCGTCCGGGTTTACGTCCTAGAGGTGCCGGCATTCAACGCAACGATGTACGCGAACGGCGCCATGACTGTCTGGTCGGGGTTGCTGCTTCGTGCTCGAACTGAGGCCGAGCTTGCTTCAGTGCTCGGGCACGAGTTCGGCCACTTCGAGCTTCGCCACACGCTTGCCGGTTTTAAGCAGCGCCGGTCGGCCTCCGATGTGCTGGCTTGGGCTTCCGTGCTTGGCGGCATGGCTGGCACCGACACGAGCATGCTGCAGATCTCATTGATCGGTTCCATGTTCCGGTTCAACCGCGAGCAGGAGCAGGCAGCGGACTTGCTCGGCCTAAAATACCTTGGCGCATCCAATTACCCGGCGCGAGCCGCATCCGACATTTGGCAGAACATCATGGCCGAGGCCGACGCGACTGCCATCGGTCGAAAGAGAAAACCGCGACAACGCTACTCTGCCGGCTTCTTCGACACTCACCCGACAGAGCTGAAGCGTGCTCTCTATCTGCGGGCGGCAGCCGCAAAGATGCCAGCCAGCGGAGAGAACGGAGCGATGGCCTATCGATCCGCCATGTCCAAACACCTTCCGCGCTTTCTGGCCGCACAGATCAAACTGAACGACTTTGGCGGCACAGAATTTCTTCTGGGTCAGCTTGCAGCAGGAAGCGGATGGAGCGGCGACCTACTTTTCGCAAGGGGCGAACTCTACCGCCAACGCGGAAACCCACGCGACCTTGTTTCTGCCGCTCAGTTCTACGGCGAAGCGATTGCCGCCGGATACTCGGCTCCTGACGGTCGACGGAACCTAGGCCTGGCTCTCCTGAGAAGCGGCCAAGCCTTAGAAGGCAAGACTGCCCTGCAGCAATACCTCAAGCTCAGCCCCGATGCAGCGGACGCTAAGGCAATCTCCGCGCTCGTCACCAATTAAGGAACGCCAGATGCATAAACTCTCGCTCATTGTCGCTGCATCGCTCGCACTCACTGGATCACCAGCATTCGCAAACTCCCTGGTGGCGCCCGGACCGCGCGAGAAGATCGCCCGGTCTTCGCTTGGTGCCGTCCCGCAGAACGAGTGGAACAAGCTCACGGCACGTGGAGGCCGCAACGTCGAGGTTTGGACCCTAGACGGTGATGCCCTCAACAAGGTGACGTTCTACGGCGGGATTGAGGTCGGTAAGCCGCTCCTGCGCGAGGCGGACAAGAAGGATGCTCCGCTTCCTCGCGTGACGCCGAACATGCTGATCACCGACATTCCTGCGATCTTGGAGTCCACCTATCGCGTGCAGCTCGGCGTTAGCCAGATGAGCATCGATACGCAGGAGCCTGCACTCATCGCCGGGCACAAAGGTATTCGCTTCACGTACAGATTCGTGCGTCAGGACGAGGAGGTCGCGCGCAAGGGCGAGGCCGTTGGAGCGTTCGTGGGCAATCGCCTGTACCTCGTCGCCTACGAGGCACCGGCAATCCACTTCTTCGACAAGGACGTGGACAAATTCCGGCAGCTTGCTGCCAGTCTAAAGTTCTAGCTGCAGGCATGACGGCGAGACACTCGTTGCTGGTCGGCGCTGTGCTCTGCCTGACGTTCGGCCTCGAGGTTGGGAGCCCAGCGGCTGCTCACCCGGGGGGCCTGAACGCAGAAGGTTGCCACAATAATCGAAAGACAGGTGGTTACCACTGCCATCGAGGAGCGGGCGCGGTTCCATCGCGTGTCTCGCGGCTAGTTTCGGGACCCAGCGGCCGGGAGTTTGCGAACTGCAGTCAGGCGCGGGCGGCCGGCGCTGCTCCGGTTCGAGCGGGTGACCCCGGGTACGGCAGGCACCTGGACCGAGATGGGGATGGGGTCGGCTGTGAGTGACTGAGCGCGGATGTTTCAGGATCTCGGACGAAGGCCCAGTCTGCTGGATCGGCTGCGAAGAGCGCTGCGGCCTCAACCTCAATCCTCGGGAGACCTTCCGGTCAGGCAGGTACCAGGCGAAGAGACACGTAGAGTGCGCTGCGACACACCGTACCTATGGCTCCGCGCGACCATCATAGAGTGCTGCAGCGAGGCTAATCGATGAATCTGGAACAAGCTTACCTTGAACACATCTTACTGTTCCTCCGGTCCGATGATCCCGATGACGGCCTCCTGAAAACCTTGATGAACAGCTGGTATGCACATCATCGGGGAGGGCCGTTCCTGAACGACAGACTGAAGCCGAGATGGTTTCGCAGACGCTGCCGAAGTGCAAGCGTACCTGAAGGCTCGGTTCACCTTGGCGCTACTGACCAAGCGCGAACACGACGTCGACCTCAAACCCTACAAGTCTTGTATGGTTGAACTTTGGTCTGACGATGAATTCGATCTCGATCCGTCGACCCGCTATTGTCGCTACGGGGCGGAAGCCGCGTCAATCGAGTACCGTATCCAACTTGCCCACGAGCCTGCGAGCTCGTCGTGAAGTCCTGTAGCTAAAACGGTAAACAGCCGCTGGAACTGCTCGAACAGGCGATGGGAATGTAAGAATTGTGACCGGGATTGGTGGACAGCTCTTGGTGGGAAGCGGAACGACCGCCCTCGAGCGGTCAGCGTGGGCAACCGGTCGTTCGTTCACCTGGCGGGCAAGTGATCTCGGCGAGGCTGGTGCTAGACACAGCCAGTCTGGGTGACCAAAATCTTATATTTTACGAAGACCTCGATTGCTGCGATGCAGTTCAAATGGTCAATTTCGATGCTTGGTGCGGTACGGCTGATAGCAAAGTGGGGCTGCATGATCTTCGGGTGATGGAGGGCATAGCCGCGCAGCTTCAGTTCGGAATCGAAGCCACTGCGGCAATAGTGCCGGGTCATTATGCTTCTGAGGAGCATGTGGCCCGCGCGCTGCGGTTGCTCGGTAAACCTGCGGCGGCGGCGATGATCGAGCAGAAACTCCCTACAACCAAATCGATCCGTTCGGGGGACCTTGGCGAGATTTTCGCGACCGAATGGATCGCGGCCAACGGCACCTATCAGGTTCCAATAAAACGGCTGCGCTGGAAGGATCATCGCAACATGGCGATGCGCGGGGAGGATGTGATCGGCATTGCGCAAGATCCGGCCACCTTTCAGCTCACTTTCCTGAAAACAGAAGCCAAAAGTCGGGCTAACCTAACGGGGCAGGTGGTGACCCAGGCACGCGCCGGGCTCGACAAGGATGCGGGCCTGCCCTCCGGGCACGCGCTCAGTTACATCTCGGCGCGCTTAGTGGAGCTCGGCAATCACGCTCTTGCTGATGCGATCGACAACGCGACGTTCCAGATTGGCATCCAGCCGCAGTCGGTCCGGCACCTGCTGTTTACCTTCTCCGGCAATGCGCCTGACGGAATGCTGACGATGGCGCTACAAAACTATGCCGGCGGTTTTTCGCAATGGAGTGTCGGTCTGCGTGTAGATGGCCACCCTGCGTTTGTCGGTGCAGTCTACGATCGCGTGATCGCAAATGCCAACCAACCCTGACGCGATCCGCGCCGCAGTCGAGCTTGCGGCCAGTGCTGGCTTTCGTGGGCGGTTGATCGCGCGTGGTCAGGCTCGGGCGATGATCTGGCGCGACGGCGTACTTCCCCCCGACGCTCCGCCCTTTTCCCCCCGGCTCAGCTATGATCTTACGACCTATGCCTATGCCCTATTTGATCTCGGGCTCCGCAATCTGGAAATGGACGCGGATCCAGCGGTTTCGCGGTCGGCCTTCGAGCAGGCCGCGATGGCTCTTGAATCGGTAATCGCCAAGGGCGGCCAGTCGGCCGATCGTGACTTTCATTTCGTAATGGCGGCCACGGCGTACCACCTCGCGCAGCTATCGGCGCGCTCCTATTCGTTGCTGAGTATCGTCGCGTCGGATAACAATTTCTCCCGGGTCGAACGCGCACTGGCTTTGTTGATGCGGCGCGATTTCACTGCGCTTGAAGCCGAAATCGTGGCATTCAAGGCGTCCGGCGTCGCAGCCGACGAGCGGATCGCTGCCGAGATCGCGGCGATCGTGGACACCGCCGATCTCATTGGGATTGCCGAGGACGGCAGCGACGTCCTCATCGACAGCGTCGACCTCGCTCTGACCGACAAGTTCTATGGCGCGATCGCGACCTACCTACTTGCTCTCGAGCGCGGAGAGGCCGCGCTTGTCGAGCAGGGCCTCCAGATGCTGCGTGACGGGTTGCGGGCCGCCGCCGATCTCAACCTGGTACCGCAATGGTGGGCGTTTCGGGTCGCTATCCACCTGCTGCATGATTTGTGGGACAGCACCTTCCATCGGCTAGTGCCGCTCGAGCCAGCGGGCGGCGCAGCTCCGGATTGGACGACGCTGCGGACGCTGCTGCTCGCCTCGCTGCACAGGCGACCTCGCGCGGAGGTTGATCTTTGGCCTTCGCAGATCGAGGCCGCAGGACGCGCGGCGGATCAACTCGACGATCTCGTCGTGTCGCTGCCGACCAGCGCGGGCAAGACTCGCATTGCCGAGCTATGCATCCTGCGCTGTCTCGCAAGCGGCAAGCGCGTCATGTTCGTGACCCCGCTGCGCGCGCTTTCGGCGCAGACCGAAGCGACACTGCAACGTACCTTCGGGCTTTTGGGGAAAACAATCTCCGCGCTCTATGGTAGCATCGGCGACAGTGGCCTCGATGAGGATGCCATCCGCGAGCGCAATATCGTCGTCGCGACCCCTGAAAAGCTCGACTTCGCGCTCCGCAACGATCCGAGCCTGCTGGACGATGTCGGCCTGTTGATCTTCGACGAGGGGCATATGATCGGCCTCAACGAGCGCGAGGTCCGCTACGAAGTGCAGGTGCAGCGGCTGCTGAAGCGGGCCGATGCGGCAACGCGCCGCATCGTTTGTCTGTCGGCCATCCTGCCCGACGGGCCGCAGCTAGAGGATTTTGCTGATTGGCTGCGCCGAGATGCACCGGGTGGATTGATTAAGAACGACTGGCGTCCGACGCGGCTACGGTTCGGTGAGATCGCGTGGAACGGTCAGACCGCCAGGCTCGAACTGCGTGTCGGTGACGAGCGCCCATGGGTCCAGACATTTCTGACCGGCGCGGCCCCACCTCTTTGGATACCGCCCAAGCGCCAACGCACGCGATTGTTCCCCGATAATCAGCGTGAGCTGTGCCTTGCCACGGCATGGCGGCTCGTTGGCGACGGCCAGACGGTGCTAATTTATTGCCCCGAACGTCGCAGCGTCGAACCCTTCGCTGACGTCATCGTCGATCTTCATGAACGGGGCGCACTGGCATCCTTGTTGGTCGATGACCCCAACCGCCTCAATACCGCACTCACGCTCGGTGCAGAGTGGCTTGGCCCAGACCACGCCATTCTCAAATGCCTGCGGCTGGGCGTCGCGTTGCATCATGGTGCATTGCCCACCGCCTACCGCAAGGAGATCGAACGGCTTCTGCGCGAAGGCATATTGAAGGTCACCATTTCGTCGCCGACGCTGGCGCAGGGCCTCAATCTGTCGGCCACCACCCTCATCATGTACGCGTTGCACCGCGCCGGCGTTCGCATCGAGGCATCCGAGTTTAAGAACGTGATCGGGCGCTCGGGACGCGCCTATGTCGATGTGGAGGGCTTGGTTCTCTATCCAATGTTCGGCGACGTCGCGCGCAAGCGTCTTACATGGGAGGAGCTCCTCAACGATCTTGGCCAGCGCGACATGGAGAGCGGGATGGTGCGGCTCGTCATCGAGCTGCTCAGGCGACTGCACGCCCGACATGGGGGCGATATCACTCAGCTCGTCGAATTTGTTGCCAACAACGCTGCCGCCTGGGAGTTTCCGGAGGTACAGGGCGAGCTTCCTCCAGCGCGCGAGCGCGCGCTCGCAGCGTGGGAAGAACAACTCGCGATGCTGGATACCGCAGTGCTGGGCCTGATCGGTGAGTTCGACATCGCCGATGCCGACATTCCCGCCACGCTCGACGCGGTGCTGCAATCGTCGCTGTGGCAGCGCCGACTCCTGAGGTACAACGACGTCAACCGCGCGGCACTCGGCAAAATGCTCGAGACCCGGGCGCGGGTCATCTGGGCGCAGTCGAACGCCGCGCAGCGGCGCGGCTACTTCCTAGCGGGCCTCGGCCTGAAGTCGGGGCACGCGCTCGACGCGATCGCGCCGCAAGCCAATGCGTTGCTGGTCAATGCCAATGCCGCGCTCCTCGTCGGAAATCAGGACGGTACGATCGAAGCGATCACCGGACTTGCCGAAATGGTGTTCGCGTTCCAGCCGTTCACGCCGGATCCACTCCCGGGCAATTGGCGGCAGATTCTGCGCGCTTGGCTGCTCGGGGTCCCCCTCGCGGAGATCGGCGGCAATCCGAACGAGACGCTTCGCTTTGTCGAAAACGGCCTTGTCTATCGGTTGCCTTGGGCGATGGAGTCGATCCGGGTCCGCGCGGCGGCCAACGGCGATCTCGTCGGGGACTTTCAGGTCGACGATTATGAGCTGGGCCTCGCAGTGCCGGCTGTAGAGACCGGCACCATGGTGCGCTCGTCGTCGTTGCTCATCCAGGCCGGCTTCAATTCGCGACTTGCGGCAATCAAGGTAGTCCAAGACACGGGCGCGACCTTCACCTCTGGTGACGAACTGCGGGCTTGGCTCAAGACGCCCGAATTGGCGCAGTGGAGCGCGATGCCGGACTGGCCGACCGCCGAGACGAAGCCGATGTGGCTCGATTTCCTTTACGGCTTCTCGCCGATCGACAGCCGCATCTGGTCGGAGCGGCGCTTCTACGCGAACGTTCAATGGACGGGTATCCCGCCAACTCCCGGGGCGCCCGTGCGCGCGCACCATATCGGCGGGCAGCCATGGATACTCGATATCGCAGGCGGCAAGCTTGGCGTGATGCAGGCGCCACTTAATCCGGAACGGCGTGGGCTGGCCCGTTTGACCGTGTCGGCCGAGCCCGGGCGTGTCGACATCAGCTATCTAGGACCACCGGACCTGTGGAATATCTGACTCGCCGCAGCTTCCTTTTCGACGCCCACGGTGGGCCAAAGTGGGCAGAGGATGACGATGATATTCGTGCGAACCGGCAATTGGCAGAATGCGAGAAATCGATTGAACGTGTGAGGGCGCTCGCTTCCACTACGTCCCGTCATGATAGACGTCCGCTTTCGAGAGATGCGGGCAAGCGGCACTGAACGTCTAATCGTGGGTCTTATCGGGAGGCTACCGACCTCGATGAACGAACGTCCGCTCACGGGCGGCGTCGATCAGGGTCTGAACGTCGGCTTGTGGGTCTAACCAGACTCTAGACGTGCTGATCGAACGTCGGACTGCCAAGCCACTCGCTGGAGAGCTGCCGTTTCACCGACAGCAGCTTCACTCATTCAAATGAGTGTCGAATTTGGCCGCTAAGAGCCTGCCTGCCTGCCGATACGGTGATCAGACTTCTGCTGTAGCGTGAGCGGACTGATCGATGGTTCGCTCAAAGTAGGCTTGTACGACGGTCACGGTCAGCTTGTCGTAGAGGCACGGCGATCCTGACCGCCAGCTCCGAAGAGATCGAACTTCGAAAGCAAGCTTAGAAGGCTTTTGGTCTATCCAGCGTCGACTGACGCTCGACCCGCCTCAGCCGGACGCTGCAAGTAGGTAGCTCGCAGCGTCGGTGGGCATACAGCACTGACCGATTGGGCAGGCGATTCGAGCCAAAGGATAATGTGGTGGATGCCCGACGTGGATTCGAACCACGATTGACGGAGTCAGAGTCCGTAGTCTTACCATTAGACGATCGGGCAGCACGGGGCAGCGCTTGAATGCCGCGGCAGCCACCTAGGAAGTGGCCGGGGCGCTGTCAACTTGCCCCGCCCGCCAACTTCCGCTTAAACTTGCCCCAAGTCAGCCGCGGATGCTTTCCGTGGTGAAGGAAAGAATGGGTCTACCATGGCGCAGCCTGTCGCCAGCGCGCCGCTTGGCTCCGGAAAAGGGGCGGCGGCCATCGTCAAGCCACCGCCACGAGCACCGACTCGCCACACCTATGGCGCGATCGACCTTGGCACCAACAATTGCCGGCTGCTGGTCGCACGTCCGGTCGACGGCGGCTTTACCGTGGTCGACGCCTTCTCCCGGATCGTCCGGCTGGGGGAGGGGCTGGCGACCAGCGGCCGGCTGAGCGCCGATGCGATGGATCGCGCGGTGGAAGCGCTCGCGGTCTGCGCCGACAAGCTGAAGCGCCGGCGGGTATCGCTGTCGCGCTCGGTCGCGACCGAGGCCTGCCGCCGCGCTGCCAACGGCCGCGAGTTCGCGGAGAGGGTAAGGCAGGAAACCGGCGTTCTGCTGGAGATCATCGCGCCGCAGGAGGAAGCCCGGTTGGCGGTGCTGGGCTGCCACAAGCTGCTGGGGCCCGGCGACGGGCCAGCGCTGATTTTCGACATCGGCGGCGGGTCGACCGAGCTGGTGCTGGTCGAGCCGGGCGAGGACCTCGAAGCGCCTCGGATTAAGGCGTGGTGGAGCGCGCCGTGGGGCGTGGTGTCCCTTACCGAAAGCGAGGGCCGGGAAGCGATCGAGGGCAAGGACCGGGTCGCGGCCTATGCCAGGATGCGTGAACGGGCGCGGCATGCCTTTGCCCGCTTCGCCGAGCTGCTGCCCACGGACGCCGAGAATATTCGCCTGCTCGGGACCAGCGGCACCGTGACCACGCTCGCGTCGGTGCACCTGGCGCTTCCGAGCTACGATCGCCGCGCGGTCGACGGACTGCATGTCCCGATCGAGGCAATGCGGGCGATCAGCACGACCATCGCTGAGATGGACTTCGGCGAGCGGTCCGGGCTGCCGTGCATCGGCGAGGAGCGGGCCGACCTGGTGGTCGCGGGTTGCGCCATCCTGGAAGCAATCCTCGACATCTGGCCGGCGGAGCAGCTGGGCGTTGCCGACCGCGGAATTCGCGAGGGAATCCTGCGCAGCCTGATGGCGCGCGACGGGTATGTCCTCTAGGACCAGGCGGTGAAACGCATCCGCACCGCCAAGGGCCGCAAGGTCGGCTCGACCAAGTGGCTCGAGCGGCAGCTCAACGACCCTTACGTCAAGCGCGCCAAGGCCGAAGGCTATCGCAGCCGCGCCGCCTACAAGCTGATCGAGCTGGACGAGAAGTTCGGCCTGCTGAAGGGCGTCAAGGCGGTGATCGACCTCGGCATCACGCCGGGCGGCTGGAGCCAGGTGGTTCGCAAGAAGGCCCCGGCGGCCAAGGTGGCGGGCATCGACCTGCTGCCGACGGACCCAATCGACGGCGTCGCCATCCTGCAGATGGACTTCATGGACGACGCGGCGCCCGACGCGCTGAGGGAGGCGCTGGGCGGGCCGGCGGACCTTGTCCTGTCCGACATGGCGGCGAACACGGTTGGTCACCCGCAGACCGACCACCTGCGGACCATGGCGCTGGTCGAAGCGGGAATGGAGTTCGCGACCGAAGTGCTGCGTCCCGGCGGCGCCTATGTCGCCAAGGTTTTGGCGGGCGGCACGGACACGGAGCTGCTCGCTGGCCTCAAGCGTCACTTCACCACCGTAAAGCATGCCAAGCCACCAGCGAGCCGTAAGGGATCGAGCGAGTGGTACGTCATCGCGCAGGGGTTCAAGGGCGCCGCCCCGAGCGATAGCTAGGTCCGGCGGCGCGGCGGCGAATGTTCACAATGTTCACGGTGACGAGCGCCAAAAACGGCGGTCGTTGCTGTTACGCAATAAAACCTGTCAAAGAGCCGCACAGCGCGGTGCGGCGGCACTGAAGCAGGCGCAATCCTATTGTTCAAGGATCGGGCGGAGGCTTCATGCTCGTGGGTTCCTTTGTGAAACCCTCATCTCAATACAACGGCTTAGGCCTCCATCACCGTTAAACCGCCGAAGTGGAAGAGGTGACAAGGTCGGCTTTCCAATTGCTGCTGAACGCCATGCCTGCTCTTCCTCGCGCCGCTGTGGAACACATGTCCAGCACCGCCAAGGCGCGCCTGCTGGAAGCGGACAATTACCGATCGAGACCTTCACGATCCTTTATTACGGCGAGGGACAAGCCGACGGCTTCTTCGGCGAGATCGATGAAGACACGTGGATCGAGAGACGGGACGGAAGCAGCTTCATTTACACAGAGCTCTCCGAAACACCCGATCAGGTGGTCCTGTTCGATGAGTCCCGCCAGCGCACCGTGACCATCGACTGGCCGACCTTCGACCTTACGATTGAAGACAACGGCTCGGAGGTGACGTACGAAGTCACCGACTTTTCCAAGTCTCTTCTGCCGTTTGTCCCGCCCGAGTCGTGGGTCTAGCTCGCTCCGACGAGCGGCCTGCGCGCAACTTATCCGGGCGATCGAGGACATTCGTTCGGCAACATTGTTTCACCGCGATGCGGGTCAGCCGCTGATCCGGCGAGCTCCCGGACCGATGTCCTGAACCGATGGCCAACTTCTTGATGCCGCCCGCTTCTGCAAGGAGGCAATTTCCCGCCCCGTGAACGACGACGATGCCGGCCCGAGCGCACAGGTCCAGACCTATGGTGCGTTCGTGGCCGCGTCTGGGCGAGCGAACCTGACGATCCCGTCACCCGGGCAGGCGTGCCGCGGCAACTGAGCGCGTTCGCTCAGGCCTTTGCGCGCGCGTCGGTGATCGCTTCCTTCAGCACCTCATAGCCGACGGCTCCGTTCATCACCCGGTCGCCGATCACGAACACCGGGGTGCCGGTCGCGCCAAGGGAGCCGGCGATCTGGAAGTTGCGGCGGAGTTCGGCGTCGATGTCGGGGGAGCGTGGCGGGGCGAAGGGGATGCCGGCGGCCTGCGCGGCGGCCGTGAGGGTCTGCTCGCTGGGCCGGCCGGCGGCATAGAGGGTGTCGTGGAACTGGCGGAACCTGCCGGCCTTTGATGCGGAGAGGGCAAGCCGGGCGGCGACTTCGCTGGCGGGGCCAAGGATCGGGAATTCGCGATAGACGACGCGGAGCTTCGGGTCTTCCTTCAGCAGGCGCTCGATCACCGGAACACTCGCCTTGCAGTAGCCGCAGGCGTAATCGTAGAACTCGATCAGCGTGACGTCGGGCTTTTCCGCGCCCGCCCAGCTGCTCCCGAACGGTGTCTCCAGCGCCGCGCGATTGGCGGCCAGCACCGGCGCATATTGCTTGTCCCGCAGCAGGTCGGCGGTTTCGACAAGGATCTCAGGCTGTCGCTGCAACGCCCGGCGGACCAGCCGGTCGCCCCAGCCGGCCTGCGCGCCGACCACGATTCCGATCAGGACCAGCGCTGCGCCGATCATTCCCCCGAGGATCGCCGCACCCCACGGCGAACCCTTTGCCCCATCGCTCACTTGTCGTCGCGCCCCTTGTTCTTCTTCACTTCGGCTTCGCTTACCATGAGGATGTCCTGCGCGCGAAGGGCATCCGGTGTCCCCGCCGGAATGCCGCGCACCGCCGTGCGGGCGCTGGCAAGCGCGAGCTTGGGCTTCCCTTCGAGACTATAGCGCTCGGCGGAGGCGAGGGCGGCTCGGGCGATGTCGCCCTTGCGGTCGTAGATGACGCCGAGCTGGTACCAGGCAAAGGGATTGTCATTGTCGCGGTTGACCGCGGTCTTCAGCACCGCTTCGGCTTCCGGAAAGTTTTCCTTCTTCTCGGTCGCGATCAGTGCATGGCCGAGCATGGCGGCGATCATCGGCTGGTCGGGCGCTTTGCTGACCGCTTCGCGCAAGGGCGCGAGGGCCTCCACCGGCTTGCCCGATTCCAGCAGGACCTGACCTTTGAGCTCGAGGAAATAGGGGTCGTTGGGAGCAGTGGCGAGCAGGGCGTCGGCCTCGGCGACGGCTTTGTCGCGATAGCCCATGCGGTGGTAGGCGTAAGCGCGGGCGTAGCGGGCGGGCACGGACGTGTCGCTCGCCGGATAGCGCTGCAGCACCTGGTCCTTGTCGGAGATGTAGCCGATCAGCTTGGCGCGGACGCGCTGGAAGCGGGCTTCAAGCGCCGGATCGGTGGCACGGGTCCAAGCCCGGTCCTTCTGGTAAAGCGTCTGCAGCGCGGAGATGCGCTCGCTGGAAAGCGGGTGGGTGCGGTCGTAGCTCTCGGTCGCATAGACGGCGAGGCGGAATTCCTGGTTCTGGAGCTTCTTGAAGAAGTCGAGCGACCCCTTGCCGCTGACGCCCGCGGCCGCGAGGTAGGCTGCGCCGGCGAGATCCGCCGAGGATTCCTGAGTGCGGGTGAAGGCGAGGAAGCGGCCCATTGCGGCCTGCTGCCCGACCGCCATCGCGGCCATGCCAGCCTCGCCCGCGCCCGCCGCCATCGCCAGGCCGCCAAGCACCAGGCTTAGGATCGAGACGGCGCTGGCCTGCTTCATTCCGTCGTAGATGCGCAGCGAATGGCCGCCCGCGACGTGGCCAAGTTCGTGCGCGACCACGCCTTGCACCTGGTTGGCGTTGTCCGCGGCCATCAGCAGGCCGGTGTGGATGTAGACGATCTGGCCCTGCGCGACGAAGGCGTTGATTTCCGGGTCGTTGACCAGCACCACCCGCACGGCCCGGGGGTCGAGCCGAGCCGCCTGGATCAGCGGTTTCGACATGTCCGCGAACAGCTTTTCGGTCTCACTGTCGCGCAGGATCGACTGGGCCGCCGCCGGCTGCGCGGTCGCAAAGCTGGCGATCAGCAGCAGCATGAGCAGGCGGGCGAAGGTGGTCACGCGTCGCATGGGTCCGCCTTCATGCCCGGTGGCTGAACGGGAGGTGAAAGGAGCGGGGCGGCACGAAGCAATCCAGGGCTCTTGGAGAGAACTGGATTGCTTCGCGTCGCTTGCAATGCCGGGCTTTAGCCGAAGGTCCGCTGCCACCAGCCGCGGCGCGGCGAAGAGGCGGGATCGGTTTCGCTTTCAGCCGTGTCGTTGCTGGCTTCCTGAGCCAGTTCGGGCTGGGCCTCGGCGGCTTCGGTGGAGGCTGCGACCGGCTCGGCTGCGGGTTCCGGCGCGGCCACGGGCTCGTCGGTGGCCGGTGCCTCTGCCGCCGGTTCGGCTGCAACGGCTTTCTTGGCGCGGGAGCGGCGCTTCGGCTTGGCCGGCGCTTCCGCATCCTGGGCCGCGACGTTGCCCGGGGCCTCCGGAGCGATGGTGTCGAGCGCCGGAGCGGGCGCTTCCTGCAGCGCCGCCGCGGCCTCGGGGGTGGCACCCTCGGCTTTGCTCGCGACAGGCTTGCGGGCCCGCGGACGGCGACGAGCTTTCGGCCCCTCGGCTCCGCTCGGGACAGTCGTCTCCTCCTCGGCCGCAGGCTGGTTTTCAACCGGCGCTTCGGCGGGGGCGATCGGCGCGTCCTGCGACGGAACCGGCTCCTTCATCGGAGCCTCCTCCGGCGAGATCGGCTCGTCCTGCGGACGCTCGGCATCCGCGCCATGCTCCTGGTCGCGGTCCCGGCGACGGCCTCCACGGCGGCCGCGGCGGCTGCGGCGCGGAGCCTCCTCGCCGTCGTCGCTCGCCGCCTCGACCGGCTCGGCCTTGATCGACTCGGTCGGCTCGGCCGGAGCCTCGACGAACTCGCCGGCTTCCCCTTCCGGAGCCTCGCTGCCGTCCTCGCGGCGGTTGCGTCCGCGCCCTCCGCGGCGGCGGCGGCGGCGGCGGCGGCCGGAACGATCGTCCTCGTCGCGCTCCTGCTCGGTGCGACCGGACTCCTCGCCCTCCTCTTCTTCCTCTTCCTCTTCCTCTTCGGCCAGCTCGATCTCGTCGATTTCGGGCTCATCGTCATGGACCGGGGAAGGCAGCGCCTGGCGCGCCGGCATCACCGGGCGCGGGCCGGAGCTTTCCACGCTCATCCGGGCGCCTTCGAAACTCTGGTCGACCAGCACTTCGACGAGGACGCCGTAGCGCTGCTCGATGTCGGCGAGCTCGGCGCGTTTCTTGTTGAGGACGTAGATCGCGGCTTCAGGCCCGGCGCGCAGGCAGACCCTGTCACCGCGGCCGCGAGCGGCCTCGTCCTCGATCATGCGCAGCGCGCTGAGGCCCGCCGAAGAGGCTGTGCGCATCAGGCCGGTGCCGTCGCAATGCGGGCAGGCCTTCGTCGATGCCTCCAGCACCCCGGTGCGCAGCCGCTGGCGGCTCATTTCCATGAGGCCAAAGCTGCTGATCCGCCCGACCTGGATGCGGGCGCGGTCGTTCTTGAGCGCTTCCTTCATCGCCTTTTCGACCTTCCGGACGTGGCCGGACTGTTCCATGTCGATGAAGTCGATAACTACCAGCCCGGCCATGTCGCGCAGCCGCAGCTGTCGGGCGATTTCCTGAGCGGCTTCCAGGTTGGTGGCGTAGGCGGTCTGCTCGATATTGTGTTCGCGGGTCGACCGACCCGAGTTGATGTCGATCGAGACCAGCGCCTCGGTCGGGTTGATCACCAGGTATCCGCCCGACTTCAACTGCACCAGCGGCTGGTACATGCCGGCGAGCTGGTCCTCGACTCCGTAGCGCTGGAACAAAGGGGTCGGGTCGACATGCTGCTGCACGCGGCGGACGTGGCTTGGCATCAGCAGCTTCATGAAGCCGCGCGCGGCTTTGTAGCCGTCCTCGCCTTCGATCAGCACTTCCTCGATCTCGCGATGGTAGAGGTCGCGGATCGCGCGCTTCACCAGGTCGCTGTCGCGGTAGATGAGCGCGGGTGCGGAGGAGTGGAGGGTGTTGTCGCGCACTTCGTCCCACAGGCGGGCGAGATAGTCGAAGTCGCGCTTGATCTCGGTCTTGGTGCGCTCGAGGCCGGCGGTACGCACGATCAGCCCCATGCTGCTCGGCAGCTTGAGGTCGGCCATGATCGACTTCAGCCGCTTGCGGTCGGCGCCGTTGCTGATCTTCCGGCTGATTCCACCGCCGTGCGACGTGTTGGGCATCAGCACGCAATAACGGCCGGCGAGGCTGAGATAGGTGGTCAGCGCCGCGCCCTTGTTGCCGCGCTCTTCCTTGACGACCTGGACCAGCAGCACCTGGCGCCGCTGGATCACGTCCTGGATCTTGTAGCGACGGCGCAGGTTCTGGCGCTTGCGGCGCAGTTCGTCGGCAGCCGCTTCGTTTTCGGACGGCTTGCGGCCGCGGCGCCGGCCCTCGGTTTCGCCATCCTCGCCGTTCTCGGCCGCTTCCTCGTCGGTTTCCTCGGGACGGTCGTCATCGCGGCCGTCATCGTCGTGGTGGCCGTCGATTGGCTCGAGGTCGTCGGATTCGGCGCGGAGTCGTTCTTCCTCGGCCGCATGTTCCGCTTCCTCGCGCAGCAGCGCGTCGCGATCGGCCTTGGGGATCTGGTAATAGTCGGGGTGGATCTCGCTGAAGGCGAGGAAGCCATGACGGTTGCCGCCGTAATCGACGAACGCCGCCTGGAGCGACGGTTCGACGCGGGTAACCTTGGCTAGGTAGATATTCCCCTTGAGCTGCTTGTGCTCAGCGGACTCGAAGTCAAACTCCTCGATCCGGTTTCCCTTGACGACGGCGACCCGAGTTTCCTCCGGGCGGCGCGCGTCGATCAGCATGCGCATGGTCATTGAAAAGTCTCCGGGCGCGCGGGCCGGACGGAGCCAGGCGGCGCGCGCGTGTTGCATCCATCAGCGGCGCGGCGGGGCCGGCGGCGATGGCGATAATGGTGGAAGCGGTGTCTTCTGCTGCAAGTGCCGCCTGGCCGGTCGCCAGGAAACGCGCGCCGCTCGCTGGAAGGAGGAGCGGGGTACGGGCGTTCTTCAACGTCATGCAGCGTCAACCTGTGAAGGCCACGAACCCATAGAAAGCTGGTCGCGGCACCGGCCCGGCAGGCGAAATCCCTGCGAACCGCGGTCGGCGTAGCACCCCGTTTGGCTTGCCGCAACCTGAACGGACCGGACGCCCAAGGAAACCGCGCATTAACCACGATCTGGTGTTATTGACCGACGAACGATGCGTGAACCGGGGTACGTTCAAGTGGCGGGTGAAGGGGGATCGAGAGGGCGGAGCGGGCGGCTCGCCGGGGCAGCGCTGGTCGGCGGGTTGTGCCTGGCCGCGGGCGTGGCGTTCGCCGGCGGAGTCGGTGACGGAAGCCCCGCGCGCGGCGGCATCGGCTCCGTCCAGACCCTCGCGCTGGCCGCCCCGGTCGAGGATGTGGTGATCACCGAGGCGCGGGCGCCTGGCCGTCCGCTGGTGATCATCGACCCTGGCCACGGGGGCGCCGATCCGGGCGCCAAAGGCGTGTCGGGGAACGTTCGTGAAAGCGACATCACGCTTCAGCTGGCGCGGGAATTACGGCAGGCGCTGGCGGAGCGGGGGCGGGTCCGCGTGGGCCTGACCCGCGACGGGGATTTGACGCTGACCCTGGACGATCGTTCCGGAATTGCCCGCCGGCTGGGCGCTGACCTGTTCCTGTCGATCCATGCGGACAGTGCCGCCAATCCGCTGGCCAGGGGAGCGACGGTCTATTCCTTGTCGGATGTCGCGTCCGATCCGGATGCCGCGCGCTTCGCCGCGGCGCTGAACGGAGCCGAAGGGATCGGTACGGGGGCTGGGGGCAGCGCGCAGGCACTGCTCGCCGACCTCGCGGTGCGCGACCAGATGGACGCCTCGGCCGATTTCGCCGTGCGGGTCCTGAACAAGGCCGCCGGCCGGGTGGCGCTGCGTCCCGAGCCGCACCGCTTTGCCGCTTTTCGCGTGCTGCGTTGTGCTGAGGCGCCGGCCGTGCTGTTCGAGGCGGGCTACCTCAGCAACGTCGAGGACGAGGCCATGCTGCTGTCGAAGGAAGCTCGCGCCCGCATCGTGGGAGCGCTGGCGCAGGCGATCGAGGTTGAACTGGCCAGCCGGGCCGCGGCACGAAGCCGCTGACGTTCCAGACGCGGCAGCGCTTTCCGGCAAGGTAACGCTTTCCGGCGTGCCGCGAAGCGTCTAAATGGCCGGGAAGATGGACGCTCTCGCCTCCCCCCGCTCGACTCCGCTGCTGGATTTCCACCGCCGGGCGCATGACCGCGCGCAGGGCTGGTGGACCAACCGCTGGGTTCGCCGGCTCGCTTACGTCGCGCTCGCCGGTTACGCCGCATTTATCGTGGTCTGGGTGGTGTTCGCCGCCGGGCTGCCGTCGTCCGAAAAGCTGCTGGCGTACCAGCCGCCGCTGCCGACCAATGTGCGGGGCTATGACGGGCAGCCGGTGCAGACCTTCGCCCGCGAACGCCGCGTGGAGCTGAACTTCGACGAATATCCCAAGGTGGTGATCGACGCGATCATCTCGGCCGAGGACAAGACGTTCTTCAGCCACGGAGGGATCGACTACCCCGGCCTGATCGGAGCGGTTGGCGACTATGCCAAGCGATCGGTCAGCGGCGGCCGGGCGCGGGGCGGTTCGACCATCACCCAGCAGGTCGCCAAGGCGCTGCTGCAGGACGACGAATATGCGATCAGTCGCAAGATCCGCGAGGCGATCCTGGCGTTCCGGCTTGAGAATACCTTGTCCAAGGAGCGCATCCTCGAGCTGTACCTCAACCAGATCTTCCTTGGGCGAAATGCCTATGGAGTGCAGGCCGCGGCGCGGGCTTACTTCGACAAGGACGTTGCCGACCTGACGATCCCGGAAGCGGCCTACCTCGCCGTCCTGCCCAAGGCGCCGTCCAACTACGACCCGGTGCGGGCCGCGGGCAGGGCGCTCGAGCGCCGCAACTATGTGCTCGGGGAAATGCTCAACAACGGCTACATCACCGAGGCACAGCGGACCGCGGCCGCCGCGACGCCGCTCGGCACCATTCCCTACGGGTCCAACACCAAATTTCGAGAGCAGGGCGGCTATTTCATGGAGGAGGTCCGCCGCGACCTCCTGAAGCGCTTCGGCGAGAATGGGGACGCCGGTCCCAACAGCGTCTACGCCGGCGGCCTGTCGGTGCGCACCTCGATGAACCCGGTGATGCAGGATGCGGCGGCGAATGCTCTGCGTGAAGGCCTCGCCAAGTTCGACGGCGGCCGAGGCTGGCGCGACCTTGGGCTGACGATCGACATGGACCAGGAGTGGCGCGGCCAGCTCGACCGGACCCCGGTTGGCACCGGCTTCCCGGACTGGAAGAAAGCGGTGGTGTTGTCCAAAGCGGGCGGTTCGGCCGAGATCGGTTTCGCCGACGGGAGCACCGGAACCTTGCCCTCCTCCGCGGCGCAGCAGCCCAAGCGCGGGGTCGGGGGCTCGGCCTTCAGCCACCTCAGGCGCGGCATGATCATCATCGTCAAGCAGCTCGGCACCAACAGCTATGCGCTGCGCTCCATCCCGGAGATCGGCGGCGGCTTCGTCGCGCAGGAGGTCCGCAGCGGGCGGGTGCTGGCGATGCAGGGCGGGTTCGACGCGATCGGCTCCAGCTACAACCGCGCGACCCAGGCGCTCCGCCAGCCCGGATCGACGTTCAAGCCGATCGTCTACGAAGCGGCGCTCGAGAATGGCATGACGCCAGCGTCGATCATCCCCGACGCGCCGTTCTGCGTGTGGCAAGGGGCGGGGCTGGGCAACAAATGCTTCGTCAACTTCGATCGGCGCTATTCCGGGCCCAAGACCATGCGCTGGGGCGTGGAGCAGTCGCGCAACCTGATGACGGTGCGGACCGCGTCGCAGACCGGGATAAGCAAGATCACGGCCAACGCCAAGAAGCTGGGCGTCGGCGACTACCCCAACTATCTGTCGATCGCGCTGGGCGCCGGTGACACGACGGTGCTGAAGCTGACCAACGCCTACGCGATCCTGGCCAATCACGGCCGAGCGATCACCCCGACGCTGATCGACTATATCCAGGACCGCAACGGCAAAGTCATTTTCCGCACCGACAAGCGCTGCGAGGTGATGGACAATTGCAACGCGCCCGATTGGGACGGCAAGGCCATGCCGCGGCCGCCGTCGCGGACCCGGCAGCTGCTCGACCCCCAGGCGGCGTTCCAGATGGTCCACATCCTAACCGGCGTGATCGAGCGCGGCACGGCGACAGTCCTGCGCGACCTGAACCGGCCGCTGTTCGGCAAGACCGGGACGACCTCGGGCCCAACCAACGTGTGGTTCATCGGCGGCACCCCCGACGTCGTCGCGGGAACCTACTTGGGCTATGACCAGCCGCGCTCGATGGGCGGAGCGGCGCAGGGCGGGCGGCTGGCGGCGCCGATCTTCAAGCAGTTCGCCGAGGTCGCATTCAAGGATCAGCCGCCGGTGCCGTTCGTGGCTCCCGCCGGGATCCGCATGGTCCGCATCGACCGGGCCAGCGGCAGGCGCGTGTTCGGCACCTTCCCGACCCGGGAGGACCCCAAGTCGGCGGTGATCTGGGAAGCGTTCAAGCCGGAGACCGAACCGCGCCGCACCATTCGGCGCGAGGAAGCAGTGGCGGTCGCGGCGAGGGCGGACCGGCCGGTACGGCGCAATGCTTCGGCTCCCGCACGCTCCCGCCCGCGCCCTGCGGCCCCCCGGCCGGCTGCCGAGACTCCACCGGACAGCGACTTCTTGCAGAGGCGGGGCGGCATCTACTAGGTCACGCCCCAGTACCGCTCATGCTGAGGAGCCGCTGAGCTTGCCGAAGCGGCGTCTTGAAGCACATCGGTCCTTCGAGACGAGCCTTCGACAGCCTTCAGCTGCTCAGTCTCTCCTCAGGATGAGCGTTTGAGATAGAGGAAATCAACTCATGCGCGCCGAAGCGCAGGCCAATATCGACCAGGTCAACGCCGCTACCGCCCTCCTGCGTCGGTTCCTCGATTGGGACCGGGCGCTGAAGCGGCTCGACGAGCTTAATGCCAAGGTCGAGGATAGTTCGCTGTGGGATGATCCCAAGGGCGCGCAGGAGGTGATGCGCGAGCGGCGCCGGCTGGAGGAGGCGATTGGCGCCACCCGCAAGCTGGAAACCGAACTCACCGACACGGTTGAGCTGATCGAGATGGCCGAGGCGGAGGGCGATGACTCGCTGGTCGAGGACGGCGTGCGTGCCCTGGCCGAGCTCGCCGAGCGGGCCGAGCGCGACAAGGTCGCCGCGCTGCTCGCGGGGGAGGCGGACGCCAACAATAGCTACATCGAGATCAACGCGGGCGCCGGCGGGACCGAGAGCAACGACTGGGCCGGGATGCTGCAGCGGATGTATTCGCGCTGGGCCGAGCGCCACGGGATGAAGGTCGAGCTGGTCGACCACCATGCCGGCGAGCAGGCCGGGATCAAGTCGGCGACCCTGCTGGTCAAGGGCGAGAACGCCTATGGCAACCTCAAGGTCGAGGGTGGAGTCCACCGGCTGGTGCGGATCAGCCCCTATGACAGCTCGGCTCGCCGCCACACCAGCTTCGCCAGCGTCTGGGTGTATCCCGAAGTGGACGATGACATCGACATCGAGGTCAATGAAAGCGAGCTTCGGATCGATACGTATCGGGCCAGTGGCGCCGGCGGGCAGCACGTCAACACGACCGACAGCGCGGTGCGGATCACGCACATCCCGTCGAACATCGTCGTCCAGTGCCAGAACCAGCGCAGCCAGCACAAGAATCGCGCGGAAGCGATGAAGCAGCTCAAGGCCCGTTTGTACGAACTGGAACTGCAAAGGCGCGAGGCGGAGGCCGATGCCAACGCTGCGTCCAAGACGGACATCGGCTGGGGCCACCAGATCCGCTCCTATGTCCTGCAGCCCTACCAGTTGGTGAAGGATCTCCGCACAGGCATGACCTCCACCGCGCCGGGCGACGTGCTCGACGGCGACCTCGACCGCTTCATGGCGGCCGCGCTCAGCCAGCGGGTGACGGGCGAGAAGGTGGTCGTGGAGGACGTCGAGTAGGTGACAAACGCGCTCCCATCGCCGTTCGTCCCGAGCGAAGTCGAGGGGCGCTAGTGCGAAGCTTCGGCCAAGGTGCCTCGACTGCGCTCGGCGTAAACGGATTGTTTGTGCTCTGTGCACTCCTTGCCGCCTGCCGCGCCCACCCGTCGGGGGAGCAGCCCTCGTTCCCCGACGCCAACCGCCCGGTCGCGCCGATCGTGTCGGACGCTTTCTCCACCGAAGACGCCCGCGATCGGATCGGCGAGTTCGAGGAGGTGGTGAGCCGGGCGGGGGTGAAGGCCGGGATGTGGGTCGCCGACATCGGTGCCGGAGAAGGCTATTATACCGTCCGGCTCGCTCCGCTGGTGGGCGCGAAAGGTCGCGTGCTCGCGCAGGACATCGTCCCGGAAACCCGTGACCGGCTGGCGCAACGGGTGCAGCGCGAGGGGCTCGACAATGTCGCCGTCCGGCTAGGCGAGCCGGCCGACCCCAAGCTTCCGCCGGCGAGCTTCGACCGGATCTTCCTGGTCCACATGTACCATGAGGTGACGGAGCCCTACGCCTTCCTGTGGCACCTGCGCACCGGGCTCAAGCCAGGCGGCGAGGTGATCGTGGTCGACGCCGACCGGCCGGTGAAGCGCCACGGCATCCCGCCGCTGCAGCTGAAATGCGAGCTCGCGGCGGTCGGCCTCTCGCAGGACCGTTCTTCCCACCTGCCCGGCGGCGACAGCTATTTCGCGGCCTTCCGTGCGTCTGCCCCGCGGCCGGAGCCGCCGGCGATCAAGCCCTGCGCCGCGGCAAAGGACTAGCCTCCCGGCTTGCCAATCCAAGCGGTTCTGCTAAGGGCCGCGCCTTCCGACCTATCGTTGGGAAAGCCTGCGGGAGAGTGCCTCGGCGCTCGTCTGGACCGCTCAACTTGAAACGAGAGTGACATGGCAAAGAAGATCACCGGCTATATCAAGCTGCAGGTGCCTGCTGGCGCCGCCAATCCGTCGCCGCCGATCGGCCCGGCGCTTGGTCAGCGTGGCGTCAACATCATGGAGTTCTGCAAGGCGTTCAACGCGTCGACGCAGGAACTGGAAAAGGGCTCGCCGATCCCGACGGTGATCACCGTCTATGCGGACCGCTCCTTCTCCTTCGCGACCAAGACCCCGCCGGCCAGCTTTCTGCTGAAGAAGGCGGCGAACCTCAAGTCGGGTTCCAAGGAGCCGGGCAAGGTTTCGGCGGGCACGATCAAGCGCTCGGCGCTTGCCGAGATCGCCGAAACCAAGATGAAGGACCTCAATGCCAACGACATCGAGGCCGCAACGAAGATCATTGAAGGCTCGGCTCGCGCCATGGGCCTCCAGGTTGTGGAGGGCTAAGCAATGGCCAAGCTGACCAAGAAGCAGAAGGCGCAGGCCGGACAGGTCGACCGCGAAAAGATGTACGGCGTGGATGAGGCGATCGGGCTGGTGAAGACCCTCGCCACGTCCAAGTTCGACGAGACTGTGGAAATCGCGCTGAATCTCGGCGTCGACCCGCGCCACGCCGACCAGATGGTGCGCGGCGTGGTCAACCTGCCCAAGGGCACCGGCAAGTCGGTGCGCGTGGCGGTGTTCGCCAAGGGCGCCAAGGCCGAGGAAGCGACCGCTGCAGGCGCCGACGTGGTTGGGGCCGAGGACCTGATGGAGACCATCCAGGGCGGCCAGATCGACTTCGACCGCGTGATCGCGACTCCGGACATGATGGGCGTCGTCGGCCGCCTCGGTAAGGTGCTGGGCCCCAAGGGCCTGATGCCAAACCCGAAGCTCGGCACCGTCACCATGGACGTCACCAAGGCGGTGACCGACGCCAAGGCTGGCCAGATCGAGTTCCGCGTCGAGAAGGCGGGAATCATCCACGCCGGCATCGGCAAGTGCTCGTTCGACGCGGCCGACCTGCGCCAGAACTTCGACGCGTTCGTGGACGCGATCGTCAAGGCCAAGCCGGCCGGCGCCAAAGGCAAGTATGTCAAGAAGGCGGCGATCAGCTCCTCGATGGGTCCGGGCGTGAAGCTCGACATTGCCGAGGTGGCGAGCGCCTGATTTTCCGGCGGACCCGGTAGACGCGGAAAATATGGGCCGGGGCAGCGATGCTCCGGCCCTTTCCTTTTGCCTGTGCGTTGAGCGGGCGAAGGGAGACAAGACGTGCAGCAGCAGGATGGCAGCGGAGCAGGCGGCAGCCTGGATGAGCGAACCCTCGGCAACGCCACGGCGGAGAATGAGGAAGCCCACACTCCGCGCGAGAGCGCCGACGGACCGGGCGATGATCCCGGCTTCAGCAACGAGCATCCGCTCGCTTCACCCGGCGAGCTCGCCGGAACTGCCGACCAGGCGATCGCGGCGGAAATCGCCGCCCTGGGGCCGGACAACGGCTCCCTTGCGGACGCGGCGGGCAGTGCAACCGGCGCCGACCTGGAGGACGAGGATCTGTCGGGCAGCGACGGGCCCGCTTGATTGCGCGGCAGGTGGAGGAAATGGTTTTACCGCGAGGCGTTAAATCGTGGGCTGCGTCTCCCGGCGCGGCGTGTGAGGAGACCATCATGGATCAAAATCCGCAGGGCGGAAGCGCCCAGACCGGCACGCGTGACGAAACCTATGACCTCGTAGCCGTGCTCTACCATGCGCTCCAGGGCGCCGAAAATTGCCAGACCTACGCGCAGGATGCACAAGGCCGGCAGGAGCTTCGCCAGTTCTTCGAACAGGCCTGCGATCAGCAGCGGCAGCTTGCCGATCAAGCCAAGCAATTGCTTCATGGGCAGCTGATGCAGGGCGGCGAAGCCGGCGGGTCCGGCCAGAGCAGCGCCTTCTCGCAGTTCGGCTCCGCCGACCAGTCCTCGAGCATGACCACTGGAGGCCTCGGCAGCGCCCAGCCGGCTGGCGCGTCGGGCAGCAACGTCGGCGCCTCGCAGATGTCGGACCGCTCGACAGACTCGAGCCGCAACAGCGAAATGACCACCGGCGGCGGCGGCACCTCCACTTTCTAGACGCTCTTCCGGTTTGAAAAGTGCGGAAGGCCCGGGATCTCGTCGGTCTCGGGCCTTTTTTCGTTTTTGGCCACTGGAATTGCCTAGTGCGACGAACCGGCTCGAACGGGCGGCTCGCTTCCGCTATGGTCGCGGGGCACGAGAGGTGGTCGCATGACGACCGAAGGCGCTGCGCAAGCAGCGGAAATCCGCGTGATCCTGTGCCTTCGCTTTGCCGATGACGGCCCGTTCGAAGAGATCACCCACTGCAAACAGGCGCTGCTGGCCAGCCCGCAGGTACTCCATTGCCTCGAGGTATCCGGCACCTTCCACTTAATGGTCGAAGTCGCCGTCGCCGATCTTGGCGCCTACCAGTCCCTGCTCGACGACATCATCAACCGGTTCGGGCGCTTGCTGGCTCATTATGAAGCCAACTTCATCTGCCGCCGCTACGAGCGGCAGAATGACGCGCAGTCCCATTGCCTGTGGGTTCCTTGCGCGGAAGGGCGGCAGCGGGTGGACTGCGACCGCATCGACAAGGTCGTTGCGGAAGGGGATTACGTCCGCATCGTTTCGGGCAGCAGCGAGTGGCTGCTTCACGCCACCCTGACCAGCCTTGCCCACCAGCTGGAGTCGGGTGAATTCGTGCAGCTTGGCCGCTCGGTGATTGTGAGAATCGGTTTCATTGCGCGACTGATCCACCACGGGCGTCGATGGATCGCGCGCCTTGCCGACGGATCGCAACACCGCATCGCCAAGCCGCGCACCGTTGCCGTCATGGCGGCGCTCAAAGCGGCTTCATCGAACGGCGGGACGGCTTCGGCGATGGTGGAACGGCTCGCCGACTTGCCGCTCATCATGACCGAAAAGCCGATGCACTAAGCCTTCGACAGCCGCATTTCCCGTCTGTCCTCATTCCGGGGCGAGAGGGAGCCACATCATGTCCGCGAGCGAAAATATCCTGAAGCTGTTCGCCGCAGGAGGGATCACCCTGGTGCTGCTCGCCGGAACCGCTTTCGCGGCTCCGCGCGACATCACGGTCACCGCGCCGATCGATCCGGATGTGCGGGTGCAGCGTGTGTCCTATTCCGACCTCAACCTTGCCCAGGCTGATGATCGGAAGCTGCTCAAGGGCCGCGTGGGGCGGGCCATCGGCTATGTCTGCGAACCGCAGGACGCGGCGTGGTTCGACGACGACTACAAGGTCTGCCGGACCTACGCGTGGCGCGGCGCGACGCCGCAGATCAACCGGGCGGTGCAGCGCGCTATGGAAATTGCCGCGACCGGATCAAGCGCGATTCCGCCGGTGGCGATCGTCCTGGCCTTCCCTGGCCAGTGACGAAGCTTCCGGACGCGGCCAGAGCGGTCCGCCCGGACGAGAAGCGGCGCCCGACGGGCGCCGCTTTTCGTAGCGGGGTCGCGCGTCCGTTCGACGAACGGCGAGTCGTTCTATCAGGGTCCGGCAGTTCGTCGATTCATCTACGAATGAACCCCGCTCGCAGCGCCGGGGACCATTCGACGATCAGGCTGGACCGGTCGCCGAGGAGTTCGTGAATAGGGCAGGAAACCGCGGCAAACCATGGGGGAGATCAAGGCTGGGAGACGGGTCATGAAGGGCATCATTCTGTTGAAGACTGCCATCGGCAAGGGGCTTGCACTTGCTGCCACCGCGGCTTCCGCGCAGACGGTCGATATCAACATCTATGCGGAGCGCCCGGACGATCGGCCGCTGACCGAGCGAGTCGCTTACGACGACCTCAACCTGGCTTCGGCAAGCGGCGAGCGCAGCCTGACGATGCGGGTACGCCGGGCCTCGCGCAACGTCTGTGCGCCGCTGGATCAAGCAACCTTCCGTCTGAAGAACCAGGCCTGCCGCTCCGGTGCCTGGCACGGGGCCCAGCCCCAGATGTCGTTGGCGATCGAGCGGGCTCGGCAGATCGCCTCGAGCGGTCAAAGCGCGATTCCGGCGGTCGCGATCACCATCGCCGCGCACTAAGGCTTGGCGAGGTCTGGGCCGCGGAGTTGTTGATCGGCTCCGCGGCCTTCGCCTGTGCGGCTTGATCGCGCCACGTTTTCCTTTATAGGCGCGTCCCTGTTCGGCTTCGGCCGGACGCCGTCCGAGACAGTTGGTGCCCCGAGATCATCGAGGGGCTTAATGTCCAGCCTAGACGGGGAAGAGAGATCATCCGGGCGCCACCGACAAGGTCGCGCTCGTTGTGCGTCCAGACGCACCGATCAACCAACCCCACGGACAATGTTGCCTCCACGCACTGTGCGGGGAGGCTGTTTGAACCTCGGTCCTGGCTGTGCTTGGGCCGAAAAGGAGTTGGCATGGATCGTTCGCAAAAAGCGGATCTGGTTGCCGAGTTGAAGCAGGTCTTTACCGAGACCAGCGTGGTGGTCGTCACCCGCAATCTCGGTTTGTCGGTGGCCCAGTCCACCGATCTTCGCCTGCGGATGCGCGACGCCGGTGCGCAGTTCAAGGTTGCGAAGAACCGCCTTGCCCTCATTGCGCTGGATGGCACGCGCTACAGCCCGATCGGCGACCTGCTGACGGGCCCGACCGCGCTTGCAACTTCCATTGATCCCGTCGCGGCCGCCAAGGTCGCGGTGGACTTCGCGAAGACCACCGACAAGTTCGAGGTTCTTGGCGGAGCGATGGGTGACACCGTCCTCGACGTGAATGGGATCAAGGCGCTGGCCGAGCTCCCGAGCCTTGATGAACTGCGCGGTACGCTGATCGGCCTCATTCAGGCCCCGGCGACCAAGATCGCGCGGACCATCAGCGAGCCGGGCGCGATGCTGGCACGGGTCTTCGGCGCTTACGCGGCCCAAGAGGCGGCTTAAACGCACAAGCATTTCTCTCTTTTTTGATCTGGAGTTTTTACAATGGCTGACATTCAGAAGCTGGTTGACGATCTTTCGGCGCTCACCGTCCTCGAGGCGGCGGACCTCGCCAAGGCCCTTGAAGAGAAGTGGGGCGTTTCGGCCGCCGCTGCCGTCGCCGTCGCTGGCCCGGCCGCTGCCGCTGCCCCGGCCGCCGAAGAGAAGACCGAGTTTGACGTGATCCTCACCGGCGACGGTGGCAAGAAGATCAACGTCATCAAGGAAGTCCGCGCGATCACCGGCCTGGGCCTGGGCGAAGCCAAGGCGCTGGTCGAAGGCGCTCCGAAGCCGGTCAAGGAAGGCGTCAACAAGGACGAGGCCGAGAAGATCAAGAAGCAGATCGAGGAAGCCGGCGGCACCGTCGAGCTCAAGTAAGCTGCTTCGAGCGTCTTGCTCGAACTGAAAAGGAGGGCGGCCCCGCAACGGGTCGCCCTTTTTCGTGACTGCAGCCTTATCGCCGAACGTGGATTACTGCGTGGCGGTCGGCGTGGATGCGCTGCCAGCCGGGCTCCTGGTCCAGCTTGCCGGCAAGCGGCTCCGAGCGGTTCAGCAACGTCCAGCGCAGGTCCCACCGGGCGCTTGCCTGGCGGAACGCCGCCATGTCGCCGGCCGCGATCCGCTGGTAGCGGAAGGTCAGCCCGTCGCCGTACATGTCGGCCCGGCCGTCGATGAACGGCGCGACGCCGTGAAGGATCAGCGGACCGCCGTAGCTGTAGCTGTTGAACACCGGCTGCGTGCGCAGCGCGAGGGGAAGCTGGCGTAAGGCCGTGGCTGGATAGTTCGGCCGATCGCCCCGCTCCAGCGGCACGGTCAAGCGTGCGGCGGCCAGCGCCGCCGCTCCGGCCAGCAGGAGCGAAACCGGCAGGCCGCTCCGGTCAGCCTGCCGCCGGCCAGCCCGCTGAACCACGGCGAGCGAGCCGACGATCAGCAGCAGCGGCTGGTGCCTGGAGTGGGTGACCGCCATCCCCAGCAGCCCGGCCAGCAGCATCAGGCGCACCGCTCCGACCTCGCGCCAGCGGAGCCCGGCCATTGCCGCCAGTGCTCCGGCAGCCCCGAAGAAGAGCGCATCGTCCGGCCAGCGCGATGGCGCCCACTCGCTGATCAGAGCCAACGCGTCCATTCCGCTGACCTGGAAGGGGTAGAGGAACCCCTGCAGGCGGAAGGGGGTGAGCAAAGCACACAGGAGGGCGGCAAGCCCGAACGCCGCCCATCCGGTGACAACTGCCTTGCGTTTGGCTTGCTCGATCAGCGCCTCGAGCGCGAACACGGCCACCAGGCCCAAGGCGACGATATAGCTGGCGTGCATGTTGGCCCACAGGATCATCAGCGGGGTTGCCCAGAGCGGGGGTGACCGGCGCCTTTCCCGGGCGTGCAGGAGCAGCAGGGTCCAGCCGGCCAGCAGGGGCCAGGCGAGCGCGTGTGGCCTCGCCAGTGCGGTCGATTGGAGCGCAGCCGCGACGAGCCCCAGCGCCAGCAGCGCGGCAAGCGGCGGGAGGCGCCGGAGGAACTCCCGGCCAAGAAGCAGCAGCGTGCCAGCGATCGCAGCAGCCGCCAGCAGCGCCACCCCGCTCCAACCGCGAAGCGCAAACGCGGCTGCCATGGCGACTTCGCTCAGCCATTCATGGGCGTGCCACGGCTGACCTCTGGCGGTGAAGGAGAACGGGTCGGCGGCAGGAATCGCCCCGTGCCGGAGGATCCATTGGCCGGTCGCCAGGTGCCAGCTGCTGTCGCCATCGTCGAGGAGGGCCGGGGTGAAGGCGAGAAAGGCCGCGGCGGCGAGTGCTGCCCCGATCAGCAGCACTTGCGGGCGAACCGCTGGGGCGCCCGTCGCGTGCTGCGCCGCGCTGTTGGTGCCTGTCGCCATCTCTTGCCCCCAGCGCCCGGTCTAGCCGGCAGCTTCAGGAGCGGCAAGGCGAGCGGCAGGCTTTCGCCGTGTCAGCGCGGCGCGACGTCCACCTTGTCCGGCGGCTGGGTTCCGTCCTTGCGGTTGGGGCTGCCGGGCAGGTTGGGCCGGGCCTGGACCGTGCTGTTTGCAACCGGCGCCGAGCCATCACCCACCGAGCCGAACGCCGTGTCGTTGCGGCTCTGCACCTGGGCTTGGCCGGCGGCCGCAAGCGCGTCCTGTTCGTTCACCCCGGCTTCCGCCGCATTCTGGAGCACTTCGGCGGCAGCCGGGTCCGACTGAGCCGCGGCCGCTTCCAGGTTCGAGGGTGCCTCCGTCGAGCCGCACGCGGCCAGCAGGACAAGGCGGGGAGGGTCAGGAGCTTGGGCACGGACGACTTCCTTGGCTGTGTCCGCTTCACAAAGCCTCAGCGGCTCTTGGTTGCGGCGCTTGCGCGTTGCCGGCTGCCGCAGGCGCAAGTCGGGCGGAGTTTTGGCGAACATCATGCCCGACCCCGGCCCATTCTCGTGCCGAAGGTGGATTTGCCGCTCACCCCTTTTCTTTCCCAGGGAGACGCGTATATAGGGTTCATCCAACACATAACGGCTCCGCCGCACGGTTTCGTGCGTCCGGGGCTTTTCCTGTCCTCACCGGGACACCGGCCGAAACCGCGCATCGGCCTGCACGTATGGTGAGGAACGACCAGGAACCGCGCCGGACTTGACGAGGCCCGCGGCGATGCCGTGCGTCTCAAGCGCAGGGAACATCATGGCGACCAAGGCGATCGACGCTCCGCACAACACGAGCAGCGGCCGGAAGACCAACTCGCGGCGTATCCGCAAGATCTTCGGCAACATCCACGAGATCAGCGAGATGCCGAACCTCATCGAGGTCCAGCGCGAGTCGTACGAGCAGTTCCTCCGCTCCGACCCGAGCATCGGCTATGTTTCCGGTCTTGAGAAGACGCTGCGTTCGGTGTTCCCGATCCAGGATTTCGCCGGCACCGCCCACCTCGACTTCGACCATTATGTGCTCGAAGATCCGAAGTACGACACCGAGGAATGCCGCCAGCGCGGGCTGACCTATGCCGCGCCGATGCGCGTTACCCTGCGCCTGACCTCATTCGAGATCGATCCGGATACCGAGGCCAAGTCGGTCATCGATATCAAGGAGCAGGACGTCTACATGGGCGACATGCCGCTCATGACGTGGAACGGCACCTTCATCATCAATGGCACCGAGCGCGTCATCGTGTCCCAGATGCACCGCTCGCCGGGCGTGCTGTTCGACCATGACCGGGGCAAGACCCACGCTTCGGGCAAGTATCTGTTCGCCGCTCGCGTGATCCCGTACCGTGGTTCGTGGCTGGACTTCGAGTTCGACGCCAAGGACATCGTGAACGTCCGCATCGACCGCAAGCGCAAGTTGCCGGTCACCGCGCTGCTGCACGCGCTGGGACTGAACTCGGAAGAGATCCTCGCCGAATTCTACAACACCGTCGGCTATGTCCGCGGTCCGAACGGCTGGCAGATTCCCTACGTCGCCGAGCAGTGGCGCGGGCAGAAGCCGACCCACGACGTGGTCAACGCCGATACCGGCGAGGTCGTCTTCAAGGCGAATGAGAAGATCACTCCGCGGCGCGCCAACCAGGCGGCCAAGGAAGGTCTCCAGAACCTGATCATCCCGACCGAGGAAATCTTCGGCCGCTTCTCCGCGTATGACCTGATCAACGAGTCGACCGGCGAGATTTACGTTGAGGCCGGTGACGAGGTCACCGCCGAGAACCTGGAGAAGCTCGACAAGGCCGGCGTCGACCGGCTCGAGCTGCTCGACATCGACTACATCAACACCGGCCCGTGGATCCGCAACACGCTCAAGGCCGACAAGGCTGAAGACGGCGATCAGGCTCTGAGCGATATCTACCGCGTCATGCGCCCCGGCGAGCCGCCGACCCGCGAGACTGCGGATGCGCTGTTCTATGGCCTGTTCTTCGATCCGGAGCGCTACGACCTGTCGGCTGTCGGCCGGGTCAAGCTCAACATGCGCCTCGGCCTCGATGCCGAGGACACGGTAACCACCCTTCGCCGCGAGGACATCCTGGCGGTGGTCAAGGAGCTGGTGAACCTGAAGGACGGCAAGGGCGACATCGACGATATCGACAACCTTGCCAACCGTCGCGTCCGCTCGGTCGGCGAGCTGCTCGAGAACCAGTATCGCGTCGGCCTGCTCCGCATGGAGCGCGCCGTGAAGGAGCGGATGAGCTCGGTCGACGTGTCGACGGTGATGCCGAACGACCTCATCAACGCCAAGCCGGCGGTCGCCGCGGTGCGCGAATTCTTCGGCTCCTCGCAGCTGTCGCAGTTCATGGACCAGACCAACCCGCTGTCCGAAGTGACGCACAAGCGCCGTGTGTCGGCGCTTGGGCCGGGCGGTCTCACCCGTGAGCGTGCCGGCTTTGAAGTCCGCGACGTTCACCCGACCCACTATGGCCGGATCTGCCCGATCGAGACTCCGGAAGGGCCGAACATCGGTCTGATCAACAGCCTCGCGTCGTTCAGCCGGGTCAACAAGTACGGCTTCATCGAGACGCCGTACCGCAAGGTGGTCGACAACAAGGTGACCGACGAGGTCGTCTACCTGTCAGCGATGGAAGAAGCCAAGCACACCATTGCGCAGGCCAATGCCGAGCTGACCGAGGATGGCGGGTTCGTTGAGGAGATCGTCTCCTCGCGGCGGGCGGGCGACTTCCTGATCGCTCCGCGCGATCAGATCACCCTGATGGACGTCAGCCCCAAGCAGCTGGTGTCGGTCGCGGCCTCGCTGATCCCGTTCCTCGAGAACGATGACGCGAACCGCGCGCTGATGGGCTCGAACATGCAGCGCCAGGCGGTTCCGCTGCTGCAGGCTGACGCTCCGCTGGTCGGCACCGGGATGGAAGAGACCGTTGCCCGTGATTCGGGTGCGGCGATTGCCGCTCGCCGTCCGGGCATCGTCGACCAGGTCGATGCGACCCGTATCGTGGTTCGTGTCACGGGTGAGCTTCGCCCCGGTGAGAGCGGCGTCGACATCTACACGCTGATGAAGTTCCAGCGGTCCAACCAGTCGACCTGCATCAACCAGCGTCCGCTGGTGAAGGTGGGCGAAGAGGTGAACGCCGGCGACGTCATCGCCGACGGTCCGTCGACCCAGTTCGGCGAACTGGCGCTCGGCCGCAACGTGCTCGTCGCGTTCATGCCGTGGAACGGCTACAACTATGAGGACTCGATCCTGATCTCCGAGCGGATCGTGAAGGACGACGTCTTCACCTCGATCCACATCGAGGAGTTCGAGGTGATGGCCCGCGACACCAAGCTCGGGCCGGAGGACATCACCCGCGACATCCCCAACGTCGGCGAGGAGGCGCTGCGCAACCTCGACGAGGCGGGCATCGTCTACATCGGCGCCGAGGTCGAGCCGGGCGACATCCTGGTGGGCAAGATCACGCCCAAGGGCGAAAGCCCGATGACCCCGGAAGAAAAGCTTCTCCGGGCGATCTTCGGCGAGAAGGCGTCTGACGTGCGCGACACCTCGCTTCGCCTGCCGCCGGGCGTTGCCGGGACGATTGTCGACGTGCGCGTCTTCAACCGCCACGGCATCGACATCGACGACCGCACCCGAGCGATCCAGACCGAGGAGAAGGATCGCCTCCGCAAGGACGCCGACGATGAGAAGGCGATCCTCAACCGCGCAACCTTCGCCCGTCTTCGGGAGATGCTGCTCGGCCAAGTCGCGACGGCGGTTCCGAAAAGCCTGAAGAAGGGCGCGACCCTCGACGAAGAGACGCTGGAAGGCGCCGACAAGCACGATTGGTGGAAGATCGCCGTCAAGGACGACAGCCGCCAGAGCGACCTGGAAGCGCTGAAGGCCCAGTATGACGAGGCGGTTGCGGTCATCAACCGCAAGTATGAGGACCGCGTCGAGAAGCTGGAGCGCGGCGACGAGCTTCCGCCGGGCGTGCTCAAGATGGTCAAGGTGTTCGTCGCGGTGAAGCGCAAGCTTCAGCCGGGCGACAAGATGGCCGGCCGTCACGGCAACAAGGGCGTGATCAGCCGCATCCTGCCGAACGAGGACATGCCGTTCCTGGAAGACGGGACCCCGGTCGATATCGTGCTGAACCCGCTGGGCGTGCCGTCGCGCATGAACGTCGGGCAGATTTTCGAAACGCACCTGGGCTGGGCCGCGCGCGGTCTCGGCAAGCAGATCGGCGAGATGCTGGAAGCGATGCACCATCGCGGGCAGGGCGTCGCGGGCAAGGACGTTTCCGAGATGCGGACCAAGCTCAAGGACATGTACGGCGAGCATTACGATGGCGACATCGATGCGCGTGACGACAATGCCGTGATGGAGCTTGCCCAGAACCTGGTTGGCGGGCTGCCGATGGGCACTCCGGTGTTCGACGGCGCCCGCGAAGCGGATGTCGCCACCATGCTGGAGCGGGCGGGTCTCGATGCGTCGGGGCAGGTCACCCTGTTCGACGGGCGCACCGGCGATCCGTTCGACCGCAAGGTGACGGTGGGCTACATCTACATGCTGAAGCTGCACCACCTGGTGGACGACAAGATCCACGCTCGCTCGATCGGCCCGTACAGCCTCGTCACCCAGCAGCCGCTGGGCGGCAAGGCGCAGTTCGGCGGCCAGCGCTTCGGCGAGATGGAGGTCTGGGCCCTCCAGGCCTACGGCGCCGCCTACACGCTGCAGGAGATGCTGACGGTGAAGTCGGACGACGTGATCGGCCGCACCAAGGTCTACGAGGCGATCGTCAAGGGCGACGACACGTTCGAGGCCGGCATTCCGGAAAGCTTCAACGTGCTGGTCAAGGAGATGCGCTCGCTCGGCCTCAACGTCGAGCTGGACAGCCTGGACGACCCGAACGCGGAGCCGCCGGCCCTGGCTGCGGAGTGAACCTTCTTCCCCCTCCCGCTCGCGGGAGGGGGGCAGGGGGTGGGCCTGAGGCCTGCTCCTGCACGAAATTCCCACCCCCGGCCCCTCCCGCAAGCGGGAGGGGAGTGGAGTAAGAGATGAACGAACTAACCAACTTCGCGAACCCGGTGGCCAAGCCGGAGACCTTCGACCAGATCAAGATCGGGATCGCGAGCCCGGACAAGATCCGCAGCTGGTCCTTCGGCGAGATCAAGAAGCCGGAGACGATCAACTACCGCACGTTCAAGCCGGAGCGTGATGGCCTGTTCTGCGCCCGCATCTTCGGTCCGATCAAGGACTACGAATGCCTGTGCGGCAAGTACAAGCGGATGAAGTACAAGGGCATCGTCTGCGAAAAGTGCGGCGTGGAAGTGACCGTGTCCAAGGTCCGCCGCGAGCGCATGGGCCACATCGAGCTGGCCGCGCCGGTTGCCCACATCTGGTTCCTCAAGTCGCTGCCGAGCCGTATCGGCCTGCTGCTCGACATGCAGTTGAAGCAACTCGAGCGCGTGCTCTACTTCGAGAGCTATGTGGTGATCGAGCCGGGCCTGACCCCGCTCGAAAAGTATCAGTTGCTGACCGAGGACGAGCTGCTGTCCGCTCAGGATGAGTATGGCGAGGACGCCTTCTCGGCCGGGATCGGCGCCGAGGCGGTCAAGCACATGCTGATGGACCTCGACCTCGAAGGCGAGCGCAAGACGCTGCTGGAAGAGCTTGCCGTCACCAAGTCGGAGCTCAAGCCCAAGAAGATCATCAAGCGGCTGAAGGTCGTCGAGAGCTTCCTTGAGTCCGGCAACCGGCCTGAGTGGATGATCCTGGAAGTCATTCCGGTGATCCCGCCCGAGCTTCGCCCGCTGGTGCCGCTGGACGGCGGCCGGTTTGCGACGTCGGACCTCAACGACCTTTACCGCCGGGTCATCAACCGCAACAACCGCCTGAAGCGGCTGATGGAGCTGCGCGCTCCGGACATCATCGTCCGCAACGAAAAGCGCATGCTGCAGGAAGCGGTTGACGCGCTGTTCGACAACGGCCGCCGCGGCCGCACGATCACCGGCGCCAACAAGCGTCCGCTGAAGTCGCTGTCCGACATGCTCAAGGGCAAGCAGGGCCGCTTCCGCCAGAACCTCCTCGGCAAGCGCGTCGACTATTCGGGCCGTTCGGTCATCGTCACCGGTCCGGAGCTGAAGCTGCACCAGTGCGGCCTGCCGAAGAAGATGGCCCTCGAGCTGTTCAAGCCATTCATCTACTCGCGCCTCGACGCCAAGGGTCTGTCGATGACCCTGAAGCAGGCCAAGAAGTGGGTCGAAAAGGAGCGCAAGGAAGTCTGGGACATCCTCGACGAGGTGATCCGCGAGCATCCGGTGCTGCTGAATCGCGCGCCGACGCTCCACCGTCTCGGCATCCAGGCGTTCGAGCCGGTGCTGATCGAGGGCAAGGCGATCCAGCTTCACCCGCTCGTCTGCGCCGCGTTCAACGCCGACTTCGACGGCGACCAGATGGCCGTGCACGTTCCGCTGAGCCTCGAGGCCCAGCTGGAAGCGCGCGTGCTGATGATGTCGACCAACAACATCCTCAGCCCCGCAAACGGCAAGCCGATCATCGTCCCGTCGCAGGACATGGTCCTGGGTCTCTACTATCTCTCGATCGAGAAGGATGGTGAGCCGGGCCAGGGCATGCTGCTCGCCGACATGACCGAGGTCCACCAGGCCCTCGCTGCGGGTGCCGTGACCCTGCACTCCAAGATCGTCAGCCGCGTTCCGCAGACGGACGAGGCCGGCAAGCAGTACATGAAGCGGTTCGAGACCACTCCGGGCCGCATGCTGCTCGGCGAGACGCTGCCGAAGAGCCACCGCGTGCCCTTCGAGACGGTCAACCGGCTGCTGACCAAGAAGGACATCGGCGACGTCATCGACGAAGTCTATCGTCACACCGGTCAGAAAGAGACGGTGCTGTTCGCCGACGCGATCATGCAGCTCGGCTTCCGCCACGCGTTCAAGGCCGGCATCAGCTTCGGCAAGGACGATATGGTCATCCCCGCCGCCAAGGAGCCTCTGGTGGAGGAGACCCGGGCGCTGGTGAAGGACTATGAGCAGCAGTATCAGGACGGCCTGATCACCCAGCAGGAAAAGTACAACAAGGTGATCGACGCCTGGTCGCGTTGCGGCGACCGTGTGGCCCAGGAGATGATGAAGGAAATCTCCTCGACCCCGAAGATGGACAACGGCCGCGAGGCTCCGGTGAACTCCATCTACATGATGGCCCACTCCGGTGCGCGTGGTTCGCAGGCGCAGATCAAGCAGCTGGCCGGCATGCGCGGCCTGATGGCCAAGCCGTCGGGCGAGATCATCGAAACGCCGATCATCTCCAACTTCAAGGAAGGCCTGACCGTACTTGAGTATTTCAACTCGACCCACGGCGCCCGCAAGGGTCTCGCGGACACGGCACTCAAGACGGCGAACTCGGGCTACCTGACCCGCCGGCTCGTCGACGTGTCGCAGGACGCGGTGATCATCGAGGAGGATTGCGGGACCGACCAGGCGCTGGAGATGCGTGCCATCGTCCAGGGCGGCGCCGTCATCGCCTCGCTCGGCGATCGTGTCCTTGGGCGGACCACGGCCGAGGAGGTCGTGGATCCCAAGACCGGCGAAACGCTGGTCAAGGAAGGCGTACTGCTCGACGAGGCGATGGTCGCGAAGCTGGAGGCCGCAAGCCTTCAGGGCATCAAGATCCGCTCGCCGCTGGTTTGCGCCTCCAAGCAGGGCGTGTGCGGCAAGTGCTACGGGCGTGACCTCGCCCGCGGTACGCCGGTCAACATCGGCGAGGCGGTCGGCGTGATCGCCGCGCAGTCGATCGGCGAGCCGGGCACCCAGTTGACGATGCGGACCTTCCACATCGGCGGCGCGGCCCAGCTCAACGAGCAGTCGAACCTCGAGGCGCCGGTCGACGGCACCGTCGAGTTCCGCGACATGCCGACGATCACCGACCCGCGCGGCCGCCATGTGTCGCTGTCCCGCTCCGGCGAGATCGCGATCCTCGACATGGACGGGCGCGAGCTGTCGACGCACCGCGTGCCCTACGGTGCGCACCTGCTGTGTGACAGCGGGCACATCGTCAGCAAGGGTGACCGCATCGCCGAGTGGGACCCGAGCTACAGCCCGGTGATCACCGAGAAGGCTGGTATCGTGAAGTACCAGGACCTGACCGAAAATCGGACGATGACCGAGCAGACCGACGAGTCGACCGGCATCTCGCAGCGCGTCGTCACCGAGGACATGGCCAAGTCGAAGAAGGAAGACCTTCGTCCGCGCCTGACCCTGCTGGGCGAAGGTGCGACCGAGGCCGGCGTCTACCGGCTTGCTGCCGGTGCGATCGTCGTGGTTGAGGACGGCCAGAGCGTGGAAGCCGGCGAGGTGCTCGCCCGTATGCCGCGTGAAGCCGCCAAGACCCGCGACATCACTGGTGGTCTGCCGCGCGTCGCGGAGCTGTTCGAAGCGCGCAAGCCGAAGGAGAATGCGATCATCGCAAAGGTCTCCGGCCGTGTGAACTTCATGAAGGACTACAAGGCGAAGCGTAAGATCGCGATCATCCCCGACGACGGGACCGATCCGGTCGAATATCTGGTGCCCAAGTCCAAGGTAATCGACGTCCAGGAAGGCGACTACGTCAAGCGTGGCGACAATCTGGTCGGCGGTTCCCCGGATCCGCACGACATCCTGGAAGTGCTCGGCGTCGTGGCGCTGGCCGAATATCTCGTCAGCGAGATCCAGGAGGTCTACCGATTGCAGGGCGTGAAGATCAACGACAAGCACATCGAGGTGATCGTTCGCCAGATGCTGCAGAAGGTCGAGATCACCGACGGCGGCGACACCACGCTGCTTGCGGGCGAGCAGGTCGACCGCGAGGAGATGGACGAGCTCAACAGCAAGCTGGACAAGAAGGGCAAGCCGGCCGTCGGCAAGCCCGTCCTGCTCGGCATCACCAAGGCGTCGCTGCAGACCCGCAGCTTCATCTTGGCCGCCTCGTTCCAGGAGACAACCCGGGTGCTCACCGAAGCCTCGGTCCAGGGCAAGATCGACTCGCTCAACGGCCTGAAGGAAAATGTCATCGTCGGCCGCCTGATCCCGGCGGGTACCGGCGCGGGCATGAACCGGATGCGGGTTGCGGCTACCAGCCGCGACACGGCCCTCCGCGCCGCCCAGCGCAAGCTCCAGGAGTCGCTCTACCTGCCTGACACGGCGGAAGAGCAGCACGCCGCCGAGCTTCAGCAGGGTCCGGAAGCTGCGATCCAGGGCGATCCGCTCGCCTCGGTTGCACCGTCCGGCAACGGCTCCGACGCCGATGCGGGCGACTATCTGCAGAGCTGAGGCCAGCCACAGCCGCGAACGCAAACACCCCGCCGGAGCAATCCGGCGGGGTGTTTTCGTTCGGCTCAGCGGATCGCGGTGACGATGTGGGCCGACAGCCTCGGATCAAACTCGCCGGCGGCGCGGAAGGCTTCCCGCGCGGCTTCCGTGGCCCAGTCGAGGGCATCGGGTCCGAACGCCTCAATCTCTGTCCGAAGCGGTGATCCGCACACCAGTCCCACCGCCGCATCGTTCGCCTCCGCCTCCGGCAGGGCACGAAGCTTCACCGTTTCGAACTCCACATCCGTGAAGCCGGCAGCAAGCAGGTCATGCTCGATCCGGGCGGGATCAGAGTAGCCGAAGGGCGTCCGTGCCAGGAAAGCGGGCGGGTTCTCGGGCGACAGGCTGGCGACTGCCTCGTGGACGATCCGGGATGCGGGGTTCTCCTCCAGCCGGTTCCAGACCGCCAGCACGTAATGGCCGCCATCGCCAGGTACCGGGCGTGCCTCGCGGTTCGCGGCGACCTTGTCGGGCATGAACATGATCCCGAACTGGCAGACCACCAGGTCGAACCTGGCATCCGGGAACGGTAGTGCCTGCGCGTCTGCCGGCTGAAGCTCGACCCTAGGTGGGAGCCGGGTGCGCGCCACATCCAGCATCGCCTGGTTGAGATCGGTCGCGACGATCTCCGCGTCCGGGCAGGCCTCGGCGAGAGCCTCTGTGGCCAGCCCCGTCCCGGCAGCCGTTTCGAGGATGGAGCGGGGCTTCCAGCGACCCGCTCGCTGCGCTACTTCTTCCGCAAAGGGCCTGAACAGGAACGGGCCGAGATGGCGGTCGTAGATCGCCGGGATCGATCCCGCGAAGCCTGTGTCATCGGTGCTCATGGAACGCTCCCTCCGGACAGGGATTGTTCGAGCATCATGCCAGATTTCGCGGCCTTGCGCGACCGGATGGTTGAGCGGCAGATCGCTGCCCGCGGACTGCGCGATCCGCGGCTGCTCGCCGCCTTCCGCAAGGTTCCGCGGGAGCTGTTCCTGCCTGACCGGCTGAAGCATGCCGCCTATGACGATTGCGCTCTGCCGATCGAGTGCGGGCAGACCATCAGCCAGCCTTATATCGTCGCCCGGACCATCGACGCCGCGCGGATCGGTCCGGCGGACAGGGTGCTCGAAGTCGGGGCGGGGTCGGGCTATGCCGCCGCGCTCATCGGCTGCATCGCGCGCGAGGTGGTCGCGATCGAGCGGATCCCCGATCTTGCGGACCTGGCGCGAAGCCGGATGCAGCAGGTCGGCTACGGCAACGTCCGGATCGTGGAGGGTGATGGCTCGCTCGGCCTACCCGACGCGGCGCCCTTCGACGTGATCGTCTGCGCCGCTGCCGGCCCACGCGTGCCGCGCTCGTGGCTCGATCAGCTCGCGCCCGGAGGACGGATCGTCCTGCCCATCGGCAGCATCAACGGCATACAGCATCTGACCCGCTACACCCTTACCGAGGACGGCCGCCTGATCGAGGACAGGCTCGATCCGGTCCGCTTCGTCCCGCTTATCGGAGCCCAGGCTTATGACGACGATGACTGACGATCATGCACTGGAGGTCCTGCGGACGCGTGCGGAGCCGCTGCCGGAGATCGACAGCGACGGTTTCGCCGAAGTGTTCGACCGGTACGCCGATGCTCGCGTGGTGCTGTTGGGGGAAGCGAGCCACGGCACCAGCGAATTCTACTTGGCACGCGCCGCGATTACCCGCCGGCTGGTCGAGCGGCACGGCTTCTCGGTGGTCGCGCTGGAAGCCGACTGGCCCGACGCGGCGCACCTCGACCGGTTCGTTCGCCATCGCCAGCGCCGCCAAGGAGAAGAGACAGCGTTCCAGCGCTTCCCATCCTGGATGTGGCGCAATGCCGAATTCGACAGCCTCGTCCGCTGGCTCCACGAGCACAACCGCCAGTTGGAAGATGAGCAGATGGCGGGCCTCTACGGGCTCGACCTCTACAATCTGCACGGTTCGATGCAGGCGGTGATCGGCTTTCTGGAGGAGCGCGATCCGGCGCTCGCCGCGGAAGCCCGGCAGCGCTATTCCTGCCTCGCTCCGTTCAGTCGCGATCCGGCACGCTATGGCGCGCTGGCGCTCTCGTCGGGTTACGCCTTCTGTGCCGATGGTGCGGTGGCGATGCTGACGGACCTCTTGAAGCGGGAGTGCCTCGGCGGCGATTGCGACGAATGGCTCGATGCAGCCGCGAACGCACGGTTGGTGAAGAACGCCGAGGCCTATTACCGGGCCATGTTCCACGGCTCGGAGGAGAGCTGGAACCTGCGCGACACGCACATGTTCGAGACGCTGTGCCAGCTGCTGGAGGCGAAGCCCGGCGCGAAGGCCGTGGTCTGGGCGCATAACAGCCACATCGGCGACGCACGCGCGACCGACATGGGCCGCAGCCGCGGCGAGCTCAACATCGGGCAGCAGGCCAAGCAGAAGTTTGGCGACGAGGCTCGGCTGATCGGCTTCGGCACCCACGCGGGGACGGTGGCCGCGGCGGACGACTGGGACGAGCCGATGGAGGTGAAGCAGGTCCGGCCGTCGCTGCCCGGCAGCCAGGAGCGCCTGTGCCATGACAGCGGGATCGAGCGTTTCCTCCTGGACCTGCGCGAGCTTTCTGCCGGTCCGCTCGACGAACCCCGCCTGGAGCGGTTCATCGGCGTCATCTACCGCCCGCAGACCGAGCGCTGGAGCCACTATTCCGAAGCGGTTCTGTCGCAGCAGTTCGACGGTTGGGTGTGGTTCGACGAGACGACAGCCGTAACGCCTCTTAGCGACGTGCATGGCGAGGCCGAGGCGGAGATGTGGCCGTTCGGACTGTAGTGCTCCGGCCTACGCCGGCGTGCGGCTTTTCTCCCGGATCGCGCTGATCGTGGTCTGGTTGCTGATCACCTCGACATCTGTCTTCACGTGCAGGAGCCGAATGCCGCGCCGCTCCTGCGCGCGGGCGAGGGCGGGCGCGAAGTCGGCAGTGCGCTCCACCGTCTCCGCCCAGCCGCCATAAGCGCGCGCCAGCGCTGCGAAGTCCGGATTTTGCAGTGTCGTCGCCGAAAGCCGCTCCGGATACTCCCGCTCCTGGTGCATGCGGATGGTGCCGTAGCTGGCATTGTCCACCACCATGACCAGCAGGTCGGCGCCATATTGCGCGGCGGTTGCGAGTTCCTGGCCGTTCATCAGGAAGTCGCCGTCCCCGGCGACGCACAGCACCTGCCGGTCACGGAAGCGCAGGGCGGCGGCGACGGCGGCGGGCAGTCCGTAGCCCATGCTGCCGCAGGTCGGGGCCAGCTGCGACGGCATCGCCGTATAGCGCCAGTAGCGATGCACCCAGCCGGAGAAGTTACCGGCGCCGTTGCAGACGATGGTATCGGCCGGGAGAGTGTCACGCAGGGCCTTCATCGCCGCGCCGAGGTCCATCACGACCCCATCGCGCGCGGCCGGCTCGCTCCACTCCAGCCATTCGGCGTGCGCCTCGTCGCCGGCACCGAAGCGGACCAGCTCCGGATCCATCCAGGCGTCCACGTCCTGCGCGAACTCGCTCATGTCGGCGCAGATCGGCAGGTCGGCATGGTAGACCCGGCCAAGTTCGGTCGGGTCGGGATGGACGTGAACCAGGGTCTGGCCCGCATGATCCGGCTTGATCAGGCTGTAGCCTTCGGTGGTGGATTCGCCGAGCCGGGCGCCGACCACGAGCAGCAGGTCGGCGTCACGGACGCGCTGCTGCAGCTTGGGGTTGGGCCCATAGCCAAGGTTGCCGGCATAAACCCGGCAACTGTTGGCCACGGCATCCTGACGGCGGAACGCGGCGGCGACGGGAATGCCGTGCCGCGCGGCGAAGTTGGCGAAATGGTGCGCCGCGCAGGGGCTCCAGTCCGCGCCGCCGACAATGGCGAGCGGGGCCGCGGCTTCCTTGAGCAGTTCGAACAGTGCGGCGAGGGCGCCGGGGTCGGGTTCCTCGACCAGCGGCGGGACCGCCGGGCGGTCGAGGACTGCGACCCCGTCGCGCAGCATGTCCTCAGGAATGGCGAGAACCACCGGGCCCGGCCGCCCCGCGGTCGCTACCCGCCACGCCCGGGCGACATATTCCGGGATGCGCCGCGCGTCATCGATCCGAGCCGCCCACTTGCTGATCGGAGCGAAGAAAGCGGGAAGGTCGATTTCCTGGAATCCCTCTCGGTCGCGGTCGCCGCGATCGAGGTCGCCGACGAACAGGATCATCGGTGTGGAATCCTGGAAGGCGACATGGACGCCCGCGCTGGCGTTGGCGGCTCCGGGGCCGCGGGTGACGAAGGCGATGCCGGGGCGTCCGGTCATCTTGCCGTCGGCGTCGGCCATGTAGGTGACCCCGCCCTCCTGCCGGCACACGACCGTATCGATTTCCGGGGTGTCGTGGAGCGCGTCCAGCACGGCGAGAAAGCTTTCGCCCGGCACGGTGAACAGTCGGTCACAGCCCTGAATCCGGAGTTGATCGACGAGGATCTGTCCGCCGGTGCGGAGGGGAGGGGAGTCGGACATGCGCGCGGCTCTACTCTGATGCCGCACGATTGTGGAGCCTCAGACGATGCGCCCTTCAGCCAGCCGGATCGCCTCGGCAATCGCGGCATCGCGGTCCAGCGTGCTCGTGTCCAGCAGCAAAGCGTCGTCAGCTCGCAGCAGCGGTGCTGCGGAGCGGTGGCTGTCGCGCTCGTCGCGGGCGCGGATGTCGATCAGCACGTCGGGCAGGTGGGCATGGAGACCGTGACTCGTCAGCTCGGCGAGGCGGCGCTCGGCGCGCACCCGCGAGGAAGCGGTGACGAACAGCTTCACCGTGGCGTCTGGCGCGATGACCGTGCCGATGTCGCGGCCGTCGAGCACCGCGCCGCCGGGTTGGCCCGCAAACTCCTGCTGCCGCTCCAGCAAGGCGGTGCGGACGGCCGGGTAGGCCGAGATGCGGCTTGCGATGCCGCCGACCGCCTCGCTGCGGAGATCGGGATCGTCGACCAGGCCGGCGATATCCTCGCAGGCCCGAAGCGCGGCGAACTCGCTGTCCGGATCGCCGCCCCAGCGTAGCAGGTTGAGCGCGACGGCGCGATAAAGCTTGCCGGTGTCGAGGTGCGGCAGGCCGAAATGATCGGCCAAGGCACGTGCAATGGTGCCCTTGCCGCTGGCGGCCGGGCCGTCGACGGCGATCACGATCGGGGTACGCAGAGAAGGGTCGGCCATGAACGCCGCGCTTTGACAGCCACCCCCCGCTATGGCAAGGCGCGGCCCGATTTGCCGGAGGCCGCAGCCTGTCCGGCTCCTTTAGACTGTTGGAGTTTCCCATGGTGAAGCCCGAATGGGGCGCCAAGCGCACCTGCCCCAAGTGCTCGGCCCGTTTCTACGACCTCGGCAACGACCAGCCGGTGACCTGCATCGAGTGCGGCAGCCAGTGGGTGCCGGAACCGGTGCTCAAGTCCAAGCAGCCGATGCCGTTCGAGACCGCGGCCGCGGCCGGTGTCGCGGGCGCGAGCGAGAAAGCGGCGGACGCCGATCTCGGCGCGGAGGATCTGGCGGTCGACGAGGATGAGGAGCCCAGCGCCGACGACGAAGTCGACATCGGCACGGGTGACGACGATCTGGGCGTCGAAGCGCCCGGTGACGACGAGGAACATTGATTATTTGAAACGGTCCGCCGGCGACCCGCTTTTTGCAGTTTGCGAAAGCGGAAAAGTCGCTTAAAGGCGCGGACCGAATGGGGCCGTAGCTCAGCTGGGAGAGCGTCGCAATGGCATTGCGAAGGTCAGGGGTTCGATCCCCCTCGGCTCCACCATTCATGAAAAGGCCGCTGCAGAGCGGCCTTTTTTGTGTGTGGCGAATACGGGCTCCTGCTGGAGCGGCAGCCGGGCACAAACGAAAAGCGGCGGCGCCTTGTGGGCACCGCCGCTTGCGATAAGCTGCGAACGGGCGGTTAGGCCAGGTTCGTTGCCACCGTGTCGAACTTCTTTGACAGACCCGTGCCGATGTTGGTCAGCGCGGTGATGGCGGCAACGGCGATGAGGGCGGCAATCAGACCGTACTCGATCGCGGTCGCGCCTTCTTCGTTGCGGAAGATCTTCAGAAACTTGGCCATGATATCAGCCCTTTTCGTAAAAGCTGGCTTAGGCCAGGTTGGTCGCGACGGTGTTGAACTTCTTCGACAGGCCGGTGCCGATGTTGGTCATCGCGGTAATCGCGGCAACGGCGATGAGAGCGGCGATCAGGCCGTACTCGATCGCGGTGGCACCTTCGTCGTTCTTGATCAGCTTCAGAAATTTCGACATGTCCGGTCTCCTGGTTCCACTTGTCGGGGTCCACTTCCCCCACCGGCGGCCCTTCCGGAGCGCGTCGGTCGAACTCAGGTCTATGTCCGGAACGGTTGAGAACTTCTTAAAGCGGCCAGTTAACGTCCGTTGACGTTCGGGACATGCGTCAGAATTGCTTGAGCAGCTGCTCCAGCGCGCCCGCCGCTTCCTCAATCCAGCGACCGTCTTCGCTCCAGTCGTCCGGCAGGGGACTGCGCCGTTGCGGTGGCGGAGGAGCCCGCCGCGGGGCGCGGTAATCCTGCGGCAGGGTCGTGGCGGTGCGGCCATCGATGCTGAGCGCAGGCACCATGAAGCTGCGCCACAACTGCGCGGGCGCGGTGCCGCCGCTGACTTGCTTGCCGAGCGACTGGTTATCGTCACGTCCGACCCATACGCCGACCACCAGGTCCCCGGCGAAGCCGATGAACAGGGCGTCGCGATTGTCCTGGCTGGTCCCGGTCTTGCCGAAGGTCGGGACCGCCAGCGCGGCGCGCTTGCCGGTTCCGTCGTTGGCGGAGGCCCAGAGAAGGTCGAGCATCGGCTTCCATTCGCGGGTGCGGTCGAGCCGTCCTCCCCGCGCGAAAAAGGCGGTTGCGAGGTCTTCCTCCGCACGAGGCAGGGCGAGCCCCTTCGCCTCGACGGGGAAGCGACCACCGGCCACGGCGGCATAGGCGGCGGTCATCTCCAGCAGGCTGGTGCCGGCGGTGCCGAGCGCAACGCTGGGCGAATTTGGCAGGCTGGAACTGATGCCGAGATCGCGGGCGGCGCGCAGCACATTGCCGCGGCCGACCGCTTCGGACAGCCGAACGGTGGCGGCATTACTGGAGCGGGCGAACGCCTCGCGCAGGGTGATGGCCCCGCGGTACACGCCGTCGCTGTTGGCGGGGGTCCAGCCGTCGATCGTGATCGGGCTGTCGGAGATGGTGCTGTCAGGAGTCCAGCCGGCCCTCAACGCCGCCAGGTAGACGAACAGTTTGAAGGCGGAGCCGGGCTGCCGCTTGGCCTGAGTGGCGCGGTTGAAGGGCGAGGATTTGTACGAACGCCCGCCGACCATCGCCACCACCCGTCCGTCCGGCCGCATCGCCACGAGGGCGGCCTGCGCACCGTTCAGCGAAGCGTTGGATACTGCACGAACCGCCACCTTCTGGAGGTCCGCGTCGAGCGTGGTACGAACCTTGACCTCACCGAAGTCGCTTTCGAACGCGCGGCTGGCAGAGGGCGCAACCCAGTCGGCGAAATAGGTTCCGGTCGGCACCCGGTCGCGGACGGCATTGGTACGGGCGGAGCGGGCGGCACGGGCGCGGGCGGGGGTGATCACGCCCGTATCGGCCATCGCCTGCAGCACCAGCCGGGATCGCTTCTGTGCTCCCTTCAAATTCTTGGTCGGGGCCAGCCGCGAGGGCGCCTGCACGAGCCCGGCCAGCATTGCGGACTGGGCCAGGGTCAGCCTTTCCGGCGAGCGGCGGAAGTAATGCTTGGCGGCAGCCCGCAGCCCGTACACGCCGTCGCCGAAATAAACGGACGACAGGTAGCGGGAGAGGATTTCGTCCTTCGTTAGCCATCCTTCCAGCCAGAAGGCGATGATCACCTCCTGCGCCTTGCGCTTGAGGCTTCGGTCGCCGTTGAGGAAGCTGGTCTTGGCGAGCTGCTGAGTGATGGTGCTGCCGCCCTGGCGCACTCCGCCGGCGCGCGCGTTGGTCATCATTGCCCGACCGATGGCGCGGGGATCGACGCCCCAGTGGCGATAGAAGCGGCGATCCTCGATCGCGACAAAGGCAGCTGGCGTCAGCGAGTTCAGGGAAGCGACCTCTACCGGCGCTTCCTTGATTGCACCGCGCCGGGCGATCGGCCGCCCTTCGGTCGATACCAGCAGCATGGCCGGGTCTTGCAGCGGCTCCAGCGCGCGGCCGAGGGGCGCCGTGACGATCAGCCATAGCAAGGTGACCAGCAGCAGCGCCCCGGCGATGGTGAACCCCTTCCGCAGCCAACGGCGGCGCGGCCGCTCCGGAACGGGCGGAGGCGCTTCGACCGGCGGCACCGCAAACGCGTCGGGAAGCTCCTCGACGTTGCTACCGTTCCGCTGCCAGGGGGAGTCGCGATCGGCCATCTTGCCGCAGGGCACCTCATCATGATCCGCTGCCTTGCCCACCTAATACAGTTATACGGGCTTGGCTAGGATGGTTCGGGTAGAAAGCTTGGGTTGGCGTCCCTGTGCCGTTACACGGCTGGCATGGGGATGAACAAACGGCAAGGTGGGGCCCGAATGGGCCGGATTTACGTCCTTGCCGGTCTGCTGCTGCTGGCCGGCTGCCGTGAGCAGCAGGGTGGGGCCGTTGCCGTCACCGTGATCGGCGGGCCGCTGCGACTCGTCGATCCGGCGGCGGCTTCGCTCACCAGCGGCGAAGCGGTGCTGCTCCAGACCGTCGCGCAAGGGCTGGTCCGCTTCGACGCGCAGGGGCAGATCGAGGCGGGCCTGGCCGAGCGCTGGAACGTCAGCGACGACGGGTTGAGCTATATCTTCCGGCTCGCGTCGGGCGAGTGGCCGGACGGTCGCAAGATCACCGCGCATGAGGTCGCCAGGCTGCTCCGCCGGCAATTGGGGCGGCAGAGTGAGAATCCGCTGAAGGATGCGTTCGGCGCTGTCGCCGAAATCGTCGCGATGACCGAGCGGGTGATCGAGATCAGGCTCAAGGCGCCGCGTCCCAACCTGCTCCAGCTGCTGGCCCAGCCGGAACTGGCGCTGCTTCGAAACGGGGAGGGTACCGGCCCGTTCACGGTCAAGCGCGAGCCGAACGACGGCGGCGCGTGGCTGCTGGAACATGAGATCCCGCTACCCGACGGCGAAGACTCGCTGGTCGAGCGGGTGGCGCTGCGCAGTGCGGCGGCGGAGGCCGCGGTGCGCAGCTTCATCGACCGCCGGACGGAGCTGGTGCTTGGCGGCACGTTTGCCGATCTCGGCTTCGCTTTAGGCAAATCCTTGCCGCGTGGCTCGCTGCGGTTCGATCCGGCGGTCGGCCTGTTCGGACTGGTGCCGGCGCGGGAAGGCGGGCCGATCGCCAGGCCCGAGGTGCGGGCCCTGCTGGACCAGGCCATCGACCGCGAGGCGCTGATCGCCGCGCTGGGAGTGCCTGACCTTGCCCCGCGAGCGACCATCCTGCATGCCGGGCTGGAAGGCTTCAACGGCTCCGCGGCCATTCCGACCTGGAGCAATGTGCCGACGGCGGAGCGGCGGGACGCGCTCGCTGCCGAAGGACGGCGGCTGTTCGCCGAAGATGCCGACGAAGGCGAGCAAGAAGAGCGTCCGCGCATCCGCCTGGCGCTTCCGCAAGGGCCGGGCGCGGAGATCGTGCTGGAGCGCTTGCGGAGCGACTGGGAAGCCCTTGGCGTCGAGGTCGAGCGTTCCGGGCCGGGAGCACCGGCCGACCTTCGGCTGGTTGACCTGGTCGCGCCGTCGCTATCGCCGGCCTGGTTCCTGCGTCAGTTCCGCTGCGGCGCGGTTCCGATCTGCGAGCCGGAGGCCGACGCCCTGATGGACGCGGCACGCCAGACCACCGTCGCCCAGCAGCGCGCGGCCCTGCTGGGCAACGCCGAGCGCGAGCTGCGCCGGTCGGTGCTGTTCCTGCCGATCGCGGCGCCGGTGCGCTGGTCGCTGGTGGGTCGCGGCCTTTCCGGCTTTGCCGAAAATCGCTTTTCCCGCCACCCGCTGCTCGGCCTGCGCGGCCGCGCCGCTTTGCCTCGACGAGAATAGGAGACCCGAGTGGCCGTCCGCCCAGAACCGTTCAAAGCCCCGCGTACCAGCCTCAAGACCGATCCCGCTTCCGTGCGCCAGCGCGTCGAAGCGCTGGAGCGGATCCTCGAGCGGATGTTCACCATTCCCGGCACCGAGCGCCAGGTCGGGCTGGACGTGGTGCTCGACCTCGTCCCGTTTCTCGGCTCAACCGCCGGCGCGGTGCTCGGCGCCTACATGGCGTGGGAAGCGCGCAACCTTGGCATGTCGAAGATGCAGCTGAGCCGCATGGCCGGCAATGTCGGGGTCGACTGGGCGCTGGGCATGATCCCGTGGATCGGCGCGGTCCCCGACTTCTTCTTCCGCTCTAACACCCGCAACCTGCGCATCATCAAGCGGCACCTGGACAAGCATCATCCGGGCACGGGCGTGCTGGACGTCGAGGCGGAGGTGAAACGGTGAGCTGCGTCCTCATTCGACCCTTAGCAGACGCCGCCACGGCACCTGATCAGCGCTGGCACACCGACCGATCGTCACCCGACGACAGTCGCGTCGAATAGCCCTGGTTGACCGTGTTGATGGTCAGCGTCGAGTTCCCGCAGCGGCGCAGCTGGAAGCGGACCTTGCGGCGCCGGAAATCGAGGGAGACCCGGCGGAACGTCTCCAGCAGGTCGGTGCCAAGCAGCAGCGAGGGTTCCTGGGTAAGGCCGAACACGGTGAAGGGAGGCACGTCGGCGAAGGCGATCGGCACGTCCTTGAGGGTGACCGAACCGAGCTGGAGCTCGCCCACGCGGGCGACCTGGAGCTGGGCGGTGGCGCCGGTCACTCCGATGGCTTCCACCGTCACGAACTTGCGCTTGTTGCCGCGGATCAACTTGTCACGCAGCGCCAGGTTGCCGATGGTGATTTCCGATCCAGTGTCGATCACCGCCTGCACCGGGAGGCCGGCGGCCCGCACTTCCGTCAGGATCAGCTGCCCGCGCCGGCGCTTGGCGGTGACGATGATGTCGCCCTTCATTGCGCGTGGCATCGGCTGGCGGGCATCCTCCGCCTTGATCAGCCTTTTCTCGAAATCCATCATCAACCGCTGCTCGACCAGCGCGTCGATGCCGATCATGCCATGGCCGCCAACGTCGGCCTCGCGCAGCGCCGGAAGCAGGAGATTACGGATGCGGCTGGATCCCATCAACAACTCGGCCACCTGCACACGGCCGACGATGGCGCTTCCGGTCATGCCGTGAAGCACCACCTGACTGGCAATCGGCAGCTGCAGGTCGCGCGCGATGCCCGCGCCGACCACCGACGTGTCGGCGCCGCTATCGACCAGGAAGCGGTACGGACCACGGCCGTTGACGTGCACCTCGACGGTCATTCGGGTGTTGACCTTGCGGGCGTTGATGTCCTCCCCGCCGATCGCCAGCGTGTTGTCGAGCGCGGCGGGGGGCAGCGGCGGCATCTCACGCGGTGGGACCGGCTGCGGCTTGGGAATCTTCGGCGCCTCGGCGGCACCGGCCGACAGCCAGACAATCAGTCCGCAGCACAGGACGAGGCTGCGACGCAGCGGCATGCGACCTTGGTCTCCAAAAGGGACCTTGCGATCTTACTCCACCGGCGTCCGTTGTTCCAGCCGCGAAACTAGTCTCCGCTGGGCCCGCTCGCGGCAGCTTCGCGCAGGATCGGCCGGCCGACGTCGCCCTGGCCGACGGTGCGGCCCGCCATCTCCAGCATCCGCTCCAGCGGCACCCGGGCGCGGTCCATGATCTCGGTTGACAGTTCGATCCGCGGCTCCAGGTCGCGCAACGCGACGTACAGCTTCTCGAGCGTGTTCAGCGCCATGTACGGGCACATGTTGCAGTTGCAGTTGCCGTCGCCGCCCGGCACTCCGATGAACGTCTTTTCCGGAGCGGCCTTTTCCATCTGGTGGATGATGTGCGGCTCGGTCGCGACCAGGATGATTGGGGACGGGCTGTGCGTCGCGAAGTCGAGGATCGAGCGGGTCGATCCGACGTGGTCCGAATGGTCAATGATGTGCGGCGGGCATTCGGGATGCGCCGCGACCGGAGCGCCGGGATATTGCGCCTTCAGCTTCAGCAGCTCGGTCTCGCTGAACGCCTGGTGGACGATGCACACCCCCGGCCAAAGCAGCATGTCGCGCCCGGTCTTGCGCGCCAGATAGCCGCCGAGGTGCCGGTCGGGGCCGAAGATGATTGGCTGGTCCTTGGGGATCTGGCTGAGGATGATGTCTGCCGACGAGCTGGTTACGATGATGTCCGACAGCGCCTTCACCGCCGCCGAACAGTTGATGTAGGTCAGCGCGATATGATCCGGATGGGCGGCGCGGAACGCGGCGAACTGGTCCGGCGGGCAGCTGTCCTCCAGGCTGCATCCGGCGTCCATGTCAGGCAGGATCACCGTCTTTTCCGGCGACAGGATCTTGGCCGTCTCGGCCATGAAGCGCACGCCGCAGAACGCGATCACATCGGCGTCCGTCGCCGCCGCCTTGCGCGACAGGTCGAGGCTGTCGCCGACGAAATCGGCGAGGTCCTGGATTTCAGGTTTCTGGTAATAATGCGCCAGGATGACGGCGTTGCGCTCCGTCTTGAGCCGCTTGATCTCTTCAAGCAGGTCGGCGCCTTTCAAGCTCTGGACAGGTGCGCTCACTGGGTTCCTCTCGACTCTTTGGCCCGCCGCAGGACTTCGGCGATCGACGGGCTGACGTCCCACCGTTCGCCGTCGGGGCGGCCCTCCTGCGGGTAACGGACCACGACGTCCGCATCTATGTCGGCAGCCCGGAGCGGCAATTCAATCAGTCGTTCCAGCGCCGCCCGCCCATTTTCGCGCGCCTTGCGCAATTCTTCGGGGCTGCGGGCCTTGCGGGCCGCGGCCTGGGTGGCGAGGCCAGCGGCCCTCCGGCTGAGATTTACGGACGCCTGGCGGGTGACGAACAGGCCGGAGGTGGCTTGGACCTGCCGGCGGCTTTCGTCGATGTTGGGTTCGCCCGGCACCACGTCCGGCGCGTCGACCAGCAATGTCCGGGTGGCGGGGTCCCAACGAAAGCTGTCCAGCGACAGGCCCGACAGGTTCATCGTATATTGCACCGAATAGGGCAGGGTTGCCCGCTGACTGGAGCGCAGCGCTTCGAACAGGCCCGCGTCGACGGAGGTCACGTCCAGCGCGCCGCGGACCTCGCCGACCTGAAGCTTGTTCTGCTCCGAAAAGGTTGCGCTGAGAACCCGGGCAATGCCTTGCGTCTGCGCCAGTTGCTCCTGCCGCTGCCGCTCTTGCTGGCGGCCTTGGTACCAGTTGAAGGCCATCAGCACGGCGATGATCGCCGCAACGGCCAGCACGATCGTGCGCGTCTTCACCGGCTGTCGTTGTTCGTTGCGATCCATTCGCCCTCCTCCGCGCCAACAACGAGCCCGCGGCGCTGGAGGTCCAACAGGTGGGCGAGAACGGAGGCTCCGGCGGCCGGAACAAGCCGCGGATCGAGCCCGCGATACGAGGCGGCGACGATCTGCTCGACCGTGCGGTCGCCCTCCGCCACGCGGCGCAGGATCTGCTTCTCGCGCTGCAGACGATGGGTGAGCATGCCGCGAACCAGCCGCTTTGGGTCGCGCACGGGATCGCCATGGGCAGGATAGTAGATGCGGTCGTGGCGAACGCGGAGCTTGTCGAGGCTGCGGAGATAGTCGCACATGTTGCCGTCCGGCGGAATGACGACGCTCGTCGACCAGCCCATCACATGATCGCCCGTGAACAGGGCGCCGCTGGTTTCGTCAGCGAAGCACAGGTGATTGGAGGTGTGGCCGGGTGTGTGCACCGCGGAGACCGTGCGACCGTCGATGGCGACGGCTTCACCGTCGGCCAGGACGCGATCCGGCGAGTAGTGGTGGTCGAAGCCGGCGTCGGCCCGGGGACCGCCCTCGTCGAAGGAAATCGGAGGGCAGCCGACGATCGGAGCTCCAGTGGCGGCGGCCAGCGAACGGCTCGCCGGCGAATGGTCGCGGTGCGTGTGGGTGATCAGGATCGCGGCCACCGGCCTGCCGCCGATCGCGCGCAGCAGCGCCGCGAGGTGTTCCGGCTGGTCTGGCCCCGGATCGATGACCGCCAGCTCGTCCTCGCCGACCAGATGAACCTGCGTGCCGGTGAAGGTGTAAGGGGAGGGGTTGGGGGCGAGCAGGCGCGCAATGCCCGGCTCCAGCTGCTCCATTTGGCCGTACCGCGGGTCCACGCTCGCCGCAGTGGCATGGGCCGCCGCTCAACGCCAGCGCGATCCGCCCTTCGCCGGCGTGACGGCTACTCTGCCTTCAGCTCGGCCAGCTTCGCTTTCAGCTGCGCGACCACCTTCCCCTTGTTCTCGGCGGGCAGCTGCGGATTGGCCTCGATCTTGGCGATCGCGCTTTTCAGCATGGTCGCCACTTCGGCATCGGACGCTCCTTTCTTGCCGCACAGGACGATGCGGGTACGCCGCAGGTCCTTGCCCGCGCCGGAGCTCGCGTCGGCGACGAATTTGCGGCCTTCGCAATTGGCAACGGCGGTCCGAATGTCGGCGGGGACGGCGTCGGTCCCCACCGTCTGCTGGACCTCGCGGACCTGGATGACCGTTTTCTCCGTGGCCGGAGCAGGCCGCACTGGCGGCACCGGAGGCGCGGCGATGGCAGGCACCGCAAGCAGCAGCGCTGCGCCGGCGGCGGCAAGCAGCTTGAACGTCATGGTCGGCTCCCCTTGTGACCGGAAAGGCGGGCTTTTCCGTTTTCGCGGACTAACCGCGAATGAACGATGCGTCAGGCTTCGGCCAGAGGCGTGCGTCGCGCCGACGCGCGCGTGTCGGCCAGCGCCGCGGCGCGGCGGGCGAGCGCGCTTGGGATCACCTCCCCAAGCAGCACGTCCATGCTGTGCCCCCAGGTGAACTCGCCGGCGACATATTCGCGGCCCGCGTGCCCCATCGCCCGCGGATCGCCGTTCCATACCTTCAGGATATTGGCTGCCATCGCTGCGGGATCGCCCACCGGGCCGAGCAGGCCCATGCCGGGCCGCACCCGCTCGAGCATCGCCCCGCCGGCCACGCCGACCACCGGCAGGCCGGACGCCTGTGCCTCGATCACCGACACTCCAAAGGTCTCGTTGGGCATCGCCGAAACGTAGATGTCGGCGCTCGCCAGCCAGCGGGACAAGGTCTCGCGATCGTTGACGAAGCCCGGGGTCACGATCCGCTCGTCGCCGAGCGCCTCGAACTGCTCGCGCTGCGGGCCGTCGCCGAGGATCACCAGCCGCGCGCCGAGCTCACGTGGGAGGGCGCGGAACGCTTCCACCACGATGTCCGGCCGCTTTTCGACATCAAGCCGACCGACGTAGATCAGCAGCGGCTGGTCGCCCGCGAGGCCGAGCGACTCGCGGAGCCCGAGATCGCGGCGCTCCGGCGAAAAATGCTGGAGCTCGACCCCGAGCGGAAGGATCTTCACATCCTCCACCCCGAGCGAGCGGAGCTTCAGCCCGCCGCCGTGCTCCGACAGCGCGTAGACGGCATCAAACTCGCGGTAGAGGCGACCGCAATAGCGGTAGAAGACACGGCCGGCCGCCTGACCGATGGTAGCGCCGAAGGCCTTGGACAGTGGCCGCTCCACGTAGACCGTCGGGAAATCGGTCATGTAGCCGGCGACCAGCGCCGTGCGCGGGTGGCGCTTGCGGTGAGCGATCGCCGCCCACGGCAGATTGTACGCATCCTGACATTCGACCACGTCGGGGCGAAATCGTTCGAGCGCGTCGCGCACCGCCCGGTTGCGCAGCAGCATTCGATAATGCGGACTAAGCGGAATATTGGGCGACCTGATCCAGACGGTGATCGCGCGCCCGTCCTCGACGACCTCGTCGCGATCGGCCGGCAGGATCATCATGTGGCGATGGGGCGTATGCGCCAGGATATGCTCGCGCTTGCGCTTGAGGTAGGTGCCGACGCCGCCGCCCACGGCCGACCAGCTTTGTGTCAGGTCGCAATACAGGCGGGGCGAGCCATCGCCTCCGCCAAAGGGCAGGGGAGAACGCATCTGCTCCCCCTAACCGCTGGAATCGGAGATTGTGCCCGCGGCCAGGAACGGCGCCGACTGTCGGACTTTCTGACACTTGCCGGTCTGCATTCGGATCGCTCCTGACAATTTCCCGCGGATTTCAGCCGTTCAGGTGAGGTTGGCACGTCGGTTGCACAGCCATGGCGTCCACTTTGGTTCCACGCCAAGTCAAGAAGGGACGGTGCAAGCGGTTTCTGGTCCCGCGCTCCGTCCCTTCTTTATTTCAGCAGCAGGTGCGCAAAAGGCTTCAGGCTTCAGGCTTCGGCCTTGCCGACCATCTGCTGCAGCTCGCCGCTTTCGAACATCTCCATCATGATGTCCGAGCCGCCGACGAATTCGCCCTTGACGTACAGCTGGGGGATGGTCGGCCAGTCGCTAAATTCCTTGATCCCCTGGCGGACCTCCGGATCCTGCAGCACGTCGACCGTCTCGTACGGCACGCCCAAGTGGTCGAGGATCGCCACTGCGCGGCTGGAAAAACCGCACTGGGGGAAGAGCGCGGTGCCCTTCATGAACAGAACGACGTCATTGCTGCGGACGATCTCGCCGATCCGCTCGTTGCCTTGGCTCACTTGATATCTCCTTGTGGCACTGCGGTTTCGAGCTGCAGTGCGTGAAGCTCGCCCCCCATGCGCCCCCCAAGCGCGGAATAGACCGCCTGATGCTGCCGCACTCGGCTCAGGCCCGCGAAAGATGCGCTGACCACGCGGGCTGCATAATGGTCGCCATCGCCCGCGAGGTCACGGATCGTCACCTCCGCATCGGGAATGGCCGCACGGATCAGCGCCGCGATGTCGTCGGCTATCATCGGCATGGCAGCTCTCAGCGCTCCGCCATCAACTGTTGCCTGGCTTCGTGGGTCTTGAAGTCCAGCTGCTCGCGGATACGGCCGTCGTCCATGTCGATCCCGGCGCCGGTGAGGTCGCCGAGCAGCTTGCGGATTACATCTTCGTCGCCGGCCTCCTCGAAGTCGGCGCGGACCACGTCCTTGGCATAGGATTCGGTCTCCGCCGGCGACAGCTTCATCAGTCCCGCCGCCCATTCACCGAGCAGCCGGTTGCGCCGCGCGAGGAGCCGGAACTTCATCTCCTCGTCATGGGCGAATTTGGCCTCGAACGCCCGTTCGCGGTCATCGAAAGTGGTCATGGCGGCTCCGTGGTTGGTTGCCCGCCGAGATAGGGGGCGGAGCGCTAGTCGTCCAGCGTCACCACCAGCTTGCCGATCACCTGGCGCGATGCCAGTGCCGCGATCGCCTCGCCGGCGCGCTCCAGTGGGTAGGTCGCGCTGACCACCGGGGCGATCTTGCCTTCATCCCACAGCCGGAACAGTTCCGCGACGTGCGCCGCATTGGCCTTCGGATCGCGCATCGCGAACGCGCCCCAGAACACGCCGCAGACATCGCAGCTCTTGAGCAGGGTGAGGTTGAGCGGCAGCTTGGGAATGCCGGCCGGGAAACCGACCACCAGATAGCGGCCCTCCCACGCGATGGAGCGCAGCGCCGGCTCGGCATAGTCGCCGCCGACCGGATCGAAGATCACGTCGGCGCCGGCCGGCCCGACCGCAGCCTTGAACTGGTCTGCCAGGGCTTTCTGCCCGGCCTTGTCGAACGGCCCCCGTGGATAGACGATGGCGTCGTCCGCTCCCGCCTCCCGGGCTGCCTGCGCCTTTTCCTCGGAGGACACAGCGGCGATGACCCGCGCGCCTCGCGCCTTGCCAAGCTCGATCGCGGCTAGGCCAACTCCGCCCGCCGCGCCAAGAACGAGCAGGGTCTGTGCGTCCTTCAACCGTCCGCGGTCGTAGAGCGCGTGGATGCTGGTGGCGTATGTCAGCAGCAGTGCCGCGCCATCCACATAGCTGCGGCTGTCCGGCAGCCGGAAAGCGCTCCTGGCGGGGATAACGATCTTCTCGACGAGGCCGCCGAACCCAGGAACCGCGATCAACCGGTCGCCCGGCTTCCACTCCATCACGCCCTCGCCAACGCTCAGCACCTCGCCCGCAATCTCTCCCCCCGGAGCGAACGGACGCGGCGGTTTCAGCTGATACTTGTCCTCGATGATCAACACATCGGGATAGTTGATCGCGGCGGCATGGACCCGGACGAGGAGTTCGCCCGCGGACGGCGTCGGATCGTGGATCTCGGCGACCTGGAGGGTGTCGGGGCCACCGGGTTCGTGGGAGAGCAATGCGCGCATGTCCGGGCCTCCGTCATGCCGAAACTGATCCGGCATCCGCCTTGGTTCTTGCTCCTAGAGACAGGGCGGCCAGGGCTCAAGGCCGGGGTGACGAAGCTTCCCGCCACCGGTAGTCCGCGACCACTTCTTCCGCAGTCATTCCCTCGAACGTCGCCCGCGCCATGGCCTGGGCGTCGCTACGAGCCATCCGCCGTGCGCCGACGGTGGCGATCGCCCGGTCGAAGTCGAGCCGGTCGGCCACGGGAAGCTCCTGCCGGGCGACGCTGGTCGAGCGAGCGAAGGTTTCAGGAGAGGAGCCGTCGATCACGGTGGGTGAGGGGGACGAGCAGGCGGCGAGCAGCCAAAATCCGCTGATGCTGAGGAGGGACTGAGCCCTTTGACGCCCCCTGCGCCTTCGCTCAGGGCTCAGCGGTTCCTCAGCATGAGCGGTCTCGTTGGTCACTCCACGTAGTTCGCCGTGGTCTTCTCTCGCACCTCGTCGCGGGTCACGCCGGGTGCCAGTTCGATCAGCTTGAAGGGCGCGTTGTGGTCCTCGCGGCTGAACACGGCCAGATCGGTGACGATCATGTCGACGACGTTCTTGCCGGTTAGCGGAAGCGTGCATTCGGGGATGAACTTGGGGCTGCCGTCCTTGGCGTTATGCTCCATTACCACGATGATCCGCTTGACGCCTGCGACCAGGTCCATAGCGCCGCCCATGCCCTTGATCATCTTGCCCGGAATCATCCAGTTGGCGATGTCGCCGCCTTCGCTGACCTCCATCGCGCCGAGCACGGTCAGGTCGATATGCCCGCCGCGGATCATCGCGAAGCTGTCCGACGAGCTGAAATAGCTCGACGAGGGCAACTGGCTGATCGTCTGCTTTCCGGCGTTGATCAGGTCGGCGTCGACCTCATCGTCATACGGGAACGGCCCGATCCCGAGCATGCCGTTCTCGGACTGAAGCGTGACTTCCATCCCTTCCGGAATGTTGTTTGCAACGAGTGTCGGGATGCCGATGCCGAGATTGACGTAATAACCGTCGCGCAGCTCCTTCGCGGCACGCGCGGCCATCTGGTTGCGGGTCCAGCCCAGGGGCGCAGCTTGGGTTGCCATCATGAAATCCTGTCGCCGGGGTCAATCGTGGTCATGTTGTCGCCGTCACCGGCGCGCTCCTCGTCGAGGCCCTGCCAGATCATCGCTTCGGCCTCGGCTTCCGAAATTTCGAGCGCGTGGGCATAGGCCCGCGCACCGTGCCGGATCGCATCGGCCATCATCATCCCGAACATCTCGGGCTCGGGCATTTTGTGGGCGTTGATGAAAAACGTTCCCGGGCCACCATCCTCGACCCACAACCGTGCGATCTCGGTGCTGTCGGCAAGCGCCTCACGCTGGCTGGCCACGTTGATCGCTCCATTACCGATGCCGGTATAGCTTTGGCTAGTCATACCGCCTCCCGCACGCGCGTCGTCACGAACTCGATCTTCTTGTCGTAGGGCGCGCCGAGGATGAGGCGCTTCACGTAGATCGACGGCAGGTGGATACAATCCGGATCAAGGCTGCCGACAGGGACGATCTCCTCCACCTCCGCAACGCAGATCCTGCCGCAGGTGGCGGCCGGCTGGTTGAAGTTGCGGGCGGTCTTGCGGAAGATGAGGTTGCCGCTCTCGTCGGCCTTCCATCCCTTGATGATGGCGAGGTCGGCGCGAATGCCGCGTTCGAGGATATACTCCTCGCCTTCGAAGCTCTTCACTTCCTTGCCCTCGGCTACCTTCGTGCCGACGCCGGTCTTGGTGTAGAAGCCCGGAATGCCGGCCCCGCCCGCGCGCATCCGCTCCGCCAGTGTCCCCTGCGGGCAGAACTCGACCTCCAGCTCGCCGGCGAGGAACTGCCGCTCGAACTCCTTGTTCTCGCCGACGTAGGACGAGATCATCTTGCCTACCTGCCGGGTGCGCAACAGCTTGCCGAGGCCTTCATTGTCGATGCCGGCATTGTTGGAGGCGATGGTGAGGTCCTTGACCCCGCTGGCGACGATCGCGTCGATCAGCCGCTCGGGGATGCCGCACAGGCCGAACCCGCCCGCGGCGATGGTCATGCCGTCGTGGAGCAGCCCGTCGAGAGCCGCCGCGGCGTCAGGGTAGATTTTCTTGGCCATGTGCCCTCCTGCTTGAGAAGGCGGTTAGGCGAAGTTGAAAAGCGCTTCAACTTCGTCATTGCGAGCGCAGCGAAGCAATCCAGTCACCTTCAAAAAGGAGCTAGATTGGCGCGTCGCTGCGCTCCTCGCAATGACGGTGCTTAGCGCAGCTTGGCCATCACGCCCTGCAGCTGCATCGCGTTCGACATGTCGCCTTCGACCTTGAGCTTGCCGGTCATGAAAGCGGTCATCCCGTCGAGCTGTCCGCCGACCATCGCGTCCCAATCGGCGGTGGTCGCCTTGAGTGTCGTGTCGGCCGCGCCATCTTCCTCGCTGACCTGGTTTGCCTGGCCGTCCAGCAGGATCGCACCTTCGTCCATGACGAGCTTGATCCGCTTGCCCGGCACCCAAGCCTGCTTTTCCTGCATCTTGGCGACGAGTTCCTGCTTGGTCATGGCAAACTCCCTTTGAGAACATGAATGTCAGTAAGCGAGCTAGCGGGCCGGCGCTTGGCGGGCAAGGGCGGTGGGAGTAGAGCCGCGCTCATGGACGCACAGACTCGCTACAACGCCGACCTCTCCCTGTTCATCGATGGTGCCTGGAGGAGCGGCGAAGGCCGCGAGGCGCACCAGGTGGTCAACCCGGTCGATGGTGGGACGATCGCCGAGGTGCCCTACGCCACCACGGCCGACTTGGAGGAGGCGCTCGCCGCTTCCGACCGGGCGTGGCCGGAATGGCGGGCGACCGACGTCGAGAAGCGCGGCGCGATCCTGCGCAAGGCCGCCCAGCTGATGCGCGAACGGGCCGACGCCATCGCTGCAATCCTCACGCAGGAGCAGGGCAAGGTCGTCGCCGAGGCCCGCGCCGAGGTGGTCGGCTCGGCCCAGCTGTTCGACTGGTACGCCGAGGAGATCAAGCGCGACTACGGCCGCACCCTGGTGCGTCCTGCCGGGCAGCTGTCGCGGGTGATCCGCCAGCCGGTCGGTCCGACCGCGACCTTTACGCCGTGGAACTTCCCCATCTACCTGCTGGCCAAGAAGGTCTCGGCCGCGCTCGCCGCGGGCTGCACCGTCATCTCGCGGCCTCCGCACGAAACCCCCGGCTGCACCACCGAACTGTTCCGCGCACTGGCTGACGCGGGCATCCCCAACGGTGTGGCGCAGCTCGTCCACGGCGATGCCGACCTTGTCAGCCGCACGCTCATCGGCAGCAAGGAAATCCGCAAGATCAGCTTCACCGGCTCGACTGGGGTCGGCAAGCATCTCATGAAGCTCGCTGCCGACGGGATGAAGCGGATCACGATGGAGCTTGGCGGGCATGCGCCAGTGCTGATCTTCGACGACTGCGACCTGGAAAAGACGCTGGACATGGTCGTGCCGCAGAAATTCCGGAACGCGGGTCAGGTGTGCGTGTCCCCGACGCGCTTCTACGTACAGCGCGGCATCTACGATGCCTTTCTCAAGGGTTTCGCCGAACGCACGGCCCAAGTGAAGGTCGGCAATGGCCTCGACGCCGACACCCGGATGGGGCCGCTCGCCAACGCGCGGCGCCCGGACGCGATCGGCACGATGGTAGAGGATGCGCGTGCGAAGGGGGCCAGGGTGCTCGCAGGCGGTGAGCGAGGGCCAAGCGGCTTCTTCTTCCAGCCGACGCTGCTGGCCGATGTTCCAAACGAGGCCGCGATCATGAACGAGGAGCCGTTCGGACCGGTCGCGGTGACGCGCGCCTTTGACACGTTCGACGAAGTGATCGAGCAGGCCAATCGCCTGCCGTTCGGCCTTGCCGCCTTCGCCTTCACGGAGAACGGCCGTCGCGCGAACCTCATCGGCGACCTGGTCGAAAGCGGGATGGTGGGGATCAACACCTTTGCCATCTCCGTCGCCGACGCCCCGTTCGGCGGGGTCAAGGATTCCGGCTTCGGCTCAGAGGGAGGGATCGAGGGCCTGCAGAGCTATCAAGTGACCAAGGCCATCCACCAGGCCTGAGTCAGGGGAGAGAGGCTAGGCTCCCGCCGCCTCGCGCTCGCAGTTGCCGACTTCCAGGAGGTAGATGCCGGTGGTGACGAAGCTGACCGCCAGGAACCAGGCGAAGTTGGCGATCACCTGCGGCGTCGGGCCGAAAAGGGTCACCACAAGCGTGTAAGCGGACAGGCCGGCGAGCGACAGCAGGCCGAGCAGCAGGTCGGTGAGGCCGGACACGAAGCTCCAGCGGCGGGTCGATCCCGTCGCCATCACCGCGGCGGCGATGTTGGCGAGGCTCCGGATCAGCAGCCAGGCGGTGATGACATACAGGGTCGGCAGGAACTTGGTCTCGGGCCGCAGCAGGAACAGCACGCCCGCCACCATGGTCACCGCTCCCGCCATCATTGTCGCAACGCGCGCGGATTTCCGAAGAGTGCCGGCCATCAACTCGGCCACTCCCGCAGCGAGCAGCAGCGCGCCGACCAGGCGCGCCCCGGAAGTCCGTTCGAGCAGCGGAAGCAACGCCGCCCCGCCCGCAAGCAGGATGATCACCCACGCGGCCGTCAGCATGGCGTGGTAACGGCGGGGGCGGGGCTCCCGAATGGCCTGGGTCTCGGTCACCGCGGCTGGATAGCAGAGGACGCGCGGCAGGGCCAAGCCGGACCGGCCGGCCCTCTCTCGCCTTGCTCTCCGGCCCTCTCTCCAGTATAGGCGCGCCCGTCCGGCGAGCGTGCAAGCGTCGCGGGCAAGCTCGTCATCTGGCGTGCGTGTGGAGTCCGGTCGACCGAGAGGCGCCGTGCTGCACGCGCTGTTTTTGCATGAAGGGGGTTTGCCTCGCGCGGTGTGCGCCGTGGGATGTCTCTCCGGCATGGGGCCGGCGGGGCAGGCATGGTTTCACCAGGCCCGCCAGATGGAAAGCCGACCACAGGTGGTCCGGCTGGCGGCACTTGAAACGAAGACACAGGAAGACAACGACCTTATGGCCACTACGGCATTTCCGTCCCGCGACGACTTCGCGGCTCTCCTCAACGACTCCCTCGGCGGTGAGAACGAGGCCTTTGAAGGCCGCGTGGTCAAGGGCACCGTCACGGGGATCGAGAACGACCTGGCCGTCATCGACGTCGGCCTGAAGTCGGAAGGACGGGTCCCGCTGCGCGAATTCGCGGCTCCGGGGCAGAAGGCCGAACTCAAGGTCGGCGACGTGGTCGAAGTCTATGTCGACCGGGTCGAGAACCACAACGGCGAGGCCATGTTGTCGCGCGACCGCGCCCGCCGCGAAGCCGCGTGGGACCTGCTGGAAACCGAATTCTCCGCCGGCAACCGCGTCGAGGGCGTGATCTTCGGTCGCGTGAAGGGCGGCTTCACGGTCGACCTCGGCGGCGCCGTGGCGTTCCTGCCGGGCAGCCAGGTGGACATCCGCCCGGTCCGCGACGTCCAGCCTCTGATGGACATTCCGCAGCCGTTCCAGATCCTGAAGATGGATCGCCGCCGCGGCAACATCGTCGTCTCGCGCCGCGCCATCCTTGAGGAAACCCGCGCCGAGCAGCGCTCCGGCCTCATCCAGAGCCTGGCCGAGGGTCAGGTCATCGAGGGCGTGGTCAAGAACATCACCGACTATGGTGCGTTCGTCGACCTTGGCGGCATCGACGGCCTGCTGCACGTCACCGACGTCAGCTACAAGCGCGTCAACCACCCTTCGGAGCTGATCAACATCGGCGACACGGTGAAGGTGCAGATCATCCGCATCAACCGCGAGACCCAGCGCATCAGCCTCGGCATGAAGCAGCTGGAAAGCGATCCGTGGGAAGGTGCCGCCGCCAAGTATCCGATCGAGGGTACGTTCAAGGGCCGCGTCACGAACATCACCGAATATGGCGCCTTCGTCGAGCTGGAGCCGGGCATCGAAGGCCTCGTCCACGTCTCGGAGATGAGCTGGACCAAGAAGAACGTCCACCCGGGCAAGATCGTCAGCACCAGCCAGGAAGTCGACGTCAAGATCCTCGAGGTCGACGAGGAAAAGCGGCGCATCTCGCTCGGCCTGAAGCAGGCGCAGTCCAACCCGTGGTCGGACTTCGCCGAGAAGCATCCTGTCGGCAGCCAGGTCGAGGGCGAGGTCAAGAATTCGACCGAGTTCGGCCTGTTCATCGGCCTCGATGGCGACGTCGACGGGATGGTCCACATGTCGGACATCGCTTGGGGCGTGTCGGGCGAGGAAGCGCTGGCGCTTCACCACAAGGGTGAAACGGTGCAGGCCGTGGTCCTCGACGTCGACGTCGAGAAGGAGCGCATCAGCCTGGGCATGAAGCAGCTCGAGCGCGGCGGAGTCGCGGTCGGCGGCGGCACCGGCACCGGCGCGAACAAGGGCGAGACGGTCACCGTCACCGTTCTGGAAATCCGCGATGGCGGCCTGGAAGTGCAGATCGGCGACGATGGCGCGACCGGCTTCATCAAGCGCACCGACCTTGGGCGCGACCGCGACGAGCAGCGTCCGGAGCGGTTCCAGGTGGGCCAGAAGTTCGACGCGATGGTCACCGGCTTCGACCGGTCCAAGAAGCCGACCTTCTCGATCAAGGCGCTGCAGATCTCGGAAGAGAAGCAGGCGGTTGCCCAGTATGGCAGCTCCGACTCGGGGGCGTCGCTCGGCGACATTCTCGGCGAGGCGCTGAAGCAGGCGCAAAAGAAGTAAGGAGCAGGGGCGTGGCGGGGAGACCTGCCGCGCCCTTCTTCTGTCGGACCACTCACTTGCGCGCGCAAGTGAGTTCTGACAGCATGAACACCGACGCGGGGTGCGGGGGCGCCCGGCGTCAAGACTGCGGGGACAACATGATCCGGTCTGAGCTCGTTCAAAAGCTGTGCAACGATTTTCCCGACCTGACCCAGCGCGAGGTCGAAGGGGTGGTGTCGGCCTTGTTCGACGCAATCACCGAGCAGCTGGCCGATGGAGGCCGGGTCGAGCTTCGCGGCTTCGGGGCTTTTTCCACCCGTCAGCGCGACGCCCGGGTAGGGCGCAACCCGCGGACCGGTGCCTCGGTCGACGTCGACGCCAAGCGCGTGCCCTACTTCAAGCCGGGCAAGGAAATGCGCGAGCGGCTGAACCTGCATGAAGTGACGGCCGAGTAATCACCGTCATCCCGGTGGTAGCCGGGATCCCAGCGAGCTTGCGCGCCACTTCCTCATCACGGCGTTGGCGGGGCCGGCGCTTGACCGCGCGTGTACACTGTCCAACACAGCCAATCGGGGCGGACGTGGCGGAATGGTAGACGCAGCCGACTTAAAATCGGCTTTCCGAACGGGAGTGCGGGTTCAAGTCCCGCCGTCCGCACCAAGAGAATGTTCCGACGCGGAGCAATTTGTTAAATAAACGCACGTTATGCCCGCGAGGTGACGTTTCGCCGCGCCCTCGCTCCCGATGATTACGACAGTTCGCGCACGGCTGCGGCGCGGCGTGAGTTGGGAGTCATCCTGATTGTCGTCGCCGCGCTGGGCATGCTGATCTGGAACGGCAGCAGCCTGCTTCAGCAAGTCGTCACCGGCCTGCCGCCAGCCGTCACCGTGACCGTGAAGATTGCGGCCGGAGCGCTCGTGCTGAACGTTGCGCTGCTCCTGTTCGGGTGGCGGCGCTACGTTGATCTGCACCATGAAGCGGAGCTGCGGGCGGACGGCGAGCGGCGTGCCGCGATCATGGCCGTCACCGATCCCACCACCGGACTGGCCAATCGGAAGGGGTTTGCCGACCGGGCCCAGGCCGTGCTGGCGCGGGCGAAGTCGGTGGGACAGGCCGTGGCCGTCGTTTCGCTTCAGATGCATCGATTCAAGACGGTCAACGACCGCCACGGCCATGACTGCGGCGACGAGCTCCTGCGGCTGATCGCCAATGGCCTGAACGAGATTGTGCCCCCGGGGGCGGTGCTGGCGCGACTTGGGGCCGACGAATTCGCACTCGCCATGCCGCACCCTCGCGGTGAGCAGCAAGCGGTTGCCGCGCTTGCCGAAGCCATGCTCAAGATCGTCAGCAGGCCCTATGCGATCGATGATCGGATCACCCAGGTCGGGGCCTTCGCCGGGATCTCCAGCCAGTCGGCGGACCAGCAAGCGGTGATCGGGGACGGCCTGCGTCGGGCCGACATCGCACTGGAACACGCCAGCGGGTCGAGGGCGGCGCGGGCGGTTTGGTTCGACGCCGGCATGGAGCAGGAACTGATCGCCCGTGGTGAGCTGGAGCAGGCGATCCGCATCGGCCTGGAGCTCGGCCAGTTCGTGCCCTTCTTCGAACCCCAGGTCGATCTGCGCACCGGCCAGATCATCGGCTTCGAGGTGCTGGCTCGCTGGGACCATCCGACCCACGGCGCGATCGGTCCCGACCTGTTCATCCCGGTCGCCGAGGAGATCGGCCTGATCGACGAATTGTCGACCAGCATCATGGCCGCAGCGCTTGGCCGCGCCCGCGACTGGGACCCTTGCATCTCCCTGTCCGTCAACTTCTCCCCGTCCCAGCTTGGCGATGCGTGGCTGGCGCAGAAAATCGTGCGGCTGCTGACCGAGACCGGGTTTCCGGCCGACCGGCTGGTCATCGAGATCACCGAAAGCTCACTGTTCGCCGACATGGACATGGCGCGAACCATTGTTGACAGTCTCAAGAACCAGGGCATCCGCCTAGCGCTCGACGACTTCGGGACAGGTTTCTCGTCGCTGTCCCACCTGCGCGCGCTTCCGCTGGACGCAATCAAGATCGACCGGAGCTTCGTCGCCAACCTGCACAAGGACCGGGAAAGCGCCGCCATCGTCAAAGCCGTGACGACCATGGGGCATGCCTTGTCGGTGCCCGTCACGGTCGAGGGAATCGAAGACGCGCCAACCCTTGCCGCGGTGCTGGCGATGGGCGCGGCCCATGCGCAGGGCTGGTATTTCGGCAAGGCGATGAACGGCGACAAGGCCGAGGAACTGCTGCGCGCGCGTCAGCCTTTGCCCCTGACGGAGCGCCGCACCGCCTGACCTGTCCCGTTTGCGGACACGTGGACCCGGCCTTGAGCCGCGGAGTTCTTGAGCGTGGTAAAAAACGCTTTAAGGTTTCGCCATGCCGTCGACCACAATTGTCGCCGAACCTCCGATCCGCCTCGAGCGGCGCCGCGCGGGTATCGTCGCGATTTCCCCGGAGGGAAGCAGCCTAAGGAGCGATCTGCGGCTGTTTTCCGCGACCTTCGCCGCGGGTTTCCTGTTCGTCAGCCTGTTCATTGCCTGAGCCCCACGGGCTTATTGGACTACGATGATTCCCTTCATGCCGAAGCCCGAGTGGAGAAACTTGCCGCAGTGGACCCGGTAGGTCCCACGCTGCGGGACCAGTTCCACCACTGCCTGCTGTCCACCCTTCAGGTCGACTTTCCCGTCCGAGACCTTGCCGCCCACGATGCGCGACGCCTGGAAGAATTCCCGGGCGGTGAAGTCATGCGACCGGCCGCCCTGGTTCACGAACGTCATGCGCACCGGCCGGTCGGCCTGGAGCACGAGCGGCGACGGGTCGAAGCGGTAGCTGGACAGGTTGACGGTGACCGTGGCTGGAGCGGCCTGGCTGCTCTGGGCAACGCCCGGTAAGGCAGCGAATAGTGCAGCGGCGGCAAGACGAATGCGGGTCATGGCACCCTCCTGTGACTCCACCTTCAGTCTAGCACATCGGCGGATCTAACGAGAGCGGCCAAGCTTGCACCCCGGGCCGCTGCCTCCGATATGAGACGTAGTGAACAAACGGAGGGGCGCGTGGCAAAGGACAAGAAGAGCGGCAAGAAATCGGCCAAGAAGGCCGAGGCCGTCGAGCTGATCGCAGGTCCCCAACCTGTGAAAGCGTCCAAGAAGAAGAAAAAGGACGTGTCTGACAAACATCATGGCGGGCTGGAAACGCTGGCGAAGCTGGCCGAACATCCGCTCGTCGGCGACCTTCTGGCGGTGGGCGCCTTGGCTGCAGTTGCCGCCATCGCGGAAAGCGGCAAGGCCGATCCTGCGGCGGTGAAGTCGGCCAATGCCGTCAAGTCGGCAGGCAAGGCTGCGGCGGCGGCAATCGGTGCCCGGCTGCTCAAGGAATTCGCGGCGGCGGACGCTAGCAAGCAGAACGCAAAGGCCTAGGACCCGCGCCTTAGTAAGGTCAGCCGTGCGCGACCGGTGTCGCGTTCGGCGTCCAGCACATAGTCCGCGGGATCAACCGCGTCCCCGCGCGCGGTCTCGATCGCCAGCCAGCCCCCCGGCGCAAGCCAGCCGGTGGCTGCGATGGCGCGCACCAGCTGCGATCCTGCGCCGGCACCATATGGCGGATCGGCCAGGATCAGGTCGAACAGCCTTCCCGACGGCAGCGCGGTGGCCGAATGGGCGCGGATCGAGATCCGCTCCTGCGCTCGGAAGGCGGCCGCATTCGCTTCGATCGTCCGCCGCGCGGCGGAATCGGTCTCGACGAACGTGGCGTGGGCAGCGCCCCGGGACAGCGCCTCTAAGCCCAGTGCCCCGCTGCCCGCGAACAGGTCGGCCACCGTCAATCCGTCGAAACTGCCGAGGCGGCTCGCCAGCATGGAGAACAAGGTCTCGCGCGTGCGGTCCGCCGTCGGGCGGGTGGACAGCCCGTGCGGGGCGGCCAGCTTGCGCCCGCGCCACTCGCCGGCGATGATCCTCATTTGAGGGTGCGGCGGAACTGGAACAGCTGCTCGCGCGGGACTTCCGCGACCTGGCCGATGTCCAGCCCTTCGACGGTGAACGGACCGTAGGACGTGCGGATCAGGCGGGACACCTGCAGCCCGAGGTAGGCGAGCACCCGCCGAACCTCGCGGTTCTTGCCTTCGGTGAGGCTCATCTCGATCCAGCAGTTCCGTCCGGTTCGCCGCTCCAGGTTGGCGTCGATCGAGCCGTAGCGCACACCTTCAATCGTCACCCCTTCGGACAGGTCCTCCAGCTGCGCCTGCCTGACTTCACCGAACGCTCGAGCCCGATAGTGGCGGACGACGCCTGTGCTGGGCAGCTCCAGCTGCCGCTTGAGCTCACCGTCGTTCGTCAGCAGCAGCAGTCCTTCGGTCATGAAATCGAGGCGCCCGACCGGCATCACCCGGGGGAGACCCTCGGGCAGCCGGTCGTAGATGGTCGGCCGACCCTTGGGATCGTTGGCGGCGGTCAGGGTGGTCGGCGGCTTGTAGAAGCGCCACAGCCGCGCGGCCGCCGGCGGCTTCACCGGCTTGCCGTCCACGGTCACACCAGCGAGGGTCTCGAGCAGGGTCGCCGGGGTTGTCAGCACCTCGCCGTTCAGCGCGATCCGCCCGTCGGCGATCATCCGCTCGATGTCGCGGCGCGAGGCGATGCCCGCCCGGCCGAGCAGCTTGGCAATGCGTTGTGGGCCGCTGTCGCGCGTTGCAGGGGGGCCACTGCGCGGCGCTGCCGGGCCTTTGCCGCGCGTGGCTCGCGGCACGGACGGTCGCGTCGTTCGTTGCGGCAAAACTCTTTTCCTTTCGAGGGTCTCAAATGCTGTTCGGCAAGCGCACCAGGATCGTCAAGCGCATCTTGGTGGTGGAAGACGAGCCGTTGGTCGCCTTCGACAATGAAACCATGATCGCCGATGCGGGCTATGAGGTGGTCGCCACCGTCGACCGCTACGCCGACGCGGTCGCCCAACTGGACGAGAGCGAGGTCGACCTGATCCTCAGCGACATCTTGCTGACCGGCGAACGCAGCGGCGTCGACCTGGCGCGCGAAGCCAAGCGGCGCGGCGTGCCCGTCCTGTTCGTGACCGCCCATCCTCCCGCAGGCGCCGAGGAACTGGCGATCGGCCACCTGCTGAAGCCGTACAACGAGCGGGCGCTGAAAGCGGCCCTGAAAGCCATCGACCGGCATCTCGCGGGCAAGTTGGCCGACCCGCCCGAAGGGCTGGTCTTCTACTCCGCCTAGGCGAGCGCCTGGTCGACCAGCGCGTGGAACTGGGCGATGCCGCTTTCCAGCAGGCCGAGCGTCACCTCCTCGACAAGGCCGGAGGCCAGCCCCTGGTGGCACAGCGCCGCAGCGCGGAAGTCCTCTCCGCCGAACGTGCCCTCGTCGAGCAGCTCCCAGCTCCTGCGCCAATGCTCCTCCGCCTGGGGGGTGGCCGGCGCTTCCGGGATCAGCATGACGTCCTCGACCAGCGTTTGCTCGACCGACTGCGGCAGACAGATCAGCAGGTTGATGTAGTCGGGGCTGACCACGACGACGGCATTGGGGAACAGGTGGTAGGTATAGGTCACCGCCCGCCGAAGCGCCGCCCAGTCGCTGCGGTCCATCGCGGCGAGATAGTCCGCCCGGCCGACCGCCGCCCGCTGGTGCGGGCCGATCCGGTCGGCAACGGTGATCCCGTCGGCGAAAAAGGGAGCGATGGTGGCGGCGTGGAGCCGCTGGACGTGGTAGCTCTCCAGGAAGGCGTCGATCACCAGCTTCCAGTTGGCCGCCACCGCGTGGGCGTGCCGGCGGTAGAGGTGCAGGCCGGCCAGGCCGAACGCATCCATGTCCTCGCTCAAGGCTTCCACCGGCGCGAAGTCGGTCTCCGCCGACCGGCCGAACCAGATCAGGCCGCCGCTCTCGACCACCGGGAAACGGGTCAAGGCATAGTCCGCCTTGTCGAGCCACGGGAAGCATTCGGCTCGCGGCAGGGCCAGCAGGCGGCCGTCCGGCTTGTACGTCCAGGCGTGATACGGGCAGACGATCCGCAAGGCAGGCACCACCTCGCCGCCCTCCAGCAGCCGGGTGCCGCGATGCCGGCAGACGTTCGCCAGCACATGCACCCGGCCGTCACCATCGCGGCTGACGATCAGCGGCACCTCGTAGCCGTCGTGAGCCACCGCCCGGTTCGCCGCCGGCAGCAGCGCCGACGGGCCGAGCAGCAGCGGCAGCCGACCGAACAGCCGCTCCTGCTCCCGCTCGAAACGGCGCGCGTCAAGGTAAACGTCGGCGGAGACCCGCTCGACCCGCTTGCCCAGCGCTGCTTCGCCCCGCGCCAAGGCTTCGGCGAGTGCCTGCTGGCCAGGAGTTGGCCTGGCCGATCGGACCGGTGCGTCCATGAGGGCGATGGTGCGCCTGTTGCGGCTGGCTGACAAGCACCCTCTGGTCAGCCGTCGCAGCGCTGCTAAGCAGGGCGACCGAGTTGGCGGAAGGGGTTGGGAATGGCGACAACGGCGATCGGCGACGATCTGGACACCAGGGAGCTGAAAGGCTGGCGCCTGCTCAAGGTGGCGCTGCGCCAGCGCAAGACCGCGATCATGCTGGTGTTCGGCTTCTCCTCCGGCCTGCCGTTCTCTTTGCTCGTCGGAACGCTGAACGCCTGGCTGGGTGAAGCGAAGGTCGACCTCGCCACCATCGGCATTATCTCGTGGATCGGGCTCGCCTACGCGTTCAAGTTCCTGTGGTCACCGCTGGTCGATCGCACGCGGCTTCCGCTGCTCGGCTCGCTCGGACGGCGAAGGGGCTGGCTGCTGCTGTGCCAGATTGTCCTTGCGGGGACCTTCCTGGCCTTGTCGCTGACCAACCCGGTGCTGGCGATCGGAACCTTTGCCCTGGTCGCCGTGATCGGCGCCTTCGCTTCGGCGACGCAGGACGTCGTCATCGACGCCTGGCGCATCGATGTGGCCGACGACCGCGCGACCGTGGATATCCTGTCGTCGATCTACCAAATGGGCTTTCGGACCGCGGCGCTGGTCGGCGGCGCGCTGGCCTTGGTGCTGTCCGCCCGGATCAGCTGGCCTGGCGTGTATGCCGTGATGGGCGTGGTGATGGCGCTGACGATCATCGCGACCCTGCTGGCCCCCGACACCGCGCGGGCTCACGAGGACCGTGAAAGCTCCGCCCTGCGCGAGCAGGGTGCGATCGATCCGCGGGTGCGCGCGATTGCACTCGGCATCGTTGCGCTCGGCTGGCTGTGGGCAATCTACACGATCGCCGCGTTCATGGTGCGCATGCTGAACGTCGCTCCGGGCGATCCCAACCCGCCCAAGGCGAGCGACTTCACGGCGAGCGTCGGACCCTGGATCATCGCCATCACGGTCGTCCTGCCGATGATCATCGCCGCCTGGCTCGACCGGATGAAGTCGCAGGGCCGCTATGTGATCGAACAGGCAGCGCCGGCCCGGACCACTTGGGACCGTGCGGCCGACCATGCCTACAACGCCCTGCTGCTGCCGCTAACGGACCTGATCCGGCGGCTGGGATGGGGCGCGGTGATCGTCTTCGGGATCATCCTCACCTACCGCTTAACCGACAGCATCTGGGGTCCGTTCGCGTTCCCCTTCTACCTGGGCGAGATGCAGTACACCGCCGACGAGGTCGCCTTTGCCTCGAAAGTGTTCGGCGTCTTCATGACGATCGCCGGGATCGCGATTGGCGGCATCATGTTCGTCACGCTCGGGCGGATGCCTACGCTGATGATCGGCGCAATCCTCGCCGCGGCCACCAACCTGCTCTACGCCGACCTGGCCGCAGGCGGGGCCGCGATCGATGCCTTTGCCAACCTGTTCGGGCTGAACGCGCTCGGTGCGGACCCGCGCATGGTGCGGCTGATGGTGGCGATCTCCGGCGAGAATATCGCCGGCGGCCTGGCTGGCGCGGCGTACGTCGCCTACCTGTCGTCAATCGCCAGCAAGGAGTTCAGCGCCGTCCAATATGCGCTGCTGTCGTCGCTGACCTTGCTGGTCGGGTCGCTCGGGCGTGGAGCGCTCGGCGAGATGATCGACACCCAGGGCTATGTGCCGGTGTTCTACCTGACGGCTGCGCTGGGCGGCATCGCAGTCGTATTCTGCGCACTGGAATGGTTGCGGTCTGAACGGAGCCGGAGAAGTGCCGATCCGTCACGGCTGCCGCAGAGCGACGCAGCCCGGGTAATGGAGGGCGACACCGCCTAGTCGGGCACCTCGCCGTTGAGGGCCAGCACTTCTCCGGCAAGGTAAAGCGACCCCAGGATCAGCAGCGGGCGGTCGGCCGGCATGGCCGCGACGGCGTCGGCGATCCGCTCGAACGGACTGGCCTCGAAGCCCAGTTCGTTTGCGATCCCGGCCAGTTCGCCCGGCGCGTAGCAGTCGTGGTCCGCCACTGGCACGGTGTGGACCTGGACCGCGAGCCCGAGGAACGGCTCCAACAGCCCTCGGGGATCTTTGCTCTTCAGGCTTGCCGTGATGAGGTTCACTCCGGACGCACCGAACCGCCGCAGCACTTCGCGGGCGAGGATCCGCGCCGCTGCCGGGTTGTGGGCTCCATCAAGCCAGATCTCGCGCCCGCTCGCCAGCGGCCCGGGGCCTAGCTGTTGCATCCGCGCTGGCCACTGCGCCCAGCCCATTGCCGCGGTAAGGGCGCTGTCTGGCACCGACAGCCGTTCCTGGTGGCGCAGCATCGCCACCGCCAGGGCCGCGTTCCGCGCCTGGTGCGATCCCGGGAGGCGAGGCAGGGGCAGGGTCAGGGCACCCTTCGCGTCGCGGTAGCGGATCGATCGTCCGTATCCGATTGCGTCCCAGGCGCCGCCGCGGGGCAGCCAGGGTGCGCCCTGCCCGTCGGCGATCCAGGCAATCCGTTCCGCTACCCCGCGCGGATACAGGTGCGTCACCAGCGGCACCCCGGGCTTGGCGATGCCGGCCTTTTCGGCGGCGATGTCGATCAGCCTTTTGCCCAGCCACTGCTGGTGATCGATCCCGAGCATCGCGATGCCGCAGACCAGCGGCCGCTCAACGATGTTGGTCGCGTCCAGCCGGCCCCCAAGCCCGACCTCCAGCACCAGTGCGTCGGCCGGAGTCCGGGTGAACGCCAGGAAAGCGGCGGCGGTCGTCACCTCGAAGAAACTCGGCTCGATCCCCTCGGCCGCGTCGAGCACCTCACCTAGCGTTGCGGCAAGTTCGTTGTCGCTGATCAGGCTTCCCGCGAGGCGGATGCGCTCGTTGAACCGCACCAGATGCGGGCTGGTGAAGACGTGGACCCGGTGGCCTGCGGCTTCCAGTGCGGCGCGGACGAAGGCGCAGGTCGATCCCTTGCCGTTGGTCCCGGCGACATGGAAGATCGGCGGCAAGCGGTCCTGCGGCCGGCCGAGCCGCTCCAGCAGGCGCGTGATCCGGTCGAGGCCAAGCCGGTCGCCGCCGGGGGAGAGCAGGGCCAGCCGGTCAAGCTGCGCCTGGACCGCGGGGGAGGACGAACGGGCGAAGTCCATCATCCTCTCCCGCTTGGCGGAGGGGAGGGAGCCGCGCCCGCGGCGGAAGGGGTGGGTGTGTCCGATGCCGGGCGCCAGACCCACCCCCAGCCCCTCCCGCGAGCGGGAGGGGAGCCCGTCACGCCGCTTTCCTCTGCGGCGCGAGATAGTCGATCAAAGTGCCGAGCCGCTCGCGCAGGTCCGCGCGATGGACGACCATGTCGATCATTCCATGCTCCAGCAGATACTCGGCGCGTTGGAAGCCTTCGGGCAGTTTCTCCCGGATGGTCTGCTCGATCACCCGCTGCCCGGCGAACCCGATCAGCGCACCCGGCTCGGCCAGTTGCACGTCGCCGAGCATGGCATAGGATGCCGTGACGCCGCCGGTGGTCGGATCGGTCAGCACAACGATGTAGGGCAGCCCGGCCTCGTGCAGCTGCGCCAGCGCCACCGTGGTCCGCGGCATCTGCATCAGGCTGAGGATGCCTTCCTGCATCCGCGCGCCGCCGGCAGCAGTGAAGATGATGTAGGGCGCATGGTCAGCGATCGCTGCCTTCACTCCGGCGACAAAGGCAGAGCCGACCGCGACGCCCATCGAGCCGCCCATGAAGGCGAAGTCCTGCACCCCGACGACCACCCTGCGCCCATTGATCGATCCGCGCGCATTGAGCAGCGCGTCACGCTCGTCGGTGCTGCTGCGCGCCGCCTTGATGCGGTCGGTGTAGCGCTTGGTGTCGCGGAACTTGAGCGGGTCTTCGCGCACCTCGGGGGGCGCGAGCCTATCATACTTGCCGTCGTCAAACAGCAAGGCGAAGCGCTGGTGCGCGCGGATCCGGTCGTGGTGGTCGCAACGCGGGCAAACGTAGAGGTTTTCCTCCCATTCCTTGAGGAAGACCATCGACTCGCACTTTCGGCACTTGTGCCAGAGGCTGTCGGCAACCTGCCGCTTGGGGAGGAAAGGAATGCCGTTCCGGACTCGGTTCAGCCAGTTCATGATGCGATCCTGTACATGGTGGCGCAGCGCCTAAACCCGGGCGAGTGGCGTGTCCAATCTAGAGGGTGGCTGCAATTCCCCGTGCGGCTTCGGCCGGATCGGCGGCAGCGGCGATCGGGCGCCCGATCACCAGCATGGAGGCGCCGCCATCCAGCGCCGCACGCGGCGTGATGACCCGCTTCTGGTCGCCGATGTCGCCACCCTCTGGACGAACACCGGGCACGACCAAATAGCCTTGCGGCCACGCGGCATGCGCGGCCGCGACTTCCGCGCCCGAACAGACGATGCCGTCGAGTCCGGCCGAGCGCGCCAGGCGGGCCAGCCGCTCCACCTGCTCGGCCGGGGCGCCGCCGACGCCGGTCGCCAGGAGATCGTCCGCGTCAAGGCTGGTCAATACGGTCACCGCGACGATCTTGGTGCCCGCCGGGGCGGCGGCCTTCGCTGCGGCCAGCATGGCGTGCCCGCCCGCTGCATGGACAGTCAGCACTGCGGGCGTCAGCGGCGCCAGCGCTGCCACCGCCTTGCCGACCGTGTTGGGGATGTCGTGGAGCTTGAGGTCGAGAAACACCGGTAGGCCCAGCACCGACAACTGCATGACGCCGTCGGGCCCATTGGCGGCGAAGAACTCCAGGCCGAGCTTGATCCCTCCGACCAGCCCACGCAGCGAGCCGGCGAGGCGGGTGGCAGTGGCGAGGTCCGGAGTGTCGAGCGCGACGAAGATCGGACTCACGCGGTCAGTTCCTCGTCGTGAGGCGCCGCCGCGGGCGGGTTGGCGGCCGCGATGGGCTGCTGCACGGACAGCTTGCGCCGCAACCGCCACAGCTTGGCGCGAAGAACGAAGAGCGGCGGCAGGAAGCCGAGCAGGAACGCGATCACCAGAAGCAGCGGCAGCTTGATGTCAGCCTGCAGGTTCCCCCACAGATTGACGGTCACGTCGGACCAGTTGTTTCGCGCCATGATCGCCACGAACACGGCAATAACGACCCAGAACAGGGTGCGCAGGAACTGCATGGGCGGTTTCTTAAGGCAGCGCGCCAGCCTTGACCAGCGCGAGTCGCGTTCGTCGCTGCAACCTATCGGCCTGCCGCACGTCTAACAGGCAGGCAGTTGAGCCCCGCCCAATCGCCCGCCACTGTCGCGGGCGGGGAGGATGAGAAACTGAACAAGCTGCAACTCGCAGGCGTGGGGGCATGCCTGTTGACCGCTGGTGCACTGGCCAGCATCCGTGTCGTGGACGAACCGGTCACTGCCAAGGTGGCGGTGAACCCCGCCGCCGCGCATCTCTACCTTGCCAAGGTCTCGCCGGCGGCTCGGCAGCGGATCGACTATGCCAGCCTTGATGCGCGGCTGAAGCGGCTCGCCGAACAGCCCACCGTCGTGGGGCTCGCCGTCGGCGTGGTGGAGAACGGCCGCATCACCTTTCTGTCGGGCTATGGCGAAACGCTCGAAGGATCGGGCGATAAGGTTACGCCCGAGACGGTGTTCCGCTGGGCCTCGGTATCGAAGGGCGTCGCCTCCACCGCCGTCGCCAAGCTCGCCGAGCAGGGCAAGCTCGACCTGTCGGCGCCGGTCGCGAATTATGCTCCCAGCCTGAAGCTTCCCGGCGGCGCCGAATATCGCGCGACCGTGTCGGACGTGCTCAGCCATCGCCTCGGCCTGTACCGCAACGCGCTCGACAACAAGTTGGAGGAGGGGCAGCAGCCCGCGGTGCTCCGCCGCGAGCTGTCCACCCTCAATGCGATCTGCGCGCCCGGCACCTGCTGGAGCTACCAGAACATTGCCTACGATGCGGCGTCGGAGATGGTCGTCAAGGCGACCAACACCCCGTACGAGCAGGCGCTCACGCAAATGCTGTTCGCGCCCATCGGTATGAGCAGCGCCAGCGTCAGCCGAGATGGCCTGATTACTGCCAGGAGCTGGGCGCGCCCGCATAGCGTCGGCGGTCGGCCGCTCGAGGTGCTGGAACCCTATTACCGCGTCCCGGCAGCGGGCGGCGTGAACAGCAACATCAAGGATCTGGCGCTGTGGATGATCGCGCAGTCCGGCGGGATGCCGGACGTGCTCAGCCCGCGCTTGCTGTCGACCATCCATCGCCCCCTGGTGAAGACTCCCGGCGAGCGCGGCCGCCTGCGCAAGTTCCTGGAGCGGGTCGGCGACGCCTATTATGGCCTTGGCTGGCGGTCGTACGACTATGCCGGCCACCCGATCGTCGGCCATCGGGGCGGAGTGGCAGGCTACCGCTCGCTCATCCTGTTCGACCCGGGCAGCAAGAGCGGCGTGGTGGCGCTATGGAACAGCAACACCAGCCAGCCGGGCGGCCTCGAGTTCGAGGTCATGGACATGATCTTCGGTCTGCCGTTCCGAGACTGGATGGAGCTCGACCGCAAGCCCGGCGCACCGCCGCTCGCGGTCACCGCCGAGCCGGCGCCCGAGGAAGTCGCCGCCGTTGCGCCGGCCGGATCCGCCAGGCGCGCCACCCGCTGATCCCTTGGGCAAAGCTGCGATTGCTTCGCAGGTGGAACATAGCTCCTCCCGTGCCGGTTGCCCGGCGGAAGGAGACCATCAATGGCCGACAAGAAAAGTGCACCCGACGCCGTCACCCTGCTGAAGGAGGACCACCGCAAGGTGGAAGAGCTGTTCGCGGACTTCGAAAAGGCCAAGGGCGACGGCCGCAAGAAGAAGCTTGCCGAGCAGATCTGCGCCGAACTGATCGTCCACACCCGGATCGAGGAGGAGATCTTCTACCCGGCCTGCGAGGGCAAGGTCGAGGAGGACGACCTCAAGGAAGCCTATGTCGAACATGACGGCGCGAAGGTGCTGATCGCCGACATCGCCAAGGGCGGCCCGGACGACGAATATTACGACGCCAAGGTGAAGGTCCTCCAGGAAGAGATCGAGCACCACGTCAAGGAAGAGGAGAGCCGGCTAAACGGCATCTTCGCACAGGCCAAGCGGGCCGGCGTCGACATGGACGCCCTGGGCGAGGAGATCGCCGCCCGCAAGGCGGAACTGATGGCGCAGATCGAGAAGAATGGCTTGCCCAAGCCGAAGCTCACCACCATGAGCCAGGGCAAGGCCTGACCCTCACGAAAAAGCCCGGTGCCTGTTGGGCACCGGGCTTCCACGGAGCAGGAGGGGCTGCTTCCGATCAGGCGCCGATCAGCACGGGCGTTCCGACGTCCGTCACCTGATACAGCTTGGCCGCGAATGACGAGGGCAGGCGCACACAGCCGTGGCTCGCCGGACGCCCCGGGTTGATCCCGGCATGAAGAGCGATGCCGAACTGATCGAGCCGCTGCATGTGCGGCATCGGCGCGTTGTCGTACTTTACCGAGCGGTGCATCGGCTTCTTCTGCAGGATGGGGAAGATACCGGTAGGCGTATCCTTGCCTGGCTTGCCGCTGGAAATGGTCGAGACCGCAACCAGCAGGTCGCCGCGATACAGGAACGCCAGCTGGTCGGTCAGGCTGATCACCACCCGCGGCTCGCCCGATGCGTCGACGTCGGTGCGCCACAGATATTTGCCGGGCTTGAGTTCAGTCGTTCCAAACGCCTCTGCCATGTCGGCAAGGGCGATACTGGCAGCGCTGGCGGCGGTCTGCTTCGCCTCAGGCGTCTCGACCGGCCCCATGGCCGAGGCCGGAGCCGCGAGGGCGAACAATCCCGATGCCGCAAGCGCAAGCGCTAGCTTCTTCATTTTACGCTCACTTTTTCTATTGACTTTCTGGAATGCTAAACGAGCAAGGCTCCGCTTGCGTTCCAAAAAAGTCGCCGGGCGTTACGACTCGGGGCAGGGTATGATGGCGCTAATTGACTGAAGAACCGCTACTTTCCAAGTGTTTGGCCAGGTCGCTGGAACCACCGATTCGTTCGCCGTCGATGAAGATCAGCGGTGTAGTGGGGATGCCATGCTCGGCCTTGAACGCGTCCACCTCGTCGCGGCTGCGCAGGATGTGTTCGTCGATCGCAAAGCCGGCGCTTTCCAGCATCTGCTTGGCTCGCAGGCCGAACGGGCATTCATGGTCGGGCAGGACCATCCGGTAGAGGGTAGCCTCGCGAGGGTCGGGCATGTCTTGTCTCCTTGCCTTACTAACCGGTTGACCGGCAAAGTGTTTCATCGCCGGCGCAGCCTTGACTAGTAGGAGTTGGCTGCCGAACGATCGGTATGCCGCGCCTGACCGACCCCAAGCAGCTGAAACTGTTTCTCCTCCAGCTTTCCCTGACCGGGAACCTCAGCCTCTCGGCGCAGCGTGCCGGTCTGGCCGTCTCGGGGATCCACAAGCGCCGTGCGCGCGACCCTGCTTTTGCGGATGACGGGAACTGCGCGGCGGCACGTTTCCGCTCCTCATCCAGCCGCCCGGGTGGCCAGGCGGCCGGAAAGGCATTCCTGACCACGGCATGAACCGTGCAGCTTTCCCGCGGTCCCCGCCGAGGGCCGCAGTTCCGCCGTGCTCCGGGCCGGGCAGTTGACCGCGGCCGGTATTGCTTCGGAGGCTGCGGACACCGAGATGACCGCGATGGAGGCCGCCGAGTTCCTGCAGAGGGTTCGCCACCGCCACGAAGGACCGCGCTCCCCGAACCTTGAATATGCCACCTGGGCCGAGGTCGAAGAATGGTTCTCAAAGGCCCTGCACCAGAGGGGTCAGCACCGGCCACGCACGGGGCGCTAAAAGGAAGGGCGCCTCCGCGATCGCGGAAGCGCCCCATTCTTTTGCGGCTAGGTCGACTTACAGGAAGAAGTCACCGCTGTTCACGTCGGCGACGCCGAACAGCACCACGGCGAAGTCGGGAGTGCCGCCGTCGACGTTGCCGAACAGGATGGTCACCGGACCTTCGAAGGTGCTCGGCTTGTCCTGCCCGTCGATGTCGATGCCCAGGGCCATTTCGGCGCCCTGGACGCTGTCATAGACCTTGTAGGTCAACTCGCCGGCATTCTTGTTCGCCGCCATGCCGCGGAACGTGAACGCCTGGTCGCCGGCGAGCCCGGAGATTGCGTCGAGCCCGCTGAGGTCAATCTTGTCGACGCCCGACTGGAAGTCGGTGATCCGATCGATCGAGAACGAGCCCAGCTTGGTCGCGACCTTGCTGGAGTTGAACTCGCCGACAAACGTGTCGCTGCCGGCGCCACCGGTCAGCCAGTCCATGCCGTCGCCGCCGATCAGGCGGTCGTTGCCCGCTCCGCCGACCAGCTGGTTCGCCTGGGCGTTACCCGTCAGGACGTTGTCGAGCTCGTTGCCGGTGGCGCTGACGGCCAGTCCGGTCAGAACCAGGTTCTCGACGTTGGCGGTCAGCGCATAGTCGATGGAGCTGGAAACGGTGTCGACACCTTCGTCGGCAAGCTCCGTCACCACGTCACCGGCCGCTTCGACGAAGAACAGGTCGTCGCCGCGTCCGCCAAGCATGGTGTCGTTGCCAATACCGCCGTCGAGGATGTCGTTGCCCGCACCCGCACCGATGATGTCGTTGCCGGCATTGCCCTTGAGCAGATTGTCGGCCTGGTTACCGATCAGATTGTCATGACCGGAGCCACCGATCGCATTCTCGATCACCGCGCCATAGGCGATGCCGAAATTGTCGGTCAGCCGGCCGATGGCGGCATTGGCCTGCAGTGCTGCCATGTTCGCATCATAGGTTGCGCGGGTGTAGGTTGCATTGGAAATGCCTGCGGCAGTCCGGTTCGCGACAACCTGCTCGTAGGTCGGCGCGGTGTCGAAGGTGACCCCGCCGATGCTGCTCAGCGAGCCCGGCGTGAGATCGATCACCTGATCGGTGGCAAAGCCCGACGCATCGATCGTGTCGTTGCCGCCGGCGTCCCAGATGGCGCCAATCGGAGCCGGGGTCTTGTTGAAGTCGAATGCATCGCGGCCGGCGTTGGAGTTGAAGCCGTACACGGTGTCGCCGGTACGGGTGGTCATGTCGGCGCCGTACATCTTCTGAATGGCGGCGATGTCGTGGATCAGCGGCACGGAGCTGTAGGCGGTGCCAGAGATGTGGAAGTCGAAATGCCGCGCGCCGAGCGAACTGGCGTTGAAGTAGGACATCACCGAATAAGCGCGGGTGTCCTGTGCATATTCCGCATTGACCGTGTAGGTGATGGAACGGCCCGGAGCCGCATTGTAACCGCCCGGGTGGCTGAGGCCGAGCCCGTGGCCCGCTTCGTGCAGCAGGGTCTGCATGCCGTAGCCGCCTTCGTCGAGCTGGAAGTTGCTCGCCTGGCTGGCAGAGATCCAGCTGTCGCCGCCGACTTCGCGAACTTGGCCGCTAAGGGTTGTATCCAGGCCAGCGGTCGGAATGCGGGCGTAGGCCTGGGTGGTTGGCGCACTCGCCAGGTTGCCGAAGTTCATGTCGGCGTCATCGGCGTTCGTTTCGCGGAAGCTGACCGCCGCCACATCGTCCCAGCTGGTCATGATCTCGCGGGTGGCATCGCGCTGAACCGTGTTGAACGACGCGAAGTTGAAATATTCGGACAGCGCGTAGTTCGTCATCACGCCCTGCGCGTTGGGGGCGGTGTAGCCGTAGCCGTTGGTCAGCAGCTGGTTCGCATTCTCGAAGAACCCGAAGGTCACGACCTTGTTGTCGTCACCGATGTTGTTCTGACGGCCCATGTTAACGGTGTCGTTGAACCCGTCGAGGAACCCGCCGCCGGTGCGGTTCAGGTGCGCGGCGACCTGATCGGCGCTCCAGATGGCCTTGCCATTGGCGTGGTTGGTTCCGGCCAGCGTGTCGAGCGAAACGCCGTACGCGTCCAGGACACTGTCCGTCTGCTCTTCGATCGGCATCGAGCAGGCCGGGCAGGCGCAGGCGAAATCTTCGGGATTATGCAGCACGATTTCACTCGACATTTAGTGGTCCCTCTTCATCAAACAGGTCGGAAGATGTCAGTGGCGGAGCGTGGATGCTCCTGCGACCGGATCATGCGCGCCCACGGCGACGCAACCGGTGCACGTCAAGGCTTCCGACTCGGCGGAAGCCGGGCGGAGCTTGGCGATTTGGTGGTGTGCGCGGGAGGGTTGCAGCAGGATCAACCGGCGCGAGAACAACCGCAGAGCAGTGCCGCCGTTGATCCCAAACCAAGAACGGCGATACGCTGCCATTCAACTGCCCCCGGAGAAAAGCCAAAGAAAATCAGTGGCTTCTCGAAGGGGCGGACCTTATGGAGAGCAATGACGGCCGTCAATCAGCCGTTGGAACTTTTTTAACTCTGTCCCGATTTGGACACAGTAAGCGGTTTTTGCGAGTGCGGCCAAGGGAGCGTGGAGGGGAACAACATGAAATGGACCGACCTGATCGTGCCCGGCGCGGCTGCCTTGATGCTCGGCGCGTGCGAAAGCCGCGGCGGGGTCGCGCCGGCGGAGAATGGTGATGCGCAAGTGAGCCGGTCAACGGCCGACCCGGCTGTCATGGCATCGGGGGAGCAGAGCGTGAGCAATCAGCAGACCGCAGCGCCCCAGCCATCTACTGGGACCCCCGGAACGCCAACGAAGCAGCCGGCTCCAATTGACCCGAAGACGGTGCAGCCTTCGCCGATCCAGGTCCCGGCAGAGGTGGACCCGCCGCACGTCGATCCCGGGGACAAGGTCCCCGAGTAGGGGGCTTGCGCCTTACTTGACCCGCTCGACCTGCTCGAACTCGAGCTCGACCGGCGTTGCGCGGCCGAAGATGGACACGCCGACCTTGACCCGACCGCGGTCGAAGTCGAGTTCCTCGACCACGCCGTTGAAGCTTGCGAACGGGCCGTCGAGTACCTTGACCGCGTCGCCGATCTCGTAATCGACGTTGATCTTCGCCTTGGGCGCGGCGGCCGCGGCTTCTTCCTTGGTGTTGAGGATCCGCGCAGCCTCAGCTTCGCTGATCGCCTGTGGCTTGCCGTTGGGTCCGAGGAAGCCGGTCACCTTGGGCGTGTTCTTGACTAGGTGGTAGACGTCGTCGCTCATGGTCAGCTTGGCGAGTACATAGCCGGGGAAGAACTTGCGGTCGGAGGTGACCTTCTTGCCGCGGCGGATTTCCGTGACCTTCTCGGTCGGAACCTCGACCGACTCCACCAGTTGCTCCAGCCCGAGGCGGCGGGCTTCGGACTGAATCGATTCGCGAACCTTGTTCTCGAAGCCGGAATAAGCGTGGATGATGTACCAGCGGGACATGTAGGCTGTTTTCCCTGTTGCCTTAGCCGAGGAGGCCGAGGAGGAATTTGACGATCGCTGCGAACGCGCTGTCGACCGCGAAGAAGAACAAGGCCAGCAGCCCGGTGAGGATGAACACCATCACCGCCGTCACCCAGGTCTCCTTGCCGGTCGGCCAGACGACCTTGCCTGCCTCGACCCGGACCTGCCGGATGAATTCGCCGGGAGAAACTTTCGCCACCTGACTGTGCACCTCGAAGAGATAGAAAAACGAGGTCCGCAGGGCTTCCCCGCCGGACCTCGGACGCCGGGCGATGTAGCGCCGTTCGCCGGATGCTTCAAGGCGGGCCGCGCCGCGGCTTCGCGCTCGCTCGCGAAGCTCAGGCTTCGCTCACTCGCTTCGGCCGGGCAGGGGCAGAGGGACTCGAACCCACGACCCTCGGTTTTGGAGACCGATGCTCTACCAACTGAGCTATACCCCTAGGCCGACCGCCATTCCCTACGAATCCTACAAACTTCAGGAAGTCCGGATCAGCGGGAAAAGCAGTGCGCAGGTATACGCGCGAGTCCTACTCCGCAAGAGGAGATGCCTCAGGCGGCGATGTCGTAGGGTTGGATCTCGCCCGAGAGATAGAGGTTGCGCGCCTTGGTGCGGCTGAGCTTGCCCGATGAGGTCCGCGGCAAGGTCCGGGGAGGAACCAGTTCCACCACCGGGGTGATGCCGGTGATTGCCCTCACCCGCTCGCGGATGTCGTCGCGGAGGCGACCGCGTTCGCTCGGGTCCGAGACGCGGCAGTGGACCAGCACGGCGGGCGTTTCCTCGCCGGAGGGACCGCTGATCGCAAAGGCGGCGATGTCGCCGGACTTGAACCCAGGCAGTTGCTCGACCGCCCACTCGATGTCCTGCGGCCAGTGGTTGCGGCCGTTGATGATGATCATGTCCTTGGCGCGGCCGACGATGAAGACGTAGCCCGCCGACAGGTAGCCCATGTCCCCGGTGTCGAGCCATCCATCCTCGCTGAGGCAGGCGCGGGTTGCCTCCTCGTCACGGAAATAGCCGACCATGATGCTCGCGCCGCGCACGAACACCTTGCCGATGCCGCGGTCGGGAAGGGTTTCGCCGCCAGCACCGCGGACCTCGATCTCCATTCCTTCGACCGCCTTGCCGCAATTCACGATGGCGCGGTACCGCCGGGGCCGCTCCTGCGCGGGTGTGCCCACGCCGGACAGCTCGCTTTCCTCGACCAGTTCGAGCCGGATGCCCTCGCCTGGCGGCATCAGCGACACGGCGAGAGTGGCCTCCGCAAGGCCGTAGCTCGGGCAGAAGCTTTGCGCCTTGAACCCGGCGTCCGCGAAGCTGTCGACGAACGCCTGCATGACGTCGGGGCGGATCATGTCGGCCCCGTTGCCCGCGATCCGCCAGCGCGAAAGGTCGAACCGCTCGGACGCTTTCAACTGGCTCGACATGCGCCGCGAGCAGATGTCGTAGCCGAACGTCGGCGAGTAGGAGAGGGTCGTGCCGGGATTGCGGCTGATCATGTCGAGCCAAGCCAGCGGGCGCCGCGCGAAGTCCTCGGTCTTGAGGTAATCGACGCTGAGCTGGTTGGCGAGCGGCGAAAGCATGCAGCCGACCAGGCCCATGTCATGGTACCAGGGCAGCCAGGAGATGCAGCGGTCGCTGTCAAGCACCTTCAGCCCCAAGCCATGGGCGCGTAGATTGTCGAGCAGGGCCGCGTGAGTCACCGCTACGCCATGCGGAAAGCGGGTCGATCCGCTGCTATATTGCAGATAGGCGATTTCGCCGGGATCAGAGGTGGGCAGGGTTCCACGGCCCGGCTCGATGTTCGTCAGCGACTCCCACGGTCGCGCCCCGACGCCGCACTCGGCGGCGGCCTGGCTGGCGAACTCGGCAAGCTCCGCCGGGTAAAGGAACAGCGCGGGATCGCTGCTCCCGAGCATTATCTTGAGCTGGTCGACATACGCATCCCGACCCCCGAAGCTTGTCGGGAGAGGCAGTGGCACCGGCCAGCAGCCCGCGTAGATCGCGCCGAAGAAACAGGCCGCGAACTCGGGACCGGTCTCCGCCACCAGGGCAATCCGGTCGCCTTTGCCCAAACCAAGCGCCGCGAAACGGTGGGCATGCTCCAGCGCTTCGCCGCGGAGTTCGAAGAAGGGATAGGCGCGGACCAGATTGCCACGGGCATCGTGGAAGTTCATCCCGCGCACACCCTTGGCGGCATAGTCGAGGGCTTCGCCAAGGGTTTTGAAATCAGCGATGCGACGCGGCAGGACGTCCGTGGTCGGAGTAGCGCCCGGGGGGGAGAGATCGGCCGTGATGAGAGAGTGATCGTCGCTCACGCGATCTTCCTGTGTTGTTGTTCCAAGCGGCTGCACGCACCGCAGGCCGCCAGCCGGCGTACCTCTTCCCTTTCAATCTCTCCGGGGAGTGTGGCACAATCAAGGCGTGACCAGGACCCAGGACGAGCGGCGCGGAGGGCGGCGGGCACGGCCTCCACTCGGGGATGAAGCGCTGCGGGAGCTGGCGCTGGCGTATGTGTCCCGGTTCGCGACCACCCGGGCGCGGCTCCGCGACTATCTGCGGCGTAAGGTCCGCGAACGGGGATGGGGCGGCGATGGCCCTCCCGATTTCGACAAACTGGCGGATCGGCTTGCCGAACTGGGCTATGTCGATGATGCCGCATTCGCCTTGGCCAAGTCCCGGTCCCTGTCGGCGCGAGGCTACGGGGCACGCCGGGTGGACCAGGCGCTCCGTGCCGCAGGGGTCGACGAGGGCGATGGGGAGGGCGCGCGCGCCCTGGCTCTGACGGAAGCGGCCGAAGCCGCGTTACGCTTTGCGAGGCGGCGGCGGCTTGGACCTTTCGCCGCAGCACCGACGGATCCCTCAGGCCGACAAAGGGCTCTCGCCGCAATGGTTCGGGCCGGCCATGACTTCGCCTTGGCGCGGGCCGTCATCGACACTCCGCCCGGAGCGGAAATCAGCGTGGAGCAGCTGTTAACCTATTGATAGTCACGAAGTAGTAACCCTTTTGCTAAGTTCCGGCTGGCCGTGCTACAAGTGGCATTGTGCAACCAGAGTCCGCGCCACGCTTACCTGACGAATCGTCTCTGTCCGGAGGGATTTCAGGGGCGGAGCCTGCCGCAATTCGGGCGTCCGGACGCGTGAAATGGTTCGATGCCACCCGCGGCTTCGGTTTCATCGTCAGCGACTCGGTCGAAGGCGACATCCTGGTTCATTTCAGCGTCCTTCGTGAACACAACCGCCGCAGCCTGCCCGAGGGGGCACTTGTGGAGTGCGACGTGGTGCGCCAGAACCGCGGCCTTCAGGCCAGTCGGGTGCTGTCGATCGATACGACAGACGCAGTGGTGCCTCGCCCGGCTCAGCCGGCCAGCCGAGCCGATCGGCAGGATCGCGAGGCGCTGCTGGGCGAAGCTGGCGAGTTCGAGCCGGTGGAGGTGAAGTGGTTCAATCGCGTAAAGGGTTACGGCTTCCTCAATCGCCCGGACGGCACCGGGGGCGACATCTTCCTGCACATGGAGACGGTCCGCCGGTCGGGCATCGCGGACCTTCAGCCGCAGCAACTGGTCGAGGCCCGGATCGCGGAGGGCAAGAAGGGTCTCACGGCCGTCGACCTGCGGCTGCATGGCTGATCGCGGCGGCGCTTCTGCCGCTGACGCTGGGGGCCGCAGCCTGCCAGCCGCAGGAGCAGCAGCCCCGGCTTGAGCGATCCGCGGCGGGACTGATGCAGGTTCCGCTGACCATCACCGGCGCGAGTGGCAAGATGCACCGCTTTACCGTGGAAGTCGCTGCGACTCCGGCCGAGCAGGCGCAGGGGCTGATGAACCGAGAAACGCTCGGCCCGGACCAGGGCATGATCTTCCCGTTCGAACAGCCGCGCGATGCCAGCTTCTGGATGAAGAACACGCTTATCCCGCTCGACATGATCTTCATCCGCACCGACGGCACGATCGCCCGGATCGAGCCGAACACGGTTCCGCTCTCGCTGGAGCCGGTGCTGTCGCTGGAGCCGGTGGCCGCGGTCCTGGAGCTGGCCGGCGGGCGCTCCGCCGAGCTGGGCATCGAGGCGGGCGACCGGGTCAGCTGGCCGCGCTGAATAGCCGGGCGGCATCGTCGCTTGCGCTCGGTGCAGCGACAAGGCAGAGGCATCGACCCATGGGAATCCTGGCTCGCATCTTCACCTGGTGGAACGGCGCATCGCTCGGCACGCGCTTGTTCACGCGTCGCCACGGGCGCGAAGTCGGGCGGGACGAAGCAGGGAACGTCTACTTTCAGCATCGCAAGGATCCGGCTCGCCGCTGGGTGATCTACGAAGGGAGCAACGACGCCAGCCGGGCGCCGCCCGGCTGGACGAGTTGGCTGCGCGGCCAGATCGATGACGTGCCCTCCAAAGCGCTTCCGCCCCGCCGCGCGTTCGAGCAGGCCCCGGTTCCAAACCTGACCGGCACCGAGAAGACCTACCGGCCGAGCGGATCGCTCTCGCGCGGCGGCCAGCGGGCCGCCGCGACCGGCGATTACCAGGCGTGGACCCCGGAATAAGGGTGCGCACTGCGGTTGCCTCCGTGGTGGCGCTGCTTGCGCTTGCGGCCTGTCGGCAGGGCGGGGACGAAGCGGGCTCGTCGCCGGGAAATCGGCAGCAGCCTGCTGCCCAGCAGGGTTCAGCCGGGGCGCCGGCGCCCGTGGCTGGCGCCACGCCGATGCCTGAGCGCGTCGCGGTGCTGGGCTTCCTCAACAAGCGCAACGGCATCGCGCGGGACATCACGCTGAAGCCGGGCCAGGCCGTCCGATTCAAGGATGCCATCGTCCGGCTGCGCGCCTGCGAAACCACTCCCCCATGGGAGTTCGACAAGCTGACCGGCGCCTTTGTTCAGCTGGACGTGCAGCAGCCCGGCGGAACTGGGTGGCGGCGGGTGTTTTCCGGCTGGCTGTACAAGGAATCCCCGTCGCTGAACGTGGTCGAGCACCCGGTCTACGATGTCTGGCCCAAGAGCTGCGTGATGAACTTCCCCGACGCTCCCGAACAAGCTCCGGCTTCGGACGAGGACAGCAGCACGTCCAATGCGGTCCAGTCGGGTGGCGGAGCGCCGTCGCGGGCTAGGGCGGCCGACAGCAATCCGACGTAAGCGTCTCGCGGTACCGTCACCGCGCCAAGGCTGGCGAGGTGATCTGTCATGAACTGGCAGTCGAGCAACGTGAACCGCCCGACCCGGAGCCGGGCGATCAGCCAGGCCAAGGCGACTTTCGAAGCATCGCGAGCACGGCTGAACATGCTTTCGCCGAAAAAGGCGCGGCCAAGCTTCACCCCATAGATTCCGCCGGCCAGCCGTTCGCCCTCCCACACTTCTATGGAGTGGGCGTGGCCCCAGGCGTGCAGCCTCAAGGCGGCCTGCTCGATCGGATGGCTGATCCACGTCTCGGCCCGGTCCGCACAGCCGGCGATCACTCCAGCGAAGTCGCGATCGCAGGTGACGGTGAAACGGTTGGAGCGGATGCGCTTGGCGAGCGATCGCGAGAGATGGAAGCCGTCCAGCGGAAGGATCGTGCGTTCGCGTGGTTCCACCCAGAAGACATCGGCAGCCTCGCGATCGTCCGCCATCGGGAACACGCCAGTCGCGTAGCCTTGAAGCAGCAGGCGGGGATCGAGGGCGGCCATCGGTTGCTTTAACGCACGATCGGATTGGATGCGGCAATCGTCTTCAAAACAGGCCGCGTACTTCCTCTTGCGGGCGGCACAGGCGAACGCCCTTGTCGGTCTCGACAATGGGTCGATTGATCAGGACCGGATGCTTCATCATGGCGTCGAGGATCGTCTCGTCGTCAACGCCCTCATCGAGCAGGCCGAGCTCTGCGGCCAGCGGCTCCTTGGCGCGGAGCCCCTCACGCGGTGTCAGGCCGGCGCGGGCGTACAGCCGCTCCAGTTCTTCGCGCGGCGGCGGGTTCTTGAGATATTCGACGATCGTCAGCTCCGCGCCCTCAGCCTGGAGGATGTCCAGAGTCTTGCGCGAAGTCCCGCACGCCGGATTGTGATAGATGGTAGCCTTCATCTTCGTTCCTCCTGTTCTCTTGCCGGGACCCGAAAAACCGTGATGTAACCTGGATCAACTCACGCTACACGGCACTTGCTCGGAGTAGGGGGGGACATGCGTGATGCGGGTGACGACAACGATCTGATGTGGGAGGGCTGGATTCTCAATCCAGACGGAACCATCCATGCAGCAGAGGTCGTTGCGACCGCGGTCCTTCCGGCCCCGCGGGACGTCAAGGTACGGCTGCATTACGCATTCACCCGCGAAGAGGCATTGGCCGGCAAGCTGCGGTGGATTCAGTTGCAGTTCGACGCGCCGACCGCTCGCTCACTCGCCCACCACTTGCTGGAATCGAGCGAGAAGACCGGCCGCACCTAACTTTGTTCGGCCGGATTTTCCTCAAGCCAGCGCTCCAGCCACTTGATCGTATAATCGCCCGACAGGAAGGCCTCGTCTCGGACGATCCGCTGGTGCAGCGGCACGGTGGTCTTCATGCCCTCGACGACGAACTCCTCCAGCGCGCGCTTCAGCCGCATGATGCAGCGCTCGCGCGTGGTGCCGTAGACGATCAGCTTGCCGATCATGCTGTCGTAATAGGGCGGCACCTTGTAGCCGGTGTAGAGCCCGCTATCGACGCGAACGTGCATTCCGCCCGGCGCGACGTAATTCTTCACCGTGCCGGGTGAGGGCGCGAAAGTCTGCGGATCCTCGGCGTTGATGCGGCATTCGATTGCATGGCCGTGGAGGCGGATGTCTTCTTGCCGGCAACTCAGGCCGTCGCCCTGTGCGACGCGGATCTGTTCGCGCACCAGGTCGATCCCGCTGATCATCTCGGTCACCGGATGCTCGACCTGCAGGCGGGTGTTCATCTCGATGAAGAAGAACTCGCCGTTTTCGTACAGGAACTCGATCGTGCCGGCACCGCGATACCTCATATCGGCCATCGCCTTGACCACCACAGCGCCCATCTCAGCCCGCTGTTCGGCGCTGATGACCGGAGAGGGCGCTTCCTCGATGACCTTCTGGTGGCGGCGCTGGATCGAGCAGTCGCGCTCGCCCAGGTGGATGGCATTGCCCTCGCCATCGCCGAACACCTGGAACTCGATGTGGCGCGGGTCGCCCAGATATTTTTCCATGTAGACGGTGTCGTCGCCGAACGCCGAGCGGGCTTCGGACGCCGCCTGCATCATCAGGCTTTCCAACTGCTCTTCGGACGGGACGACCTTCATTCCGCGCCCACCGCCACCGGAGGCCGCCTTGATCAGCACCGGATAGCCGATCTCGTTGGCGATCGCGTGCGCTTCCTCGACGCTGTCGAGCGGCCCGGGCGAGCCGGGAACCAGCGGCAGGCCGAGCTTGGCGGCGGTACGCTTTGCTTCGACCTTGTCGCCCATGATCCGGATGTGCTCGGGTTTCGGCCCGACCCAGATGATGTTGTGGAGCTCGACGATCTCCGCGAACTGCGCATTCTCCGACAGGAAGCCGTAGCCCGGGTGGATCGCATCGGCGTGAACGATCTCCGCGGCGGAGATGATGTTGGGAATGTTGAGATAGCTGTCGGTCGCGGACGGTGGGCCGATGCACACCGCCTCGTCCGCCAGCCGCACGTGCATCGCGTCGGCGTCCGCAGTGGAATGCACCGCAACCGTCTTGATCCCCATCTCATGACAGGCCCGATGGATTCGCAGAGCGATCTCGCCGCGATTGGCGATCAGCAGCTTGGTGATCTTGGCCATGGTTATTCGATGACGATCAGCGGCTGATCGAACTCGACCGGCTGCGCATTGGCCACCATCACCTGCTTGATCGTTCCTGCCCTGGGCGCGGTGATCGGGTTCATCACCTTCATCGCCTCGACGATCAGCAGCGTGTCGCCGGCCTTGACCGTCTGGCCGGCGGCGGCGAACGGCTTGGAGCCGGGCTCGGCCGAGAGATAGGCGGTGCCGACCATCGGCGAGCGCACGATCTCGCCGGAAGGAAGCGCATCCGCCGCCGGTTCGGGAGCCGCGGCGGCAGTCGGCGCGCGGGCCGCTGCAGCTGCAACAGGCGGGGCCGACATCATGCCGAAGGCAGCGATCTGCGCCGGCGTCAGCGCACCGGCGCCCGCGGGAGCGTCCCGCCGCACGCGAATCTTGCGGTCGCCGTCCTCGACTTCGATCTCGGTCAGCTCGTTGGCGGCGAGCAGCTCGGCGAGCTCACGAACCAGCGCGCTGTCCACCCGCATCTGCTTGCCCCCGCTATCGCCCGTGGAACCCGTCTCGTCGGCCATTCTCAATCCCCAATGTTCACGCGCGCGCCTCTGTCAGAGGCGCGCCGCCGCGTCCAGTGCCAGGCTGTATGACAGCGATCCGAACCCGCTGATCGTGCCCCTGCAAACGCCTGAGACGAGGCTTCGGCGCCGAAAGCTCTCACGGGCCGCGGGGTTGCTCAGATGCACTTCGATGACCGGCGTCACGACCGCGGCAATGGCGTCGCGCAGTGCCACCGAAGTGTGCGTGAAGCCGCCCGCGTTTAGGATCACCGCCTGCGCACCGGAGCGGGCAGCCTCGTGCAGCCAGTCGATCAGATGACCTTCATGGTTCGACTGGCGAACGTCGAGTTCCACGCCAAGGCCTTTGGCTTGGGTAACGAGCGCATCGGCGATGTCGTCCAGCGTGTCGCGGCCGTACACCTCCAATTCGCGCGAGCCGAGCAGGTTGAGGTTGGGACCGTTCAGGACGAAGACCTTGCGCATTGCCGTGGGCACCTGCGCCACCTAGATGCACCAGTCAATGAGCGAGGAAACCACCCTTTCGATCTCGGTAAACGGTGAGCACCGCCGAGTGCCTGCCGGGACCAGCGTCGCCAGCCTTGTCCGCGAAATCGGCTTTGACCCGGGCCGGGTCGCAGTGGAACGCAACCTGTCTGTCGTGCCGCGGTCGACGCTCAGCGAGGTGCAGGTGGAAGACGGCGACGACTACGAGATCGTCCACTTTGTCGGCGGAGGCTGAGTTGAACGTGCACCGGAATGTCGTGGGCGATGACACGTGGAGCGTTGCCGGCCGGAGTTTCTCCTCGCGGCTGATCGTCGGCACCGGCAAGTATAAGAGCCTGGAGGAGAATGCCGCTGCGGTTGAGGCGAGCGGCGCGGAGATCGTCACGGTTGCCGTGCGGCGGGTCAACGTGTCCGATCCGAACGCGCCGATGCTGACCGACTTCATCGACCCGAAGAAGGTGACCTATCTGCCGAACACCGCTGGATGCTTCACCGCCGAGGAGGCGATCCGGACGCTTCGGCTGGCGCGGGAAGGCGGCGGCTGGAACCTCGTCAAGCTGGAGGTGCTTGCGGAGGCCAAGACCCTCTACCCGGACATGATCGAGACCATCCGAGCGACAGAATTGCTGTCGAAGGAGGGCTTCGAGGTGATGGTCTACTGCACCGACGATCCGATCATGGCCAAGCGTTGCGAGGATGCGGGCGCCGTGGCGGTGATGCCGCTGGGCGCGCCGATCGGATCCGGGTTGGGCGTGCAGAACCCGGTTACCATCCGTTTGATTGTCGAGCAGTCCAAGGTGCCGGTGCTGGTGGATGCCGGCGTCGGTACGGCCAGCGATGCGGCCGCAGCCATGGAATTGGGCTGCGACGGCGTACTGATGAACACCGCCATTGCCGAGGCCAAGGACCCGATCCTGATGGCGCGGGCAATGAGGGCCGCGGTGGAGGCCGGACGTCTGGCCTACCGCGCCGGACGCATGGCCAAGCGCCGCTACGCCGATCCGTCGAGCCCGCTGGCCGGCCTGATCTAAAGCCGTGCGCCGCGCCGAGTTCGCCTTCATCGTCGGTGCGCCGCGATGTGGGACGACTTCACTCGCGAAGTATCTGAGCAGGCATCCGGAGGTCTGTTTCTCCTCGACCAAGGAGCCGCACTTCTTCGCCCGCTTCGACTTGCGCGGGGAAAGCGACGAGCGGCTGCGGGAGATCGTCTCAACGCGCTATCTTTCCCGGTATTTCGCGCAATGCGCACCGTCCGAGCTGCGGATGGAGGGTTCGGTGACGTCGCTGTATGCGGCGGAGCAGATGGTCGAGCCGGTGCTTCGCTTCTGGCCGGGCGCACGGTTCATCATCGCGCTGCGCGATCCGTTAGAGATGCTGCCCTCGCTGCACCAGCGGCTCTTGGTTCAGGGCGACGAGGTTGAGCGTGACTTCGAGCGCGCCTGGCAGCTGCGGCACCAGCGGGCGCAGGGGCGCCGGATACCCAAGAGCTGCGCCGAGCCGCGTTTCCTGCAGTATGAGGAGGCGGCGCGGCTGGGTTCGCACACCGAGCGGTTCGTCGCGGCCGCCGGCCGGGAGCGGTGTCACTTCTTCTTCGTCGATGCGTTCCGCGCCGATCCGCGGGCGGAGTATCTGCGCGTGCTGCGGTTCCTCGGCCTGCCGGACGACGGGCGGACGGAGTTCCCGAACGACCGGCCGGGCGGGAGCTTCCGCATCGGCTGGCTGCAGCGGCTGTTGAAGCGGCCCCCGGTGATCACGCGCCATGTGCTCGCCGGGAAGGCCTTCGAAGAGCATCTCAAGCCGCTCGAACCGGCCAGGAACCCGAGCCCTATCGCGGAAGCGATCAAGCAGAGCCGCAAGAAACTGCTGCGCTGGAACAGCGTGCCAGCCGTTTCCACGCACCTGTCGCCGGCGCTTCGCGACGAGATCGCGGACCTGCTCCGCGACGACGTCGCCAAGCTTGAGCGGATCACAGGTCGCGACCTGGGTCACTGGCTGAAATGCACTCCCGAACGCGAGGCCTCTGTTCGCGGGACGACTTAGCGCGTAGACGCGCCCGCATGCTTCATTCCCAACTCCACCCTGCACTCGCGCAGGCTCTCGCCGCGCGTGGTTACGACACCCTCACCGAAGTCCAGACCGCCGCCAGCGCGCCCGAGGCCGCCGGCCGCGACCTGATCGTGTCCGCCCGCACCGGATCCGGCAAGACCGTCGCCTTCGGCCTCGCCATCGCCGGCCAGCTGTTGGAGGGCGACATGCTACCGCTGGCCCGCGAGCCGCTGGGCCTGGTGATCGCGCCGACGCGGGAGCTGGCCTTGCAAGTCTCGACCGAGCTGGAGTGGCTGTACGCCCCTGCCGGAGCGCGGGTGGTGACCTGCGTCGGCGGCATGGATCCTCTCAAGGAACGGCGCGCGCTGCAGGGTGGGGCGCACATTGTAGTCGGCACTCCGGGGCGGCTGCGCGACCATCTCGAGCGCGGGGCGCTGGACCTGTCCAAGCTGCGCGTCGCGGTGCTCGACGAGGCGGACGAGATGCTCGACATGGGCTTCCGCGAGGAGCTGGAGGAGATCCTCGACGCGACGCCGGACGAGCGGCGGACCCTGCTGTTTTCCGCCACCATGCCGCGGCCGATCGTCGCGCTCGCCAAGCGCTACCAAAAGGATGCGCTGCGGATCGAAACGGTCGGCGGCGCGCAGGGGCATGGCGACATCGCCTACCAGGCGGTGGCGGTGCACCCGACCGATATCGAGCATGCGGTGGTGAACCTGCTGCGCCTGCACGAGGCGGAGACCGCGATCCTGTTCTGCGCCACGCGCGAAGCGGTGCGGCGGCTCCACGGCAGCCTGACCGAGCGCGGGTTCGAGGCGGTGGCGCTGTCGGGCGAGCATGCCCAGTCCGAGCGCAACCGCGCGCTGCAGGCGTTGCGCGACGGCCGGGCGCGGGTGCTGGTGGCGACCGACGTCGCGGCGCGCGGCATCGACCTGCCGTCGGTCAGCCTGGTGGTCCACGTCGAGCTGCCGCGCGACGCGGAGGCGTTGCAGCACCGCTCGGGCCGGACCGGGCGAGCCGGGCGCAAGGGGACGGCGGTGCTGATTGTGCCGACCATGCGGCGCCGGCGGGTGGACATGATGCTGCGCTCGGCGCGCATTCCGGTCGAGTGGATCGGCGTGCCCGACCCCGCGGAGATCCGCGCCAAGGACCGCGAGCGGCTGCTGGAGCGGCTTCGCACGCCGGTGGAGGCGGACGAGGAAGAGACGGCGCTGGCGAAGCAGTTGCTGGAGGAGCTTGGGCCCGAGGCGGTGGCGGCGGCGCTGGTCAAGGCGCTCGGCACCGATCTTCCGGCACCGGAGGATATCCTCACCGCCGGAGCCCAGGACGACGGCCCGCGGACCCGCACCGGCTTCGAGGGATCGAGCTGGTTCAAGATCAACGCCGGCCGTCGCAACCAGGCCGACCCGCGCTGGCTGCTGCCGCTGATCTGCCGCCTCGGCCACGTCAGCCGCAGCGAGATCGGAGCGATCCGGGTGGCGGCGAGCGAGAGCTATTTCGAGGTCAGCGCGCGGGCGGTGCCGAACTTCGTCAAGGCGCTGCGCAAGAGCTCGGCGGCGATGGCCGAGGACGGCATCCTAGTGGAACCGAGCACCTCGCCGGCGGAGCATATCGCAGCAGGCGGCGGCCCGCCGAAGCCGCGCGGGGCGGGTGGCCCTCGAGGACCGAAGCCGGCACGGCACCGGTCCAAAGGTTAGGCAAAGGTCAGCTCCGCGCGGCTATCGCCTCAGACCCAAACTTCCCTTTCTTCGCTCCTCAACGCGAGTTGAGCGAGCGCGAATGTTCACAATGTTCACGGTAACGGAGGGGTCTTGCTGCGCAGCGGGATGGTTGCGCGGGCGGGTGATGATCGAAGGTTTGAAAGAGCCGGCTCGTGAAGGCAGCGGCAGCCAAGCAGACGAAGTCCTACTTTGGAAGAGAAATGGACCAACACTATCGTCCCATTGGCATCCCCAACGACGATATGATCCGGTTCATCAAATAACGATACCGCCTGATGTTTTAAAGGCATAGCGTTCAGCCCCTGATCAGCCCCTGAGACGACCAGGAGGGTTCGATGGCGCTGAGACTCAAAGCCGATGTGGGCTCCGTCGTCGAAAGCGGCAGTGCGATCGGCAATGTCCTTTTGAACGATACATCGGCCGTTCGCGTGACCCAGGTAAAAGCGGGCTCGGGCAGCTATATCCCCATCACAAGTGCAGGTGCCACACTGTCCGGGGCTTACGGAACCCTGACGGTGATGCAGAACGGAACATACTCCTATTCAGCATCCGTCGCCGACAGACTGGCGAAAGGAGCGATGGCAACCGACACGTTCACTTACATGGCCGTGAGCAGTAGCGGCTCCTCGGCAAGTGCGACGCTGAAATTCACTGTGACGGGCATCAACGATGCACCGACCCTGACGTCGACGGCTGTTACACTGAACTCCATCACCGAGGATCAGACTGCCAACGGCGGGCAGGCATTGTCCACAATCGTGAAACCGAGCGACGCGGACACTGGTGCTGCGAGCGGTGTGGCGATCACCGGGCTTGCTTCGGGGAATGGTCGCTGGGAGTTCTCAGTGAACGGCGGCACCAACTGGTCAGGTGTGGGGCCCGTCAGCGACAGCGCCGCGCTGTTGTTGCGGTCATCGGACCTGGTTCGCTTCGTTCCAAACGGCTTCAGCGGCACCACCGCCAGCTTCATCTATCGAGCCTGGGATCAAACGAGCGGGCAGGCGGGGGCCAAGGTAGGCTCAACGATCAATGGGGGCGAGACGGCCTTTTCGAGCAACTCTGCGACTGCTTTCCTGACCGTTACGCCGGTCAACGATGCGCCTGTTGCCAATCCGGACACCGCCACGACCGAACTGGCCGTTCCGATTTTGATGAACGTGCTTGCAAACGATAGCGACGTGGACGGTGATGCTCTGGTCATCACCGCTGCAGGCGGAAGTGCCAATGGCGTCGTCACGATCGAGCAGAACCAGGTTCGCTACCTTCCAAACCCAGGTGTCAGCGGGAGTGATACTTTCGTCTATACCGTATCGGACGGCGCCGGAGGCACTGCCAGCGCGACCGCTTCAATAACGATCGGTCCGGGCGCGCCGCCGGTCACGATCATACTCGATCAGGATTATGGTTACGGACATTACAGGGTCGGCGGGCTCCCAGCGCATTCGACCATAGACGCGACCGGCGCAAGCTGGATCGTTTCAAACAGCGCCAATCAAAACCCGGACGCTTTGACTTCCTACCTTGTGGGCACAGGGGTGATCAACAAATACCCGTTCATCATCGACCCGGCGGGAGAAGGTCTGAGGATTAAAGGTGGTACGATCTGGGGCGAAGTTCCGCAAACTTCAGATTGGCAATATACTTACAACTATTCTCACGCGATCAGAATAGACAGCACACCGAATGTCGTCATCGACGACTGGCGCATCGACAAGCCCTGGGACGGAATACATTTCCGTGGCAATTCGGGCGGGTTCCTCGTCGACGACCTGTACATTTCCAACGTTCGTGACGACGCGATCGAGAATGACTTCGGGCTGAGTGGAACCGTTCGCGACAGCTTGTTCGACGGAGTGCACGTTGGAATGGGTCTGAGCAGCAAGACCAATCCCGACGTGTCCGCAAACACCGTGACATTCCAGAATGTGTTCATTCGCAGCCAGCTTTACCTCGTCAATGGCGAGATGACCCACGGATCCTTCTTCAAGACCAACACCAACATCGGCGGAACCAATCCCCACCTCCGCATCATCGACTCGGTTTTTGCGATCGAGGACGTGACGCCCGAGATGGTGGCGCGTCTCAGGGTCGCCTGGGACCAGGTTATCGAGTCCCACGGCAACGTTTTCCTCAACTTGACCGACAGTCCCCTGCCGTCGACCTATCCCAGGCCGCCAGCCGGCTTCACCATCCTGGAGGGTCAGGTTGCCCGGGACTATTGGAACAGGGCTGAAAGCGGATGGCTCGCAAATCACGATGGGATCGACGATCTGGATCTGACACCGCTGCCGCCCTTGCCGGCGACGGCAGCGTCCGATCTGTTCTTCCCCTGAGGCTTGGACTCACCATGTGGCGGCGGTCCGATGACCTCACCGACGCTAGTGAGAATCCGCGCTCACGAAACTGTCGAGCACCCGCTTGCGTCCGGCGTGTTCGAAGTCGATTTCCAGCTTGTTGCCTTCGATGACGGCGATGGTGCCGTAGCCGAACTTGCCGTGGAACACACGCTGGCCGAGGGTGAGGTCGTCTCGGCCCTTGTTCCCGAGGCTGACGGCGGAGGCTTTCACTTCGATGGGCGGGCGTTGGTACGTGTCATACGCCCCTCGACTACGGGCTGCGCCCTCCGCTCGGGACGAGCGGTTGTTCAGTTCCGCCCGGAAGGCCGCGGCGGCGTCCTGATTCGCACTGAAGCCCGCCGCACGCTGGTAGCCGGGGCCGCGGGTGCTGGCGCGGTGGGCGGCTCCGCTGGCGAGGTGGGCGAACGGGTCCTCGCGCTCGCTGAACTGGGCGCGCCAGAGGGACTCGCCGCCGGTCATGGTCTGCTCGCTCTCGATATGCTCGGGCGGAAGCTCAGCGACGAAGCGAGATGGGATGGAGCTGGTCCACTGCCCGTAGATCCGGCGGTTGGCGGCGTGGAGGATGGTCGCGCGCTTGCGGGCGCGGGTGATGGCGACGTAGGCGAGGCGGCGTTCCTCCTCCAGGCTGGCGAGGCCGCCTTCGTCGAGCGCACGCTGCGACGGGAAGACGCCTTCTTCCCAGCCGGCGAGGAAGACGAGCGGAAATTCCAGGCCCTTGGCGGCGTGGATGGTCATGATGGTGACCTTGGGCTCGCCGCGGGCCGCGTCATTGTCCATCACCAGGCTGACGTGCTCGAGGAAGGCGCCGAGAGATTCATATTCCTCCATCGCGCGGGCAAGCTCGGCGAGGTTTTCGAGGCGGCCGGCGGACTCGGCGCTGCGCTCGGCCTGGAGGGCGGCGGTGTAGCCGGATTCCTCGAGGATGAGGCGGGCGAGCTCGGCGTGGGGGGTGGTGCGATTGCCTTGGGTGAGGGCTTCCATCGGGGTGGTCGGCACCCCTCCGTCAGCGCTGCGAGGTGCCACCTCCCCCAAGGGGGAGGAACTGCTGAGGTGCATCTCGCGCCATCTTGCGAAGTCGCCGACGAAGCGGGCGAGGGAGCGGCGGGCTTGGGGAGTCAACTCGTCGCTGTCGAGCATCTGCGCGGCGGCTAGGAGGAGGGGCTGGCGGGTGGCGCGGGCGAAGTTGTGGATGCGCTGCACTGCCTTGTCGCCGAGGCCGCGCTTGGGCGTGTTGACGATGCGTTCGAAGGCCAGGTCATCCGACGGCGACTGGACCAGGCGGAGGTAGGCGAGGGCGTCGCGGATCTCGGCGCGCTCGTAGAAGCGGAAGCCGCCGACGATCTGGTAGGGCAGGCCGATGGCGATGAAGCGCTCTTCGAACTCGCGGGTCTGGAACTGCGCGCGGACGAGGATGGCGATGTCGTCGAGGCTGCCGCGCGAGCGCTGGTGCGCCTCGGCTTCCTCGCCGATGCGGCGCGCTTCTTCGGGACCGTCCCAGACGCCGACGACGCGGACCTTGTCGCCCGCGTCGAGCTCGGTCCACAGGGTCTTGCCGAGTCGGCCTGAGTTCTGGGCGATCAGGCCGGAGGCGGCGCCGAGGATGTGCGGGGTGGAGCGGTAGTTCTGCTCCAGCCGGACGATGGTCGCGCCGGGGAAGTCCTGCTCGAAGCGGAGGATGTTGGCGACCTCCGCGCCGCGCCAGGAATAGATCGACTGGTCGTCGTCGCCGACGCAGCACAGGTTGCGGCGCGGCTCGGCGAGCAGCTTCAGCCACTCGTATTGCGACTGGTTGGTGTCCTGATACTCGTCGACCAGGATGTAGCGGAAGCGGTCGCGGTAGACTTCCAGCACGTCGGGGTGCTTGCGGAAGATCACCAGCATGTGGAGCAGGAGGTCGCCGAAATCGCAGGCGTTGAGGGTTCGCAGGCGCTCCTGATATTGGGCGTAGAGTTCGCCCCCACGGCCGTTCGCAAAGGCCTCACTCTCGGCGACGCCGATCTGGTCGGGGGTGAGGCCCTTGTTCTTCCAGCCGTCGATCACGCCGGCGAGCTGGCGCGCGGGCCAGCGCTTCTCGTCGAGGTTGGCGGCGACGATCAGCTGCTTCAGCAGGCGCAGCTGGTCGTCGGTGTCGAGGATGTTAAAGTTACTCTGCAGCCCGACCAGCTCGGCATGGACGCGGAGCATTCGCGCGGCGACCGAGTGGAAGGTGCCGAGCCAGGGCATGCCCTCGACCGCGCCGCCGGTGATCTGGCTGACCCGCTCCTTCATCTCGCGCGCGGCCTTGTTGGTGAAGGTGACGGAGAGAATCTGCGACGGCCAGGCGCGGCGGGTGGCGAGCAGGTGGGCGAGGCGGGCGGTCAGCGCCGCGGTCTTGCCGGTGCCGGCGCCGGCGAGGACCAGGACGGGACCTTCGGTGGTGAGGACGGCCTGGCGCTGCGGCTCGTTCAGGCCATGCAGATAGGCGGGCTCGGATTGGGGAAGATCGGGGGAGTCGGACACGCGGTCGGAGGTAGGGGCCGGGGAACAGATCGGCAACAGCAAAGGGGATGGGACGGCCGGGTTTCGCCCCCGAAATCCCCGTGATCCACAGGCATGGCACTGCCGATTTCGCTTTGCGCGACTCGGGAGTTGGAGTCATCTTCCAAGGGTGATCGGGGCGGACGCCTCCTCCCTCCAGGGAAGTGGCAGAAGCACCGATCTCCGCCGGCAGGCGTTGGATGATCTTGGCAGGTTGGATCGGCTCCCAGGGCTGGTCGGACGGCGAAGACGCCCGGAGCATGGCCGGTACGAGGCGCCGGAAGAGACGGCCAATCTCTTCACCGCGGAGGTTCGCTCTTCGGAGCGGGCAGCCAAGGGGAAGAGGGCCTTCCCAAGAAGGGCCGCGAGAGTTGCAGCAGGCGTTCGCTTCGCAAGAAGCGGACACGGTCCTGGCTGAAGGAAGCCGCCAGTCTCCCAGGAGAATGGCGGTGGAGATCAAACAGGACAGCCGGAGCGGCGGATATCTTCTCGGAGATGTCCCGCAGCGATGGCGGAACCGGGCGGCAGGCAAGCTCCGCGAGGAGCCGGGCCAGTCGCTCGGGGGAGGGCTCCCGTCACACGGAGCGCGGCCGCAACGACGCGACGCCTGAGCCGGTGAGCAAGGATGACACGGGCGAGGTTCCCCAAGAACCCGCAGCCCGGATCAAGACCGGCGAGCAAGGCTCGGCGCATTGGGGGTTGGCAGCGATGCCAGCCCCCATTTCGCTGGTGGCGTCGATTCGGATCGGCACGGCTCATTCTCCTTCGCCCAGCCGCCTGAGCGCGACCTTCTTGCCGATGATCTCCGCCGCGAGCATCAGGCTCTGGTGCATCTCGCGCCCTTCGCGGAAGTCGGGTGGCGCGAGGTTCTCGACCCGGGCGGCGTCGAACATATGCTCGCCGGCCTGCCATGGCTCCCCATGCTCCGAGGCATTCACCGCGACTGCGATTCCGCCATTGTCGTGAAGCAGGTTGAACGCGTCGAGGTCGCTGGCCCCGTCGCCGACATAGACGATCTGGTCGAGCGGAACGTGCCATTCGCCCGGCGGCTTGTCGCGATGGACGTCCTGCGGCTCGTTGGCTCCGGCAATATCGAGGCCCTTGGCGAGCGCGAGCAGGTAGCGCGCCTTTTCTGAGTGGATCAGGGTCCGCTTGACCGCCAGGAAGCGGTCGCCTTCCCCGAAGTGCATCGACGAACCCCAGATGCCGTCGAGCAGGTCGGCAACCGGTGTCGCGCAGATGATGTCTACGAAGCCGGACGATACGACATGAAGCTCGATATCGGCGCCGCCGGCCGCGTCGCGCGCCCTGGCACGCAGCGCCGGGAGAATGTCGAGAACGCCAGGGTAAGGATCGAGCGAGCGGCCCGCATCCTCCAGCCAGGATTTGGTAATCGTGAGATCCTGCTCGCGGGCAAGCTTCGCCATCAGCCAGCCCTTGGCCAGGATCTCGTCCCAGCCGTCCTCCACCAGCGGCATCAACTGGTCCTTGCGCCATTGCTGCGCATCCTCGACGCCCAAACGGCCGAGCAAGGCTTCGAACGTGCCCTCGGACAGCGTACGGTCGAAGTCGAAGGCGAAGACGATGCGATCGATGAAGCCTCGCGTCGCAGTTCCGCCGTTGCTCATCGTTACGCCTCCTGTTGAGCGGGGATAAGCACCGGCAGCGGCGGCGGTTCCCGGGTCCTCTGGACGGCGGTCGGGTGGCGCGGCATGGTGTCAGCGCTCGGTTCCTCGCCCGCTCGGAGGTCCCATTCGTGTTGTTGCTGTTGCTTGCCGCTTTCCAGTCCGAGCCGTCGAAGATCGAAGCGCCGGTCGTGCGGCCCGATAGCCCACCGCCCGCCGTCCATGTGCCATTGCCTTCCGCCAAGCCGCCGGTTGTGTGGGTCTCGCCTCGTCCGGTCGGTGGGTACGGGGACCCGGCAGCAATGCAGGAGCCGATGGGCATGCCTGGGCAGGCCTTGTTCGAGCGAGCGACGGGGCCTTCGCCGCGGCAACCGCTGCCGTCGCTGATCTCCGCTGCCGATTACCCGGCGGAGGCCATGCGCAACGATATCGGAGGAGCGAGCGGAGTGGTCCTGCTCATCTCGTCGATCGGTCGGGTCGGAGGTTGCCATGTGGAGAAGAGTTCAGGATCGGCAGCGCTCGATAGCGCGACCTGCCGGCTGTTGGCGTCGCGCGCGCGTTTCATCCCGGCCAAGGACGAGGATGGCCAGCCGGTTGAGTCCGCCACCCGGGTCCGCATCCAGTGGAAGCTGCCGCCGCGGCTGCCGCTGACTGACTGGAGCACAAAGGTGGTGGCGGCGTTCGGTGCAGACGGCCAGGTGAAGTCGTGCGAGGAAACGCTGCAGGGGCTGACCCGCCCGCCGGGCGTCACCTGCAAGGGCATCCAGGCGGTGCGGCAGCAGGCCATGGGCGGGGAGTCGCAACCGGCTGGTCCAATATCGGCGAGGATGATTGTCACGGCGCAACTGGTCTCCAGCGGAGCAGACGTGGCGCCCGTGAGGGTTCCGGCCGACCGGCTGCTGATGCGGGTCGTGGCGGAGCTGACGGTCGGCACCGACGGCCGGATCGCCGCCTGTACGGTAAAGGAAAAGCAGGGCGTCCTGCCGGCGCTTTCTTCCCGGCCGCCGGACTGCATGCGGCTGTTCCGTGGCCTCTATGAGCGTCCCAAGGAACCACGCAAGGTGACGGTTGCCGCGGCGATGTGGACGCTGCCCGAATAAGCGCGCGCTGCTTCAGTCGCAGGCGAGGTGGAGCTTCCAGCCGAGCCAGGCGGCGCCGATGCTCGCGATGGCGACCATCAGCAGGGTGCCCGCAACCGACACTCCGGCAGTCACAAGCCCGGTCAGCAGCAGAGTCGCCGCGACCATCGCGCCCGAATTGACGATGTTGTTGGCGGCGACGGTGCGGGCCGTTTCCGACTTGGGCACGGTGGTGGTCAGGAAAGCGTAAAGCGGCACGACGAACATGCCGCCGGCCACCGCCACGAAGAACAGGTCGGCGATAACCAGCCACGCCTTGCGGTCGGCCAGGAACTCACCGAGGGTCAAAAGCTGCGTGCTGGCCGGCCAGTTACGGGCGAGCAGGAACAGCAGCAGCACGAAGAACCCCATCGCCAGCGCCGCGGCGGGGGCATAGCGGGCGGCCACGTCGCCCTTCAGCAGGCGGTTGATCGCGACCGAGCCGACCGCGACCCCAACCGAGAAGATGGCGAGGAACAGGGTGGCGACGCTCTGGTCGCCGAAGAAGACGTTCTTGACCAACGGCGGGAACTGGGCGGCGAGCACCGCGCCCATCGCCCAGAAGAAGCTGATCGCCATGATCGCCAGGAACAGCCGGGGGATGTGCATGGTCGCCTTCACCAGCCGGATGGAGGCGCGCAGGATGTGCCAGTCCATGCCCGCGTCGGGGAATTCCGGATCATCGGGCACGTCGACCGGGGGAGCTGGCGGGACAAATTGGCCCGCGATCCGACCGAGCACGGCGACGGCGAGGACGCCGACCGCGGCCAGCTCGGCATGGTAGCTGCCGTCCGGATTCTTCAGGACCAGCAGCCCGCCGAGGATCGTTCCGCCAAGGATACCGATGTAAGTGCCGGCCTCGACGAGACCGGTGCCGCCGAGAACTTCGTCGGGCTCGAGATGCTGCGGCAGGATGGCGTATTTGATCGGGCCGAAAAAGGTCGAATGGACGCCCATCGCGGTCAGCGCGACCAGCAGCAGCTGTACATTCTGCAACAGCAGGCCGGCCGCGCCGAAGACCATGATGACGATCTCGGCAGTCTTCACGATGCGGACGATCTTCGCCTTGTCGATCGCGTCGGCCAGCTGCCCGGCGAGCGCCGAGAGGAGGAAGAAGGGGAGGATGAACAGCCCCCCGGCAATCGCGCTGAACGCCGCTTCCTGTTCGGCGCTGCGGTAGATGCCGTAGATCACCAGCAGCACCATGGCGGTGCGGAACAGATTGTCGTTGAACGCGCCAAGGAATTGCGTGACGAAGATCGGCAGGAATCGGCGCGTGCCGACGAGGTGGGTTGCGCCGTACATCAGTGTCTCACGCGCCTTGACGGTCTACCCCAGCAATTCATCGGACCCCTCTAGCGGCTGAACCGGCCCCGGCAAGCCGAGGCGCGCCAGCCGACACCTATCCCGCATGCAGCCGGTTCGATATCAAGTCGGGCATGCAGCGACCCGAGGCGGGCGAACCATTGCTCGCGATCTTCTGGCGGTTCCTTCGCTTCGGCTGCCTGGCGTGGGGCGGTCCGGTGGCGCAGATCGCCATGATCAAGCGCGAACTGGTCGACGAGGAAGGCTGGATTGCAACCGGGCGATTCAATCGGCTGCTCGCAATCTACCAGGTTCTTCCCGGTCCCGAGGCGCACGAGCTGTGCGTTCATTTTGGAGTGATGAAGGGCAGGCGGCTAGGTGGGCTGCTGGCCGGCCTTGGCTTCATGCTGCCCGGTTTGCTCCTGATCCTGGCGCTGGGCTGGCTGTACCAGCGTCTCGACTTTCAGCACCCGCAGGTGGCGGCCGTCTTCATGGGCATCCAGATCGGCGTAATCGCACTGATTGCACGCGCCGTGCACCGGATTGCGGATCATGCACTGACTGACCGGGCGCTCTGGATCATCGCGGCGGCAAGCGCCGGCTGCACCGCGCTGGGGGTCAGCTTCTGGGTGACACTCGCAGCTGCGGGTCTGGTCTATGCGGCCGTGAGAGCGGATCGCAGACTTGTCGCGTCGCTGGTCGCCGTGGCGGCGGCCATGATTGCCATGATGACCGGCGAGAGTGCGCTGCCAATCACGCCGGACGTCCAGCGAGGAGGCCCGGAGAATGCGGTTAGCGCAGTGCCATTGTTCCTGTCCGGCCTGAAAGCAGGGCTGCTGACCTTTGGCGGGGCTTATACAGCCATACCCTTCGTCCGGGACGATGCCGTTGGGCGTGGGTGGGTCAGCGAGAACCAGTTCCTGGACAGCCTGGCGCTGTCCGGAGTTATCCCGGCGCCGCTGATTATCTTCGCGACCTTTGTCGGCTACATCGCCGGCGGCCTCGCGGGCGCGCTCGCCATGACCGCGGGGATCTTCCTTCCCGCCTTTGCTTTCGGGCTGCTGTTCTTCGACCGGCTGGAGGCGGTGATCGACAATGAACGACTGCACCGCTTCCTCGAAGGGGTCGCGGCCGGCGTGATCGGGCTGATCGCGGTCACTGCCGTGCAGCTCGGATGGAGCGCCAGCCGGTCGGTGCCTTCGCTGCCCTGGGGTGCCGCCCTGTTCGTCGCCAGCCTAGCCGTTCTGTGTCTCTGGCGTTCGAAGGCCAGCGTCCCTGCGCTCGTACTCGGGTCCGGACTGGCGGGCGCCCTGGTGTTCCGGTGACAGGGCTAGCGCACCCGATTTGCCCCCGCCCTGCTTTCGCGTAGACAGGCGCCCGCATGCTGTCGCTACCCAATCTCCTCACCCTGTCCCGCATCCTGGCAGTGCCGATCCTGGTGTTCCTGCTGTGGAAGCCGACCCCGCTCGATTATCTGATCACCTTCGTCCTCTACTGCATCGTCGGGATCACGGATTATTTCGACGGCTATCTGGCGCGCGCCCATGGGCAGATCAGCAGGTTGGGGCAGTTCCTCGATCCGATCGCGGACAAGATCATGGTGGCGGCGGTAATCATCATGCTGGTGTCCAGCCGCAAGTCGAGCGGCGAGCCGATCATCCATGGCCTCCACATCCTGCCGGCGCTTACCATTCTGCTGCGCGAGATCATCGTGTCGGGCCTGCGCGAGTTCCTGGCGGGGCTGTCGGTGTCGGTACCGGTCAGTGCGCTCGCCAAGTGGAAGACGACGCTGCAACTGGTGGCGCTTGGGGCGCTGATCCTGGCCGGGTCAGTCCCTGACCAGGCGTGGGTGCATGATGTCGGGCTGGCGAGCCTGTGGGCCGCGGCCGCACTGACGATGATCACCGGCTGGGACTATCTGCGCACGGGCATGCGGCACATGGACTGAGCGCCGACTGATCGATTTCCCCAGTGGGTCGATCAAAGTATAATCGTTTCCGTCGTTGCTGAAGTCGGCATAGCTTGATCGCCACCTTGCCAAAAGGAGCATAGATCATGGACGCGAAGACTGGCGATATGGGCGGCTGCCCGATGAAGGGGACCAAGGCACGCTCGCTGCTGGGACGCACCAACAAGGATTGGTGGCCCGAAGCGCTGCCGGTCGACATGCTCCATCAGAATGGGGTCTCGCCCGACCCGATGGGTGCGGACTATGATTATGCCGAGGCGTTCGAGAAGCTGGACTATCAGGCGCTCAAGGCCGACCTGACCGCGCTGATGACCGACAGCAAGGCGTGGTGGCCGGCCGATTACGGCCACTACGGTCCGTTCATGATCCGCATGGCGTGGCACGCCGCCGGAACGTATCGCGTCACTGATGGCCGCGGTGGCGCATCGAGCGGCCAGCAACGCTTCGAACCGCTCAACTCCTGGCCGGACAATGGCAATCTCGACAAGGCCCGCCGTCTGCTGTGGCCGATCAAGCAGAAGTACGGGAAGCACATCAGCTGGGCCGACCTGTTCATCCTTGCTGGCAACGTCGCAATCGAAAGCATGGGCGGTCCGGTGTTCGGCTTCGGCGGTGGGCGCAAGGACGTCTACCAGTCCGAGGGCGACACCTTCTGGGGCGCCGAGGAAATCTGGGTCAACCAGGGCGCGCAGACCCGCATCAGCGAGGAACTGCCCGAGCTGGAAGGGCCGCTCGCCGCGATCCAGATGGGCCTCATCTACGTCAATCCCGAGGGGCCCGGCGGCAACCCCGATCCCCTGCTGTCGGCGCGCGACATGAAGGCGACTTTCCTGCGCATGGCGATGAACAGCGAGGAGACGGTCGCGCTGACCGCTGGCGGTCACGCCTTCGGCAAGGCGCACGGGGCCAAGCCGGCCGACACCTATCGCAAGGATCCGGCGTCCGAAGCGGTGCACCTGCAAGGCCTCGGCTGGCTGACCGACGATGAGGAGATCGGCAAGGGTCACATCACCACCTCCGGAATTGAAGGCGCGTGGTCGAACAACCCGACCAGGTGGGGCGGCGACTATTTCCGGCTGCTGTTCAAATATGACTATGAGCTGGTCGAGAGCCCGGCCGGCGCCAAGCAGTGGACGCCGATCAACCCCGATCCGGAGGACCTCGCACCCGACGCGCGCGACCCGAACAAGCGCGTGCCGACGATGATGACCACCGCCGACATGGCGCTGAAGATGGACCCCGAATTCCGCGCGATCTCCGAGCGGTTCCGCGACGACCAGGCGGCGCTCGACGATGCCTTCGCGCGCGCCTGGTTCAAGCTGACCCACCGCGACATGGGGCCGAAAGTCCGTTACCTCGGGCCGGAAGTTCCCGAAGAGACGTTGATTTGGCAGGATCCGGTGCCCGAGGGAACTGCCCCGTCCGATGCCGATGTTGCCGCGTTCAAGGACAAGGTGCTGAACTGCGGGCTGACCGTGACGCAGCTGGTCAAGACGGCTTGGGCGTCCGCTTCGACCTACCGCAAGTCCGACCATCGCGGCGGCGCGAATGGTGCGCGCATCGCGCTGGCGCCGCAGAAGGACTGGGCGGTGAACGAGCCTGCCGAGCTAGCGAGCGTGCTCGGCAAGCTCAACGAGCTGCGCGGCGCCATGTCGCTTGCGGATGCGATCGTGCTGGCCGGGACGGCGGCGGTCGAGAAGGCCGCCAGGGATGCCGGCTTCGATGTCGAGGTGCCGTTCACCGGCGGTCGTGGCGACGCCACTCAGGACTGGACGGACGTCGACAGCTTCGTCTGGATGGAGCCGCAGGCGGATGCCTTCCGCAATTATCTCAAGACCAGGCAGCCGGTGAAGACGGAGGAGCTGCTGCTCGACAAGGCGTCGCTGCTCGGCCTCTCGGCGCCGGAGATGACGGTGCTCCTAGGCGGGCTGCGGGTGCTGGGCGCCAATCATGGCGGCAAGCCGGAAGGCGTGTTCACCGACCGCGTCGGCCAGCTGACCAACGACTTCTTCGTCAACCTGCTCGACAATGAGACCTTCTGGGACCTGGTCGACGCGTCCAGCGACGAGGAGTTCATCGGCTACACCCGCGGCGGGCGAAAGGAGAAGTGGCGGGCGACGCGGACCGACCTCATCTTCGGGTCCAACAGCCAGCTGCGCGCCACGGCCGAGGTCTATGCCGAGCGCGGCAACGAGGAGAAGTTCGTCCGCGACTTCATCAAGGCCTGGACCAAGGTGATGAACGCCGATCGTTTCGATCTTCTGCCGGAGCGCAAGCTGGCGAGGGATGTGGCGCAGGTCAGCGCCTGAGCCTCAGGCCGCGCGGGCAGGCTCCAGCGTCTGGTGATGACGGCTGAGAGCCTGGCCGAGCAGCTGGAATTCCTCACTGCGCGGGCTCCCCTTGCGCCAGATCAAGGCGATCCGGCGCGAGGGATAGTCGGCGTCGAGCGCCCGAACGGCAATGTCGGTGCCGGCCAGGAGGCCGCCGTCCACCGCCATCTGCGGCACCATGGTCAGGCCCAGGCCATTGTCGACCATCTGCACCAGCGTATGCAGCGAGGTGCCCATCATCATCGCCGAAGCTCGCAGTTCGGGGCGGTTGCAGGCGGAAAGGGCATGGTCCTTGAGGCAATGGCCGTCCTCCAGCAGGAGCAGCCGCCCGGTTGCGATGTCCTCGGGGCGAACCTGCGGATCGGCGGGTTCCTCGCCGGGCGGAAAGGCGACCAGCAGGCGATCGTCGAACAGCTCGGCGGTATCGACGTCGCCGCATGCGAACGGCATAGCCAGAAGCACGCAGTCGAGCTGGCCCCGCTGCAGGGCGTCACAGGCCGCCTGGCTGGTTTCTTCGCGGAGATAAAGTTTCAGCGTCGGCCATTCCGCGCGGAGCTTGGGAAGGAGAGAGGGTAGCAGGAAAGGGGCAATGGTCGGGATCACGCCCATCCGCAATTCGCCCGTCAGCGGCTCGCGCTCGGCGCGAGCCATATCGGCCAGCTCCTCGCCCTCGCGCAGCACCCTGCGGGCCTTGTCGACGATCCGGAGGCCCAGGGGGGTGAAACGGATCACCCGCCGCGTCCGCTCGACCAGCGTGCTGCCGAGCAGCGCCTCCAACTCGCGCAGGGAGGCGGACAGCGTGGACTGGGTGATGAAGCAGCTCTCGGCAGCGCGGCCGAAATGGCCGTGATCGTGAAGGGCCACGAGATATTGCAGCTGCTTCAGGGTCGGCAGGTACACAGTCATCGACAAATCCAATCAACGAAAGTGGATTTAAGCGACTTGAACGCTGAGCGCCAGACCCTAGATGCTGCATCGCACAAGCCGGGGATTCGCCCGCGCACCGCTGCTCAACAGGAGACATGATGCTTACCATTGGTGACAAGATTCCTTCGCTCGTCCTCCCCGTCCAGCAGGGCACCGCAGCGCTGCCCGCCGGTGAGACGATCGATCTCGGCGAGACCGAGGGCAAGTGGAAGGTGCTGTTCTACTGGCCGAAGGATTTCACCTTCGTCTGCCCGACGGAGATCGTCGGCTACGGTGAGTTGAAGAGCGACTTCGAGGACCGTGACGCGGTGCTGATCGGCGCGTCGACAGACACTGCGCACGTCCACTTCGCCTGGCGCAAGTCGGACGAGCAGCTGGGCACCGCGGACTTCCCGTGGATCGCCGACAACGGCATGCAGCTGGCGCAGGCGCTGGGCATCCTCGATCCGGAGGAGCATGTCGCCTATCGCGCGACCTTCATCATCGATCCGGACAATGTGATCCAGCACGTCACGGTCAACGGGCTGAACGTCGGACGCAATCCGCAGGAAACGCTGCGGGTGCTCGACGCCCTTCAGACCGACGAGCTGTGCCCGTGCAACTGGACGGCCGGCGAAGAGGTGCTCCGCCCGGCTGCATGAAAGCCAAAGCGTTAGCCGCTCCTCCTTTCCCCTGTTGGAGGGCGGCGAAATGCCCGGACGAGACGCGCGGCATGCCCCCGCCGCGTTGGCCGTCCGGGACGTGAGGGCGGCCCGTTTCCCTTGCGGGCCGCCTTCCAGTCTCCTCCCCGGCATCCCCTTGCCGGGGAGGAATGACCTCCTGTTCATCCGAGGACCTTCATGTCGCTCAAGGAATTCGCCGACACTTTGCCCGCCTATGCCAAGGATCTGCGGCTGAACCTCGGCTCCTTGCTCAACGACCAGTTGCTAGGCGATCAGCGCAAGTATGGCCTGCTGCTCGCTTGCGCCCATGGCAGCGGCTACCGGCCGCTCGTGGCCGCGGCCGAGGCCGAGTGCGTGCCCAAGTTGTCCCCTGAAGCGGCCGAAGCGGCACGCGCAGCGGCTGCGGTGATGGCGATGAACAATGTCTATTATCGCTTCGTGCACCTCGCCTCGAACCCGGTGTACGGAACGCTGCCGGCGAAGCTCCGGATGAACGTGATCGGCTCGCCGGGGATCGAAAAGGACGATTTCGAGCTGTTCAGCCTGGCGGTCAGTGCGATGAACGGCTGCGGCATGTGCATCGACAGCCATGAGCGGGTGCTCCAGCAGCACAACGTCAAGGCGGAGACGATCCAGGCGGCGGCGCGGATCGCCGCCGTGATGCAGGCGGTCGCGACGGTTCACGCGACCTTGTGATCTCCCGGCGGAAGGTCGCTCACTCCCGCAGCGCTTCTCCAGCCTGCGCCTCGATTTGCGTCACCGCCACCTCGCGCACCGTTTCGCGCGGCAGGGCGCAGGCGCGGGCGATCTCCTCGCCGACCAGGCTGTCGCCGATCGCCAGCAAGGTTAGCCCCAATGTCATCCGGTCCACAGGGCGAGTGTCGCCCAACACCCGCATCTGGCGGATGATCGCCGCAATGGTGGTGATCACCGGCTCGAGCGCCTCGCGCTGGCGGGTCAGCGCGATCCAGCCGATCAGTTCGCCGGCGCCTTCACGGCGGAACGCCTCGAACATGGCATCGACCACATGCCGCTCGGTCGCCTCACCGCGGCGGCGCTGCTCGATCGCGCCGGTGATCGAGGCGGAGACCGTCCGGGCGATCTCTTCGGCGATGGCCCGCTGCAGTCCGGCGGCCGAGCCAAAATGATGGAGCAGGTTGGCGTGGGTGCGGCCGATCTTGCGCGCGACCGCCTTCAGCGTCACGGCCGCTGCGCCTTCATCCATCAGCAGCTCGCGGGCCGCCACCACGGCTGCCGCCCGGCTTTCGTCCGGCGACATCCGCCGGCGTGAGTGCAAACTTATTGACATCACTGTAAGCAGACCCAATCTGGAGGCACAGCCTTGGTTGGAGGACGCACATGGGTGTTGCAAGTCTCGAGCGTGGTTCGGTGACTCCGACCGACCTGACGATCACGCCGCGCGATCGTCGCTTCGGGCGCGAAGACCGGACGCCGCGCTGGTGGCACGGCGGCAATCCCTATCGCAGCGCGCTCTACAACTGCCTGTCGGCGACCTTTCCGAAGGGCGAGGCCTTTTTCGTTGAGAGCGTCCGCCAGTTCCGTGAGGCGGCGGACGAGCGGCTGGCGGGGGAAATCCGGGCGTTCACCACGCAGGAAGTGATCCACAGCCGCGAGCATCTCGCCTTCAATGACCGTGCCGCCGATGCCGGGTACGATCTCGCCCCGCTCGAGAACAGGGTGGAGGAGCGGCTGGCATTGACCCGCTCCAAGCCGCCGATCGTCTCGCTGGCCGCGACCATGGCACTGGAGCATTTCACCGCCATCCTGGCCCATGAGTTGCTCAAGGAACCCAGGCATCTCGCTGGTGCGGACAAGGAGAGCGCCGACCTGTGGCGCTGGCATGCGGTCGAGGAGATCGAGCACAAGGGCGTGGCGTACGACACCTGGCTGGCGGCTACGCGGGACATGCCGCGGGCAAAGCGCTGGAAGATCAAGGCGCTTGTGATGCTCTACGTGACCCGCAACTTCGTGGTGGACCGCACGGCCGGCGCGCTGGAACTGCTGCGGCAGGACGGGATCACCGGGGTGCGCGCCTGGGCGCCGCTGCTGTGGGAGATGTGGGGCTCGCCCGGCGTGTTCCGCAAGATTTTCGGCGCGTGGGTCAGCTTCTTCCTGCCGCGGTTCCATCCATGGAACGAGGATGACCGTGCGCTGATCGCCGGCTGGGACAGCGAGTATGACTATCGCCAGGAGCCACCGGCCAGGCGGGTGCGGGCTGCGGGGTAGGGAAGCTCCTCCCCCAGAGTGGCGGAGCCGCCGCGGGGCCCACTTCGTGCCCGGGGGAGCAGCGGCTCACGCCGCCAGTACCTCGGGCTTTTCAGCCTTCAGCTGCAGCCGGAACAGCCGGGCGGGCACCTCCTCGCCGCGGGCGCAGCTGTGGCGCGGAGCGGTGAGGCCGGTGGGCTTGAAGCCGAGCTTTTCCAGCACTCGGCCGGACGCCGGGTTGTCGACGAAATGCGACGCCTCCAGCTGGGCGAGGCCGAGCGTGTCGGCGATCTCGATCAGCTGGCGGACGGCCTCGGTAGCATAGCCGCGGCCCCAATGGCCGCGGGCGATCCAGTAGCCGAGCTCGACCGCACCGGAGGGGAGCCGCGCGAGGCCGCAGGCGCCGACCAGCTCCGGCGCCGAGCCCGTGCGGGCGAAGATCAGGAAGGTCGGGAGGACCGGATCGGACGGCATCGCCAGGAAGGTCTGGGCGTCCGACAGTTGGTAGGGCCACGGCGCCTTGGCCAGGTTGCGGACGATCTGCTCGTCGGCGATCCCCTTCGCCAGTGCGGCCGCATCCTCGGCCCAGCCAGGCCGCAGCAGCAGTCGTTCGGTCCGTGCGAACATTGGCTCAACTCCCCTTCGCTCCCGACGCAGCGCCTACCGCCGGTCGGTTACAGTTTCGGGAGAAGACTTGGGCCCTTCCAAAACGACGAAAGGGAGAAGAGGGGGCTTCCCTCTTCTCCCTTTCAGACCTTGTGAGACCTGTCCTGGGCTGCCCCCTCTCGGGACGGCCCTTTAGCGACCGGTCCCTATTCTGCGGCTGCGTCCATTGCCGGCATCGTCTCAATGTGGACGTACTTGCGGCCCTGGCGCCCGTCGCGAAACGCAACGCGGCCATCACACAGCGCAAACAGGGTGTGGTCTTTGCCCAGGCCGACGTTGTCGCCCGGGTACCAGCGCGTGCCGCGCTGACGCACGATGATGTTTCCGCCGCGAACGGTTTCGCCGCCGAACTTCTTCACGCCGAGGCGCTTGCTCTCTGAATCGCGGCCGTTCCGGGAGGAGCCGCCTGCCTTCTTATGTGCCATGATCGATTACTCTGCGGTCGTGTTGGCGGCCGGAGCGGCCTTCTTGCCCTTGCCCTTAGCAGGTGCAGCATTCTGAGTCGAGACGTCCTGGGTCGCCTCCGTGCCGGCATCGGCGGGGGCCACGCCTTCGAAGCTGGCCGCTTGATCGGCCGAGGCAGCCGGAGCGGCAGCGGCCTTGCCGGCCTTCGCTGTCTTGGGCTTTGCGGCAGCCTGCTCGCCGCCCTTGTGATCGCCGATTGCGACGATCTTGAGGATGGTGTGCTGCTGGCGGTGGCCCTTCTTGCGGCGATAATTGTGGCGGCGGCGCTTCTTGAACACCGTCACCTTGTCGGCCTTGGCCTGCGCGATGATCTCGGCAGCGACCGTCAGGCCGTTGGTATCCTTGAGGTCGGAGCCTTCGCCCGCCATCAGCACTTCGCCCAGAGTGATGCTGTCGCCGGCATTGCCGTCCAGCTTCTCGACGACGATCTTGTCTCCTGGGGCGACGCGGTATTGCTTACCGCCCGTGCGCACGATTGCGAACATTGGCTCTTCTCTTTTGGTCTAGAATGTCTCGCTTCCGCGCTTGGCAGCACCCGGGACGCGAGGTCCCGCGCGGAAAGGCTGCCGCCTAAGGGAGGGGGCGGCGGGTGTCAACCAAGGAAGCCCTTAGTGCTTGTGCTCGCGCTTCAGTCGGTAGCGGCCGTCAACGAAGGCATCGAACAGGCCGTCAATCGCGGGATGGTCGATCGGCTCGTCATCCTCGTCGTGCACCAGGTTCTGCTGGCTGACGTAAGCGACGTAGCTCGATTCCGCATTCTCGGCGAGGAGGTGGTAGAAGGGCTGGTCCTTGGACGGGCGGATTTCCGGCGGGATGGCTTCATACCATTCGTCCGTGTTGGCAAAGACCGGATCCACGTCGAAGATCACGCCGCGAAAGTCGAGCAGGCGGTGGCGTACCACCTCCCCGATGCCGAAGCGGGCCTGCGAAACCGGAGGCGTGATCGCCGGGTCCATGACGGTGAAACGTTCAAGCGACTGCATGGGTGCAACTTAATGGCGTCGCCGTGCCGCACAAGGCATGATCGTGAACCCGGCGAACCGGGCTAGGCAAGTCGCCGGGGCGCTGCTAGAGGCGCGCCGTCCGACCGCCGGTGTTCCACCGGCCAGCGCCCGAAACCCTGCGGAGAGGTGGCTGAGTGGTCGAAAGCACCGCACTCGAAATGCGGCGTGCGGGCAACCGTACCGTGGGTTCGAATCCCACCCTCTCCGCCACCGCCTTGTAGAGCGCTTGCGCAACCGGGGACGCAGCGCACGGCGTCGGCGGCGCGGTTTCGTAAAGCTGCCGGAACGAAAAACCTTCGTTCACAAATAATTAGCAGCGCCGACGTTGTGCGCTTGCTATACAGGGCGAGTCGTTGAGCAGTGCGCAGACCTCAGCGTGAGGGGGGCTGACCGTCCCTCCCTGGCGTCCTTTCCAGCAATATCGCGGGAGTAGGAAATGCTGGCCACAGACCCCGTCCGCGGCGCAATCGCCGAAACCATCACGATCGGACCCGGCCTTACAATCGCCGACGCCGGAGCGACGGCGACAGTTGAACGGAGAATAGCGAGCGGGCCGGACGACGCCGAGCAGCGGAGTTACAGGACTTCCTTGTCGAGCACGGACCTCGAACTGGTCGACGACAATGGCTTGCTGCAGATCGTCGGGCTCCGGTTCACGGACATCGACGTTCCGCCGGGTGCGGTGATCACCCGCGCTTACATCCAGTTCCAGACGGACGAGCCAGGCTCCGCCGACACGTCGCTGCTGATCCGCGGGTTCGCCACGGACGATCTTTCGCCATTCACGGTGGCCCGGGACGATCTTTCTTCGCGCGCTGCGACCGAAGCCCTGACGAACTGGCAACCGGGGGCCTGGACGGTCATCGACGAAGCCGGCGAGGCGCAGCGGACGCCGGATCTGGCGGCAATCATCCAGGAAATCGTCGGCCGGGCGGGCTGGGTGGCGGGCAACGACCTTGGCGTGATGCTCGCCGGCAGCGGCGAACGCACCGCTCGGGCCTACGAAAGCAGTCCCGACAAGGCCGCGCTGCTGCATATCGAATATCGCTCCGCCGCCCTGGTCCTCGAGAAGCGGATCGAAAGCGGTTCGGACGATGCCGAGGAACGCAGCGGCGGAAGCATCTGGCTTGCGAGTTCCGACCTGGAGCTGACCACCGATAGGGATGTCGTTCAGACGGTCGGGCTCCGCTTCACCGACATCGCGATCCCGCCGGGCGCGGTGATCACCCGCGCCTATGTCCAGTTCCAGTCGGACGAGACGGACACGGTCGACACCTCGCTGCTCATCCGCGGGTTCGCCAGCGACGATCTTTCGACCTTCACTCATTCGCTCAACGACATCACCGGTCGGGCGACCACGGCCGCCGCGGCGACCTGGCAGCCGGAGGGCTGGACGATCCGCGACGAAGCGGGCCAAGCGCAACGGACTCCGGACCTGACGGCGATCGTCCAGGAGATCGTCGGGCGAGCCGGCTGGCAGTCGGGGAATGACCTTGGCTTCGCGCTCAGCGGCAGCGGCGCGCGCACCGCGCACGCATTCGACGGGGACGCCGCCAGGGCGCCGGTGCTGCACGTCGAGTATGTATTGGCGGCACCACCTCCGCCACCGCCGCCACCTCCGCCCCCGCCGCCACCACCACCCCCGCCACCACCACCGCCACCGCCACCGCCACCCCCTCCACCGCCGCCACCCCCGACCGCGGAGATGGACCTGGTGCTCGCTCCCGCTTCGTCGTTCCGCGAGAATGTAGCGGGAGCCGCCGTGGGAACGTTGAGCATCGCCAACGGCCCGGTGGGCGAGAGCTACGCCTTTTCGGTCGCGGATCCGCGCTTCCAGGTGGTGGGAAGCACCCTTCTGCTGAAAGACGGGGTGCGGCTCGACTTCGAGCGAACTCCGTCGGTGGACCTCAAGGTCACTGCGACCAGCAGCAGCGGAGCCCCGTTCGTCGATAGCGTGACCGCGCTTGTCGCTGACGTCGCCGAGACGAGGTTTGCCGCCTTTGGCGATTACGGCAACAGGGACGGCGCGGCGGATGTCGCGAAGCTCGTAGCCGCATTGGACGTCGACTTCATCGTCACGACCGGCGACAACGTCTACGGCTCAACCCCGATCGACGATCAGGTGGGGGTCAAATACAGCGAGTACATCGGCAATTATCGGGGAGACCATGGTCCGGGCAGCGAGACCAATCGGTTCTTCCCGTCCATTGGCAATCACGAATACAATGGGGAAGGCGGCGGCCCTTCCGCTTATTTCAACTATTTCACCTTGCCGGGCAACGAGCGTTATTACGAGTTCACCATCGGCCCGGTGCATTTCTTCGCGCTCAACAGCAATCCCGAAGAGCCCGATGGAATGGACAAGGACAGCAAGCAGGCGGATTGGCTCAAGGCGGAGCTTGCCGCGTCCGAAGCGCCCTTCAAGATCGTGTTCTTCCACCATCCGCCGTACAGTTCCGGGGAGAAGCACGGACCCGAAGAGGAGATGCGCTGGCCCTTCGAGGACTGGGGCGCGACCGCGGTCCTGAACGGCCACGAGCATCTGTACGAACGCATCCTGCGGGATGACAATCAGGACGGCGTCCTGTTGCCCTATCTGATCACCGGACTTGGCGGAGCGACGCGCTATGGCTTCGAGGCCCCGACCGGAGGGAGCGCGTTCCGCTACCATGACGATTATGGGGTCCTGCTGGTGCAGGCCAGCGATACCTCAATCACCTTCGACTTCGTTGCGGTGGGCGGTGGAGGAGAAGGGACTCTGATCGACAGCTACACGATCGACCGGTCGCAAAGCGCGGCGTTCGCGGTCGATCCGTGGCTGCAGTATGACCGGTCGGGGCTGGACTTCTTCCCCGGCTGAACCGCGTCGTCCTGACGGCGCTGCCCCGCCGCGAACGGCTCCGGCCTTTCAGCCGGAGCCGTGTCGCGCTCAATCGGCCTGGTGGCTGTGCGCGGAGGCGGATACCCGGCCAGCGCTGGGGTTCGTGCTGTTTTCCCACCAATAGGCCTGACGGACGCGGTTGCCCGTCACCCGCTCGTTGAGGGTCGCGGCGTCGTACAGGCGGCCGCCGAGCATCACCATGTTGACCTTGTCCGAGTTGCGGATGTTCTCGACGGGGTTGGCGTCGAGGATGACAAGGTCGGCCAGCTTGCCCTGCTCCAGCGTGCCGAGGTCGCGGTCCATGCCAAGGGTCCTGGCCGGCATGATCGTCGCCGCCTGCAGCGCCTGCAGCGGGGTCCAGCCGCCCTTGACGAAGCTCCACATCTCCCAGTGGGCGCCGATGCCGTCCTGCTGGCCATGGGCGCCGATGTTCACCTGGATGCCGCGGTCGGCGAGCTTGCGGGCTTCGCGGGCCGCCCAGGTGTCGGCATAATCCTCTTCCGGGGCGATCTCCCGGCGGGCGTTGTCGGCGGCGAGGGTGCCCGGCGGGATGTGCGCCTTGAGCAAAGGATGCTCCCACACGTTGGTGCGTGAGCGCCAGTAGGGATCGCCGCCCGGGCCGCCGTACGAGACGACCAAAGTGGGCGTGTAGTTGGTCTTCGTCTGCGACCAGAATTGCAGCACGTCGCCGTAGAAGGTGCTGCCCGGCACGTTGTGCTCGACGGTAGCGTTGCCGTCCTGGATCAGGCTCATGTCCATGTTGAACAGCGAGCCGCCTTCGGGGACGACCAGCATGTTCTCGGCCTGCGCCGCCGCGACGACCATCTGGCGCTGTTCGCGGCGCGGCTGGTTGTAGTTCTTCACGCTCCACGCGCCCTGCGCCTTGAGGCGGCGGACGTGGGCGAGGGCGTCGTCGAACTTGCCGATCTCGGCAAAGGCACCGGCGGCCTTCGCGCCGTAGATGATCTCGCCCGTGGAGAAGATGCGCGGGGCGAGGATCAGACCGGCGCGCTGCATCTCCGCGGCGGCGAAGATCTCCGACGCACGGTTGGACGGGTCGTGGATGGTGGTGGTGCCAAGCGCCAGGTTGGCCTGTGCCGACCAGTTCTGCTGCGGGGTCATCCCGTTCTCGCCCTGCGGGCCGTGGGCGTGGGCATCGATGAAGCCGGGGACAATGGTCTTGCCGGTGACATCGACGGTGCGTGCTCCCACCGGAACGGCGACGCTGCCGCTCGGCCCGACGGCGAGAATGCGGTCGCCTTGTACGACGATCGTGCCATTCTCGATGATGCCGCCGCCGTCACCGCGCATGGTGACGATGCGGGCGCCCGTCAGTGCGACGGTCCCCGCCGGCTTGTCGGCACGAACCGCGCGGGACAGGTTGAGGCCGGTCTTGGGCGCCGTATATCCGGGGTAGTAGGCGACGCGGGTGTCGGTGCCGAAAAGGGTCGGTCCGACGCTCCAGTGCACCTGGCTGCCACCCCGCGAGAAGTGGATGAAGTCACCGCCGCCCTGGCTCAAGCGGACGGAGGGCAAGGCGCCTTTCTCGGTCGCGGCTTCGACATTCTGCCCGCCCGGGAGGAGCGGCATCAGGAACGCTTCGTAATTTTGGCGAAAGGCGACCGAGCGGCCGTCGGGCGCGACCTGGAAGTCGCTGGTGAGATCGCCAGAGGCATGGATCCGTCGCGCCTCACCCTCGAGGTCGGTGCTGCGCAGCTGCAATTTGTCGTCGATCCGCGCGGTCATGAACAGGCGGTCGTTGGCGGCGCCATATTGGGGATTGGTGGCGTTGCGCTCGACCAGCTTGATCGCGCCGCCAGCCGCGGGAACGACATAGACGCCCTCGTCGCGGTTCCATTGGTCGGAGGTGAGGCCGCCGCCGGAACCCGCTTCGAAGGCGATGGTCCGCCCATCAGGCGAGAAGCGCGGGCTGGCATAATGACCGGCCTCACGCGTCACCGCCTTGGCCGAGCCGCCGCGCGCCGGAGCAACCATGATCCGGCCGAGGTCGCGGTCGTTCCAGCTGACAAAGGCGATCTGGCGGCCATCGCGGGACCAGCTCGGCCATGACTCGAAATTGCCTTCGCCGCGGGTCAGGCGGCGAGGTTCGCCGCCCCCGGCGGGACGCACCCACAGCTTGCCCAGAGATTCATAGACGAGCTGACTTCCGTCGGGCGACATCTGCGCCCAGCGGATCATCCTCGTTTCGAAACTGGCGGGGGCAACCTCGATGGTCGGATGAAGCGAGTTGGCGACGACGCGGTCGTCGGCGATGCGGAACGGGACTTCGCGGGCGTCGCCGCCGACAACGGGCAATCGGCGAATCCTGCCGCCGGCCCAGAACACCACGTCGCGGCTGTCGGCGGTCCAGTCCATGTTCGGGTAGACGCCGGTGACCGCCCAGGTCTCCTGCATGTCCTGGTCTGGCAGGTCGTACAGCTTGCGTTCGTTCCCGGTGGCGAGATCGCGGACGTAGAGCTTCGACTTGGCCCGCTCGCGGCGGACGAACGCGAGGTACTTGCCATCGGGGGAGGGGGTCGGGCGGACTGCTCCCCCATTGCCGCCGGTCAGGCGGTGGGTCTCGCCAGTTTCCAGCTCGTAGCGGTCGATCGCGAACAGCGCGCGGTTCGAATCCTGGGCATATTGGAAGGTGCCGCCGGGCGTGATGTTGCGGGTGAAGTAAATGCTCTTGCCGTCGGCGGCGAAGGTCGGCTCGCCGAGCTCCTTCTGATATTTCTCGTCGACCCGCTTGACCAGCTGGACGCCGCCGCCGCCATCAACATGGTACAGCCACACCTCACCGGTGCCGAGCGAGCGGGCGGTGGTGAAATGCTTCTTGGCGACAATGTAGCGGCCGTCCGGGCTCCAGCTCGGCTGGTTGAGGAGACGGAAATCCTCCTTGGTCAGCTGCTTCGCGTTCGCACCGTTGGCATCCATGATCCAGATGTTGTCGCCGCCAGCGCGATCGGAAACGAAGGCGATGCGGGTGCCGTCGGGCGACCAGCGCGGCTGCTGTTCGTACGCGAGGCCCGCCGCGATCCGCGTCGGCGTCCCGCCGGCCATCGGCATCACATAGATGTCACCGAGCATGTCGAAGGCGATGCGCGTGCCGTCCGGCGACACGTCGACGTTCATCCAGGTGCCCTCGTCGGTGCTGATCTGCACCTTGCGGGTGGTGAGGCCGCGCGGGTTCTGCACGTCCCACTTGGTCTCGTCCGACGCCTTCTGCGGTGTGGCGGGTGGAGTGGTCGCCTGCGGCGGTGTGTGCTGCGTCGCGGCTTCCGCGGGCGGCTGCGCTTCGCTGGGGGGCGGCGCGTCGGCGGGCGGCGCCGGCTGCTGGGCGATGGCGCTGGAGGCGAGCAGGAGGCAGGTCAGGGAAAGGCGAGCGAGCATGGGCGCAACCTGTGTTGGGAGGGTAATGCGGCCGCTGGATAGCGCCGCCTGTGACTTCGGCCAGACTGGATCGACAAACGGCTGGACGCAAGGCGTGAAAGAAGGTGCTTGCATCAACGCTACAATTGTAACACAAGCTACAAATGTAGCGAGAAGGGGTGAGTCGTGCTCAGCAAATTGCCGCCGAAAGAACGCCAGATCGTCGACCTTCTCTACCAGCGCGGCGACATGACCGCAGCGGAGGTCACCGACGCGCTGCCCCAACCGCTCAGCGGATCCGCTGTGCGGACCATGCTTCGCCGGCTGGAGGACAAGGGGGCAGTGCGGCGCAGCGAAAGCGAGCGCGGTTTCCTCTACAGTCCGGCCCTGTCCGACCAGAGCGCGCGCAAGTCGGCCCTGTCCGAAGTTGTGAGGGTATTCTTCAACGGATCGCCGACCAGCGCGGCGAGCGCCCTGCTCGGCATGTCCGATCGGATCGAGCCAGCGGAACTGGACGCGCTGGAAGAGATGATCGCGAAGGCCCGTCACGCAAAGGGGAAGTAAGATGGATCTGCTGATTCCCTTCGCTCTCAAGTCCCTGCTGATCGCTGGGGCGACGCTTGGCCTGCTGCACCTGCTCCGCGGGCGTTCGGCAGCGGAACGGAGCATGGTCGCGCATTTCGGCCTCCTGGCGCTCCTCCTTGTTCCGATCGGGGCGCTGGTCTTGCCTCAGCTGGTGTTCGAGTTGCCGCTGCTGAGTGCCGATGGGGCGCCTGTCGCTCCCTCCGCCGTGAACGACCCGAGCGCGGCTGTCTTCGAAGCGCCGTCGGTAGCGGCCGATGCCGGCGAGCTGGACGTGCTGCAGCTATGGCCGCTCGTCTATGGCTTTCCCGCCGCGATCCTTGTCGCCGTGACCCTGCTGGCCGTCCTCCGCCTGCTGGCGCTGCGGGCGCGAGCGTCGGTGCTGGTCGATCCGACCTGGCTGAGCGCGCTGGCGCATGCGCAGCATCGCATGAACTTCAAGCACGGCACCGCGCTGCTCAGCAGCAGCGACCTCAAGTCGCCGATCAGCTGGGGCGTGATGCGGCCGGTGATCCTGCTCAACGACGAAGCGATTGAAGCGCACGGCCAGGCGGAGGCGATCATTGCCCATGAGCTCGCTCATGTGCGTGGACTGGACTGGGCCAAGCTGCTTCTAGGGCGGATCGCAGTCGCCATCTTCTGGTTCAATCCGCTGGTCTGGATGCTGGCCCGCGAGGCCCACCAGCTGCGCGAGGAGACGGCCGACGATGCGGTGCTGGCTGCGGATGTCGCCGGGCCGGACTATGCCGAACTTCTGGTTGGGGTGGCGCGGCACGACTGCAAGGGCCTGCTGCTTGCCTCGCACGGAGTGGCGCCGGGCAAGGGTAGCCTGACGCGCCGGGTGCGCCGGGTGCTGGACGCCAGCCTGCCGCGGACCCCGGTCGCGCGCGGCTTCGGGGCGGGCGTCGCGCTGGGCGTGATCGCTACCGCGGCGCCGCTTGCGGCGGTCACCTTCACCGGCAAGGCTGCGAGCGCTGATCCCAGCCGCCCTTATTACGTGAGCGCTCCGCGTCCGACCGATTCACTGCCTTCAGTGGTGGCGGACTCCATGGCCGGAGCGACGGCGGTCACGACGGAGATGGTGAGTTCGCAGGTTGCGGCGGCGCTCACCGGCCGCGAGGTCGATTCTCCCGAATTCGAGAAAGCGGTCGAGAAACAAGCCGAGCGGCGGCTGGCCCTTGCGTCGGCTCACCCGTACGCCGCGGCGGAGCCGGCAGCCCCGGCCGTGTCGGTCGATCATTGGGTCGATGCGGTGGTCGAGCGCGCGGCCTCCATCCGGGCAACCGGCTTGTCGCCCGACTATGCCGCCCGCATTCGTGCCGCGGCGCCCCGGCTGAGCGCGGGCGAGGGCGAGCTGCTGGCGCTGAAGGCAGTGGGTGTCAGCCCGGAGTGGCTCAAGGAGATGGTTCGGGCCGGTTACGCCGCGAAGGATGTCGGCGATGTGGTCGGCGCACGAGCAGCAGGCGTCAGCCCGGCCTATGTCCGCGACCTTGCTGCCGCCGGCTATCGCAACGTGCCGCTGGACGATCTCGCCGGCTTGCGGGCGGCGGGCGTAAACGGAAACTACATCCGCAGACTGCGCGCGGCCGGGATGACCGGACTGAGCGTGGACAAGCTGATTGAGTTGCGCGCGCGCGGGATCAAGGCTCACCATCGCCCGTCGGGCGACTGGCCGGTGAGGCCACCGCATACTCCGGACGTGGATTACGACCCGCCCGAGCCTCCTGAGCCGCCCGAAGCAGACTGATCCGCTTCCCTGAACTGCCCCGGATGTCGCCAGCCCAGCGCCGCCTCGGCGAACGGGACCGGCTTGCCCCAACCCTTGCAAGGGAGTCGACCATGAACCGTCCGCTTTCGCTCCTGCTCGCAGTACTCCTGACCGGCGTCGGCGTGACCCCCACGGGTCTTGCCGCGGGTGCGGAGGCCGAATGCATGGGGTCAGCCCGGCGCGCAGGCGGCGCCCTGGCGGGTCAGCGGGGGAGTGGCCTAACCTTCTCGGCGGATGAGCTCGTCGGGCTTAAGATGCACGCGCTTATGCCGTAAGCAGGCACTTGCCGATCCTTCGATTGAACCTTCCGCCGCCCTTGTCGTTCTGCGGCAGGAACGAAGAAGATGGGGGGCAGGATTGGCCGACGTCGAAGCGGGTGAAACGATGCGCGCGGCAGTGCTTGCCGGGCCGGGCGAAATGCGGCTTGACCGGGTGCCGTGCCCGAACCCGGGTCCGGGCCAGGTCCGGGTAAAGCTGGAAGGCTGCGGAGTATGCGCCTCCAACCTGACGCCGTGGTCGGGGCCCGAGTGGATGACCTTTCCGGGCGAGCCGGGCGGCATGGGCCACGAAGGGTGGGGCGTGGTGGATGCGGTGGGGGCGGGCGTCGACGCGATCGCGCCGGGCGACCGGGTCGCAGCCTTGTCCTACCACAGCTATGCCGATTACGACCTCGCCGAGGCCTCGGCGGTGGTGAAGCTGCCGACGGGCCTGGACGGGCAGCCGTTTCCCGGAGAGCCGCTCGGCTGCGCCTTCAACATTTTCCGGCGCAGTGACATTCGCGCTGGGCAGACCGTTGCGATCGTCGGCATCGGCTTCCTGGGGGCGATCCTCACTCGGCTGGCGACCGATGCGGGGGCGCGGGTGATCGCCATCTCGCGCCGGCCATTTTCGCTCGACGTGGCGCGGCAATTCGGGGCCGCGGAGGCGATCCCGATGGACGATCACTCCCACATCATCGAACAGGTCAAGGGGCTCACCGGCGGCACATTCTGCGAGCGTGTTATCGAGGCCGTGGGCAAGCAATGGCCACTCGACCTCGCAGCGGAGCTGACCGCGGAGCGGGGCAAGCTGATCGTCGCCGGCTACCACCAGGACGGTTCGCGGCAAGTCAACATGTGGCTGTGGAACTGGCGCGGGATCGACGTGATCAACGCCCACGAGCGTGATCCGGCGGCCTATGTCGCCGGCATCCGCGAGGCGGTGGAAGCGGTAGCGAGCGGACGGCTGGACCCGTCTTCGCTCTACACCCATCGCTATCCGCTCGAGCGGCTCGGGGAAGCACTCGACGCGACGCGCGACCGTCCCGACGGCTTCCTCAAGGCGCTGGTGATTCCGTGAGCGGGCGGCCGCGTGTCGGGTTCCTCGGCGTCGGCTGGATCGGCCGCCACCGGATGGAGAAGATGCTGGAAACCGGCGTTGTCGAGGCGGCGGCAATCGCCGACCCGTCGCCCGAGATGCGCGAGGCTGCGCTGGCGCTCGCGCCGAACGCGGCGATGGTGGACGGGCTGGATGAGCTGCTGAACCAGGACCTGGACGGTCTGGTGATCGCCAGTCCGAGCGCGCTGCATGCCGAGCAGTCCATTCGCGCGCTGGAGGCGGGCGTGGCGGTGTTCTGCCAGAAGCCGCTCGGCCGGACGGCCGCGGAGGTGGACGGCGTCGTGGAAGCGGCGCGACGCAACGACCTGCTGCTGGGTGTCGATCTCAGCTACCGCTTCACGACCGGAATGCAGCGCATCCGCGAGTTGGTGCGGACGGGCGAGCTGGGGCGTGTCTTCGCCGCCGACCTGACGTTCCACAACGCTTATGGCCCGGACAAGCCCTGGTTCTACGATCCGGCCCAGTCGGGAGGCGGGTGCGTGATGGACCTTGGTGTGCACCTGGTCGACCTGGCGCTATGGGCGCTGGACTTCCCGGCGGTCGAGCGAGTGGAGTCTCAGCTGCTGACGGGCGGTGAGCCGCTTCGAGATCCCGGCTCGCAGTGTGAGGATTATGCGGTCGCGACCATCGTGCTGAAGGGCGGGACCGTGCTTCGGCTGGCCTGCTCGTGGCGTCTGCCGGCAGGGCAGGAGGCGGTGATCGCAGCGGACTTCTACGGAACCGCCGGTGCTGCCGCGCTGCGCAACGTCGACGGTTCGTTCTACGCGTTCGATGCGGTTCGGCTGGACGGCACGCACACTCGCCCGCTTGCCGAGCGGGAGGAGGATTGGGGTGGCCGGGCGGCCGCGGATTGGGCGCAGCGGCTTGGGGCCGGCGCGGGGTTCGATCGTGAGGCCGAGCGGCTGGTCGAGGTGTCACGCGTGCTCGATGCAATTTACCAGCGCTGACAGGCGCCGTTCGTAGCGCTCGGCGTCCGCGATGTTGCGGGCCGCTTCGGCCGGCCAATGGCCGAGCATGGCGGCGCCCAGTCGTCGCGCGCCGATGCGGAAGGCAAGGTAGCAGCGCTGGTGGAAGTCAAGCAGGTCGGGGCTCACGCCCAGGCGCCGGGACAACAGTTCCGTGTCCTCAGACCCGAGGTCGAGCTCGACGATCGCACCAGCAACGTCCCAGGCGATGTCCTGGCAGCCGATCAGCTCGTGGCCGGCATGGTGGTCCAGCGCATCGGCCTTGAGCAGCTGTCCGGACCGTCGGCGCAGCCATTCGTGCGCCTCCATCCGACCGTCGATTGCGACCGGGCGCTGGGCTGCGGCTATGCGGTCGGCGTCGGGTGACCAGTCGCCGAGCCATTCAGGCGCGTTGCGGTGGGCCATGACCAGCAGGCTGTGCGGGGTGGCTCCGACCGAGGGGGCAGGGAAGGACCGGCGCAGAGCCAGGTACGACGCCAGTTCGTCGAGGTTCGGGCGTGCGGGGCGCGCGTCGTCGTGCCATCGCTCAATCAGCCAGCCATGCGCGAGGCCGGCCGGCTCGGCACCGAAACCGGCGCGATGCAGGCGGGTCGACAGGTCTAGCTTTCGGGCGCCGATCCGCCCAAGTCCGGCGAACTTGACCAGCCAGCTACCGCAACCGGTATGCGCAAGGAATTTCCGCCGTTCCCACAGCGGGTTGACGGCGGGCCAGATCGTCTCATCCGTGCCCCGCAAGGACCGCCAGGCTCCGCCGCTGATGTCCTGAAGCGGGGCCGACAGGGCGCCAACCTGATGCACCACCCACTGCTGAAGCCGGTCCGCCAGCAATTCGTCCGGGGGGACGGCCGGCCGCTGCGCCTTGCTCCAGCGGGCGCGATGCGGGGCTGCGGCCTCCGGACCGAGCGGATTGGAGTGGCCGGGGAGGAAGGCGATCCGCTCGCGCGGCACGCCATGCTCTTCGAGCCAGTCGGCGACCGCGCCGAAGCTGCTGCCCGACAATCCCGGGCCTTCGTCGACGATCACATAGTGCGGGCTGCCGTCGAGCAACGCAGCAGCGAGCCTGGGCGCGATAGCAAGTGTGCGGGCGAACGGATCGCCATGCGGGCGAATGGTGACGGGTGGCGGGGCGTCGAGGGCTGCGGCGACCACCGCGGCGAGCCCGGTGCCGATGCTGCGCAGGCCAATCACGCGCGGCGGTGCGGACAGGTTCAGGCTGCGCGCCGCAGCGGCATAGGCCTCGGGGTAAAGGGCGTAGAAGGCGTAGCCCTCGGGTGTGCGTAGTTCGACCTCGCCGGGGAGAGGACCCAGTGCGGGAAGGCCGGGCAGTCGCGCAAGGCCGGCGAACTCGCTGTCCCAGCTGACGATCAGCGCTCGGCCGAGTTCGACCAGCCACCCCATCAATCGCCTGTCGACCGTACGAAGATCGTCGCAGCCGCCTTGCGCGAAAGCGGCGTCGGCGACTCCCTGGAGCAGCATGGCCCCGTCGACGAACAGCGTGGACAGAGCCGTGTGGCGGGCAAGGCCGGGCACCATGCCGAGCACGCCGTCCCGCTGCTCCCCTAGCCGGCGCAGCGCCTCCGCAGGATCGATCCGCTCGACCTGATCGCCGTAAACCAGCACGGCGCCTGGCGTCTATTCGGCGGCGGCGAGCGTGGGGCGCTGATCCGGGCGGCTGGCGCTCGCCCGCAATTCCTCGGCGAAGTAGGTGGCGGTCGCCTCCAGCCCTTCGGCGAGCGGGACCTTGGGCTCCCACCCGAGCAGCTTCTTGGCGAGGCTGATGTCGGGTTTGCGGCGGCGGGGATCGTCAACCGGCAGAGGGCGGTACGTGACCTGGCTGTTGGACCCAGTGAGCCGCAGGACATCCTCGACCAGGTCGGACACGGTCAGTTCGTTGGGGTTGCCGATGTTGACCGGGCCGGGCTGCGGGCCGTCATGGGCCATCAGCCGTTCGATGCCCTCCACCAGGTCGCTGACGTAGCAATAGCTGCGGGTCTGGCTGCCATCGCCGTAGACGGTGACCGGCTGGCCGGACAGCGCCTGGCAGAGAAGGTTGCTGACCACCCGACCGTCGTCCGGGTCCATCCGCGGACCGTAGGTATTGAAGATGCGCACCACGCGAACGTCGGCTCGACCCTGGCGGGCATAGTCGAAGGTCAGCGTCTCGGCGGCGCGCTTGCCTTCGTCATAGCAGGCGCGCGGACCGGTGCAGCTGACCCAGCCGCGATAGCCCTCGACCTGCGGATGCACCTCCGGGTCGCCGTAGACCTCGCTGGTGGAAGCGAGGAAGAAACGGGCATCATGCTGCTCGGCCAGGCGAAGCAGGTTGCGCGTGCCGAGCACGTTGGTCAGCATCGTATGCTCGGGATCGGCCTGGTAGTGCGGCGGCGAGGCTGCGCAGGCGAGGTTGTAGATGTGGGTGAAGCGGCCGGCGCGCACCTCCGACGGCAGTTCGTCGATGACGTCCGCCTCGACAAAGCGGAAGTCCCGTTCGCCAACCAGGTGGCGGAGGTTGGAGGCGCGGCCGGTCTGAAGGTTGTCGAGGCATACGACCTCCGCTCCTTCATCGATCAGCCGGTCGATCAGGTTCGAGCCGATGAAGCCGGCGCCGCCAGCCACCAAAACGCGTTTGTTCACATGACGTGCCATTGCAATCATCCTGTTAGCGGCCGGTGGCCGGCAGCGCGAGGGCCGACTTTCGCCGTCGCGCTTCTTCGAAATGACCGTCCAGCTCCGCGGCGCGGTGAACGGCGGTATGCTCGGCCAGGACGCGTTGGCGCGCTGCCCGGCCGATGGCGGAGGACTGGCTCTCGTCCAGACCTTCCAGTGCGGCGATCACATCTTCGGTGGTCCGGGCGAACAGGATCTCGCGCGGGGGCTGGAGCAGCTTCTCGAGCCCCGCCCATACGTCGGAGATGACCGGGGTGGCGCAGGCGGCCGCTTCGAACAAGCGCACGGACGGCGACCAGCCCGCCTTGATCATGTCGTCGCGGGTCACGTTCAGGGTGAAGCGGGACGCCGCGTAGAAGGCTGCGTGGTCAGCGGGCGGCACATGGTCGATCCGTTCGACATTGCCCGGCCAGTCGATGCCCGCCGGATATTGCGGACCAGCGACGCAGAAGCGACGGTGGGGAAGCGCGCGCGCAGCGGCGTTGAGGAGTTTCTCGACGGTCGGCTGGCGGTCGTCGCTGTAGGTGCCGAGGTAGGACAGGTCCCAGCGCGCCGGAACATCGAGCGGCCGGTACTTCTCCGCATCGACCGAGCAGTAGAGCGCGCGGGCTGCCGGTGAGCCGTAATGGTCTTCCAGGTGCCGCAGCGTCGGTCCGCCGGTGAAGCTGAGGTACAGGTTGTAGCCGGGGATCACGTCGGGCGAGAGATACTCGAAATCGCTGCGCTCCAGCTTGGCCAGGGTGACCGGCGTGTCGATGTCGTAAAAGGCGGTGACGCCGCCGGCGGTACGCTGGACGAAGCGGCCGACCTCCACGCCATCGGGAACGTAGGAGCCGACCATTACGGCGTCGGCCCCCGCGATCTCCCCGCTCCACTGCTGCAGGTCGCCGAGCGACTGGTAGAAGGACAGGCGACAGTAAGCGGGGTCTTCCAGGTCGCGATGCCCCCGGTACCAGGGCACGTCGCGTTCCAGGAACAGAATGTCGTGACCACGCTCGGCGTAGGCTTCGAGCAAGGCGCGGAAGGTGGTGGCGTGCCCGTTTCCCCACGCGGAGGACAGGCTGAGCCCGAGGACGACCAGCTTCATGCGGCTACCGTTTCGCGCTTGCCGGCTACGGCGGAGCGGAGGAGCCGGTCCGCTTCGGCGCCGCGGTGGGCATACGTATGCTCCGCCAGCACCCGGGCGAGTCCGGCCTGGCCGATCCCGTGCGCGCGCTCGGGCGTCAGCGAGCGGACATGCTCCGCGACATCCTGGCCGTCCCGCGCGACCAGCACTTCCGTGTCGGGCGTCAGGAACAGCTCGATGCCCTCCCAAGCGTCGGTGATCAGGCAGGCCGCCGCACCGGCGGCTTCGAACACCCGGGTAGCCGGCGAAAAGCCGACATTGGCCATGCTGTCGCGGGCGACGTTGAGGACGGCGGACGGCGTGCAGTTGAAGGCGTTGTGATCGCGCGTCCCGACATGACCGAGGAGGCGGACGTTGGCGGGCATGGCCTTCGTCTCCCAGCCATTGCCGCCAAGCAGAAAGGAGCGGTCGGGCAAGGCCGCCGCGGCGCGGAGGAAGAATTCTTCGACCCGGGCCTCGCGGTCGGGGAGCCGGTTGGCGAGAAACGAGAGGTCGGCGGAAAAGCGTGGGTCCGGTGCGACCGGATGATGAGTTGCCGGGTCCAGCGCGTTATAGATCGGCACGCAGCGGCGGGCGCCGAGCTGCTCGTAGTGCGACACCACCGGCGGTCCACCCCCATAGGTGAGCACCAGGTCGAACTCGGGCAGGCGGCGGCGCAGCGGATGGTCGGGGGTGCCGGCGATTTCCTCCAGCGTCGCGGCCGCATCCACGTCCCAATAGATGCGCAGGGCGTCCGGCGCGGCACGATCGAGCACGCCCTCGACCAGCTCATCGTCGAAAACTCCGACGCCGCTCGCCTTCACAACGATGTCGGCGTTGCCTGCCTGGTCGAGGACGGAGCGGAGGCCTTCCGGAGTGGCCTGATAGACGGTGACTCTGGCCCATTCGGGCGGGTCGATATCGCGGTGCTGCTGGCGTTCGAACGCATCGGGTTCGTAGAAGTGAATTTGATGACCGCGCTGCGCCAGCTGGCTGAGAATGCCGCGATAATAGGTCGCGGCGCCGTTCCAGTAGGACGACAGCAGGCTGGATCCGTAGAATGTGATCTTCATGCAGCAACCTCTGCTGGAGCGTTGTTCGGCGAGGCCCGGAGACCTCCGACGATTGCGAGCAGCTCATCCACGCGGTGCGCGCACGTATGGCGCGCGCGGATGGTAGCCAAGCCATGGTCGGTGAGCGAGCGGCGCAGGTCCGGGTCGCCGGCAAGGGCGCGCAAGTGGCGGGTCATGGCCGGCCCGTCCGGAGCAACGAGGTAATCCTTCCCAGGCGTGAACAGCCCCTCACAATCGTCCCATGGCGCTGAGATGAGGGGGATGCCGCAGGCAAGCGCTTCGAACACGCGGATGGTCGGGATGCCCGGCAGGACCGTGGTGTAGAAGCGCCGCGGCACATGCACGGTGGCAAGGTGGCGGGCGAACACGTCGGGGGCGCGCGCATTGGGCAGCCATCCGCGGAAGGACACGCCGTAGCGGTCCAACAGCGCGCGAGCATCGGGCGGATAGCGGACACCGTAAATGTCGAGCGGCAGGTCGGCATCCCGTGCAGGGCGAAGCAGGAAGTCCTCCAGCTCGGCGGTTCGCTCACCGTCGCCCCAATTGCCGATCCAGACGAGGCCGTGGCGCTCGGCGTCAGCCTGCGGGGGGTGGAACAGGCGAGTGTCGGCGGCCTCGTGCCAAACCCACACGCGGCCGTCCCAACCCCAGCGGCGGTAGACCTCCGCCAGCGTTTCGCCGAACGCGAGGACTCCGTCGTAGCCCGACAGGTCGAAGGCCCGGATCGCGTCCGGATCGCTGACGGCACGGTGATGCGTATCGTGGAACAGCAAGGTGAAGCGACCGCCGTTCGCGCGCACCTTGCCGACACTGGCGACCAGTGCGGGGTCGTTCCACTCGTGCACGACAACCAGGTCGGCGCCGTCCACCAGCTCGGCAGGATCGGCGTCCGGCTGGAAGAGGGTGGAGCCCAGGTCCGGATAGGCGCTTCGCCAGGCATCGAGGCCTGCGTCGCCATGGTCGGTGAGCAGATTGTCGAGGCTCCAGGCCCCAGCCGGCTCGAGCGCTTCAACCTGGTGGCCGCGCGCCTGGAGATCACGGAGAACGCCTCGGAGGAAATGGGCGTTGCCGTGGTTCCAGCAGCTCTGCAGCGAGTGGGTGAAATAGACGATCTTCACGCCGCACGCCTCCGCTGATCGAGGCCGCGATACAGGTCGAGCATCGCGGCGGCGGTGGCTTGCGGCGTGTAGCGAGACGCACGATCGCGGGCCTTGGCGCCCAGACGCTCGCGCTGCTCCCGATCGGCGATCAGCTGGTCCACCGCCGCCGCGATGTCCTCGTCGCGCACGAACAAGGCAACGCCGTCCCACAGTTCGCGGAAGGTCAGAATGTCCGATAGCACCAGGGTGCAGCCGGCCTGTGCGGCCTCCAGCACGGCAAGGCCGAACGGCTCGTAGCGTGCGGTCGATACGAAGATCGGGCGTTCGTCGAGGGCCGCAGCGAGCTCCGCTTCGGGCAGGTTGCCGAGCGCGGTGGCATGGCGCAGCTGGACGCCGGCGCCATTCGGTCCTTGTGTCGGTCCGGCAGCGCGGAACGGGACCTTGCTGCCCTGCGCGGCGCGATCAAAGGCAAGGACGTTCTTGCCTTCGTCCCACAGCCGTCCCGCGGTGAACGCCGCTTCGGCCGGTTCGCTGCCGGATGCCGGGCGGACGAAGCGACCATTGTGCACCGCGATCGGAGCATGCCTGAGGCCGTAGGCGTCCTGCACGGCGCGGCCGAACGCCGCCGTTGGCGTCACGAGCAGGTCGCAGCACGTCATACCCTCGCCGAGGAGGTCGGTGCGCCACCGGAAGTCGGCCGGCAATGCGCCGCCCCGGACTGCTGCCCACCATGTGGCCACGCAGCTGTGAACGACGCCGACCACCGGAGCAGGAAATTTGCCAAGTGCGAGTGCGGGCGAATGCAATTGGACGACATCGGGGCAATGCTCGTCGGCCAGGCGCGCAAGGGCTTCGGCGGCGATACGGAGCTGGGTCGCGTCGCTTGCCAGCCAGTCGAGGGGCAAGCCGGTTTCAACCAGTTGAAGGCCGGGGACCCGCGCCGCTTCGGCTCGCTGGCCTCCGGACGGAGGCGGGCCGAGTGTCGCCAGCACCGTCTCGACGCCATGCTGGACGAGCGCCGAAGCCAGCTCGAGCGAGTAGGTCCACACGCCCCCCACCGCGTCGGTCGTCAGGAACAGGCGCGTTCGCTCGGTCATGCGCTGACGCGGAGCGTTGGCCGGTCAAGGGTGCCGAGCTCCAGGCCACGTTCCTCGGCCAGCCAGCGGGCGAGGTCGGCGACTCCGCTTTGCCAATCGCGCGCAGGGGAGAGGCCGAGCGTTTCGCGCACCCGGCGTGTGTCAGCGACGAAATAGCGCTGGTCGCCCGCCCGCCAATCCTCGAAGCGCACGTCCGGCTCGCGGCCGAGGAGCTCGCCGATATAGGCCATCAGCCGGCGCAGCGAGATGCCGTTGGCGCTGCCGCCGCCGAGGTTGAACGCCTGCCCCGCGACTTGGTCGATCTGCCTCCAGGCGGCCATGTAGGCGTCCACTGCGTCGGACACGTCCATGATGTCGCGAACCTGGTAGCCATCCCCGTAGAGCGTGATGGTCTTGCCTTCGAGCGCACGGATCAGGAAATGGGCGACCCAACCCTGGTCCTCGGTACCCATCTGGCGTTCGCCGTAGATGCAGCTCATCCGCAGCACGGCCGTGGGAACGCCGTAGCTGCGGGCATAGTCGAGCACATACTGATCGGCCGCGCCCTTGGAGCAGCCATAAGGGGTGTGGAAGTCGAGCGGCCGGGCTTCGGAGATGCCGTGGCTACGTATCCCCGGTTCGGTCGGCTGGTAGCAATCGCCGGCAAGCTCGAACTCGAGGTCGGCAAGGTCGCCATAGACCTTGTTGGTCGAGGCGAAGATCAGCGGCGTGCCGCGTCCGCGGGTGCGGAGCGCATCGAGCAGGTGCAGGGTGCCCCGGACGTTGATGTCGAAATCCTCGCGCGGCTCCACCAGCGAGGTGGTCACCGCGACCTGTGCCGCCATGTGGAATACGGCTTCGGCCTCGCGCGCGGCGGACGCGACGCCGGTCTCGTCGCGGATGTCGCCCTGGGTGAAGCTGATGCGCTTGCCGTGACGGCGTTTCAGCCAGTCGAGGTTGCGTTCCACGCCGGGGCGGCTGAGCGCGTCGTAGACATGGACGTCATGGCCTTCGCCAGCCAGCCGGTTGGCTATGTTGCTGCCGATGAAACCGGCGCCGCCTGTGACCAGCACCGGCTGACGGCCGACAAGGGCAGGCCCGCCGCTCACGCGACCAGCCCCCGGGCTTCGAGCTCCTGCTTAGCCTGGTCGACCCGATCCACCGCTTCCTGGTCCGCGACCCATTCCGCCAGTTCGGCCAGGCCCTCCTCGAAGTCCTTGTCGGCGCGGAAGCCGAGGCGCTCGGCAGCAAGCGTGGTATCGCAGAAGCAGTGGCGAATGTCGCCGATCCGGGTCTTGCCGACGATCTCCGGCTGGATGCCGCCGCAGTTCATGGCCCGCGCCAGCGATTGCGCCACTTGGGTCACCGAGCGATCGTTCCCCGAGCCGATGTTAAACACCCCGCCCGCGGCCTGCGGCAATTCGAGCGCATCGGCGAAGGCGCGAGCGACATCGCCGACATAGACAAAGTCGCGGCGCTGCTCCCCATCCTCGAAAATCACCGGCTTCTGGCCGTTAAGCAGGCGCGACGAGAAGATCGCCAGCACGCCCGTATAGGGATTGGAAAGCGCCTGGCCCGGCCCATAAACGTTGAACAGGCGCAGGCACACGCCCTCCATGCCATAGGCCTGGGTCATGATCAGCGTGGTCCGCTCCTGAACATATTTGTTCAGGGCGTAGATCGAAGACAGGCTCGGCTTCTTCCACTCAGGGGTGGCGATCGGCTTCAGTGGGCGGCCCTGCGTGTCGACCGGATCCCAGCTGGCACTCTCGCCGACCCGCGGCACGCGGACCGCATCCTCGACGGAATCGCCGTCGGCGTCGAGGTACAGGCCTTCGCCATAGATGCTCATGGACGATGCGGTGACGACCCGACGGACCGGCTGTTCGATCAGCTTCTCCGTCAGAACAGCGGTGCCGACGTCGTTGACGGAGGTGTAGCGTTCCACCGCATACATCGACTGGCCGACCCCGACTTCGGCAGCGAGGTGGATCACGGAGTCGACGCCCTTGAGCGCCTGCTCGACAACGCTGCCGTCGCGAACGTCGCCGCGGATCAGTTCCGCCTCCGGGTCGAGCATCTGCGAACCGTCCACCTCGCCGTGGACCTGCTCGATCAGGCTGTCGAGGACTCGAACCTTGTGCCCGCGCCTCAAAAGCTCGGAGGTGACGAACCGGCCGATGAAGCCGGCGCCGCCGGTGACCAGAACTGTTTCGCTCATTGACGCCCCTGTTTGAACTCACCGGAAAGCGCCGCCATCATGGTTCCGGCGGCGAGTTCCTTCCGGTGGCTCAATGATCCTTCTTCATCTTCGTTCCTCGCGTTCGTTCGATTCAGCTAACGAAAGTTGTAGCTGTTTGTTTCGTGTCCGCACCGAAGCGAAGGGAACAAAGCTTCTTTCCCCCTGTTGAGGTGCCGAAACAACAGGGAGCTCGAGTGACCGATTCACTCCTCAACGGGCAGCAGCAGGCGAATGATGCGGAGCTGGGAGGGGTCACCAATCCTTCCGGTCTGGACGACCGTGAGTTCATTTCGCGCCGGATCGCCGAGCTCGGCCCGTGGTTTCACGACATGGAGCTTGCGGGAGTTCGGACCGCGCCCGACCACTTCCTGTACAATTATCCGGCGAGCAAATTTGCCCGCTTCGCGCATGTTCTGCCGGACGACCTGACGGGCAAGAGCGTGCTCGACATCGGCTGCAATGCCGGCTTCTACAGCTTCGAGATGAAGCGCCGCGGGGCCGACCGGGTGCTCGGCATCGATCACGACCAGCGCTACCTCCAACAGGCGCGGTTCGCAGGCGAAGTGCTCGGCTTCCCGGATGTCGAGTTCCGGCTTGGCGAGGTGTGGGACGTCGGCGCGCTGGGCGAGCGGTTCGACCTCGTGATCTTCATGGGGGTGCTGTATCACCTTCGCCATCCTTTGCTGGCGCTGGACCTGATCCGGGAGCATGTCGCCGACGACCTGATGCTGTTCCAGTCGATGCAGGCCGGATCGAATGAGGTGGTCGAGCCGCAGCCCGACTATGACTTCTTCGAAGGTAAGGGCGAGTTCGACCGTCCGGGCTGGCCAAAAATGCACTTCATCGAAAAGCGCTATGCGGGCGACCCGACGAACTGGTGGGCGCCGAATGAGGCTTGCAGCGCGGCGATGTTGCGGTCAGCAGGTTTCGACATCGTCGCCCATCCGGAGAGCGAAGTGTTCCTCTGCCGGACGAGTGACCCGGCGTGCGACCATGGCGGCGCGGTCTATCCAGCAGGGGGAACGAAGCGTTGATCGAAGCGGCGATGATCTGGAACGAGCCCAACAACAAGTCACATTGGGATCCGGAGATCGACCCCGACTGGTCGAAATTCTCGGAGATGACAATTGCCGCGGGGAAGGCGATCGCAGCGGTCAACCCGGCGGTGAAGCGCGTGCTTGGCGGCATTTCGCCGATCGACCCGAGCTATATCACGCGCCTCGAGAACCATGGCGTCCTGGACGAGATCGATGTCGTTGCGGTGCACGGCTTTCCGCTCGACTGGAACCTGTGGAACATCAACGAGTGGCCAACCAGGATCGACGAGATCGCAGCGGTGGCGCCGAACCACGAGCTGTGGGTGACAGAGGTCGGGGTCGGCTCATTCGGGGCCGAAGAGGTGCAGGAGTTCGGCGTGAAGCGGACCGCCGAGCTGCTGATCGGGAAGGTGCCGCGAATCTTCTGGTACTCGCTCTACGACCTGCCGCAGGCGTGGGGCGCCACCACCCGGCACCGCGAGGCGGAGGGATCAAGCTACTACCGCCACTTCTACATGGGCCTTCTGAAGGAGGACGGCACGCCAAAGCTCGGCCTAAAGACGTTTGAGCCGTTCGCCGGCGACCTCGGGCTCATGCAATGGTTCCACTACCACGATCATCGCCTGGACGACGCGGTTGCCTGGCTGAAGCGGCTGGGCGTGACCAGGCTGCGCACCGGCCTGTCCTGGGCCGATAGCTTCCGCCCCGACGCGATCGGCTGGTTCGACCGCCAGATGGAAGCGCTGGAGGAATTCGACGTCACCGTCACCTTCTGCTTCACGCCGGAGCATCTCGGAATAGCCCCCCACCATACCAGCCCGCCCACGGACCCGAACCAGTTCGCTGACTTCTGCGCGCAGATGATCGACCGCTATGCGCCTGCCGCTGCCGCTGCCGTGCCGTCGCGCGCGGCGGTCGCCTGAGGAGAGACACGAGAATGGACCCCCAGATCAACATCGCCCTGGCCGGGGTCGGCAATTGCGCGTCGAGCCTGGTCCAGGGCATCGCCCATTACCAGAACGGCGGCGCCAACGAGCAGATCGGGCTGATGCATTGGGATCTTGGCGGCTACCGTCCCAAGGACCTGAACGTCGTCGCGGCGTGGGACGTGGACGCGCGCAAGGTCGGGCGCGATGTCAACGAGGCCATCTTCGCCAAACCCAATTGCACGCAGGTCTTTTGCGACCATGTGCCGCCGACCGGCGCGGTGGTGCGGATGGGCCGCAAGCTGGACGGGGTCGCCGACCACATGGCCGATTATCATGACGAGCGAACGTTCGTCGTGGCGAGCGATCCGGAGCCTGACCAGGCGGAGGTTGTGCGCGTGCTGAAGGACAGCGGTGCGCATGTGCTGATGAACTACCTGCCGGTCGGCAGCCAGGAAGCCACGGAGTTCTATGCGGAGTGTGCGCTGGAGGCGGGGGTCGCCTTCGTGAACTGCATCCCCGTGTTCATCGCCAGCAACGACGGTTGGGCGCGCCGGTTCAAGGAGCGGGGCATCCCGATCATCGGGGACGACATCAAGGCGCAGCTCGGCGCGACCATTGTCCACCGCGTACTGACCGATTTGTTCGCCAAGCGCGGCGTCCGGCTCGACCGCACCTACCAGCTTAACACCGGCGGCAATACCGACTTCCTCAACATGCTCAACCGGTCGCGGCTGGCATCCAAGAAGGAAAGCAAGACGGAGGCGGTGCAGTCGGTCGCCGAACGGCGGCTGGACGACGAGAACATCCACGTCGGGCCGTCGGACTATGTCGCGTGGCAGAACGACAACAAGGTCTGTTTCCTGCGGATGGAAGGGCGGATGTTCGGCGGCGTGCCCATGAATTTGGAGATGCGCCTGTCGGTGGAGGATTCGCCCAACAGCGCCGGCGTGGCGATCGACATGATCCGCTGCGCCAAGCTGGCCCTGGACCGCGGGATCGGGGGGCCGGTCATCGCGCCGGCGGCCTATTTCTGCAAGCATCCGCCGGAGCAGATGACGGACGATGAGGCGCTTCATGCCACCGAAGCGTTCATTCGCGATGAGACAATCACCACCCGCCACTGACGTGCCGTTTCCGCACGTCCACACTGGCCCCACGGTTCCGGACCCGCACCCGCATGACCTCGCTTCGGCGCTGGAGCGCAATATCGAGGCCCTGGCCGAGCGGCGGCGGCGCGATCAGGCGGAGGCGAGCGCGCAGGACCGGCTGGCGGAACTCATCACCCGTTTCGCGGGCTCCATGTTGTTCGTCTACCTGCACCTGGCGATGGTTGCGGGCTGGGTGGCGGTCAACGCAGGCCTGGTCCCCGGGGTGCGGCCGTTTGATTCAAGCTTCGTCATCCTAGCGACGGTCGCGTCGGTGGAGGCGATCTTCCTGTCCACCTTTGTGCTGATCAGCCAGAATCGGGCCGCCGCGGCGGCGGATCGACGGGCGGATCTCGACCTTCAGGTCGGGCTGCTCGCCGAGCATGAGGTGACGCATCTCGTCCAGCTCACCACCCAGATCGCGCGCAAGCTGGGGATCGAAGAGGCGGACAACCCGGAGCTGCAGGAGCTTCAGCGAAGCGTTGCGCCCGAAGCCGTTCTCGAGCGAATCGAGGAATCGGCCGAGCAGACCGGCTGAGCCACCATCGCCTATCGTGAGTTGTGCCTGCGATGTCACGGAGCCGACACATCGTGCGCGCCGCCTCGCAAGCCGATTGCGCAACGCGGCGGCGCACCTATGACGAAGCTCCATGCGAAATCTTACTGCCGTGCCGGCGATCTCCGGCTCCCACGCCGCAGCGCCGCAAAGCCGCACGGCGCTCCACTACTGCAATCCGGTAATCGACCGGGATTTCCCGGATCCCGCCATCATTCGCGCCGACGACGGTCTGTTCTACGTCTACGCTACGCAGAGCGGGGAACCATGGGTCAACATCCAGGTTGCGCGCTCAATTGATCTGGTGACTTGGGAGCTGCTTGGCGACGCCTTGCCGAGCAAGCCCGCCTGGGCCAGCCGGACGCAGGATTTCTGGGCTCCCGCCGTGTTCCAGGCCGACGGCACCTACTATCTTTATTATTCCGCCAAGCCCGACATCGCGCTCGATGATCCGGCGCATGGCTTGTGCCTGGCGGTGGCGACGTCGTCATCTCCGGCGGGCCCCTTCGTGGACAGCGGGCGGCCGCTGATGGCCGGCGGGGGCTTCGTCAACATCGACCCCTGCGCGTTCGACGATCCGGAGAGCGGCAAGCGACTGCTCTACTGGGGCTCCGGCTTCGGGGCGATCAAGGTGCAGGAACTGGCCGAGGACCGCATTTCCTTCATGGCCGGCAGCAGCCCGACCGACCTCATCGAGCCGATCCCGACCGACGATCTCACCGAATATCAGCGGCTCGTCGAAGGCGTCTGGGTCGTTCGCCGCAACGGTTTCTACTACCTGTTCTATTCGGGCGCGAACTGCTGCGGGCCGGACGCCCATTATGCCGTAATGGTCGCGCGCTCGACCCGGGCGACTGGACCGTTCGAACTGCGCCCGCGGCCGCTTCACCTCGTGGTCGAAGCGAGCGAGCGCTGGCTCGCACCCGGGCATAATACCGTAATCCAGGACGATGCCGGTGACGACTGGATCGTCTATCACGCGATTGACCGGTTGCGCCCGCAGGAGAGCGACGCCCACCACGTCAACAGCCGCCGGGTGCTGCTGATGGACCGGCTCGAATGGCGCGACGGCTGGCCGGAAGTTGCGGGCAAGGTGCCGTCCGCAACCCCTCAGACGGCGCCGGTGGTCAACTTCTGATCGCTTCGACCTGCTTTCGGCTCGCCACGAGCAGGGTGTCTGCGACCAGCCGCAACGGTTCGACATCGACCAGGCTTCGGCGTTCGTCGATGAGGTCGGCGAAGGTGCGGTAAAGGTCGGGATACTCGCCGTCGCCTGCGGCGTCCCGCGGCTCGCCGTTGACGAACAGCAGCGCCCCGCCGTTGCGAAGATCGACTCTGTCTCCGTCGGAGGTGCGGACGGCGATCGTCCATTCCTCGTCTTGCTCGCGGCGCCAGTCGAGGCTGCAGTGCAGCGGGCCGTCGGCGGCCGGGCTGTCGAAGACGATCTCCGCCGCGATTGGAGTCTCGGCGTTGGCGGGGAAGCTCAACTCCGCCTCACGCACGAACAGCGCGCCCGGCAAGATCCGGGTGGCAATGGAAAATGCGTTGATGCCGGGGTCGAACACGCCGAACCCGCCCGCGTCCCAGATCCAGCGCTGGCCGGGGTGCCACTTGTGCACATCCTCGTGCCAGGTGATGCGCATCTCGGCGATCCGCTTGCCCTGGAGGAGCGAGGCGGCGGCGGCCACGGCGGGATTGTGCTGCGCATGCCAGGTGGTGAACAGGGTCGTGCCCCTGGCCACTGCCAGTCGGCGCAACTCCTCGATTTCGCCAAGCGTCGTAGCGGGCGGCTTCTCGAGCAGCAGGTGGAGCCCGGCAGCGATGCAATCGCCGGCGATGGCGAAGCGCGGACCGGGGGGCGTGGTGATCGCCGCGGCGTCGAGGCCTGAGAGGGCGGCCAGCATCTCCTGGTGACTGGTGAATTGCGGCGCTGGGCCCTGGCCCGAGCGGCTGACGCTGGCGGCGAGCTCGAACCGCGGATTGCCTGCGATGGCAGGCACATGCTGGTCGGCCGCGATCTTGCCGAAGCCGATGATGGCGGTGCGCAGCGGAGTCATGCGGGCCGGACGCCGGCGACATAGGCGCGCGCCTTGGCGCCCGTGTCCTCCGCCGACTGGCCGGGACGGTAAAGGCCGGAGCCGAGGCCGAACGCGTCCGCCCCCGCATCACGCCATCCCGCCATGTCGTCGGGCTGCACGCCGCCTACGACGATCACCGGAACCTCCTTGGGAAGCACCGCCTTGTGCGCCTTGAGCACCTTGGCGCTGAGGCCTTCCGCGGGAAACATCTTCAGCGCGTGGGCGCCGTTGTCGATCGCGATAAAGGCTTCCGATGGGGTGAAATAGCCAGGACTGGAAACCAATCCGGCTGCGACCGAAGCGCGGATCACAGCGGGATTCGTGCTCGGCGACACGATCAACCGCCCGCCGGCATCGTCGACCTCCTGGACCTGCGCCTCGTTCAGCACCGTCCCGGCCCCGATCACGCAGCGATCGCCCAGGAGTGCGGCCAGGCGCCGGATGCTGGCAAGCGGGTCGGGCGAGTTGAGCGGGACTTCGATGATCCGGATCCCGGCGTCGAAGATGGCTTGGCCGACCGCTTCAACCTCGTCCGGAGTCACTCCCCGGATGATCGCCACCAGCGGGCATTCGGCGAGGTGGCGGCGGAAGTCTTCAATAGCGGTCATCGGATATTCCCTGCGATTTGGCGGATGCCAGCGATGAAGGCGCGCTCGCCGTCCACCTCACGGGCGGAGCGGCCGCAGCGCTCAAGTCCTGCGGCGTACAGGTGGGTCAGTTCGGGCCGACCCATGACAATGATCTCAGTGCCGCTTGTCGCATCCGAAAGTCCGGTGCGAAGATCCGCGCCGATGAGCAGCCCGCTGGTGAAGCTGGCTGCGTGGGCCTGTTCCAACCGCCCCAGCAGGACGCCGGCGCGAACACCGAACAGCTCGGCCGTCAGCGCATCCCCGCGCAAGCCCTGGGCGACGCCTTTGTCGAACGCTTCGCCAGGCTCCACCGGCGTGTCGAGCCAGTCAGCGAGGATGCTCCGGTTCTGCAGCAGGCTGAACAGCTCGCCGGTCATGATCGTGCGGAAGCGCGTGACCCGGCCGCCCTTCAGCATCGCCCATTTGTTGTGGGTGCCCGGGTGGCAGACCAGGCAGTCGGGCGGGACCAGCCCGGCCGCGACGGCCCCGAACAGCTGCACTTCTTCGCCCCGCATGACGTCCGCGCGGTTCTCGCCGAGGAAGGAAAGGCCGGGAACGATCGCGGCGCGTTCCTCTTCGATGAAGATGAGGTGGCCCGCGAGGTCGTCGGCGCCGGCGGGGCAATGGACGTAGGGGACCTCGACCCACCCGCGATTGGAGCCGATCATTCCGGCCATCAGGAGCGGATGATCGCCAAGCCGATCGCGAATTTCGGCGATCGCAGCGGGAAAGGCGCCCGCCTCAACCCCGGTGATTCCCTTGGCGTCCTCGAACTCCGCCTCGCACCTGCCGTCCGGATTGAGCCGATAGGCCCGCCGGTTGGTGGTGCCCCAGTCGACCGCGATGATGGTGTCCGTCCACATTGTCCCGCTCATGCCAAGCAAAAGCGACGAGGCGGCACAAGGGTCCGTTGTCCTTGCCGCCGCTTCCCGGCTATTTGCCGGCAATGAGCCACGAAACCCGCGCCCGGCTGGTCGCCGACGTGCATGCCGTCCTCGGCGAAGGACCGGTGTGGGTCGAACGTGAGCAAGCGCTTTATTGGGTCGACATCAAGGGGCGCGAGCTGTTCCGGTTGCGGGATAGCCGGGTCGAGCGATGGCCCACTAATGTCCGGGTGGGCTCGCTGGCTCCACGAACCAGCGGCGGGTTCATCGCCGGCACCGACGCCGGTTTTGTCGCCATCGACCCGGAAGAAGGACAGTGCGAGCTGCTGTTCGATCCCGAGGAGGACCGGCCGACCAACCGCTTCAACGACGGCAAGGTCGACCGGGACGGCCGCTTCTGGGCCGGAACCATGGACGATACGGAACGGGCCGCCGGCGGCGCGCTTTACCGGCTCTCGCACGACCTGACGTGCGAGCGGATCGACGATGGCTTCCGAGTCACCAACGGCCCGGCGTTCAGCCCGGACGGCCGAAGGATGTACGCCAATGATTCGGCACTGCAGGTCACGTATGCTTACGACCTGTCGCCCGATGGGACGCCGTCCAACCGCTGCGAGTTCGCCCGGTTTGGGGACGGGCAAGGCTACCCCGACGGGATGACGGTGGACCGCGAGGGCTGCCTGTGGATCGCTTTCTGGGATGGCTGGTGCCTGCGCCGCCTTTCGCCTGAAGGCGAGACGCTGGCGGAGGAGCGAATGCCGGTCGCGCGGCCGACAAGTTGCGCCTTCGGCGGACCGGCACTGGATCGGCTTTACGTAACATCCGCCAGCATCGGCCTTTCGGAAAACGAGCGTTCCATGCAACCGAATGCCGGCGCGCTGTTTATGCTGGACGTTGGGGTTCGTGGGATTGCGGATCGGCCGTTCGGCGGCTGACAACAAGGGATTCAGCAAAGCATCGGCGCATCGGGAGAGTAGCCATCGCCAATTTCATGTTTGCCACCGGGATCGAGAACAGCATTCCGACCATCAACAATGGCCGCACGCGGGTCGATCAGATGGAGGCCAGCGATCATTACAACCGCTGGCGGGAGGACTTCGATTGCGTCGAGGAGATCGGGATCCAGTATCTTCGCTTCGGCCCGCCGCTGCACCGGACGTTCCTGGGGCCTGGCAAATATGACTGGGAATTCTCGGACCTGACGCTCGAGGACCTGCGGCGCAGGGAGATCACGCCGATCATCGACCTTTGCCACTTCGGGGTCCCCGACTGGATCGGCGATTTTCAGAACCCCGACTTCAGCCAGCAGTTCGCCAACTATGCCGCGGCCTTTGCCGATCGCTACCCCTGGATCCAGCTCTACACGCCCGTGAACGAGATGTTCATCTGCGCGGTCTTCTCGGCCAAATATGGCTGGTGGAATGAGCAGCTGCGCAGCGATCGCGGGTTCGTCACGGCCTTGAAGCACCTCGTCAAAGGCAATGTCCTGGCGATGACGGAAATCCTGAAGCGCCGCCCCGATGCCATCTTTATCCAGTCGGAGTCCTCGGAATATTTCCACGCCGATTCCCCCGCGGCGATCGGCCCGGCCGAGATGCTCAACAGCCGCCGCTTCCTCAGCCTTGATCTCAACTACGGCCGACGGGTCGACAGCGAGATGTACGAATATCTGCTGGATAACGGGATGACCCGTGAGGAATATCACTTCTTCCTGCACAACCGGCTGAAGCAGCACTGCATCCTGGGCAACGATTATTACCGCACCAACGAGCACCGGGTGCATGCGGACGGACGGACGGAGGCCGCTGGCGAGGTGTTCGGCTATTCGGAGATCACGCGCCAATATCACAACCGCTACCGGCTGCCGATCATGCACACCGAGACCAATCTGCGCGAAGGGCCGACTGGCCAGGAGGCGGTGCAGTGGCTGTGGAAGGAATGGGCCAACGTGCTGCGGCTGCGCAACGTCGGCATCCCGACCGTCGGCTTCACCTGGTATTCGCTGACGGACCAGGTCGATTGGGACACGGCGCTGCGCGAGCAGAACGGCAACGTCAACCCGCTCGGCCTGTATGACCTCGACCGCAACATCCGCAATGTCGGCCGCGCCTACAAGCAGCTGATCAAGGATTGGCGCGACGTGCTTCCGGCGTCGTCGGTGTGCCTGGCCGTGCCGGTGGTGCCGCCCGGTCAGGCGTGCTGGCCCCCGCGTGTCGGCGGTGAGGTGACTGATCGCGGACTGGCGCTCGGGGCGCAGCAGGCCGCCAATCCGGAGGCGGCATGATGCGGCCCGCGCTGACGATCGACCGGATCGAAACCTTCCTCGTTCCACCGCGCTGGCTGTTCGTCCGGGTCGAGACGAAGGATGGTGCGATCGGGTGGGGCGAGGCGAGCCTGGAGGGCCATGGCGAGGCGGTAACCGGCGCGTTCGAGCCGCTGCGCGATCGCTTCATCGGCCATGATGCCCGCCGGATCGAGGATATCTGGCAGATCGCCTATCGCGGCGGCTTCTACCGCGGCGGACCGGTGCTGATGAGCGCGCTCGCCGGGTTCGAACAAGCGCTTTGGGATTTGAAGGGGCGGGCCTTCGGCCTGCCCGCGTGGGAGATGCTCGGCGGCCAGGTGCGCGACAAGGTGCGCGCCTACGCATGGATCGGCGGGGACCGTCCCGACGAGATCGCTGAGGCCGCTCAGGGCCGTAAGGGCCAGGGCTTCTCCGCGGTAAAGATGAACGCCACTGCCGAACTGGACTGGATCGGCACGCCCCGGCTGTTCGACGAGGTGGTGAAGCGAGTCGAGGCCGCGCAGGCCGCGGACATGGACGTCGGGCTCGATTTTCACGGGCGGGTGCACCGGCCGATGGCCAAGCAGCTGGCGAAGGCGCTCGAGCCGCTCGGGCTGCTGTTCATCGAGGAACCGTTGCTGTCGGAGAACCCGGAAGGGCTGCGTCAGATCGCGGAGCTGACCGCAACGCCCATCGCGCTTGGCGAGCGGCTGTATTCGCGTTGGGACTTCAAGCCGTTCTTCGAGGCCGGCGCGGTGGACATCATCCAGCCGGACCTAAGCCATGCAGGAGGCTTGTCGGAATGCCGCCGGATCGCGGCGATGGCCGAGGCCTACGACGTTGCGGTTGCGCCGCATTGCCCGCTCGGGCCGCTCGCCCTAGCCGCCTGCCTGCAACTCGCGGCCTGCACGCCGAACGTCGCGATCCAGGAGATGAGCCTCGGTATCCACTACAATGTCGGGCACGACCTGCTGAACTTCATCACCGATCCGGACGTGCTGACGCCGACCGACGGTTACCTCGCCATTCCGCAGAAGCCTGGTTTGGGCGTGACCATCGACGAGGCCGCGGTGCGCGACGCGGCGAAAGACGGGCACCGCTGGCGCAACCCGGTGTGGCGCCAGCACGACGGCAGTTTCGCCGAATGGTGAAGGGCTAGGCCGCTTTCCTTCGGCGGGTGAAATCGACGCCTTTGAGCTCTTCGCTGAGGCGCTCGATCTCGCGATCACGCGGCTGGGCGTAGCGGGCGTCCTGGGCCAACTCCTCCGCCGTCAATGCGCGCAGATAGCTGATCGAAAAGCGCCGTCCGAACACATCGTCGCCGCGCATCTTCAACTCCGGCTCGGCGTCGGCCGGAAGGCTGTCGCGGATGGCGGTCAGCGTGGTGATGAGACGATCGAGCGACGTGAAGTCGCCGATGTCGATAAAGTCCTTCACATGAGTACGCATTGACGAGTTCCTCCCCAGACCCTCGGCTGAGCAGAGATTGCGCTCAGCCGATTCCCGGCGCAACTGAGAATTTGGAGCTAGCCCGCGCGGTGTTGCGATCTACTGAACATGGCTGAAGTTTGAGGTTCATAATCATGGTTTCGGACGGTCTGCCGACACTTCGCGCTGGTTCTCTGGAGGTGCAGCTAAATCCTTCGATTGGCGGGTCAATCCAGGGCATGTGGCAGATCGGGAACGATGGTTCTCGGCACCCGATATTGCGCGAATGCCACAGTGCCGAACCTTCTGTGCTGGACATGGCCAGCTTCCCGCTGGTGCCGTTCGTCAACCGCATCCGAGGCGGCCGGTTCACCTTTCGGGGGCGCGAGGTGCGGCTCCAGCCGAACATGGTGGGCGACGTCAGTCCGCTGCATGGGCAGGGGTGGCTTGGCCGCTGGACCCTCGAGTCCTGCGGCAACCAGGATGCGGAACTGCGCTTCGTGCATGAGCCGGGTGAGTGGCCATGGCGGTATGATGCGCTTCAGGTGTTCGCGCTCGACGAGAGCGGACTGTCGGTGCGGCTGATGTGCCGCAACCTGTCCCACGAGCCGATGCCGTGCGGGCTTGGCCAGCATCCCTACTTTCCCTGCAACGAGCGGACGGTGATCGACACCACGGTCGGTTGTGCGTGGGAGATCGATGAGCATGTCCTGCCGATCGCCAAGGTGCCTGCCGCTGGTCGGTTCGACCTGCGCAACCGTAAGGTCTGTGGGCAGGGCCTCGACCATGGGTTCGGTGCGTGGAGCGGAAGTGCTTCGATTAGCGAGAGCGGTCGGCGGGAAATCGTCCTGTCCTCGCCGGACGCAGACTTCTTCCAGCTCTACTCGCCTCCGGAGGGCGGCATCTTCGTCGCCGAGCCGGTCACCCACGCCAACGCGGCGCTGAATGCAGCGGAGAGCGAGTGGGCTGAACTCGGCGTCCGGGTGCTAGGACCTGGGGAGGAGATGGCCCTGACCATGGAGTTGCGGGTCGGTCCGGTCTGAGCGCAACCCGCTCGCGCGGCGAGGCGTTTCTTCCGTCGATGCAACGAACGCTGCTCAGTCCCCGCGATCGTGCCGGCTCGATTGCCGCTGTGCTGGCGGTGCACGCCGGTATCCTGCTGGCCCTGCTGAACGCGCAGGGGCGAACCGCTCCGTTGCGGGACGAAGCGCCGCCAATCGAGACGTTCGACGTACTCCCGCCGGAGCCCCCGCCACCTCCCGTGGTCGAGGAGAAGCCGCGGCCGCGCCAGGACCGCGAAGAGGGCGCCGCCGCGCCGCCCAACAAGATCAGCCAGGCGACCCCGGTCGAAGCGCCCAAGCCGATTGTCGTGCTGCCGGCCATCCCGCCGATCACCACCTCCCCGACCCCGCGCGAGGGGACAGACGCGACCCAGGGCGCGGCGGTGCCGGGGCCGGGCACCGGTGCGGGAGGCTCCGGTACGGGGACGGGAAGCGGCGGCTCGGGCAGCGGCACCGGTGGGGGCGGCGGCGGGCAGGTGCCGACCCGTCCTACGGTGGTGGAAAGCACCAAGCTCACCAGCCGCGACTATCCGCGCGAAGTGATCCGGGCTTGGCCGCGGCGCGGCGCGGTGTTCACGGCGGTGCGGGTCCAGCTCGACGGGCGTGCGACCGACTGCAAGGTCAATCGGTCGAGCGGCAATCCAGTCGTCGACCAATGGACCTGCCGGCTGATCGAGGAGCGGGTGCGGTTTCGTCCGGCAACCGACGATCGCGGGCAGCCATATGTCAGCTGGTACGGCTACATCCAGTCGGCGGTAAACTTCTAGCCTGCCTTGCGGATGGTCTCGCGGAGCCGAGCGACACGGACCCCATATTTGCTGATCGTCATGTGGTTGAGCAGGGTGCGCCCGTCCTTCTGCAGGGCGAGTTGCTGGCGCACCGCAAGGCCGTCCTTCATTGCATAGGCAATGAAGGCGCGCGGGCCCTGAATGCTAATGCTGACCGGCCCGGTGGCTTCGGTCAGCGTGCCAGAATAGCGACCTGGACCGGCCGGGCGCATGATCCAGCGGCGGGTGCGTTCCGGCTTGTCGCCCTCGCGGATTGCTTGATCGAGGATCAGTCCGCCGGCGCCATCACGGCGACCGACACTTCGAACCGTGATCGTGACGGGGCTCGCCATGACGACCTTGAGCTCGCCAATGCCGCGGCTCGGGCCGGTGAAGAAGGCGACCGGGTCGAGCGTTGCGCCTTCGTCTGCCGGCAAGCGGACGCTGGCGCAGGAGGCGAGGGTGAGGGCGAGCAGCAGAACAGGGACGCGCATGTTCGCGCAACGCACGGGCTATGCGCTTCGGCCCGCCACCAGCTGATCGACGACCGAGGGATCAGCCAAGGTCGAGGTGTCGCCCAATGCGCCGAGCTCCCCTTCGGCGATCTTGCGGAGGATGCGACGCATGATCTTGCCCGAGCGGGTCTTGGGCAGGGCCGGCGCGAACTGGATTCGGTCCGGTGCGGCGAGTGGGCCGATGTGCTTGCGGACCTCAGCGTTGAGCTCGCCGCGGATGGAGTCGTCGCCGCTGCTTCCGGCGGTCAGGGTGATAAAGGCATAGATTGCCTGACCCTTGATGTCGTGCGAGATCGGTACGACCGCTGCTTCGGCGACAAGTGGGTGCTCGACCAGCGCGCTCTCCACTTCGGCGGTGCCGATGCGGTGGCCGGAGACGTTGATCACGTCGTCGACCCGGCCGGTGATCCAGTAATAGCCGTCCTCGTCGCGGCGGCAGCCGTCGCCGGTGAAATACAGGCCGGGGTAGGCGGTGAAGTAGGTCTGGAAGAAGCGCTCCTCGTCGCCCCAAACGGTGCGCATCTGCCCGGGCCACGAGGTGGCGAGGCAGAGATTGCCGGACGCCGGGCCGTCCAGCACCTGATGCTCCGCATCGACCAGCACCGGCACGATGCCGGGCAGCGGGTGTGTCGCCGAGCCGGGTTTCAGGGGTGTCGCACCGGGAAGCGGCGATATGAGGATGCCGCCGGTCTCGGTCTGCCACCAGGTGTCGACAACCGGGCAGCGCTCGTCGCCCACGACGCGCCAGTACCATTCCCAGGCCTCGGGGTTGATCGGCTCGCCGACGGTGCCAAGCAGGCGCAGCGAGCGGCGGCTGTGGCGCTTCACCGGCTCGTCGCCTTCCCGCATCAGGGCGCGGATCGCGGTCGGCGCGGTGTAGAAGATGGTCACACCCAGCCGGTCGACTGTCTCCCAGAAGCGGCCGAAGTCGGGATAGTTGGGAACGCCGTCGAACATCACGCTGGTCGCCCGGTTCATGAGCGGGCCGTAGACGACGTAGCTGTGGCCGGTGATCCACCCAACGTCGGCGGTGCACCAGAAGATGTCCTGCTCGTCCGGATCAAAGACCCACCGGAAGGTCGTCGCGGCCCAGACTGCATATCCGCCGGTGGTATGGACCACGCCCTTGGGCTTTCCCGTCGAGCCCGACGTGTAGAGGATGAACAGCGGGTCCTCCGCGTTCATCACTTCGGAATCGCATTTCGTCGGCAAGCCGTCCCGCAGTGCGGAGTAGGACAGGTCGCGGCCTTCGAGCAGCGGTACGTCGGCGCCGGTGCGGGTCACGACAACGACCGTCTCGATGCCGCTGCTCATCGCCAGCGCCGCGTCGACATTCGCCTTGAGCGGGATCAACTTCCCGCCGCGAACGCCCTCGTCGGCAGTGATCACGGCGCGCGCGCCGCAGTCGTCGATGCGCCCGGCAAGGCTCTCGGGCGAGAAGCCGCCGAACACGACCGAGTGAACGGCTCCGATCCGGGCGCACGCGAGCATTGCCGCGGCGGCTTCGGGGATCATCGGCATGTAGATCATTACGCGGTCGCCGCGCCCGACACCGCGCTGCTTCAGAAGATTGGCGAACCGGCAGGTTTCGTCCAGCAGCTCGCGATAGGTGAGCGTCCGGCCTTGGCCAGGCTCGTCGGGCTCGAAGATCAGCGCCGGACGAGCGCCGTGTCCTGCCGCAACATGGCGGTCGAGGCAGTTGACGGACAGATTGAGCTGCCCGTCAGCGTACCAGCGGATGCCGAAGTCATGCTTGTCGAATGACCAGTCGCCGGCCTGCGTAGGCTCGCGGACCCAGTCGAGAATGCGCGCGCAATCCAGCCAAAAGGCGTCGGGATCCTCGTCAAAGGCGCGCCGCAGCCTGACCAGTTCATCCGGGCCGAACGATGTTTGGAAGTCGCTCGACACCGGATGGACGGCGTGGCTCATTCGGCAGGCTCCATGCTCGCCATGTCAATCACGAATCGGTAGCGAACGTCGTTCTTGAGCAACCGGCCGTAGGCCTCGTTGACCTGATCCATGCGGATCATCTCGATTTCGGGATAGATGTCCTTGGCAGCGCAGAACTCCAGCATTTCCTGCGTTTCCGGGATGCCGCCAATCGCCGACCCACCGACGGCGCGGTTCCACCAGATGAGGTTCATGCCGACGAAGCCCGGCATCGGCGTCAGCGCCCCGACGATCACCATGCGTCCGCCGCGGCCGAGCAGCTGGAGATAGCCGTCGATCTCGTGGCTGACCGGGATCGTGTTGAGGATGAAGTCGAAACGGGTCGCGGCCGCCCGCATCTGCTCTGCATCGGTTGAGATGATGACGTCGTGGGCGCCAAGCTCGCGGGCGTCATCGCCCTTGCTCGGTGTGGTCGTGATCATCGTGACGTGGGCACCCAGCGCGGCGCCGAGCTTCACGCCCATGTGGCCAAGTCCGCCGAGCCCGACCACCGCCATCTTCGTGCCAGGACCGACGCCATATTGCCGAAGCGGCGAGTAGGTGGTGATTCCGGCGCACAGCAGCGGCGCGACCCGGGTCACGTCCATGCCGTCAGGCACCTTGCACACGAAGTGATCCCGGACGACGATATGGTCGGTGTAGCCGCCCTTGCTTACCGTTCCGTCGTGATAATCCTTGCTGTTGTAGGTCTGGACGCAGCCCTTGCGGCAGAAGACTTCCCAGCCTTCCAGGCACTGGTCGCATTCCATGCAGCTGTCGACCATGCAGCCGACTGCGACAGTATCGCCCACGCGGTGACGGGTGACCTCGTCGCCGATCGCTGTCACCGTTCCGACGATCTCGTGACCGGGGATGACCGGATAGCGTGATCCGCCCCAGTCGTTGCGGCAGGTGTGAAGATCGCTGTGGCAGATGCCGGAGTAGGTGATCTTGATGGCGACATCGTTGGGCCGCAGCGCGCGGCGCTCGAACTCCATTGGCCGAAGCGGCTGGTCCGGCGCGTCCGTGCCCCAACCCCTCGCTTTCGTCGGGCCGGTAGCCTGCGAAGTCGTCGGTCTGGGTTCAGCGGTCGTAGCCATGGCAGCCTCCTATCGTACTCGTTCCAATACGCGTCTGGCCTGTAGAAGATGCGGGCGGTCGACCATTTTGCCACCGACCGCGAGGACGCCTGCGCCGGGCTGTGCATCAAAGGCGTCGACGATGGCCCGGGCATGGGCGATTTCGTCCGGCCCCGGCGTGAAGGCGGCGTTGATCGGATCAACCTGGGCGGGGTGGATGGCGAGCTTGCCGGTGAAGCCTTCGCGGGCAGCAGCGCGCGCTTCAGCTGTGAGGCCAGCCTCGTCGCGGAAGTCGGCGAAGACGCCGTCAACCGGCTGCACCCCCGCGGCGACGGCACCGGCAAGGCATAGTGAACGGGCCAGCTTGTAGGTGAAGCTCAGCTCTCCGCTTTCGTCAGATTTGGATGAGGCGCCGAGCGCCGCGGACAGGTCCTCGGCGCCCCAGCTCATCGCGGCGAGTGAGGATTTGGGATCGCGATAGGAGAGCAGGCCGAACAGGCTCGCGGCAGTTTCCGTGACGATGGCGTGGACCGGGATGTTGCCGGTGCGGTGCGCCAGCTCCGCGATGTCTGCGCCGCTTTCGGCCTTGGGCAAGACAATGCCGTAGATGTCGGGGGTGCCAAGCAGTTCCAGGTCAAGACGATGGTCGTCGGTTCGCAGGGGATTGATCCGGACCCACCATTGCGGACCGCCGCTGCGGCTGCCGAGCCCCTTCATCACTTCACGGGCGCGAACCTTGCCGTCCGGAGCCACACTGTCCTCCAGATCGAAGATGATCGCGTCCGCGGCGCTGTCCAGCGCCTTGCCGATCTTCTTCTCGCTGTCGGCGGGGACGAACAGCCAGGAGCGGGGTTCAGTCATGCCTACGCCTTGTGGAGGAGGGCGGAGCGCTTCATCGTGCAGACGGTTTCCCCGCGTTGGTTGAGGGCGCGATGTTCCCAGGTGACGATGCCGGCGGTCGGGCGCGACTTGCTCGCCCGCAGGTCGGTGACCTCGCTTTCGATGCGCAGCGTGTCGCCGATAAACACCGGCTTGGGAAAGCGCACTTCGTCGAAGCCGAGGTTGGCGATCAAGGTGCCGAGCGTGGTGTCAGCGACGGACACGCCGACCGTGAGGCTAAAGGTGAAGCAGCTGTTGACCAGGATCTGGCCGAACTCGCTTTCCTTCGCAGCCTCCGCGTCGAGGTGCAGCGGCTGCGGATTGTGGGTGAGGGTGGAGAGCAGGAGATTGTCGGTCTCGGTGACCGTACGGGTAATGGCGTGTGCGATCGTATCGCCGACCTGCCATTCGTCGAAGAAGCGTCCGGGCATGGCAAGGCTCTAGGACCAAACTTCCGTTCCTGTCGAGCGCAGTCGAGGCACTTGCGCAACGTCCCTCGACTGCGCTCGGAACGAACGGTCAAGCGGACAGCAACACTTCCGCGACCGCCCCGGTGATCGCCTCTCCATCCAGCCGGTACGCGGCGTAGAGGTCCGGCAGAGTGCCGGTCTGGCCGAACCGATCGACCCCGAGCGGGGCAACGCGCTGGCCGCGAACTCCGCCGAGCCAGCTCAGCGAGGCAGGGGCGGCATCGCACAGGGTGACGAGGCCGGCGCCGGGTGCGAGACGATCCAGGAGCCGCTCGACATGGCTCGGCTCGCGCTGTCCGTCCCAGCGCGCCGCTTGTGCCGCCGACCAGCCGCGATGCAGGAGGTCAGGGGAGGTGACGGCAAGCAGGCCGAGGCCTGGAATATCAGCGCTGAGCTCTTCATGCGCGGCTAGCGCCTCCGGCATCACCGCACCCATGGCGACGATTGCAGCCTCGCCGCCGGGAGCGGGTTCCCGCAACCAATAGCCGCCGGCAAGCGCGTCGGCCTTCCAGGCGTCGCCGGAGCGCTCCATCTGGCGGAGGTTGCGGGTGGAGAGGCGCAGATAGGTACTCTCGCCGTCCGGCGAGTCGATCAGGCGGAAGGCCTCTTCCATCATGACCGCGAGTTCGTCGGCGAACGCGGGCTCGTAATGGCGCAGCCCCGGCTGCCCCAGGGCAATCAGCGGCGGATTGATCGACTGGTGAGCGCCGCCCTCCGGGCCCAGCGTGATGCCGCTGGGAGTCGCCACGAGCAGGAAGCGGGCGTCCTGGTAGCAGGCGTAGTTCAGTGCATCGAGCCCGCGCGCAATGAACGGGTCGTACAGGGTGCCGATCGGAACCAGCCGCTCGCCGAACAGGTCGCCGGCAAGGCCCGCCGCGGCGAGCATCAGGAACAGGTTGTTCTCGGCAATGCCAAGCTCGATGTGCTGGCCGGTGTCGACGGCCGTCCACTTCTGCGCGGACGGGATCTTCGCCTGTGCGAACACGTCCGGACGGGCATCGCGACGGAACAAGCCGCGCTGGTTCACCCAGGCACCGAGATTGGTGGACACGGTCACGTCGGGTGAGGTGGTCACGATCCGATCCGCCAGCCGCCCGCCGGCCTTGCTGAGGTCGAGCAGGATGCGCCCGAAGGCGGCCTGGGTGGACTGTTCGTCGCCGGCCGGCGCGGCGATTGCCGGGACAGGGTAGCTGCCGAATTTGCGCGGGCGCTTCTCGCGCGCGACCCGGGTCTGATCGATCAGGGCTTGCACCCCACCCCGGGCATTGTCGCCAATGCCCGCGAGCGGGTCCCATTCCCTTCCTTCCGGAACACCCATGGCTTCACGGAGCGCGTTGAGCTGCGTCGGGTTCATCAGCCCGGCATGATTGTCCTTGTGGCCGGCAAACGGCAGGCCGTGACCCTTGACGGTCCAGGCGATGAAGAGTGTCGGAAGGTCGTCCTGGGCCGCGTCGAACGCCTCGACCAGCGCGTCCATGTCGTGGCCGCCCATGTCGCTCATCAGTGTTGCGAGTTGATCGTCGTCGTGCTGGCCGAGGAACGCGTCCGCAGCGCTTCCAAGATCGTCGGCGATGCGCTTCCGCCACGCGGTTCCGCCCTGGTAGAGCAGAGCACTGTGGTCCGCGTTCGGAAGGCGCTCCAGCCAGTCCGCGACCGGGGGATGCTCGTCCAGCACCGCCGCGAGCCGCTTGCCATGGCGCAGCTCGACCACCCGCCATCCACAGGAACGGAACATCTCGTCGAACCGCTCGAACATCCGGTCGGTGCTGGTCGCGTCGAGGCTCTGGCGGTTGTAGTCGACGATCCACCACAGGTTGCGGACGTCGTGCTTGTGGCCCTCGATCAGAGCTTCGTAGATGTTGCCTTCGTCGAGCTCCGCATCGCCGATCAGCGCGACGAAGCGGCCACGGTCCTCCTGCGGAAGCATGCCGTGCGCGGTGAGATAGTCCTGGATCAGGCTGGCGAAACTGGTCACCGCGACGCCCAGGCCAACCGAGCCGGTCGAGAAATCTACCGGGATCTGGTCCTTGGTCCGGCTCGGGTAGCTCTGCATTCCGCCGAACCCGCGGAAATTCTCCAGTTGCCCGCGCGTCTGGCTGCCGAGGAGGTAATGGATCGCGTGGAGCACCGGCCCGGCGTGCGGCTTCACCGCAACCCGATCGTTGGCTCCCAAGACGTGGAAATAGAGCGCCGCCATGATGCTGGTCATCGACGCGCAGCTGGCCTGGTGCCCGCCGACCTTCAGGCCGTCGGGAGAGGGACGGATGTGGTTGGCGTGGTGGATCGTCCACGCGCTGAGCCAGCGCAAGCGATCGTCCAGCAACTTGAGGGATGCAATATCGGGCGCGGCGGCGGGCTTCAGCATGCCCATCGCCTATCGCGCGATGGCTGCCTCGTCACCCCTTTGCGTGCCAAGCGAGGAGGAACTTGAGGAGGGCTGCGGGGTTCCACCAAGTCTCAACAGGAGAAACTAACCATGCGTGGCTTTTCGCTAATCCTCGCCGGCTCCTGCGCGCTGGCCGCATGTGCCAGCAACCCAGCCCCGGTGGACACCGCCGCTCCGGTGGCTCCCATGGCGGCCGATCCGAACAACCCGATGATGGCGCCAGGCTACATGGCCATGGCGGCAAGCAGCGACCAGTTCGAGATCCAGTCGAGCCAGCTTGCGCTGCAAGCGTCGCAGAACCCGGCCATCCAGGGCTTTGCGCGGATGATGATCGCTCATCACCAGGCGACCACTTCCAACCTCGCGGCAGCAGCGCAGTCCGCAGGTATGGCGCCGCCGGCTCCTACCCTGATGCCCGCCGAGCAGGCGCTGCTCGATCAGGTTCGTGCGGCTGGCAGCGGTCCGGCGTTCGACGAGGCCTACAAGGCGGCGCAGGTCCAGGGCCACCAATCGGCGCTACAACTGCATCAGGGCTATGCTGGTGGGGGTGACGTTGCTGCACTTCGACAGGTCGCCGGTGCGGCGGTGCCGATCGTGCAGCAGCATCTGACGACCGCTCAGAACCTCAACGTCATGGCGATGCCGCCGATGCAGCAGCCGACGAACACTGCCCCGGTTCGCAGCGGCGAGCGCGGATAGCCTCGAACGGGGGACTGGGCCCGCGGCTCAGCTCTCCCGCGAGTCGAAGCGCTGCTGCGCAGCGCGGATGCACGCGATGTGGGCAATGGCCCAGTCGCCGAGCGCCCTTACGGGTTCGCGCAGGGAGACACCAAGCTCCGTGAGCGCATAGGTCACCTTGGGCGGGATGCTCGCCTCCACCGAGCGGCTGACGAGCCCGTCGCGCTCCAGGCCGCGAAGAGCCAGGGTAAGCATCCGCTGTGAAATCCCGTCGATCTCCCGCTTCAGTTCGTTGAACCGCCGCGGGCCGTTCGCGAGGATCATGACGATCAGCATGCTCCACTTGTCTCCAACGCGGTTCAGGACCGGCGTGACGTTGCGGCAGCCGGCCTGGGCCAATTCCGTGGGAGCCGTTGCGGCGGAAGCGGTATCAGCAATGTGCTCGTGCAACATGGATGTGCCTTCTTGTGGGGCGGTCGGCTGTAGTTACATCAGGTGCCTAGGTTACAAAACAATACCTGAAAGGCACGGCCATGACCATCCTTCACCTCGACAGCTCGATCACCGGCGAGAATAGCGTCAGCCGTGTTCTGACGAAGCACATCGTCGAGCAACTTGCGGAGAACGAGGTGGTGCACCGCGATCTGGTCGCGGCGCCGCTCGACCATCTCACGCTCGGCGCTTTTACCGACAGCAGCGTGCTCGACGAGTTCCTCGCCGCGGACACAGTGGTAATCGGCGCGCCGATGTACAACTTCACGGTGCCGAGCCAGCTCAAGGCATGGCTGGACCGCATTCTCGTTGCGGGCAGGACGTTCCGCTATCGCGAGGATGGATCGGTCGAGGGGCTTGCAAGCGGCAAGCGCGTGATCGTCGCGCTGAGCCGCGGCGGCTTTTACGGCGAGGGCTCGCCTGCCGCAGGACTGGAGCATCTCGAGACCTACCTGCGCGGCGTGTTCGGCTTCATCGGCATCACACCAGAGTTCGTTGCGGCGGACGGGATCGCGGTTGGGCCCGAGGTTCGGGAGCGGGCCGTGGCGAATGCGCTGGGCGAGGTGGAGCGCTTGGCGGCTTGATCGTCATTGCGAGCGCAGCGTTGCAATCCAGTTCACTTCAAGAATGACTGGATTGCTTCGCCTGCGGCTCGCAATGACGTTAGGCCAAGAGGCGCAGCGGATTCTCGATCAGCGGCTTCATCGCCTGGAGGAAGCTGGCGGCGTCCCAGCCGTCGACCACTCGATGGTCGCATGACAGCGAGAGGTTCATCCGCTTGCGGATCTCGAGTTCGCCGTTCACCGGGACGACCTTTTCCTCGACCTTGTTGACCGCGATGATTGCAACCTGGGGCGGGGCTATGACGGGGGTGGAGGTGATGCCACCCATGGGGCCGAGCGACGAGATGGTGATCGTCGCGCCGCTGAGTTCCTCTCGCGCTGCCTTGCCGGTCTTTGCGGCGTCGGACAAGCGCAGGACCTCGCTGGCGAGCTGCCACGGTGACTTGGATTCGGCGTTGCGGATGACCGGGACCATCAGACCGTTCGGGGTCTGCGCGGCGATCCCCATGTGCACCGCGCCGTGCCGGGTGATGACGTTTGCGTCGTCGTCATAGGTCGCGTTGAGCATCGGCCAGTCGGCGAGCGCACGCGTCATGGCGGTGATCAGGAAGGGGAGCAGCGTCAGCTTGGGGTTGGAGCCGCGGTCGCGGTTCATCATCGCGCGGGCTTCCTCCAGCGCGGTGACGTCAAACTCCTCGACCAAAGTGAAGTGCGGGATGCGGCGTTTCGCCTCCTGCATATTCTCCGCGATCTTGCGGCGAAGGCCCACGACCTTGATCTGCTCGTCCGTGCGTCGGGCAGAGCCGCGCTGCGAGACGCTGCCGCCGTTGTAGAGCAAGTATGAGTCGAGGTCCGAATGGCGGACGCGGTCGCTGCTTGTCTTTACATTGGTCAGGTCGATGCCGAGATCGCGGGCGCGCTGGCGGACCGCGGGGGAGGCGAGGGCTTGCGACCTAGGTATTACGGCGCTTTCATCTCCGCTCGTCCCGAGCGAAGTCGAGGGGCGTTCTTGAGAGGGTGGCTGGGGTTGACGCCCCTCGATTTGAGGCTGCGCCTTCCGCTCGGGACGAGCGGGTTGTTCGACAACCTCAACAGTCGGGATTGCCTCTTCTTGAGCCTCGGTCGGCGTCACCGCGCCATCGGCCAGCGGCACCTCCGCTATCGACGCATCCGCACCCTCGGTCTCGATCTCCACCAGCACGGAGCCGATGGCGATCTGGTCGCCGACCTCGCCGGCAAGGCTTTTCACCGTACCCGCGACCGGGGATTCCATCTCCACCGTCGCCTTGTCGGTCATCATGTCGGCAAGCTGCTGATCTTCCTCGACCCGGTCGCCGACCTTGATATGCCAGGCGACGATCTCGGCCTCGGCGATGCCTTCGCCGATGTCGGGGAGCTTGAACTGATACGTTGCCATCAGTCGGCCATCACTTTCTCGAGTGCGAACTTCATGCGCTTGGGGCCGGGGAAATAGGCCCATTCGTAAGCGTGCGGATAAGGCGTGTCCCAGCCGGTGACTCGCTCGACCGGCGCTTCAAGGTGATAGAAGCAGCGCTCCTGCACCTGCGCGACCAGCTCGGAGGCGAAGCCCGAGGTGCGGGTCGCTTCCATCGCGATCATGCAGCGGCCGGTTTTCTTCACCGACGCCTCGATGGTCGCCATGTCGAGCGGAACCAAGGTGCGGAGGTCGATGACCTCCGCGTCGACGCCATTCTCTTCCGCCGCGGCGAGCGCGACGTGGACCATCGTGCCGTAGGTAAGGACGGTCAGCTCGGCGCCCTCGCGCACAACCTTCGCCTTGCCCAGCGGCACGGAGTAATGGCCGTCGGGCACCTCGGCCTCTGAGCGCTTGGCCCAAGGGGTGACGGGGCGGTCGTGGTGGCCGTCGAACGGACCGTTGTAGATGCGCTTGGGCTCGAAGAAGACGACCGGGTCGGGGTCCTCGATCGCGGCGATCAGCAGGCCCTTGGCGTCGTACGGGTTGGACGGAATGACGACCTTCAGGCCCGCGACATGGGTGAACAACGCTTCGGGCGACTGGCTGTGCGTCTGCCCGCCGAAGATGCCGCCGCCGTAGGGCGAACGGATCACCATCGGCATGGTCCACTCGCCGGCGGTGCGATAGCGCATCTTGGCGACTTCGCTGACGATCTGGTCGTAGCCGGGGTAGATGTAGTCGGCGAACTGGATTTCGATCACCGGCTTCAGGCCATAGGCCGCCATGCCGACGGCGGTGCCGACGATGCCGCCTTCGCTGATCGGCGCGTCGAAGCAGCGGGTCTTGCCGAACTCGCGCTGCAGGCCCTCGGTCGCGCGGAACACCCCGCCGAAATAGCCGACGTCCTCGCCGAACACGACCACGTCGGGATCGCGCGCCATCATCACCTTGTGGGCCGAATTGATGGCCTGGATCATGTTCATGACGGCCATTACTTCGACTCCCGCAGCGCCTGATCACGCTGTTCGGCGATGTGCCACGGGATTTCGGCGTAGACATCCTCGAACATGCTCTCGATGTTCGTCCGGCCCTGCTCGGACAGGATGCCGAGCTTTTCGGCTTCCTTTTGCGCGGCGCGGACTTCGGTGTCGGCGCTCTTTTGCAGCTCGGCGTGGCGCTCCTCGTCCCACTCGCCCAACGCAATCAGGTGCGCCTTCAGCCGCTCGATCGGGTCGCCGAGCGGCCATGCTTGCGCCTCGCCGGCAGGGCGATAGCCGGTCGGGTCGTCCGAGGTGGAGTGTCCCTCGGCGCGGTAGGTGAAGAATTCGATCAACGTCGGGCCATTGTTGCCTCGCGCCCGTTCCGACGCCCACTGAACCGCGGCATGCACCGCCAGCGCGTCATTGCCGTCGACGCGCAGCCCAGCCATGCCATAGCCGACCGCACGCGCGGCAAAGGTCGCGCGCTCGCCGCCAGCAATCCCGCTGAAGCTGGAGATCGCCCACTGGTTGTTGACCACAGCCAGGATCACCGGGGCGTTATAGACGGTGGCGAAGGTCATGGCGGAGTGGAAGTCGCCCTCTGCCGTCGCGCCATCGCCGATCCAGCCCATCGCGATCCGGCTGTCACCCTTGATCGCCGATGCCATCGCCCAGCCGACCGCCTGTGGGTATTGGGTGCCCAAGTTGCCGCTGATCGAGAAGAATCCGTGCGCCTTGTCCGAATACATGATCGGCAGTTGGCGGCCCTTCATGTGGTCGCCGGCGTTAGAATAGATCTGGCACATCATCTTCACCAGCGGATAGCCGCGCGAAACGAGCAGGCCCTGCTGGCGATAGGTTGGGAAGTGCATGTCGTCGCGGTGCATGGCGGCGGCAGTGGCGACGGCGATCGCCTCCTCGCCGGTGCACTTCATGTAGAAGCTCGTCTTCCCCTGCCGCTGGGCGCGGTACATGCGGTCGTCGAACACCCGCACGGTGACCATGTCGCGCAGCATCTTGCGCAACGTGTCCGGATCGAGTTTCGGGTCCCATGGGCCGACCGCGCGGCCGCTCTCGTCGAGCACTCGTACCAGCGTGTCGACCAGCGGAAATGTCTCACGCGCAGCAGCCGTGGTGTCCGGACGCGGCGTGCTGCCCGCCGGGGGAACCTCTACCGAGGAGAAATCGGGAGTGTCGCCGGGGCGAAAGGGCGGCTCCGGCACATGCAGCTTCAGCGCCGGGGCGTTGCGGCGGGTATGGGGCTGGGCATCATTCATCGGACAAGGCGCTTAGTGCGGAGCGGCGGGTGGGGCAACTGCGCCGGTTGACCGAAGCGAGGGCAGGGGGGTAGGGCCTCGCCCATGTCCGACACGCCCCCCGATCGCCTCAGCCTCGACCCGCGCAGCCCGCATTTCCAGGCCGAACTGCTGCAGCGTGGAGTGGGCATCCGCTTCAATGGCGTCGAGAAGACCAACGTTGAGGAATATAGCGTGTCGGAGGGGTGGATCCGCGTCGCCGCCGGTCGCAGCCGGGATCGGTTCGGCAACCCCATGACCGTCAAGCTGAAGGGCACTGTGGAGCCCTACTACGAGCGTCCGGCGCAGGATGATGCGGCACAGGAGGCCCCGAGCGAAGCAGGCACGCCAGACCAGGGCTGACGCGCTCCGCCCCGCCGGGTCATTATTGCCTTACAGCCCGTGGGAACGGGTGCTGCCGCCGGCCGGGGTCGCCGAGGCGGGGTAGCGCGGGCTGGCGCCGCGCGTGCGGTTCCAGTCGTACAGCTTCTTCGCGCCATATCCGACGAGCGCGAGCGTACCCAGCCGGCCAAGTCCGCCACGGGCAATCCGCGCGCCGGCAACGCCGAGCAGCGCCCCCTTCAGACCATCGTTGCGACCGGCCATCTTCGAACCGAGGAAGGCTCCAGCGATCTTTCCAAGCATTGTTGCGTCTCCGTTTCATCTTCTCCAGCTAAGCGCGCGGATGGTCCGGCCGGTTCCGCGTTCATGTTGGTGAAAGGCGCCAACGTTGGAGTGGTGGAATTTCCCAAGTTGCCATGCCTGGGCAGAAGTGCTGGTTCTTTTTCGGCGAAAAATTAAGATTGGCACAGCCCTTGAATAGATGATCCCGAGCCCGCCACGATCCTGGCGGGCCACAGGGAGAAGCTGAAATGAACGCCAAGTCCACCATCATCGCCGCCATTGCCGCGCTGCTGATGAGCTCGGTCGCGGTCGGGTCCGCAGTCGCCCCGGCGCAGGTCGCCGGCATTGCCAAGGTCGCCGTCAATGCTTGAACCCCTGGAAGCCAAGGTCCCGACGCGAGCGATCCGACTTGAGTCGGTCGCCCCGGCGCCGCAGCCGGCGTCCGAGACGCGCTTCGCTCCGATCGCGGCCTTCTTCGCCGCTCCGGTGTTCAGCCGACTCGGTGACATCATGGCGTCGAACGTGGGTGCCATGCTCGACCGCGCCGAGGACCCGGCCCGGATGGTCCGCATGATCATCCTCGAGATGGAAGAAACCCTCGTGGAGGTGCGCGCCTCCGCCGCCCGCTCGATCGCCGACGCCAAGGAGCTGCGCCAGTCGCTACGCCGTCTCGATGCGGTGCAGGCCGGTTGGACGGAGAAAGCCGAACTGGCGCTTAGCCGGGACCGTGAGGACCTGGCACGGGCAGCGCTCGTGGAGCGCGCCAAGACGGCCGAAGTCGCCGTTTCGCTGGGCGGGGAACTGTCGGCGGTCGAGGAGAGCCTCAAGGCCTATGAAGCCGACATTGCGCGACTTCAGGCGAAGCTTCGCGAAGCCCGCCGGCGGCAGCACGCCATTGCGACCCGTATGGAAAGTGCGCTGACCCGGGCCAAAGCGCGCGAAGTGCTGCACGGCAGCCGGACAGAGGACGCCTTCTCCCGCTTCGAGTTGCTCGAGCGCGAAGCAGACTTCGCCGAGGCGCGCGCCGAAGCGCTCGCCCTCGCCGGGCCGGCCAGCCTTGAAGAAGAGATTTCCGCGCAGCGCGCCGCATCGGCGGTCGATGCTGAGCTTGACGCGATGAAGGCCGCCCTGGCTGGGCGCCTCAATTGAAGGACGGGATCACCATGGCACGCAAGATACCCTTCGTACTCGACAGCCGGGAAAAGAAGATCCTCGGTGTCTGCTCCGGCATCGGCAACTCGCTTGGCGTCGATCCGACCTTCGTGAGGATCGCCTGGGTCGCGGTTCCGTTGCTGACCTTTGTCACCGTCTGGCACGCGATCATCGCCTACATCATCTGCGGGATCATCGGCGCGATGAGCAAGAAGCGGCTTCAGGAGCGAGGCAGCCGGAGCGAGTTCGACCGCATGGAGGACAGCGGCCGCTCGCGTACCTCGATCCACGACCTGCGCACCAAGATGGACGAGAATGACCGCCGGATGATGGCGATCGATCATCATCTCAACAGCAACCACAACCATGACCTCGCTCGCGAGATCGAGGCTCTGAGGAAGGAAGAGGAGGCCAAGTGATGGGCGCTGAGACCATCTTTTCGATTGGGGCGGTCTCCATTGTCGCGCTGGTGATCGCCGCCGTGTCCGCGCTGAAGGGCTGGCAGGGCTGGCTGGAGCTTCGCAAGATGGAAGTGGCCAACCAGCTGCATCATGGCGCCGACTATCCGGCGCCCGCGACCGGCGGCCGGATCGAGCTGGCGGACCTCAAGGAACGCGTCCGCAAGCTGGAAGCGATCGCCAGCGGGATCGAATATTGAGAGGCGCGCGGGAGCAATTTTGACGGCCGCGCGCACTTTCGACGAAGCGGCGGATCACCACGCCGAACCGACAGCATGAAGTTGTGATGATGTAATGTATCGGCTAAGCGCACGGCGAAATCAGGAGGTCTTCCCGTGCGTTTTCCTATTGCTCTGTTCGCGACCACCATGCTGGCGGCTAGCCCGGCCGTCGCCCAAGACTCGTCGGTGCAGCAGCCGACCGGAACTGCCGGCCAGGTTCCTCATGGGGCACAGGGCCATGATCATCACAGCGAGGGCGCCGACATCGTCGTTACCGCGCCGTTCGTCCGCGAGCTCGATCTGCTCGCCGGTAAGTCGGTCCTCTCAGGAACCGAGCTGCAGCGCGACCTGCGTCCGCAGCTTGGGGAAACGCTGGCGCGCCAGCCGGGCGTGTCCGCAACCTCCTTCACCCCAGGCGCGTCCCGGCCGGTGCTGCGCGGGTTCCAGGGCGAGCGCATCCGGGTCTTGACCGACGGCATCGGTTCGATCGACGTGTCCAACACCTCTGCCGACCATGCCGTCACGATTGATCCGCTGACCGCCGAGCGGATTGAGGTGCTTCGCGGGCCCGCCGTGCTGTTGTTCGGAGGACAAGCGATTGGTGGCGCGGTCAACGTGCTGGACCGGAGGATTCCCCGCGCAGTGCCTGAGAAAGGCATCCACATCGACATGATCGGGGCGCTGGGTTCGGCGAACGACGAGCGTTCGATCGGCGCTGCTGGCGACGTGGCGATCGGCCGCAGCGGGCTTGTTGCCCATCTCGATGGCAGCTTCCGCAAGACGGGTGACCTAGACGTGGGCGGTTACGTCCTGTCACCGGCGCTTCGGGCGGAGCAACGCGACATCGCGGCGGAAGAGCTTGCGGAGGGTCATGCGGAGGAAGCCGAGGAGGCACTCGCGCTGGCCGACCTGCGCGGCAAGGTGCCGAACAGCGCTACCGAGCAGAAGACGCTTGGAGCGGGGCTGGCGTTCATCCGCGGGCCGGTGAACATCGGCGCATCGGTCAGCCTGTTCGACAGCGATTATGGTGTGCCGATGCGGCCCGGTGCGGGGCATCACCATGGCGAAGAAGGCGAAGAGGAGGCCGAGGAAGGGCACGGCGCGGAGGCGGTTCGGATCGGCCTGCGACAGAAGCGTTTTGACCTGCGGGGCTCCTATGCGCTTGATGGTGGCTTCATCGAGAAGGTCGGCCTGCGCGTCGGGGCCTCCGATTACAAGCATACCGAATTTGAAGGCGATGAGGTCGGTACCGTGTTCCGGTCTGACGGGGTCGAGGGACGGCTGGAGTTGACCCAGCGCGACCGCGACGGCTGGCGGGGGGTAAGCGGCGCGCAATATTTCCGCCGAGACTTCGAAGCGGTCGGCGCCGAAGCCTTCCTGCCGCCGAACAAGACCAACCAACTGGGCCTCTTCACCTTGCAGGAATTCGCGGTTGGGCGGTTGGGATTGGAAGCGGCGGCGCGGTACGAGCGCACCCACGTCCGCTCCAACGAGATCGGCGTCGAGCGGCGGTTCAACACCTTTTCAGCGGCGCTCGGTGGCAACGTCGAGGTGGCGCCACGCACCAAGATCGGGGTCAACATCTCGCGCACCACGCGCGCACCATCCGCCGAGGAACTGTTCTCCAACGGTCCGCACATCGCGACGCAGGCGTTTGAAATCGGAGATCCTTTTCTGAAGGTCGAACGAAGCCTGGGTGGAGAAGCTTATGTGCGGGTCGACCGGGGCGCGTTCAGCCTTGGTCTGACCGGCTTCGTCAACCGCTTCAACGATTTCATCTTCGAAACCGCGACCGGCGAGGAAGAGGATGAATTGCCGGTGTTCCGCTACTTCCAGCAAGACGCGACCTATAAGGGTGTCGAGCTGGAAGCATCGGCGCGGCTGTTCGAGATGGCTGGCTATCGGATCGTCGCCGACGTGGTGGCCGATTACGTCCGCGCGGGGATCAAGGGAGGCGGACCGGTTCCCCGCATTCCGCCGCTGCGGCTGCTCGCCGGGCTGGAAGCGCAGTCCGGCAAGCTGGACGGCCGGGTCGAGGCGGAGTGGGTCGACGATCAGGACCGGGTCGCGGCATTCGAGACGCCCACCGACGGGCACACCCTGGTCAATGCGTCCCTGGCGTGGCGTCCCTGGGGCCGCGGTAACGAGACCAGCGTGGTTCTGGCCGCCAACAACATCTTCGACGTGGACGCGCGGCGGCATGCGAGCTTCACCAAGGATTTCGTGCCGCTCGGCGGACGCGACATCCGGCTGTCGGCGCGCTTCAGCTTCTGACCAATGCGGGCTAGGGGTGGGTGATGTTTGTCACCCACCTCGAATGTTCGCTGACCGGCGAGCGCTACGACGCCGGTCAGGTCCACAATCTCTCGCGCGCCGGGCGGCCGCTGCTGGTGCGCTATGACCTGGATGCTGTTCGTGCGGCACTATCCCGGGAGACGATCGCCGGACGTCCGGCTGGCATGTGGAAGTGGCGCGAGCTGCTTCCACTGCCACCCGGATCCGAGCCGGTCAGCCTGGGCGAGATCGAGACGCCGCTTATACCGCTGACGGGACTGGCGGCGCGTGAAGGTTCTGCAGCACCGCTGGTCAAGGACGAAGGGCGGCTTCCGACCGGATCGTTCAAGGCGCGCGGGCTGGCGATGGCGGTCAGCATGGCGAAGCATTTCGGAATCGAGCGGATCGCGCTGCCCACCAATGGCAATGCTGGGGCGGCGCTGGCGGCGTATGCCGCGGCGGCCGGGATGAGGACCACGGTGATCTGTCCAGCCGAAACCCCGCTGCTCAACGTCACGGAGACTGCGGCTTACGGGGCAGACGTCTATGTCGCGGACGGGCAGATCGACGAATGCGGCCGGCTGATCGGGGAAGGGGCCGTGGCTGGCAAGTGGTTCGACTGCTCGACGCTCAAGGAGCCCTATCGTGCCGAAGGCAAGAAGGTCATGGGGCTGGAGCTAGCCGAACAGCTCGGCTGGACGTTGCCGGATGCCATCTTCTACCCGACGGGCGGCGGGACCGGCCTCATCGGCATGTGGAAGGCGTTCGACGAGCTTGAGAAAGCGGGGCTGATCGGGCCGGAGCGGCCGCGGATGATCGCGGTCCAGGCCACCGGTTGCGCGCCGATGGTCCGGGCGTGGGAGAATGGCGACGAGTTCGCGGAGCGGTGGGAAGGCGCGGCGACGATGGCCACGGGGATCCGGGTGCCCAAGGCGGTGGGCGACTTCCTGATCCTGCGCGCGGTGCGGGAAAGCGGCGGTGCTGCAGTTGCGGTGGAGGAGGAAGCGATCGCGGCGGCGGTCGAGGACGCGGCGCGCCACGACGGCATGCTGCTGTGCCCCGAAGGAGGTGCCGTGCTGGCCGGCTGGCGGGCGGCGCTGGAGCGCGGGCTGGTCGGACGCAACGAGCGGGTCGTGCTGTTCAACTGCGCGGCGGGCAACAAATATCCGCTGCCGGACCGCTCCAAGCGGATCGCGCTGGCAACCGCCAACGCCGCTGAGCTCTAGGGCCCACATATGGTAAGACCCGCCAACCTGAGTTGGCGGGTCCCCATACTTCCTCTCGATCTCTCAATCGGAAGTACAGACGCACTATAGCCCCACGCTGCCTGAAGACCAAGCAGGACGGGGGGCTATAACTTTGTGACTATGAGGCAGACGGCGATGGCGCCGAGCCGCGAGGGGCTTCATCTGATTGATGGTGCCGGCTGAGGGATTTGAACCCCCGACCTTCGGTTTACAAAACCGCTGCACTACCACTGTGCTAAGCCGGCTCGAGGCGCCTCATGCGTCAGACGATGCCGAAGGTCCAGCCCTCGGTTTGCGCCAGGGTGGGAGTGAGCCCTTGCGGCGCGAAGGCGCTCGGATGCACGCAATGGGCGCGCATTCCGGCGGCGGTGACCAGCGCATCGGTCTGATGGTCGCTCGGTTCGAACCGAAGCCGCGCCGGGGGGCTGCCGAGGCCTTGCAAGGCGCGGTTGAGGTCGGCGCGGGTGCGGAGCTTGGTACCGCTCATTCCCCCATTGCGCAGGTAGATGCGGGTGTAGATTTCGACCACCGCGCTTCCCTCTCCCGTCAGCGGGTCCATCGGCCAGATCGCGACCTGGCCATCGATCCGGTGGAGCAGGCGCATGCCTGAAAAGCTCGCCTTGGCGACCTGCGCGGCCCCAATTGCGTCGTACGCGCTGGCGGTCTTGCGGCCGCCCTGCGCGTTCAGCCGAGCGTCGCACTGCCGGAAGCGGACGAAGTCGGCTTTCACCCCGTCGGCGATGCCAAAATAAAAGTGACGGCGGTGGACCCGCTCGAGGAAGCTGGCCGCGCCTAGGTCCTCGTCAGGCGCCATGCGATCCACGTAGGCCCAGAACTCTCGGGCGGTGTCGGGGACGTCCGGCTCGCCGGGCAGGTAGGCGCCGCGCTCGGCGTGTGGCGGGGCGAAGCTGAAGTCGAAGCCGAACAGCGTCGGCTCGCGCGCGGCTCTGGCGAGCAGCCAGTCGGCGACCTCCTCCCGGGACCAGACGTGACCCGGTCGCACAAGGCGCGGGGCGGATGTGCCCCGTGCCTCGGCGATGGCGATCCCCTTGTGCCTGCATCCCTTCGCCCCCGACCAGTCGATCGCGACGAAGGAGGTGAACCGGCTCACACCAGGGGAGGCTGGCGGTCATCCGGCTTGGGCGGGCTGATACCTTCGAGCCGCGGGGGCGCCGGGGGAACCCGGGGACCGGAGCCGAGCCGATCTGCATAGTGGCTGAGGATCCGCCCAGCGGCCTCACGCCCGCCGAGGCCGAATGCAAGCGCTGTCGCAACTGCGGCAGACCCCAGGATCAGGCCGAATGCCAGGATCACGATCTCGTTTGCCAGGCCCATGAAGGTAAGGCCGATGGCCGTGAAAAGCGCGATGATCGCGTAGCGGATGATGGTCTGGGCATAGCCGCCCTCACCCGTCGAACTGCCGACGAGATTGGCAATGATGCGCGCCAGGAAGATGCCGGCGACGATGATCAGGGTGCCGAAGATCACCTTGCTGCCAAGCTCGGTGACCTGGACAAGGAAGATGGCCACGGTATCGCCGCCCAGCTGCTTGGCCGCTTCGATCGCGGCCGCGAGCATGATTGCGATAAAGCCGACGTTGGCGACAATGCGGCTGGGGGCAGTGGTCGCCGGGACGATCCCCGTGGAGCGGATGGCATCGTCGAAGCCGGTCGGTGGCAGGATGCCCTCGATGATCGTCTTCAGGAATTTGGCGGCGACGAACGCAATTCCGAGCCACAGGGCCGCGGTCAGGATGCGCGGGATGGCAGCGCTGATCTGGTTCAGCATGTTGATCGCCGGCCCCGAGATCGCCTCGATGCCGAGCACCTGCAGAGCGGCGATCGCGACGGGGATGATGATCAGGGCGAAGACCAGGATGCCGGCGGCCCGTGCCAGGGTGGCGCGGGTCGGAGCGGGCGCTGCGCCCGGCGGAACGGCCGCGGCGTCGGTCCGAACGGTGCTGGGGTGATCGCCAAGTCCGGCCTTGGCCATCCACCCATCGACGTTGGCGGCGCTGAGCAGGCTTTCGACCAGCCGTCGGGCGATCCGCGCCACGATCAGGCCGACAAAGAAGATCAGCCCGGCACCGAGCAGGCGCGGCAGGAAATGGAAGATGTCGTTGGTCAGCGTGTTGATCGGCTGAAGGATCTGGCCGACGCCGAGATATTGCAGGGCGGCCATGATGCCCACCAGCCAGATGATCAGCTTGGCGATGGTGCCGATCTGCTGGCCGACCGTTTCATGCTGGTTGCCGGGCGTATGCTTCTGCAGGGCGGGGGTACGCGAGACGGCCTTGGCCAGCGCCCATTTGACGGCACGGGCGACGACCCATGTGACCAGCAGGATGGCAACTGCGATGAGAACCCGAGGCCCCCACAAGGTCATCTGGTCCTGCCAATATTCGGCCGGTGGTGCCTGGTACATAAAGGTCCCCTCCTGTTCACTCGCGCGGGATCAACTGCCGTTCGCGCTCCTAGTTTCGCGCATTTCCTGCCAGAAGCGAAGCCTCTCGCGCACCTTGGCCTCGAAGCCGCGTTCCACGGGCTCGTAGAAGGTCTGCGGGGTTAGTTCATCGGGCCAATAGTCCTGCCCGGAAAAGCCGCTCTCCTGATCATGGTCATAGGCGTAGCCGCGGCCGTAACCAATGTCCTTCATCAGCCGGGTCGGTGCGTTGAGGATGTGAGCCGGCGGCAGGAGCGATCCGGTCTCCTTGGCCGAGCGCCAGGCGGCTTTCTGGGCCTTGTAGACGGCGTTCGATTTGGGTGCGACCGCCAGGTAGAGGCATGCCTGGACGAGCGCCAACTCGCCCTCCGGGGAGCCGAGGAAGTCATAGGCGTCCTTGGCAGCAAGGCACTGGACCAGGGCCTGCGGGTCGGCGAGGCCGATGTCCTCAACCGCAGCGCGGGTAAGCCGGCGGAGGAGGAACAGGGGCTCCTCGCCGGCGGTGAGCATCCGCGCCAGGTAGTAGAGCGCCGCCTGCGGGTCGGAGCCTCGGATGCTTTTGTGAAGGGCGGAGATGAGGTTGTAATGGCCCTCGCGGTCCTTGTCGTAGACGGCCATGCGGCGCTGAAGGAAAGCGGCGAGGGCGGCCGGGTCGAGATCATCCGGGACTGCGACGTCGAACAGGGTTTCTGCCTGATTGAGCAGGAACCGGCCGTCTCCATCGGCGCTTGCAACCAGGGCGTCGCGGGCTTCCCGCGTGAGCGGAAGCTTTCGGTCGAGCAATTCCTCGGCCCGGCTGAGCAGCTTGCACAGTGCCTGATGGTCCAGCCGGTGGAGGATCAGCACCTGGCAGCGGGACAGCAAGGCGGCGTTGAGTTCGAAACTCGGGTTCTCGGTGGTTGCACCGACGAGTGTGACGGTGCCGTCCTCGACGAACGGAAGAAAGCCATCCTGTTGGCTGCGATTGAAGCGGTGGATCTCGTCCACGAACAGCAGGGTGCGCTGGCCCGCGCGGGCAGCGGTCTTCGCTTCCGCGAAGATCCTCTTCAGATCGGCGACTCCGGAGAAGACGGCGGACAAGGCCACAAAACGAAGCCCCACCGCATCAGCTAGCAGGCGGGCGATGCTTGTCTTGCCGGTTCCGGGCGGGCCCCACAGGATCAGCGACGACAGCTTTCCCGCCGCAACCATTCGCCCGATCGCTCCGTCTGGACCGGTGAGATGGTCCTGGCCCACGACCTCGTCCAGCGCGGCTGGACGTAGGCGGTCGGCAAGCGGCGCGGAGTTCGCCGGCGGCACAGCCTCTGGCAGGTCGGCTTCAAACAGGTCGGCCATGACCGCAGCATAAGCAGGGCAATCACTGCCCGCCAGCCGCCTTGCACTCGCGGTATGTCTAAGATATATCTGAAGCGTTCTGAGAAGGAGCATGACGATGGGCTGGCATGGGCGTTGCGGTTCGCACTCCGGGGGGCCGGGGATGTTCTTCATGGGGCGGCGCGGCTTCGGGGCGTTCCGACCCGGGCACTTCCATTTCGATTTCGGAGATGGACCTGGCGGCTGGGGCGGGGGGCCGAACGGACGCGGTCGTCGCCGGATGTTCGGCTCGGGCGAGCTGCGTCTGGTCCTGCTGAAGTTGATCGCCGATGAGCCGCGGCATGGCTACGACCTCATCCGGGCAATCGAGGAGATGACCCACGGCGACTACGCGCCCAGCCCGGGGGTGATTTATCCGACCCTGACCATGCTGGGCGACATGGCACTGATCGAGGAGCAGGCGGCGGAAGGATCGCGCAAGAAGTTCGCGGTGACCGACGAGGGCCGCAAGCACCTCGAGGAGAATGCCGACGAAGTAGAGGCCCTGTTCGAGCGGCTCGAAGAGCATGGCTCGTCGCGGCGGCGGTCCAGCCGACCGGAGATCGGCCGGGCGATTGGCAACCTCATGACCGCGCTACGCAACCGGGTGGCGCACGAGGGGTGGAACGAGGACCTGCTGAACGAGGTGACGGATATTCTCGACGATGCGGCCAAGCGGATCGAGCGGCTCCGCTCGGCCTAGCCCTTGATGCGGGCCAGCCGGGCGCGGCGCTCGATCGCGCGGAAATAGGTCCGCACCACCGCCGAATTGATGTGATCCCAGCTCTGCGTGATCGCGAACTCAAGGCCCGCCTCGCCATGTCTGCGGCGCAGATCGGGATCGCTGGCGTAGGATTGGAGGGCATCGGCAAAGGCCTGGAAGTCTCCTGGCTCGGCGAGCACGCCGGTATGTCCGTCGCGCACCAGATTGGTCGCGCCAGTCGCCTCGGCGGCAACGACCGGCAGGCTGCAGGCCATCGCTTCCAGCGTGACGTTGCCGAAAGTCTCCGTGACCGACGGATTGAGGAAGACGTCGGCGGAGGCGAGGGCCCGGGCAAGCTCTGGGCCTTCCTGGTGACCGACGAAGATGCCGGACGGAAGCCGCTCTTCGAACCACGGGCGTGCCGGTCCTTCGCCGATGACGATCACGCGATGGCGGACCTTGCGGCGGGCAAGCTCGTCGATCGTGTCGGCGAACACATCGAGACCCTTTTCCATGACGATGCGACCAAGAAAGGCCACCAGCAGTTCGTCGTCGGCAACTCCCAAGCTGCGGCGGAAGTCCATGTCACGCCGTTCCGGATTGAACTGCTCGCGATCGACGCCGCGCGCCCAGATCGCGATATTGCGGTTCATCCGCTGCGCCCGGAGCACGGCCGCGGTGGACTCGGCGGGCACAAGCAGCCCGTCACAGCGCCGGTAGAGACGCCGGAGGAGCGCTCGCACGGCGGGTTCCAGCAATTCCAGATGATAGTAGGTGAGGTAGGTCTCGAACCGGGTGTGGACCGAGGCGATCGCCGGGATCTGCCTGCGGCGCGCCCAGGTGACCGCGCGATGTGAGGAGATGTCAGGACTGGCGATGTGGAGGATGTTGGGCGCGAATGCGTCCATGTCCCGCCGGACCTTCGCCGGAAGGCCGAGTGGAACCCGATATTCCTTCCGCCCCGGGGCGGCGATCGAGGGCAGTGAGACCAGCTCGCCGGTCGGCTCGAACGCGGGCTGTTCGACGGTGGGCGAGTAGATGCGCACCTCCGCTCCCTGGCGGAGCAGATAGGCGACAAGGCGGTTCAGGGCCTGGTTCGCCCCGTCACGCACATAATTGTAGTTGCCCGAGACGAGGGCGATCCGCAGGTCACTGGCATCCATGCGGGCGGCTTTAGCGACGGCCCGGCGGGAGGTCCAACGTCAGGGTCGGCGTTTGCCCGGGTCGTTGCTGCTCCCCCGGAGCAGCACTGCCAGGCCGACTACCAGGACTATTCCGATCAGCCGAGCAATGGCACGAAGCCTAGGATGCCGATCGCCGAGCCGCAATCCAGGAGCTGCCTTCCGCCAGTGGTTGCGCCGACTTCGCGCCTGCTGGTGCTCGGCAGCCTGCCGGGCGAAGCCTCGCTCGCGGCCGAGCGCTACTATGCGCACTCCCGCAACCAGTTCTGGCGTCTGATGGAGGGCGTTCTGGGCGAGCCACTCACCACGCTTTGCTATGAGGAGCGGCTGGCGGTTCTCGGACGCCGCGGGGTGGGCTTGTGGGACACGGTCGGCTCCGCCCGCCGTCGGGGGAGCCTCGACGGCGCCATGCGCGAGATCGCCGCCAACCCGCTGCCCGACCTGCTTGCCGCCTTGCCGGAGCTCCGGGCGGTGGCGTTCAACGGCGGGACGGCGGCGCGGATCGGCCGCCGGCAGCTGCCCGGAGCGGAGGTCGCGCTCATCGATCTGCCGTCCTCCAGTCCGGCGTTGACGCTTCCTTTTGCCGCAAAAGCAGAGCGCTGGGCGGTGCTTCGCGATTATCTGTGACCGGAGCAATTGACAGCTATGCCCGCGCTGCGGAAGGCAGGCGCATGGCAGACGAAGACGCACCCAAGGACGCCAGCCTCTCCATGGTCGATGAGGCCCTCGTCGCAGGCACCATCGCCAATACCAACGGTCTGTTGGTCATCGTGGCCAAGCTGGTCGCCCGCGGCGTATTCAGCGCGGAAGACCTCAAGGCCTTTTCCGACAGCTACTCCAAGCCGCTCGACCACGAAGGCATGCGCGAAAACGAACTGGTCAGCCAGATGCAGGACCAGATGGAATCGACGCTGGCCGAATTGATGCGGTTTCTGAGCGAAAAGCACTGACTCGAGCCCAGCGTGAGCCTATATCAGGCTCATGCCCGTGATTTCCGGCATCTTCCTGTTCCTGGTGACCGTCGCGCTGATGGAAGGCTTCGCCTACGTCATGCATCGTTGGGTAATGCACGGGCGGCTCGGCTGGGTGCTGCACGAGAGCCATCATCGCGAACGCACCGGACGCTTCGAGTTCAATGACCTGTATGCGGTGATCTTCGCCGTTCCGTCGATCCTGCTGATCTACCTCGGAACACTTGGTTCGTGGGGCGACTGGGCAGTGTGGGTCGGCGCGGGGATCGCCGCTTACGGGGCGATCTACTTCGGCTTCCACGACGTGATCGTACATAGCCGCGTGGCCCATCGGATCGTGCCTCGCTCGCCTTATTTCAAACGCATCGTCCAGGCGCACCGGATCCACCATGCGGTGGAGACCCGCGAAGGCACCGTCAGCTTCGGCTTCCTCTACGCGCCGCCTGTGGATCGACTGAAGGCAGTGCTCGGTGAACGCGGCCGGGCCGGCGTCAGGGCGCCGAAGGGGAGCGGGGCCGCGTCCACAGGCCGGCACGGGACATCGGCCTGACCGGCATCAGCGCTTCCCAGAACGCCTCCATCACCAGCGCCGCTTTCTCCGCCTTGGAGGTGGACACACGCTGATCCCAGGCGCGGGGGCCGAGCGCCGTGACCCGGGTGGCGATCTCGCCATAGATACCGCTGGCGGAAAGGACCGCCCAACGACTTCGGAAGGGGAGCCGGGCGGCCCCAGTCTTCGCCGAATGGCGGTAACGATCCGCCAGCTCCGAAAGCCGCCGCGCGATCCGGGCGAGGGCGGGGCGGTTTCGTGGATGAGCGAGTGAGTTGCGCTGGAGCCCTTCGGCTTCGAGCCAGTCCCAGGGCAGGTACAAACGTCCGACTGCCGCATCGTCGACGATGTCGCGGGCGATATTCGCCAGCTGAAAGGCGATGCCCAGGTCCGCGGCCCGGTCGAGCGTGTCGGTATCGTCGCCCGCCACGCCCATGACGTGCGCCATCATGACTCCGACTGCCCCGGCCACCTGGTAGCAGTAGGACAGCAATTCTTCTTCGTCGGCCGGCTGCCAGCCGGTGGCGTCGCGCCCGAAGCCGGCAAGATGATCGCGCGTCAGCGCGGATGGAATGCGGCACTCTTCCGCCACCAGCCGCAGGGCGTCGAAAGCGACGAGCCCGGTCGGCTCCCCGGCCAGGGCGCGGGCGGTCTTCTCATGCAGGAAGGCAATCCTCGCCCCCGGATCGACAGGTGCAGCGGCGTCATGGCCCAGCGTCTGCCCGTCGGTGACGTCGTCGCACGCGCGGCACCAGGCGTAGAGCAGCCAGCTTCGTTCGCGCGTGGGCTGGTCGAACAGCTGGCTGGCGAAGCGGAAGCTTTTGGACCCGACGGAAATGCTGGCGAGCGCAGCTTCGACCAGCCTCGCGCGTTCGGCGTCGCTCGTCATGCAAGCATCAGTCCCGCAGTCGCCTCCGCGCTTCCGACCACGCCGGGGATGCCCGCTCCCGGGTGGGTCCCAGCCCCCACGAAATACAGGTTGCGGATCTTGTCGTCACGGTTGTGCGTGCGGAACCAGGCGCTTTGCCACAGCACCGGCTCCAGGCTGAAGGCGGAACCCAGGTGCGCGCCCAAGTCGCGCCCGAAGTCAGTGGGGGTATAGTGAAAACGGGTGCGGATGCGCTGGCGAACGTCGGGGATCATCCGCTCGGCGATCGTGTCCAGGATGACTTCCGCATAACGCTCGCCCTCGCGGTCCCAGTCGACCTTGGCCTTGCCCATGTGCGGCACCGGGGCGAGCGCGTAAAAGGTCGAGCAGCCGGCCGGCGCCATCGCCGGATCGGTCGCGGTCGGGTGATGGACGTACAAGGCGGGGTCGGTGGCCAGCTTGCCGTGATTGTAGATGTCGCCGAGCAGTCCGCGATAACGGGGTCCGAACAGGATGCTGTGGTGCTGAATGTCAGAGAAGGTGCCCTCCAGCCCGAAGTGCAGCACGAACAAGCCGGGGGAGTAGCGCTTGCGCTGGAGGGCGCGCACCTGGGCCGGGCCTCGCGGAGAGCCTTCGATGAGGCCGTAGCTGTGGACCACGTCGCCATTGCTTGCGACCGCGTCCGCCTCGCCCCGCCATCCAGAGCGGCAGCGGACGGCGCGCGCGCGGTCGTTCTCCACCTCGATCTTGACCACCGGATCGTCCAGCCGGAGCGCGCCGCCCAGCCGCTCGAACAGCCGCACCATTCCCGCGATCAGCCGGTTGGTCCCGCCCTTGGCGAACCACACGCCGCCGTCGCGCTCCAGCTTGTGAATCAGGGCATAGATGGACGAGCAGGTCATCGGATTGCCGCCGACAAGCAGAGTGTGAAAGCTCAGCGCCTGGCGCAGATGTTCGTCTTCGACGTATCCCGAGACGATGGAATAGACCGAGCGCCACGCCTGATATTTCGCAAGCGCCGGCGCGGCCTTGAGCATGTCGACCGGCGACTGGAAGGCCTTGGTGCCAAGCTTCAGATAGCCTTCGCGAAACACGCCTGCCGAATAGCGCAGGAAATGTTGGTATCCCTCCCAATCCCGGGGGTTCAGCCGCTCGATCGAGGCCCGGAGTTGCTCGTCGTTATTGGTGTAATCGAACACCGTGCCGTCGGGCCAATCGAGGCGGTAGAAGGGCGTCACCGGGACCAGTTGGACGTCCCGAGCCATGTCCTGGCCCGACAGGCCCCACAGGCGCTGCAGGCAGTCGGGATCGGTGATGACCGTCGGACCGCCGTCGAACACATGGCCGTCCCGCTCCCATACGTAGGCCCGTCCGCCCGGCTTGTCGCGGGCCTCGACGATCGTGGTCTGGATGCCGGCCGATTGCAGGCGGATGGCGAGCGCAAGCCCGCCAAACCCTGCGCCGATCACGATTGCAGTCTTCACACCCTCTCCAACATCACCCGAAAAGCGCGTGTAACTGATACGGGCGGCCTGCCGGCAAGGATGCGGACCCGGTCCGCCATTGTGCTCCGGCCCGAGTAGAACCGCGCGATCAGCGGCGCAGGGAGCCGATAGAAACGCTGCAATACGCGATAACGCTCCGGCGGATCCGCGGCCCGGAACAGCATTCGCGCGAGCAGCCGATCGAACGTGCTGTTTCGCCAATGCCGCTGCGCGCGGCGGCGGGTCTCGGCGGCAAGATCGTCGAGGGGCGCCTCGTTCGCCAGCCAGCTTGCGAAGCGCACCGCCTCAGGCAGGGAATAGCTGGTCAGCGGATGGAAGAACCCCCCGCGCACGCCGGCGCGCGCCACTGGGTCACCGACCGGCCAGAACCGCTCGAAGTCTCCGCCGGTGACGACCGGCAGTTGCCCGAACTCCTCGCGGCTGACGAGCCCCACGGTCCACCCTTGCGCAGAGGAATAAGCGGCGATGCGCTCTTGCAGGCTGGCGGGGTCGAGGTCCGGCGTGTCGCTGTAGTAGGTGTCTTCGACAAACACGTGGTCGGCGTCGAACGGTAGGGCATAGATGAAGCGATAACCGTCCGCCTGGTCGACCGTTGCGTCCATCACGATCGGCTCGCGCAACCCGTGGCCGCGGCGCACCTCGAGCAATTGGCCGGCGAACTTCTGCCAACCGCAGGTCAGCCCCTCCGCCTTCCCTCCGCGGCAGTCGAGAACGGCCAAGGCGGTGAGCGCTTCGCCGCTGTCCAGCGTGGCGCTCGTCGCGGTAGCGGAAACCGCGCTTGCCCGGACGATGCACTCGAGCGGCAGGGTAGTGCGTACGACCCGGTCGAGGCTTTCGCTTTCGATCGTGCGGTAGGGCTCCGCGATGCGGCGCTGGTAGTCGGGAAAGGTGACGCCATAGGCGGGCCAGCGATGGCTCACCAGCGGTTCGATCAGCGGGCGATCGGAGGCTGCAATGTCGCTCTCGAAGAAGGACCACAGGTGATTGCCGCCGATCCGCTCGCCCGGCTCGACCAGGCCGACGCGAAGGTCCGGCCGGCGCTGTCGCAGCGCCAACGCGCACAGTCCGCCCGCCAGCCCGCCGCCAAGGATCAGCAGGTCGAAGCGCGGGCTCGGCATGACAGGGCTCCTTGCATGTTCGCCCGGGCAGCGGAAGCGGAAACGGCGGTTTGCCTCGTGACCCGGCCGGCGAAGCGGGCTAGGTCGATGACGTGACCGGACTTCTCCTTGCCGCGGCTGCGATGACGCTGATCGTCGCGGCGCGCTATCTGGTGACCAGCGGCCTGTTTGCGGCCTGGACCGCGCGGCGTTTCCCGGGGCGGCTTGCCGGCCAAGGCGCGCAGGTCCGCCGCGAGATCGGCTGGAGTCTGGCCGCGGCAGCGATTTACGGCGTGCCAGCGGGCGTGGTGGCGTGGCTGTGGCAGGAGCGCGGCTGGACCCGCATCTACACGGAGGTTGCGGACTACCCACTATGGTGGCTGCCGCTGTCGGTGCTGCTGGTCCTGCTGGCGCACGACACGTGGTTTTACTGGACCCACCGGGCGATGCATTGGCCACCCTTGTTCCGGCGGGTTCATGCCGTGCATCATGCCAGCCGGCCGCCCACTGCCTGGGCCGCGATGAGTTTCCATCCGTGGGAAGCACTGACCGGCGCGGTGGTCATCCCGGCGCTGGTGTTCCTGATCCCGATCCACGTCGCGGCACTCGGGCTGGTGCTTGCGATCATGACGGTGATGGGGGTCACAAACCACATGGGCTGGGAGCTGTTCCCGCGCCGGATGGTGCATGGGAGCGCCGGCCGCTGGCTGATCACCGCCAGCCACCACGAGCTGCACCACCAGAAGTACCGCTGCAATTACGGCCTTTATTTCCGTATCTGGGACCGGCTGTGCGGCACCGACCGCGGTCTGGGTGACTTCGCGGTTCCGCGGGTGAGGGCCAAACACCAGGGCCCGGAGCAAGCCGAGCTGGCCGCCTGACTTGCGCGGTCAGAGCATCGCCGAGGGGCGATTCTCGACAGCGCGACTCCGGCTTTGAGCTGCGCCCGGCGCTGGGTCAGGTGAGGCCCATCGAGATAGACGGGCAGGAAGTCAGGAGCTTGTCGGCGGCCTTGCCTTGCTCTCGGTCTTCAGCCCTCGAAGGAGGGTCGGGCTGCCGCTCCTGCCAGTAGGCCCGACGTGGCGAGGCTGGCGACTTGTCGGTTGCCGACCGTTCTGCTGACGATCGGATCAAGCGTTGCGCGAAGTGCCGGAGCCGCCGCCTCGATTGCAGCCTCGGGAAAGCCCGCGAAGCCGAGCAGCAGGGCATTCGGAACCCGAGCCCGGATTGCCAAGTCCCGCAGGGAAACGGAGGCGATCCCGACCGCTCGCAATCGGCGCACGAGATGGTCTGCGTTCTCGTGCACCGGGTTCAACACCAGGTGCAGGCTGCCGCGGTTCACCGGCGGGTTGAGCACCGTGCCGAGGTACGGCCGGAGGATGGCCAGCAGGGCGTCCCGGCGTTCGCGTAGGAGTGATTGCAACCGCCGGAGGTGCGCGCTGTAGCCGCCTTCATCGATGAACTCGCGCGGGACGATCTGGTTGGGCAGGCAGCCCGCGCTTACGGTGTCTTCGTAGCGCCGGAGCAGGCGTTCGCGAAGCGGGGGGCTGGCCACCAAAAACGCCAGGCGCAGCGAAGGGAACAAGGTCCGGTTGAAGCTGCTGATATAGACCACGGAAGCAGAGCGTCCATCGGCCTTGAGCGGCCTTCGTGGCGTTTGCCCGTCGAAGCGGAAATGCGCGTCATGATCATTTTCGATGATAGGCCCGCCATGCTCCGCGGCCCAGTCGAGCAGCATGTCCCGGCGCTCGCCGCGCAGCTTCGCACCGGTCGGAAACTGAACGGTGGGTGTCAGGTAGAATGAGGATCGCTCCACCGCGCGCGAAAGGCACCAGGGGACATCCAGACCGCACTCGTCCACTGGCGAAGGCACGACGGTCAGCCCCGATGATTGCAGGTTGGTAATCGCACGGGGACTCCGATCGGACTCATTGTAAATCAGGTCGCGACCTTCTTTGCCACCGACGAGAGTAGGGTCGGCCGTAGATTGCCTCCCTTGCGGCGTCTGTCCGCAACTCCTCGCCCGACCCGACAGACGCTTCCTCGATTCGGTTGGAAAGGTAGTTCCGGCAAAAACCGGCTAGACCCATAAGATCGACGTTCTGCGCGTCCGTGCGATCCTGAAGGTACGGAACAGTCGCCAGAAGGCCGCGGCCGGGACCGCGTCCGAGATCTTGGCTGGTTCATCGTCCCCTTCGTCCGACTAGGTCCTTCCCCTTATTGAGAGTCGTTTGCGGAAGCTACACATGCCGACTTGACCAGAGCGACAGGAACCAAGTGCAAGCCGGATCACCTCACGCCCTAGCCGCCCGCCAAGCCATAAGGGCGGAAGCAGAGGCCATGGGCATCGACGGATTGTTCGTCTCCGAACTGGTGGAGCGCTTCTACGAGCGGATCCGGGGCGATGCCCTGCTCGGTCCGATCTTCGCGGATCGCATTTCGGACTGGCCGGTTCATCTGGAGCAGATGAAGCGTTTCTGGCGCTCCGTGCTGTTCAGCAGTGGCGAGTTCTTCGGCAGCCCCATGGCCAAGCACGTCACCATCGCGGGACTGGACCGCAGCCACTTCGTGCATTGGCTCAACCTGTTCCGCCAGACACTGCGCGAACTCGGCGGCGAGGATGCCCGCGAGCATGTTGAGGCGAAAGCGCGGATAATCGCCACGAGCCTTCTGAATGGGATTATCATCCACCGGGGGGGTGGCCTCGGCCTAAGGGCGGAGGAAAGTTTGAGCTGATAAGGAGGAGATGGTGACATGTTCTGCCCCGAATGTGGCCTGGTCGCCGAACCGGGCCCGCTAGACGCCAGGAAATGGAATCACGAGGAAAGCCGGCCTGTGGCGAGCAGGTGGCACAAGAGGCTCTTCATGTTCTTCTGGCCGCCCGGAGCGCACATCCGGCTGCCACGAGTGACACGGAGGCGACCTCCTGATGGCGCTTGAACATGCTCGAGCAGGTGAAAAAGTCCATATGGGACCGCTTGGGACGGCGCTTGCCGGTGCAAGGACGAGCGCCGTCGTGAAGACGGACCGCTTCGAACTCGTGAGGATCGTGTTGAAAGCGGGGGCCAGCATCCCTTCATGCGGTGGACAGTTACATCAGCCTTCAATGCCTCTAGGGAGCGGTCGTGGTGGATGCAGGCGAGTCGGTCAGCCTTCGACCCGACGACTGGATCTATCTGGATCTATCTGGATCGTAGGGAGCCCCACGCGTTACGCGGACTCGAGGATAGCTCGCTTCTGCTGACCATCTACTTCGACTGACATCGGCTGCAGCGCCGCTCTCGATCGCCTCACACGTAAGCCGGAGGGCTTGCCAGTCCGGCAGTTCTGGCTGCGAGCGGATGGCTTGGTTAAGCGCTCAGATGAAGCGAAGACGATAGCTATGAGCTCAACGCACGTAAGACACCAGGTGCGCACCGCGAAGGGTTCAGATCAGGAAATAGATAGCAGCTAGGACACACAAGATCGTCACCACCAACCATGCAATGGGCCATCCTTCACCTTCTCCCTCTCTGGCGGAGGTGGTATCAATCGGGGCGGGAGAACTCTCGCCGGTGGGGTAAACCGTCTCCGTTTCGGACCTAAGAGCTGGGTTCAGAGGCGGGCCATTTGGCATCGGCTGGTTCGGGTCGCTCATGGATGAGTTCCTGGTGCGTGGTGGTGACGGTGGGAATGGGCTTCGCAACCTTTGGCGGTCAAGCGCCAGTGGACCATTGCAAGCAGGCACACGGTGCCGGGATCGTCGCTGTCGCGCAGGCTTGAGGTCAGGGTGGCCCAGTCCTCTTCCGGCGCGAAGCGGCTGAAGTCCGCCACGGCAGCTCGGATGTAGCCGATGGAAGTAATACTTTCCGAGCCCGCGGCGACATCAACCTGGGCAGCGAGACCCGGGTCCGCGGCCTGCAGCCATGCCGTGAAGCTGCCCGTCCGCTGCCGCGCGGCGGCGAGGAGATCGCCGAGCATCGGCATCAGCCGGCGGCCCCCTCGATCCGCACACCCTCCACCGTGCCGCGACGAGCAAGGTCGGCGACGTAGCGGGCGGCCGCGACCGACCAGCTGCGGGCCTCCAGCATGTCGGCGATTTTATGTTTCATGTGCTCAAAGGGGAGCAACTGGCCCTCGATGCGGCGGTGCAGGCGCAGCACATGCCAGCCGAAGCGGGAGCGGATTGGCTCGCTTCCGGTCTCGCCGTCGCCAAGCGCTTCAAGCCCCGCCTGAACCGCGGGCACCAGTTCGCCGCGCCGGATCTGGCCGAGCGAGCCGTCCTGCTGGCTCGATGCGCAACCGGAGTGAGCGCGGGCCGCGGCGGCGAACAGGGCAGGGTCGTCGCCGACCTCCGCGATGATCCGGCGAGCGTGCTGCTCGGCCGCCGTCCACGCATCGTCATCCTTGCCTTCCGGCTCGATCAAAATGTGGGCGGCGTCGAACAGGGTAGGCGTCCGGAACCGGTCGCGCTGGGCGTCGTAATAGCGGCGGCATTCCTCGTCGCCGGGAAGTGCGGGCTGAACCTGATCCTCCAGGACCGCCCGCACCGTGGCATCGTCGTCCGCTTCCGAACGGCCGGCCTCGTCGGCTTCCGGGGAGGCAGCCAGACCAAGACGGCGCGCCTCCTGCAGCAGTAGTTCACGAACCGCCAGTGCTCGCGCCGCTTCGACCCAGGCGGTCTCGGCATCGGGCGCAGGATGGTGCTGGATCTCCTCCGCGATCGCTTCGGGCGTGATCTCCACGCCGTTGACAAACACCTCGCTGAAGGTCGGTGGCGGTGGGATCATTGGCTCCGGTCCGCCGCAACCGCTCGTCTCGCAGGCGCTTGGCATCACCGGCTGGGGCCGGCTCTGCAGGGGATCGCCCAGGTTGATGACGTCGAGCTTCCGGCTCATGCTCCTGCCTGACCTTCTTCCGAATGCTGCCGCATGACCGTGGTGCCGCCATAGCTCGGCGCCACTCCGGCCGGGCCGTGGGTTGGCGAATAGTCTGGCCGCTTGACCCGCCGGGACCGGACGATCTGATAGCCCGGACGCAGCAGGAACCAGATCGGCGCGCTCCAGATGTGAACCAGCCGGGTGAAAGGGGTGATCAGGAACAGGGTCAGGCCCAAGATGATGTGCAGCTTGTAGACCAGCGCCACGTCCTTGATCGATTCGGGCGCACCTGGATTGAGGGTGAGAACACCGTTAGCCCAGTTCATGAACTTGAGCATCTCGCTCCCGTCCAGATGCTCCAGCGTCCACCAGGTGGTGAGCAGACCCAGGGTGATCTGCACCCAGATCAGCACCAGCACGCCGATGTCGCCGTAGGATGAGCTGCGGCGAATGCGGGAATCGAACAAGCGGCGATGCAGAAGCAACGTCGCCCCGACATAGGCGCCCACGCCCGCGATGCCGCCGACGACGAGCGCCGCGGTCTGCTTGAAGCCATGACCGATGCCCAGCCGATCGATCACGGTCACTGGCGTCAGCAGGCCGACGAAGTGCCCGACCAGAAGAACCAATATGCCCATGTGGAACAAGTTGGAGCCGATAACCATCTGGCGTCGGCGGAGGAACTGGCTGGACTGGGAGCGCCAGCTATACTGATCCTTATCGAAGCGGAGAATGCTTCCGACCACCAGCACGGTGACACAAAGGTAGGGATACCAGCCAAAGGCGAGCTGGTTGATGAAGTCGTTCATGCGTCTGCCCCTTTGGTTACCGGCCGATTGGAAGCGCGAATCTTGGCGACCACCCCCGTCGGGCCGCCCATGTCATATGCTGCGCCCGCGCTGAACGTGATGGGCGCTTCCTCCCACTCGCCATCCACGTCCGGAGCATCCTGGGCTGGGGTGTTGTGGTCGACGCCCGCCACCGCCTCCGCATCGGGCCGCGCGCCGGCCAGGCTGACCAATGCGTGAAAGATCGCTGCGTAATCCGCACCACGCTTGTCGAGCCGTTCAGCAAGGGCCGCGAAAACATGCGCCGGCTGGGCCAGCATCTCGCGACTCTTTTCGATGGGCAGGCAAGAGGCGAACTCCAGGAACACCGGAACAAAGTCCGGAAGCTCAGACGAATCCATGAAGAAGCCGCTCTGCATATATTGCTCGCCAAGATCGATCATGGCCTGCCCACGCTCGCGGCTGTCGCCGTGGACATGCTCGAACAGGTGCAGTGACAGGGATCGGGATCGGTCGAACAACTCGCTGTAGGTCGACTGCAGGTCGAGCAGTTCCTGTTCGCGGAATCTCTGCAGCAGAGGTTCTAGGCGGCGGCGTTCCGCGCGCCCTAGGGCGTGCTCGCTGCGAAACGCGTTCTCCAGCTCGCCGATGTTCGCCTGCAGCTCCGCCGACGGATAGCCGAGCAGGACCGAAAGGGCGCGAAGGGTCATCTTCATGTCGGGATGTCCGTCTTGGGCCGGCGGGTGGCCGAGCGGCCGCCCCCGCCGAACAGGTTGACCTTGCTCTTGCCGTCAGTCCCTTCGCGGAACCCGAAGCCGGATGCGCCGCGCAGCACGTAGGCGTCCTCGTCGATTTCGCGCCGGGCGGTGGGGATGACGTAACGGTCTTCATAGGCGGCAAGCGCCATGATCTTGTACATCTCTTCCATCAGGTCGCGGGTCAGGCCGACCTTGGCCGGGATACTCTCATCAATCCGGCCTTCGACGGTCTTAGCCCGCATATAGGCCCGCATGGCCAGCATCCGCTCAAGCGCGGCCGCAATCGGCTCCTCGTCGCCGGCGGTGAGCAGGTTGGCGAGATACTTGAGCGGAATACGCAGCGAGCGCACGTCCGGCATGCCGTTCTTCGCGGACAGCTTGCCCGCCTCCGCGGCCGACTGGATCGGCGACAAGGGTGGCACGTACCAGACCATCGGCAGGGTGCGGTATTCGGGGTGCAGCGGGAAGGCGATCTTCCACTCCACCGCCATCTTGTAGACGGGCGAGCGGGTTGCGGCTTCCAGCCATTGCTCGGGAATGCCCTCGCGCCGGGCGGCTTCCTGCACCGCGATGTCGTGCGGGTCGAGGAACACGCCGAGTTGGGCGGGGTAGAGGTCTTTAGGATCCTCGACCGACGCGGCTTCCTCGATCCGGTCGGCATCGTACAGCACCACGCCGAGATAGCGGATGCGCCCGACGCAGGTTTCGGAGCAGACCGTGGGCTGGCCCGTCTCGATCCGGGGATAGCAGAAGATGCACTTTTCCGATTTGCCGGTGGACCAGTTGTAGTAGATCTTTTTGTACGGGCAGCCCGACACGCACATCCGCCAACCGCGGCACTTCTCCTGGTCGATCAGGACGATGCCGTCTTCCGCCCGCTTGTAGATCGCGCCCGACGGACACGACGCAAGGCAGGTCGGATTGAGGCAGTGCTCGCACAGCCTCGGCAGGTACATCATGAACGTCTTCTCGAACTGGCCGTAAATTTCCTTCTCGACCACGTCCTGGAAGTTGTAGTCAGCCGAGCGCTTGGAGAATTCTCCGCCGAGCATGTCCTCCCAGTTGCCGGACCATTCGATCTTGTCGAGCCGCTCACCGGTGAGCAGGCTGCGAGGCCGGGCGGTTGGCTGCGCCTGGAGCTCCGGCGCTGACTGCAGCCACTCATATTCGAAGGTGTAAGGTTCGTAGAAGTCGTCGATCTCGGGCAGGTGGGGGTTGGCGAAGATCTTCGACAAGATGCGCCACTTGGCACCCTGCCGCGGCTGGATCTTGCCGTTCTTCTTGCGAACCCAGCCGCCCTTCCACCGCTCCTGGTTCTCCCAATCCTTGGGATAGCCGATGCCCGGCTTGGTTTCGACGTTGTTGAACCAGGCGTATTCGACGCCCTCCCGGTTGGTCCAGACGTTCTTGCAGGTGATCGAGCAGGTATGACAGCCGATGCACTTGTCGAGGTTCAGGACCATCGCGATCTGTGCACGGACCTTCATTCTGCGGCCTCCTTTGTGCCGGTTCGCGTTCCGGTACCCCAGTCCGCAGTGCCTCCAGACACGCTCGCGCTATCGTCCGCGGCCTTGTCGAACCAATTGATCTCGCTCATCTTTCGAACAATCACGAACTCGTCGCGGTTGGCTCCAACCGTGCCATAGTAATTGAAGCCGTAGGCGAGCTGGGCGTAGCCGCCGATCATGTGCGTCGGCTTCATGTTGATACGGGTGACGCTGTTGTGGATGCCCCCGCGCTGGCCGGTGATCTCCGACCCCACTGTGTTGGTCAGCTTCTCCTGCGCGTGGTACATCAGCGCGGAGCCTGGCATGATCCGCTGCGACACGATCGCGCGGGCTGTCAGTGCGCCGTTGACGTTGAAAACCTCGATCCAGTCGTTGTCCTCGATCCCGGCCGCCTTGGCATCGTCCTCGCTGATCCACACCGTCGGCCCGCCGCGATTGAGGCTGAGCATGATCAGGTTTTCGGTATAGGTCGAATGGATTCCCCACTTCTGGTGCGGCGTCAGGATGTTGAGCAGGATTTCTTGGTTGCCGTTGGGCAACTTGCCGATCACCTGCATCACCGTCTTGGTGTCGATCGGGGGCCGCCAAGTGACGAAGCCCTCACCAAAGGCGCGCATCCAATGATGATCCTGATAGAGCTGCTGCCGCCCGGTGAGCGTGCGCCACGGGATCAGTTCATGCACATTGGTGTAGCCCGCGTTGTAGCAAACGTGCTCGCTTTCCAGCCCGGACCAAATGGGCGACGAGATGATCTTGCGCGGCTGGGCAGCAACGTCGCGGAAGCGGATCTTCTCTTCTTCCTTGCCTTCGGCCAGGTGCCCGTGATCGCGGCCGGTCGCCTTGGACAAAGACTCCCAAGCCTTGACCGCGACCTCGCCGTTGGTCTCCGGGGCCAGCATCAGGATCGTTTCGCACGCGTCGATGTCGGTATCGATCTTAGGCCGTCCCGCAGTGGTGCCGTCGAGCACCCGCCCGTTGAGGTCCCCGAGCAGCTCGATCTCGTGGTTCGTGTCCCAGTTGAGCCCCTTGGCCCCGTTGCCGAGCTTCTCCAGCAGTGGCCCCATCGAAGTGAAGCGGGCAAAAGTTTCGGGATAGTTGCGCTCGACCAGAACCACGTTGGGCATGGTCTTGCCCGGGATCGGCTCACACTCGCCCTTCAGCCAGTCTTTGGGTTCGTAAGGCTGCGCAAGTTCCGCCGGCGTGTCGTGAAGGATTGGGCTGAGCACCACGTCATGCTCGACGCCGAGCACCTCGGGAGCCACATCGGAAAACTTCTTGGCGATCGCCCGGAAGATGTTCCAGTCGCTTTTGGTCTCCCATGCCGGGTCCACGGCCGCTGACAGCGGGTGGATGAACGGGTGCATGTCGGACGTGTTGAGGTCGTGCTTCTCGTACCAGGTGGCCGTCGGCAGGACGATGTCGGAAAAGATGCTGGTGGTCGACATACGGAAGTCGATGTTGACCATCAGGTCGAGCTTCCCGACCGGCGCATCCTCGTGCCAGACGATGTCCTGCGGGCGGTCGAGGCCGGGGTCTTCGTCGGTTCCGACAACCCCGTGCATGGAGCCGACGAGGTGCTTGAGGAAATATTCGTGGCCCTTGCCCGACGCGCCGAGCACGTTGGAGCGCCAGAAGAACATGTTGCGCGGCCAGTTCACCGGATTGTCCGGATCAAGGCACGACGGCCGGATGTCGCCGGCCTTCCACCCGTCGGCGATCACCGTCGCGGGGTCGGCCCCTGTTTGATGAAGATGACGGCCGAGCTCCAGCGGGTTAAGCTCCAGCTGCGGCGCGGAGGGCAGCCAGCCCATCCGCTCTGCCTTGGCGTTGTAGTCGATGAGGCTTCCCGACCAATCTCCCTCGGGTGCTAGCGGCGAAAGTATGTCGCTCATCTTCAGCGACTCATAGCGCCACTGATCGGTGTGCGCGTAGAAGAAGCTGGTGCCGTTCATCTGCCGGGGGGGGCGCACCCAGTCGGACGCGAACGCGAGCGGGAGCCAGCCGGTTGCGGGACGGAGTTTTTCCTGGCCGACATAATGCGACCAGCCGCCTCCGGACTGGCCGATGCAGCCGCACATCACGAGCAGCGCGATGATCCCCCGGTAGCTCATGTCCATGTGGTACCAGTGGTTGAGCCCGGCCCCGAGGATCACCATTGAGCGGCCCTTGGTCTTTTCGGCCGTGTCGGCGAATTCGCGCGCGACCTGGATGATGGACGCGCGCGGAACACCAGTGATCTTCTCCGCCCACGCGGGGGTAAAGGGTACGTCGTCATCATAACTGCTCGCGACGTTCTCGCCGCCGAAGCCGCGATCCACGCCATAATTGGCGCAGAACAGGTCGAACACGGTGGCGACATAGCCGCTGGTTCCATCGGCGAAGTCGAGCTTCTTTACTGGCAGGTTGCGCAGCAGCACTTCGTCATGCGCGGTAGCCACGAAGTCGTGCGGAGCCACCGCCCCAAAGTAGGGGAAGGCCACCGGCTCGATACCGTCCTCGACCCCGGCCAGCGAGTTGCGCAGGCGAACGTCGCGGCCTTGACCGTCCTTTTCCTCCAGGTTCCACTTGCCTGCGTCGCCCCAGCGGTGGCCGACCGAGCCGGTAGGCACCACCAGCTCGCCGCTGAGTTCGTCAAAGGCGACCGCTTTCCAGTCAGGATTGTTCGCCTCGCCCATCTGGCCCGGCATGTCGGCAGCGCGGATCATCCGATCCGGCACCAGCCGGCCATTACGCTCGACCAGCTTCACCAGCAGTGGGAAATCCGAATATTTGCGGGTGTAGTCGGAGAAGTATTCCGCCTGCCGATCGACATGGAACTCCCTCAGGACGACATGGCCAAGCGCCAGCGCCAATGCCGCGTCGGTGCCCTGCTTGGGATGCAGCCACATGTCCGAGAACTTCGCCGCTTCGTTGAAGTCCGGCGCGATGACGACACTCTTGGCCCCGCGATAGCGCACCTCCGAGTAGAAGTGCGCATCGGGCGCGCGCGTCATTGGGATGTTGGAGCCCCACACGAGCAGAAAGCCCGCATTGTACCAATCGGCGCTTTCCGGGACGTCCGTCTGCTCGCCCCAGGTCTGTGGGGATGACGGCGGCAGGTCGCAATACCAGTCGTAGAAGGATAGGAGGTTGGCGCCGATGAGGGACAGGTAGCGGCTGCCCGCGGCATAGCTGATCATCGACATGGCCGGGATTGGCGAGAAGCCGGCGATCCGGTCGGGACCATATTCCTTGATCGTGTAGGCGTTGGCGGCCGCGATGATCTCCGTCACCTCGTCCCAGCCGACCCGGACGAAGCCGCCCCGCCCGCGCCGGGAGACCCAGTCCAGGCGCTTGTCGGTGTCCTGGACGATGGACTTCCAGGCAGCGACCGGAGTCATGGTCTTGCGCGCTTCGCGCCAGTGATTGACTAGCCGCGCACGGACCAGCGGATATTTGATGCGCGTTCCGGAATAGAGATACCAGCTGTAGCTAGCCCCGCGGGGACAGCCACGCGGCTCGTGGTTCGGCAGGTCGGGCCGGGTGCGGGGATAGTCGGTCTGCTGCGTTTCCCAGGTGACAATCCCGCCCTTGACGTAGATCTTCCATGAGCAGGAACCAGTGCAATTCACGCCGTGGGTGGAGCGCACGATCTTGTCCGCAGCCCAGCGCTTCCGATAGGCATCTTCCCACTCGCGCGGCTCGTCCGTGGTGATGCCGTGACCGTCGGAGAACTTCTCCTGCTCCCTGCGGAAGTAGGTTAGCCGGTCGAGGAATTGACTCATGTTCTTGTCGCTCCTTGGATCACGCCGGAATTGCGGCCGAGGGGGCATGGCGTCCCCGTTCGATGTCGTGGAGAACGCCGCGTGGACCGCTGTAGACACGCCAGGTTAGCGCCGCACAGCTAATGTAGAAGAGGAGAAATCCCCACAGCGCCGCGTTCGCTGTTCCGGTCATCGCAATCGACGAGCCATATGCCTTGGGGATGTAGAAGGCGCCGTAGGCTGCAATCGCCGACGTGAAGCCGATTACCGCCGCCGACTCCCGCACCGCCTGGTTGCGGCGCTGCTCGACCGACAGACCGGGCTCGGCCTGGTCGATCGCCTGCCGCATGATGCCGGGCACCATCTGGAAGGTGGAAGCATTGCCGATCCCGCTGAAGAAGAACAAGGCAACCACCATCGCGAAGAAACCGGGGAAGCTGCCCGCGTTGAGGAACCAGATCATCCCAAGGATGGACGCGATCTGCGCGGCGAATACCCAGAAGCTGACCCTCGCCCCGCCGAACTTGTCCGCCACCCAGCCGGTGCCAGCCCGCGACAAGGCGCCGACCAGCGGCCCGAGAAAGGCGTATTTCAGGGCATTCACCTCCGGGAAGGCGAGTTTGCTCAGCAGCGGGAAACCCGCAGACATGCCGATGAAGGTGCCGAAGGTCCCCGTGTAGAGCCAGCACATAATCCAAGTGTGAGCGCGGCCGAAGATGCTCGCCTGATCGGCAAAGGAGGATTTTGCGGCAAGGATGTCGTTCATGCCAAACCAAGCCGCGAATACCCCGGCGATGATCAGCGGGATCCACACAAAGCCGGCGTTCTGCATCCACAGCTGGGTGCCGTCCAATCCGACCTGCGCCTGTCCTCCGAGCAATCCGAAAAGCCCCATGGTGACAACCACGGGTACCAGGAACTGCATCACGCTGACGCCCAAGTTCCCAATGCCGGCATTGAGCGCCAGCGCATTGCCCTTCTCGGCCTTGGGGAAGAAGTAGCTGATGTTGGCCATAGATGAAGCGAAGTTGCCGCCCCCCAGGCCGCACAGCAGCGCCAGCACCATGAAGATCAGGTAGGGCGTTTCTGGGTTCTGCACCGCGTAACCGATGCCAAAGGCCGGGATTAACAGCGATCCGGTAGACAGGGTGGTCCACAGGCGGCCGCCGAAGATCGGCACCAGGAAGGCGTAGAAGATTCGCAGCGTCGCTCCTGACAGGCCGGGCAAGGCGGCTAGCCAGAATAGTTGGTCGGTGGTGAAGTCGAAACCGATGCCTGGCAACCTTGCGACCACCACGCTCCAAACCATCCACACGGCGAAGGAGAGCATCAGGCAATAGGTGGATACCCACAGGTTGCGCCGGGCAACAGCCTTGCCGCCGGTCTGCCAGAATTCGGGATCTTCCGGCCTCCAGTCGGCGATGGGGCCAGCACGGCGCGGCGGCGGCGCGACGCCCGCTTCCCCCAGGCCCTGCATTTCGGGCAATTCGGGCACCAGTACCGTCTCGCCCCTGCGGGCAGCGCTCCGTTCCATGTTGCGGATCGCGACGTGCATCCAAACCAGCGCCACGGAGACTAGGACGAACAGGAGAGCGAAGGTGCTAGTCCACACCCCGGTCAGGTCGAGCAGCGCACCGAACGCGAGCGGAAGCGCGAAGCCGCCGAGCCCGCCGATCATACCGACAAGACCCCCCACCGCGCCGACATGGTTGGGGTAGTAAACGGGAATGTGCTTGAATACTGCGGCCTTGCCCAGGCTCATGAAGAACCCGAGCACGAAGATGGTGACCAGGAATGGGACCAGCCCCATGGAAGTGCTGAACTGGATCGGGCCCTTCACACCCTGGATGATGTAGGTGGTCGGCGGGTATGAAAGCATGAAAGTGCACAGCACCGACACGGCGAAGGTTGTGTACATGACCGCGCGCGCACCATAGCGGTCCGACATCTTGCCGCCGTAGATGCGGAAGATGCTCGCCGGGACCGAGTAAAAGGCGGCAAGCATGCCGGCCGTCTTTACGTCGAGCCCGTAGACCCCGATCAGATAGCGAGGCAGCCACAGGGCCAGCGCGACGAACGCACCGAACACGAAGAAATAGTAAAGTGCGAACCGCCAGACCTGCACGTTCTTGAGCACAAGCAGTTGCTTGCTCATCGGCTCCGCTTTGGCGGCGCCCGCCTTGCGTGCCACCTGGTCCGGATCCTCGCGGGTTAGCGCCAGGAAGATTACCGCCATGATCAACAGCGCGGCCGCCCAGACCTGCGCCACCGCTTCCCAGCCCATCGCAACCATTACGAAGGGGGCGACGAACTTGGTTACCGCCGCGCCGACGTTGCCGGCGCCGAAGATGCCGAGCGCCGTACCCTGCTGATCCTTGGGGTAGAATTTGGAGACATAGGCGACGCCAACGGAAAAGGCTCCGCCCGCCATTCCGACGCCCAGCGCAGCAATCAGCAGCTGTCCATAGGTATGCGCGTAGGAGGTCAGAAAGGTGGCGATGGCGGCCAGCACCATCACCGCGGCGAAAACCCGCCGGCCGCCATATTGGTCGGCCCACACGCCGAGGAACACGCGGGTAAGGGAGCCGGTGAGGATAGGCGTCCCAACGAGCAGGCCGAACTCGGTTTCGCTCAGGCCGAGCTCGTCCTTCACCCCGAGACCGATTATGGAAAAGATCGTCCACACTGCAAAGCAGGCGGTGAACGCTACCGTGCTGGTCCACAGCGCGGTGCGGGCGCCGGGTGCCGGAGTATCGGTCAGGGTAGCGGACATGTCATCATTCCCCCACGCGAGGTTTTTCGCGGTGCGCACTGGCAGGAGTCAAGCGGGGCCGAGTTGACCGAGATCATTCCCGTTGCCGGTGCGGCACGGAGCTTGTTAATCCCGACCTGGCCGCGTTGCGCTCGTGGAGATTACCTAGTTGACCCGAAGGCTGCTCTCGGTGAGGCGGTGCACACTTCAGGAGGCCTGCGATGGACGTAATCTTTTATGGCCGACTCGCCGATCGTGCGGGACCGCGCGTCAATGTCCACGTCCCGGACAACGGTTGCTGCGTGGCTGCACTCCGCGCGCTAATCGCCGACCAGCATCCCGACATCTCGGCCGAAATCTCCAGTCCGCGCGTGCGGGCCTGCATCGACGACATGATCGTGGGCGAGGGACAGCCAGTCGGCGGGGCACACAGCGTCGAGTTCTTCCCGCCGGTGTCGGGCGGCTGAGGGCATGATCCGCGCCCGGCTCCTGCATGAACGCTTCGCCCCCGATCGGCTGCTTGCGGAGTTTCTGGCGGCGATCGGCGAAGAGCACGGTGCGGTGGTGACCTTCACCGGCCTTACCCGGGGGCGGAGCAAGCAGGGGGATCCGATCGATCAGTTGTTCCTGCAACATCATCCGCGGCTGACGGAACGATCCCTGTGCGAGATCGCGAATTCCGGTGCGGAACGCTTCGGCGTGAGCGCGGTACACGTGGGGCATCGCTGCGGTGCGCTGGCCCCCGGCGAGCCGATCGTGTGGGTGGCGACCGCTGCCCCGCACCGCCGTGCCGCCTTTGATGCCGCGGACTATCTGATGGACCGTTTGAAGACCGAAGTGCTTTTCTGGAAACGCGAGGACGGCGCTCAAGGATCGAGCTGGATCGAACCAACCGCCGACGATTACGGCGCACGCGCACGGTGGGAGTGAGAAGTTGCCCGGACGGATTGACAACAAGCTGCCCTTCTACCCGCTCCGGATCGCGGTCCTGACCGTATCCGACACGCGCACTGAAGAGTCCGATACGTCCGGTGGCACGCTGATCGAGCGGCTTTGTTTCGCCGGGCACGAACTTGCCGGCCGCGCGATCGTCACCGACGATGTCGAGGCGATCCGCGCGCAGGTGCGGGAGTGGGTTGCGGATGAGAAAGTCGACCTCATTCTTTCCACCGGCGGCACCGGCTTCGCCCCGCGCGATGTCACGCCCGAGGCGGTGAAGCCGCTGTTCCGGCGTGAGATGGATGGCTTTTCCATCGTCTTTCACCAGGCGAGCCTCGGCACGGTGGGGGTCTCCACCCTCCAGTCGCGCGCGTTCGCCGGGCAGATCGGGGACACGTTCATCTTCTGCCTGCCGGGCTCCACCGGAGCCTGCCGCGATGCGTGGGATCATGTGCTCGGGCTAGAGCTCGACAGTCGTTATCGGCCGTGCTCGCTCGCTGGGCAGATCCCACGGCTTCGGCACGTCTGCGCATGACGAACCTCACGCACCTGGACGACGAAGGCCGTGCGCGCATGGTCGACGTCTCGGCCAAGTCGCCGACTGAGCGCGCGGCAATCGCGCGTGGGCGATTGCGCTGTCTCCCTGAAACACTCGCGCAGGTGCTGGCAGGAACGGCGCCCAAAGGGTCGGTGATTCGCACCGCCGAACTTGCCGGAATCATGGCCGCCAAACGCACCGCCGAACTCATTCCCTTGTGCCACCCCCTGCCGCTCAGCAAGATCGCGGTGCGGATCGAGCCGGACGAGGCGCTGCCCGGCTTCCAAATCGAGGCCGAAGCGAAAACCGTCGGCGTGACCGGCGTGGAGATGGAGGCTCTGACCGCTGCGTCGGTGGCCTGCCTCACGCTGTTCGACATGCTCAAGGCAGTAGATCGGACAATGCTGGTCGAGGGCCTCCAGGTGGTCGCCAAGTTCGGCGGCCAATCCGGCAGCTGGCAGCGATGATCTCGTTCGACGAAGCGGTCGCCACTGTCCGGGAGGCCGCCACCTCGCTCGGCGCCGAGCGGGTGCCGCTGCGGGAAGCGCACCGTCGGGTTCTGGCTGATGCGGTCGTGGCCCGAGTCAGCGCACCCCCGGCGGACGTGTCGGCGATGGACGGCTATGCCGTGCGCGACGCCGACCTCCAGAGCCTACCAGCGCGGCTGCCGATCGCGGGCGAATCCTTTGCCGGCCAAGGTTTCAAGGGCCAACTGCCCCCCGCGCAATGTGTCCGCATCTTCACGGGCGCAGCGGTCCCCGCCGGAGCCGACCGCGTCGTGGTGCAGGAGGTTGTGCGCCGCGAAGGCGACGAGGCCATTTTCTCGGAGATGCCCGGCGCGGGGCGGCACATCCGCCGTGCCGGATCCGATTTCCGCCGCGGGGAGACCCTGCTCGACGTGGGCGTGCTGCTGCGGCCTGGCGCGCTGGTCACGGCCGCCGGGGCCGACGTCGCCGAACTGACGGTCTGGCGCCGGCCTCGTGTCGCCATTCTCGGCACCGGCGACGAGCTCGTGGAGCCGGGCACCGCTTGCGAACGGGAGGGGTGCATCCCCGAAAGCGTGTCCTTCGGTGTTGCCGCACTTGCCGCGGAAGTGGGGGCGGAGGTCGTCGAGACCCTCCGCTTACCCGACGACTTGTCTCGCATGCGCTCCGCCGCGGCACGCAGCCTTGATGGGGCGGACGTGGTGGTGGTCACCGGCGGCGCGTCCGTGGGCGAGCGCGATTTCGCCAAGACGATGTGGGACGCACTGGGCCTTGAGCTGCTGTTCTCAAAGGTCGCGATCAAGCCGGGCAAACCGGTCTGGCTCGGCCGCGTGAACGACAAGCTGGTCATCGGCCTGCCCGGAAATCCCACCTCTGCGCTGGTCACCAGCCGGCTGTTAATGGTCCCCTTGCTCCACGGGCTTGCCGGTCGGTCGCCATCGGATGCACTGGTCTGGAAGCGCTTGCCGCTGGCCGCCCCGCTTGGTCCGACTGGCTCTCGCGAAACCTTTTCGAGGGCGTTCGTTGAAGCGGGCAAGGTGCGGCTGTTCGACCATCAGGACAGCAGCTCGCAAAAGGTGCTGGCCGCCGCGACCCTGCTGGTTCGCCGCCCGCCGGGCGAGGAGCCGGTGCCCGCAGGCGCGCTACTCGAGGTTCTCGACTTCTGACTCGATCCGGCGCTCGGCCTCGGCCAGTTCCTCGGGCGTGTTGACGTTGGCGAATGCGCCTTGCGGCCACGCTACCGCGATGATCCCGACGCGTTTCGCTAACCCCTTGAGCGAGCGCCGCCCTTCCTGCCGGTAAGCGCCGATTTCCCGCAGCGCTTCGACGCTCCACAGCGCGCAGACCGGATGCGGCTGGCCGCCGCTCGCAGCAACGGCTACCCCCGCATCACCGATGCTTCCGGCCAGCCGCTCAAGGAGATCGCCGGGAAGGAACGGCATGTCGCAGGGCAGGCTCAGCAGGTGCGAGCATCCGTCCGCCTCCGCCGCCCGCGCGGCCGCCGCGAGGCCGGCGAGAGGTCCACCGATCTCCGGATCGTCCAGCAGCACCGGGGCTCCGGGCTCCGGCACCTGACCCGGCGAGCGAAGCGCCAGCCGCACATTGCCGGACCAGCCGCACGCCCGGCGAAGCGCGCGGGCAACCAGAGTCTCGCTGCCCAGCATCCGCAGCGGCTTCCCGCCGCCCATCCGCCGGCTCTCGCCCCCGGCAAGGATCACGATCATCAGGCGCATCGGCGGCATACTCCAGCGGCGGCTTGCATCAGCATTGCGATAGATCATCCGCTCCACCGCTGACCCTGCTTACAGCCGCTGCCAACACAAGCGACAGGTGATGAGGGGCAGGTAAGATGATCAACAGGTTTCTACTTGCCGGCCCTGCGGCACTGGCGCCCCTGCTGATCCTCTCGGCACCGGCCGCGGCGCAACAAGGGGCGGAGATCAAGCCGATCATCGACGCTCGCCTGCGCTATGAGGCCGTCGACCAGAAAGCAGTTGATGCCGACGCGGTGACCTTCCGCCTTCGCGCCGGCGCGGAAGCGAAAATAGGCAAGCTGTCCATCCTGGCTGAGGGTGAGGGCACCTGGGCGCCGGTGAACGACTATAACGCTTTCGCCTTCCCGATCCTGGATGAGCAGCGCCGTCCCCAATACGCGGTCGTGGCTGATCCCGAGAACATCGAGCTCAACCGCCTGCAACTCCAGTACCGCGACGGCGACAATGCCCTGACGGTCGGTCGCCAGCGCATCAACCTGGACGACCAGCGTTGGGTGGGCTCCGTCGGCTGGCGGCAGAACGAGCAGACCTTCGGTGCGGTGCGCGGCGAGGCCAAGCTGGGTCCGGTCAGCGCCGATGTGACCTACGCCATCAATCAGCGGACCATCTTCGGCACGGACGCGGGCCCGCGCACGGCTTTCGATGGCGACTTCGTCTTCGCGGGCCTCGGAAGTAAGCTCGGCCCGGTCCATGCCAAGCTGTTCGCCTACCTGCTGGACTATGAGGAAGATTTCTTCCTCGCCAACAGCAGCAAGACGTTCGGCGGCTTCCTCACCGGCGCCCTGCCGATTGGGGGCAAGAACAAGCTCAACCTTCGCCTCAGCTATGCCCGCCAGTCGGACTACAAGAACAACCCGTTTAACTATGCGGCGGACTATTGGGCGCTTGAAGCGGGCACCGCGCTCGCCGGGGTCAATCTTGCCGCGGGGTGGGAGAAGCTGGGCAGCGACAATGGTCGCGCGGTCCAAACGCCGATGGCGACCCTGCACAAGTTCAACGGCTGGGCCGATGTCTTCCTCACCACCCCTGCCGCGGGGCTGGAAGATGCTTACCTGACGGTCAGTCGCAAGTTCGACGGGGTAAAAGCGCTTCCCGGCCTCCACGCCAACCTTACCTTCCACCGCTTCGACAGCGACGTCGGGGACATCCGCTACGGCAATGAATGGGACGCGTCGGCCGGCTTCAACCTGGGCAAGACCGGGCTGTTGCTGAAATATGCGCGCTACAACGCCAAGAACTTCGCGGTCGACACCAACAAGCTCTGGCTGCAGGCGGAATGGGCTTTCTGAGCGAAGATCAGGCCTCGCTGTATCCCTCGGCAACGTCGGCGAGGCCGTGGCGGTCGAGCACCTCCACTCGCGTCAGCGCGGCGAGGCGGATCAGCCGCCGATTCTTCAGCTCGGCGAACACCCGGCTGACCGTCTCCTTGGTGAGCCCAAGATAGTCGGCGATCTCCGACCGGCTCATCGGCAGGTCGATGATTTTGTGCGGCTTGCCGTCGAACCTCTCCTCCCGGTCCAGCAGGCTCATGAAAAAGGAAGCCACGCGTTCCACTGCCGACTTGCGGCCCAGCAGCACCATCTGGGCTTGGGCGGCGGCGAGTTCGTGACCGGCCAGGCGGTAAAGCTCGCGTTCCAGCGCGGGATGCTCCTCGCCGAAGTCGGCGAAGCGAGCCCGGCCGAAGCGGCACAGACGGGTGGGCTCAAGCGCTTCGGCGGTGAAGGCGTGCTCGCCCCCGATCGATGCGCCAAGGAAATCGCCCGGCATCATGAACCCCATGATCTGCCGCCGGCCGTCGGGCAGCAGCTTGTAGAGACGAAGCGTCCCTTGTGTGACGTTATAGACTTGGCTCGCAGGATCGCCCTCATGGAACAGCGGCTGCCCTTCCTGAAGCTGGAGATTGCTGCCGCAGTCCTTGAGCTCGGCCAGCTCCAGCGGCGGCAGGACTCCGCACACCGCGACCTTGCGCGCTTCGCAGCCATAGCAGGGGTGGCCGTGCGGAAGTGGGGAAAGCTCGCGGACCGGAAGCGTGGCCATGAACTGGCTCCCTTAAGCTGAAATGCCGATGCAAGAGGCGAGCTAAATGATCTGGCTCAAATCGGACATACGCAGTCTTCCCTATTCTCAAGGCCCCAGATCACAGCCCCGCGAGTCTGCCCCATGCCCGAGTTCCGCATTACCGAGCTTGCGGGCGAGCGGATCGAAGAAGCCTTCGCGCTGGTCCGGCTGGGAACGTCGCTGAGCCGATCGGAATGGCGCGACCTGACCGCCCGACTGTCGGCGCAGTTAGGCGGTGTGCTGGGAATCTCGGCCGGCGGGGTCATGCTTGGCCTCGCCGGTTACTGCATAGAGGATCGGGCGGAGGAGGGGCGTTGGCTGCGGGTGGACCCGTTCATCGTCTTTGAACTGAGTTCGTCCGCCCCGGTCCGCACCACCTTGGTCGATGAGCTGCGCGCCGTTGCCGACCGTCTCGACAGCGATTTCCTCGCGATCAACGCCGTGCGGCGCGGACTGCTGGACGCTTATTCGGCGGCGAGCGGGGCCTCCTCGACACAGTCCACCGTTGCCCAGCTGCCTGTGGAGGGATCGAGCATGCGCAGCAGCCCGTCGCCGATGTCGAAGTAAGTGCCGTGGATTTCCAGATTGCCGGTCGCTTCGGCCTCGCAGAAGCTGCCGGAAAGCTGCGCAGATTGTCATGCTGACCCGGATGGAGGCCAGCTCCAGGGCCCCGCTGCGCATCGACGTCGGGGCTGATCGCGGCTGCCGCCATCACCTTTTGACGGGCCGGTTCGATGATCTCCATCCAGTGGTGGATGAAGCCGCGGTCGCACTCGGGTGAGTGGGCGAACTGGCCCGACAGCGATGCCTGGATGCCACCGCAGCGTCCGTGGCCGAAGATCACGATGTGCCCGATGCCAAGCTGGGTGACGGCATATTCGATCGCCGCGCTTGCGCTGTCGCGCTTGCCGTCGCGCTCGCATGGCGGGACCAGCGCGGCGATGTGGCGGAGGACGAAGATCTGGCCGGGCGCGGCATCGAACACGACAGTGGGATCGACCCGGCTGTCGCAGCAGGCGATCACCATCACCGGCGGCGTCTGCCCCAGCGCAGCCAGCGCGTCATAGCGTGCCTGCTGCTCCTGGTAGCGCCCCCGGCGGAAGCTTCGATAGCCTTCGAGAAGTGCGTTGCCGTCGGAATAGCAACGCACGGCGGCCGCGCGGCATAGGTAATCTCCGCAAGGCCCCTCAATATAGACCAAGCAGCTTCACTCCCGCCACGATCAGCACCATCCCCAACGCCTTGAGAATGATTGGCGCTGGCAGCCGAATGCCGAGCGTCGTTCCCACCAGGGCTCCCGCGAGCACCGACCCGGCAAACAGCGGCAGGTTGGCCGGCAACTGCTGCACGGACGCGAGATTGCCGAGCAGCCCCGCGGCCGAATTGAACAGGATGAACAAAGACGCGACGCCCGAGGTCGGTTTGGGAGCGGACCAAGCCATGAACAGCAGCAGCGGCGACAGGAAGATGCCCCCGCCGGTGCCGGTCAGACCGGACAGAAGCCCGATGCCCGCACCGAGCAGGATCGCCAGCCAGACGGGGGGATCGTGCGTTTCTCGCAACGCCTTGATCTCGCGCGGCCAGAGCAGGCGGGCCGCGGAAAGTAGCAGCACGATCCCGACCAGCGGCCGGTAAACCTCCCCCGGCAGCTGCAGCACCCCGCCGATGAACGCGAAGGGTAGGGCGCCAAGCAGGAACGGCCACAGGGTGCGCCAGCGGAACAGCCCGGCCTTGATGAACCGGGCCGATCCGAAGGCCGCGACGATGATGTTCAGCACCAGCGCAGTGGGCTTCATGCTCGCGGGTGGTACGCTCCATAGTGCCATCAAGGCGAGGTACGCTGACGCCCCCGCATGGCCGACGCTTGAATAGAGCGCCGCGCCGATCCCCATGCAGAGGGCGAGCAGCAGGTCGCCTTCCAGTCCCCCCATCAGGCCCGACCGTCAGCCGCCGGTCACGCTCATGTGGCGTTGCACCGCCGGCGCGGCTGCAGCGATCCGGAAGTCATGGCCCTTGGGCTTCCCGGCCAGCAGTTCGTCTAGCGCGCGGTCGACGAGTTCCGGCCCGCCCGCGCGCAGCAGGTCCCGCAACTCGACCTTCTGGTCGTGCCCGAGGCAGCCGTAGACCGTTCCCGTCGCCGCCACCCGGATGCGGTTGCAGCCTTCGCAGAAGTTCCTCGTCATCGGCGTGATCAGGCCCAGGCGAGCGCACAGCCCTTCCACCTCGAAATAACGCGCCGGCCCACCGGTGCGCCGGAATGACGGCTTCAGCCGGAAGCGCTGCTCCAGCCGACCGCGGACTGCGTCGAGCGGCAGGTAATGGTCGGTGCGGTCCTCCTCCACTTCGCCCAGCGGCATGGTTTCGATCAGCGTCAGGTCGTGGCCCTCGCGATCGCACCACAGTAGCATGTCCTCGAGCTCGTCCTCGTTGAGGCCCTTGAGACCAACCATGTTGATCTTGACCTGCAGTCCGGCGTCGCGGGCCGCCGCGATGCCGCGGAGCACCTGGCCGAGGTCACCGAGGCGGGTGATAAAGCGGAAGCGCTCCGGATTGCGCGTATCCAGACTGACGTTCACTCGCCGCACTCCGGCCGACTGAAGCGCGGCGGCGGTCTTTTCCAGCTGAGTGCCGTTGGTGGTGAGGGTGATCTCCTCTAGCCCATGTCCGATCCGCTCGCCCAGGGCGCGGACCAGCTCCATGATCCCGCGGCGGACCAGCGGCTCGCCGCCGGTCAGGCGGATACGGTTCACGCCGCGCGCGATGAAGATGTCGGCCAGGGCGATCAGCTCCTCGATGGTCAGGATCTCCGACTTGGGCAGGAACACCATCCGCTCCGCCATGCAATAACGGCAGCGCAGGTCGCAGCGGTCGGTGACGGACAGGCGGACATAGCTGATTCGGCGGCCGAAACTGTCGATCATGTCGCCGCCGCCGTGCATGTTCTCTCCCATGGGCTGGCCTCGCCCTAAGCCGCTTCATTGCCCTCCCGAATGATCCAGCGCAAATAGGGGATTGCCGCAAGCTGCTATCGGGCAACGATGACCGCGACCATCGACCCCGACGTGCTGGCCCGCTATGGTAGCCGCAACATTCCCCGTTATACCAGCTACCCCACGGCCCCACATTTCAGGCCCGCGCCGGATATCGGTCTCTATCGCGAATGGCTAGCGGCGGTCCCCGCCGACGAGCCCGTGTCGCTCTATGTCCATGTGCCCTTCTGCCGCGCCATGTGCTGGTACTGCGGATGCCACACCAGCGTCACCCACCGCGACGCTCCGATCGATCGCTATCTTCATGCGCTCCGATCCGAACTCGCCGCTGTTGCGGCTGCGCTGCCCGGACGAGTGCCGGTTCAGCACCTGCATTTTGGTGGCGGAACGCCCACCCTGATGGAGCCGGACGGATTCAGGCGGTTGATGGGGCAGCTCAGGGCCGCATTCAACTTCCGGACGGACGCCGAGGTGGCGATCGAGATCGACCCGCGCACGCTGGAGCAGCCGATGATCGAGGCGCTCGCGGCGGGCGGAGTGAACCGCGCTAGCCTGGGTGTGCAGAGCTTTGACCTTAAGGTCCAGCAGGCAATCAATCGGGTCCAGAGTTTCGAGATCACCAGGGACGCGGTGAAAGGGCTGCGGCGACATGGCATCGACCAGCTCAATTTCGACCTGATCTATGGCCTGCCTCACCAGAGCGTGGAATCCTGCATCGACACCCTGCGGCAGGCCGTGTCGCTGCGGCCGGACCGGCTGGCGGTCTTCGGCTATGCCCATGTGCCCGGCTTCAAGCCGCACCAGCGCAAGATCGACGAGAGCACTCTTGGCCGGGCCGCCGAGCGGCTGGCGCAGGCGGAGGCGATCGCGCGTGCCCTGATCTATGCGGGTTATGTCCCGATCGGTCTCGACCACTTCGCCTTGCCCGGCGATCCGCTGACGCTGGCAGCCGCTCGCGGCCAGCTGCGCCGCAATTTCCAAGGCTACACCACCGACGCATGCACTACCCTGCTTGGGTTCGGCGCGTCGGCGATCGGACGGGTGCCGGACGGGTTCGTCCAGAACGCAGTGCTCATTCCCGATTACGAAAAGCGCATCCGGGACAGTGGCCTGGCGCTCGCCCGGCATTGCCCGACCGACGGCGAGGACCGCCGCCGGGGCGCTCTGATCGAGCAACTGATGTGCCAGTATCGTGCGGACCTTTCCGGCGCCGGGGACCTGGTTGACGAAACAAAGCTCGAGCCGCTGGTCAGCGACGGGATCATCCGCCGCAAAGGATCGGTTATCGAGGTGCGACCCGAGGCACGGCCGTTGGTCAGGGCCGTGGCGGCGGCATTCGACGCCTATCTGGACGAAGGCGCGGGCCGCCACGCCAGCGCCGTGTGAGCCTGTCCGTTCAGCCGCACTTCGAGTAGCCGCACTCCAGGCAGTTGTTGCACCCTTCGACCTTGACCATGCTGGCCGAACCGCACTGCGGACAGGCGACGCGGGGAGCCGCCGCCGCGACTTCCGGCTCGGGCTGCGGACTGGCCGTCACTCCCGCCGAGGGCAATCCGGCAAGGTGCCGTTCGATGATGTCGCCGATCGCCGCCAGCAGCGAGGGCACATATTTGCCCTGCATCCACGCGCCCCCTCGCGGGTCGAAAACGGCCTTCAGTTCCTCCGCCACGAACGCCACGTCGGGCGAGCGGCGGAACACGGCGGAGATCATCCGGGTCAGCCCCAGCGTCCAGGCATAATGCTCCATGTTCTTGGAGTTGATGAAGATCTCGAACGGCCGCCGCTCGTCGCCTTCGCCGATGTCGTTGAGGGTGACATAGACCGCATGCGCGCTGTCGGGCCATTTCAGCTTGTAGGTAGCGCCGTGCAGCGCCTCGGCCCGTGGCTCGAGCGGCGGATGGGTGGGCGCTGCCGCCTTCTTCTCCTCGCCGGTGGACAGCACCGAACCGGTGATGGCGTTCGGCCGGTAGGTGGTCAGCCCCTTGCAGCCGAGCCGGTAGCCCTCGAGGTAGATGTCGGCGAACTCGTCAAAGCCAATGTTCTCCGGGCAGTTCACCGTTTTGGAGATGCCGCTGTCCACCACTTCCTGCGCGGCGGCCTGCATTGCCAGGTGGTCGGCGGGCTTCAGCGTTTGTGCACTGACGAATAGATCGGCCCGGGGGATGGCGTCGCCCTTCAGCTTGCGCCAGACGTGCATGGCATAATCCTCGACCCGCTCCGTGCGGGTGGAGCCATCCGGCTGCCGGATCTTGCGGTCGTAGCTGTAGGCGAACACCGGCTCGATGCCCGACGAGACGTTGCCGGCCAGCAGCGAGGTCGTGCCGGTCGGCGCGATGGAGGTCAGGCAGCCGTTGCGCAGCCCATGCTCGGCGATCAGCACCCGCGTCTCTTCATCCAGCGCCCGGACGCTCGGCCGGTCCAGCATCGCCGGATCGTAGAGCGGAAACGCGCCCTTCTCCTTGGCCAACAGCGCGGATGCCCGGTAAGCGGCGCGCTTGATCACGCCCAGCCAGCGCTTGGTCAGCGCCACCGCCTGTGAACTGCCGTAAGTGGCACCGCAGAACAGCAGGGCGTCGGCAAGTCCCGTGACGCCAAGACCGATCCGCCGCTTGGCCTTGGCTTCCGCCTCCTGGGCGGGGAGCGGATAGCGCGAGATGTCGATCACATTGTCGAGCATGCGCACCGCCGTTTCGGTGAGCTCGGCCAGGTGCTGCTCGTCCAGCTCCGCCTCCGGCTCGAACGGCCTATCCACCAGTCTTGCGAGGTTCAGCGAACCAAGCAGGCAGGCGCCATAGGGCGGCAGCATCTGCTCCCCGCACGGATTGGAGGCGCTAATCGCCTCGCAATGCGCCAGGTTGTTGAGCGCGTTCACCCGGTCGATGAAGATCACGCCGGGCTCCGCGCAATCATAGGTGGAGCGCATCAGTCGCTCCCACAGTTCCCTTGCGCGAACCGTGCGGTAGGTCTTGCCCCCGAAGCGCAGCGCCCAGTCCTCGTCGGCGGCAAGCGCCGCCATGAAAGCGTCGCTGACCAGCACCGAGATGTTGAAGTTGCGGAACCGCCCGGCGTCGCGCTTGCTGTCGATGAATGCCTCGATGTCTGGATGGTCGATCGCCAGGCAGCCCATCATCGCCCCGCGCCGCTGGCCGGCCGAGATCACCGTCCGGCACATCGAATCCCAGCAGTCCATGAAGGTCAGCGGGCCCGACGCCTCCGCCCCTACCCCAAGCACGGGCGCGCCGCTCGGGCGAACGGTGGAAAAGTCCATGCCGATCCCGCCGCCCTGCTGCATGGTGACGGCAGCTTCCTTCAGATGCTCGAAGATGCCGTCCAAGCTGTCCGGCACCGTGCCCATCACGAAGCAGTTGAACAAGGTGACGGAACGCTCCGTGCCCGCACCGGCAAGCACCCGACCGGCCGGGAGGAAGTGGAAGTCCCGGATGGCTTCCTCGAATCGGGCCTGCCATTGCGGGCGCAACTCCGTGTCCTCGGCCTGCGCGACTGCTTTCGCGACCCGGGCCGCAGTCGCGCCGAAGCTCGAATCGCCAGCGCCTTGCGCCGGCAGGAAGCGATACTTGGCCGACCAGATTTCCTCGGCGATGGCGATCTCGAAACTCATGGCTACTTCCCCGATGTTGTGGGGCTGGATGCTACGTTCCACCATATATAGTAAATTGATGTGGATCATTGCAGGGGTGAGGAGCAGAGATTCGTCCACAGATGCTTGTTCCCCATCGCCGCCGCGTTACGAGCGGCGATGATTGAGTTTCTTCTCGCACTACTCGTATTCCTCGCCGCTCACAGCATTCCGGCCCGGCCCGCCGTCCGCTCGAGGTTCGTCGCGGCGCTCGGCGAGCGGCCCTACCTAGTCCTGTATTCGCTGCTGTCGATCGGGCTGCTCGCCTGGCTGATCAGCGCGGCGGTGCGCGCGCCCGTCACCCCGCTCTGGCCCACCAGCCTCTTCACCTATTACCTCGCACTGGCGTTGATGCTGCCCGCCAATTGGCTGTTGATCGGCGGCCTGCTGACCCCCAACCCGGTGTCGATCAGCTTCAGGCGGAGATCCTTCGATCCAACTCGGCCCGGGCTGGTCGCGGTCACTCGTCATCCCGTCCTGTGGGGCTTCGCGCTATGGGCCCTGCTGCACACGATTGCCAACGGGGACCTGGTCTCTCTGATCATGTTCGGTGGGCTGCTGCTGTTTTCCCTCGCCGGCATGAGGCTGCTCGATCGCCGGCGCAGGCGTCAACTGGGCGAGGGGGAATGGCGCCGGCTGCGTGAGAGCGGGCGGCGATGGTCGGCAGCGCAACTCCTCACAACCTTTGGCGGTGGCACCCTGTTCTACTTTGCCGCACTCCATTTGCACCCGCTGTGGGGTCCGGACGTCGGCGCGCTGCTATTCTGACTCGCCGAGCCTCCGCCCAAAGAGGATCGGTCCGTAGCGCAGGAGGAACAGGAGAAAGGCTGCTCCCCACAACAGCCCGCTCGTCCGGATCAGCTCGGCGTAGTGACCGGCCTCGATCGGTGCGGCAACGCGGGTCACGGCCCCGGCGGTGATCAGGAGGTACAGGAGCTGGGTCGCGCCATCCGCGCGGAGCTCACGCCCGGTATGGCCCAGGCTGGCACGCGTCATCACCGCCAGGATCATCGACGCCATCGCGCCGGCGGTCAGCGCGTGGATAGCAGCGGTCTGGGGGATCGCGGCGCCCAATTGGGCGGCACCAAGCAGCAGCAGTCCGACCGGGATCCAGAGGAAGGCGACATGAAGGATCAACACCAGCGGGTCGGCAAATGTCCTGTAGCCCTGCCAGCGCAGCAGGCGCACTAGCTGTAGCAGCCCGGCCGTGGTCAGCAGCACGCCTGCCAGCCCCATCCCGGGCACAGTCAGCCAAGCGAGAAACGCGACCGCGGTCACTGCGTTGGTGAGGATGTCGAACCGGCTCGGCTGGCTCGGCAGGCTGTCCCGCAGGCCTCGCTTCATCAGCCAGTTGCGGGTGAAGCTCGGGATGATCCGTCCACCGATCAATGCGATAAGAAGGGTTACAACGGCAATGCCGACGCCCATGCCAAGCAGCGGGTCTGCAGTCAGTCCGGCCATGGCAAGGTGATCGAGGGCATTGGCCAGCGCCAGCAACAGCACCATGCCGACCACCGGCAGGTTGCGGTTCTTGGCCGACAGCACTTCCTGTGCTCCTATCCAGGCAAGCAGGAGCAGGAATCCGACGTCGATCGCGGCCGCGGGAACCAGCCCAAACGTTCCGGAGAACAGCACCGCAGCTCGCCCAGCCAGCCAGAACCCGAAGAACAAGGCAAGCGGAGGACCCGCGATCGGCAATCGGCCGGTCCAGTTGGGAATGGCTGTCAGCAGGAAGCCTGCAACCACTGCTCCCACGAAGCCGAACAGCATTTCGTGACGATGCCATGCCAGGGCGTCCATCCCTGTCGGCAACTGGATTATCCCGGCGAGACTGCACAGCCACAAGGTCAGCGCAAGGATCGCCCAGCCGGCGCCTCCGAAGAAGAACGGGCGGAAGCCGCCGCGCAGGAAAGGCGGAGAGGACGCCATTCGTGCCCGGCGGAGCGCAAGCATCTGTTCACCGCGAGTCAGCATGCCATGGTCTCTGCGCCCTGATTGAACGATTGCCCAATCCGCAAAGCTACCTAGCTCGTCCGTAGATACCCTTATTTCGCGCCGCATCCCAGAACGGCAGATCGGGTGGGATGAGCTGGACATCCATCCGTCTGGAACTCGGGGAGACGGGCGAGTTCCCGAACGGCTCGGCGAGCCGTGCCTATCTGCTGCGCCTGCCACTGGCGGACGACGGCACCCTTGATGCTCGCGCTCTGGAGAGCGCCCCTGAGCAGGCCACCGTCCGGCGCCTGTGGCCGAGCGAACCCGACATTAGCGGGCAGATCGTCGCTGCCGGTGACAAATGGGTCATCATGGCCGGTCGCAGCGGCCGAAATCGCTGCCCCTTTTCGGAAATCGATCCCCGGCCCATCAGCGAAGGCGCCTTGCTGACCCTTCGGGAGAAAGGGCGGAAATTGCTGTTCCGGGTCGCAAAGCTGCGTCCCTTATCGTGATCCTCAGGCCGCGCCTTGCTCCGGCTCCTGGTCGAGCTCCGCCGCGAACGCAATTCGAAGCGCCTCGCTGAGGCTGCGAACGCTAAGCTTGTCCATCAGGTTGGCACGATGGATTTCCACGGTCCGCGGGCTGATGCCGAGGTCGTAGGCAATCGTCTTGTTGGGCAAACCGCGCACCAGCCCGGCAAGCACTTCGCGCTCACGCCCGGTCAGGACTTTCAGCCGGTCGCGCGCCTCTTCCCGGCGACATCCGCTGGCGGCCGATTGCTCCAGCCGGCCTTGGCCTTCGTCCAGGGCGGACAGCAACGTCGCCTTTTCGAACGGCTTCTCAATGAAGTCCACCGCACCAGCCTTCATCGCCTGCACGGCCAGCGCGACGTCGCCATGACCGGTCATGATGATCACGGGCAGCATGCACCCGGCTTCGCGCAAAGCCTTTTGCACCTCCAGCCCGTCCATTTCCGGCATGCGGATATCGAGCAGGATGCAGCCGGGTTCCAGAGCGCGGACTTCACGAAGAAGGGCAGCACCGCTGTTGTAGACCGCCACCCCAAAACCGGAAGTCTTCAGCAGAAAGGCGGCCGAACGCCGGATCGCCTCGTCATCGTCGACGAGGTGGACCAGCGGCCTGCCTTCCTCATTCATCGACAAACCCTCCGTCCGGGATGGTGAAGTGGAAGATCGTGCCGCCTGCCGGTCCCGGCTCGAACCAGATCCGGCCACTATGCGCTTCAATAATTGTTCGGCAGATCGACAGGCCTATTCCCATGCCCTTTTCCTTCGTCGTGACAAATGGTTGGAACATCTGCTCGGCCATCTTCGGCACGATCCCCGTGCCGGTGTCGGCAACGCTGACCCTGATAAGTCCGTCCACGTCTGCAGCGGCCGAAATGGTAAGCTGTCGGACCGGAGTTTGGAGCATTGCGTCGATGCCGTTGCGGATGAGGTTCAGCAGTACTTGCTGGATCTGGATGCGGTCCACCAGCACCGATTGTGCTGAAGGATCGATCTCCACATCCACTTCGATGCCATGTTCGCGCGAGCCGACCAACCCAAGGGCATTGGCTTCGGCTATCAGCCTTGGCAGGTGTTCGACTTTTCGCTCGGTCTGGCCGTAGGTTATGAAATCGCGCAAGCGACGAAGGATTTGACCGGCTCGAACAGATTGCCCCGCGGCTTCGTCGAGCGCTTCGCGGATCGTGTCGAGGGGCTCGCCCGCGGGCATCTCGGCGAGCATGTCCCGGGCCGCCTCGCAGTAGTTGGCAATGGCGGTCAGCGGCTGGTTTAATTCATGGGCGAGCGCCGACGCGAGCATCCCCACCTCGCTGACCCGGCCGACATGGGCCAGTTCGCTCTGCAGGTCCTGAAGGCGCATCTCGGTGTGCTGTCGCTCCGTGAGGTCACGGATGAACCCGGTGAAGATCCGATGCTCACCGACCTTGGCTTCACCCACGGACAACTCGATGGGAAAGGTGTAGCCGTCACGATGTCTGGCAGTGGTCACCCGCCCGACACCGATGATCTTGCGCTCGCCCGTGCGGAGGTAGCCGTCCAGGTAGCTGTCGTGCCGCTCCCGGTCGGGCGACGGCATCAGCATGCTCACGTTCTCGCCCAGAACCTCCGGCTCGGAGAAGCCGAACATGGCCTCGGCCGCAGCGCTGAAGGACAGGATTCTCCCCCGTTCGTCGATCACCACCATCGCGTCCGGCACCGTCGCAAGTATCGAGCGCAGGTGCGTCTCGCCAGAAACGAGAATGGGCAAAAACTGTAGGTCCGTATGCTGCAGCAAGCTCATGCCATTGGTGCTTAGCCTCCAAAGATCGCTTCAGGAATGCGTCTTTGTACCCCCGTCATTTCGAGCAATGACGCTTGAGCTTGCGCGCGAGCGTACGACGATGCATGTCTAGGCGGCGTGCGGCTTCGGAAATGTTAAAGCCGGATTGGGCCAGAGTCTCCGAAATTCGCTCCCACTCCCAGGACTTAAGCGATGCAGGCCGGTCCCCAATCGGAACGGCCGCGTTACCCTCCACCTGTTCAAACGCTTGCTCGATCACATCGGCGCCAACGGGTTTGGTCAGGTATTGGAGCGCGCCTAGCTTAATGGCTTCAACGGCGGTAGCCACGCTTGTGTAGCCGGTCACCACCACGATGCGCATTGCGGGGTTGATCCGGTGAAGCGCTTGAATGCAAGGCAAACCAGACTCCGAACCTAGCTTCAGATCGACAACCGCGAAGTCGGGGCGGAACTGCTTAAGCACCGTACTCAGATGACCGGGGGTGCCGGCAGCCGCAACTACATAGCCGCGTCGCTTAAACGACCGGGTGAGCGTCTTCGTCAGGGCGGGATCATCCTCCACGATTACCAAGCAGCCCTTGCAGCCTGAGCGCAACGACGTTGATGTACGACTTGAACGTTGCACAAGAGGGCTCGGCGACAGACGGCGGCGACCTCGAGAGTGTGCCACGCTCCGATACGCTAAAATTGATTCAGGTCATTCGTGGGCAGGAACAGGAGCAAGTAGCGTGTGCTAATGTCCGCGTTGAATCGACAGCAGACATTTGCGGCCGAGTTGGAGGCCGACCTCGCGCGCATCCTCGAGGCCGCCAAGAAGGAAGCGATTAATCGGGACGCGCTGCCCGACCGTGCCCGCAAGCAGGCGCCGGCCTATGGTGGCAAAGAGCAGCACCATCACGATCAGGATGATGGTGAGCAGCAGTTTCCTGCCGTTCTCCGGCGTAGCTCCGACCAGCGTGATGCCGAACAGCCGTAGCGCCTCGCTTGCTTGCATCGTCGCTCCCTTGTCGGAAGAGATACGGTTCACGCACCGCTTGGTTTCCGTGGCGCAGGGAACGTCATGCGACCAATAGACCTTCACTCCTGGAACAATTGTCGGGAGATGGTCATGGCATCGGCCGCTGAGCGCTGGAGCGTGCTGGAGGACATGGATGATTGGCTGCGGCTGCCGATGGCATTGCTCGGCCTTGCCTGGCTGCTGATCGTCGTAGCCGAACTGCTCTGGGGCGAGAACGCCCTGCTGTCATTGGCGAGTACGGCGGTCTGGGTGATCTTCATTGCTGAGTTCGCGCTACGCTTGCTCCTCGCCCCCGCACGTACACGGGCGGGATCAGCCGGACCTCGTGGCCGCGCTTGGTCAGCTCCCGACCCCAATGGTGAGCGCCGGCGCACGCCTCCAGCGCCACCACGCAGCGCGGCTGAGCGGCGAAGAACTGGATCAGCTTCTGGCGAGTGCCGCGACGCCGATCGCGACGGACGCTCAGTCTCGATGACCGCGAGGAGATCTCGAGAGGCCTGGCGTGCGGATTGTCGCTGCGTTCGATCGCCAGCGCTCTTGGGCGAGCACCATCGACGGTCAGTCGCGAGCTGCGGCGTAACGGCGGTTATCGCCGGTATCGTGCGGCAGCTGCGGACAAGCGTGCGTGGGATCGCGCCTTGCGACCCAAGCTGTGCAAGCTGGCGCGGCATGAAGAGTTGAGGCAGCTGGTCGCTGCCAGGTTGCATGATAACTGGTCGCCCGAGCAGATTGCCGGCTGGTTGAAGCACACCTATCCGGATGACGAGGCCCACCAGGTGTCGCACGAGACGATCTATCGCAGCCTGTTCGTCCAGGCTCGCGGCGTCCTCAAGAAGGACCTGCAGGCGCATCTACGCTCGGGCCGGGTGATCCGGCGATCGCGTCACGCCACCGGCAAGGGCGATGCTCGCGACAGCCTTGCCGACATGATCTCGATCCGCGAGCGTCCGGCCTCCGTCGAGGATCGCGCGGTGCCTGGTCACTGGGAGGGCGATCTGCTGTGCGGAGCGTCAAACAGCTATATCGTCACGCTGGTCGAGCGGCACTCGCGCTACGTGCTCTTGGCCAAGGTCCCGAACCGCGACAGCCAGTCGGTGATCACCGCGCTGATCGACCAGGCGCACCGCCTTCCCGGCGAGCTGGTCAAGTCGCTGACCTGGGATCGCGGCAAGGAGATGGCGCAGCACAAGCGGTTCACGCTGGCGACCGACGCTGCGGTCTACTTCTGCGATCCACAGAGCCCGTGGCAGCGCGGCTCGAACGAGAACACCAACGGCCTGCTGCGGCAATACTTCCCGAAGGGCACCAACCTCAGCGTCCACTCACAGGAGCGCTTGGATGAAGTGGCACGGCAGCTTAATGGACGCCCACGCAAGACGCTCGGGTTCGAAACACCGGCGGAGCGTTTTGCAGCGTGTGTTGCAATGACCGACTGAAACGGCAATCGAAACCGGACATTAGCAACTTAGCTCCGGAACAGCCGCTTCCGCGCTTCGGGCACGCAATCCCGACGGTCTCCTGACGGCCAGGTGCAGCCATCCAGCTAAGCGCCCGTCTCGGTCGTTACGAGGGTCGCCGCCCGCACCCGTAATCGGACCCTCGTTCAGCTAAGTTGCTAAGGTCCGGTTTCGAACCCAGGGTAAAGCCGCCGAGAGGAACGTTTCTTAGTGGATGACGTTCATGTCTTTGCTCATCTGCTATAGGGAGCTCGAGATGCGCGGTACCGTCGGACTGATAGTATTGATCGTGCTGGTGGTCATCGCTCTAGCTTATTTTGGGGTCGTCTAAGTCCCAGCGGCGCTTCTGGGTTCGTCGTCACCTAAGCTACTTTGCCGAGGCTTCCGCGCGATGTCCGCATCTTCCGCTCGTCGATCAAACCCTGATTGCTGGAGGTCACGGCGCTGGAGCTGTGAAGCCGAGCTGGCTTCCCCCAAACGCCGCTGTTCGCGTAGCCGGCGATGGGCCCACCTGTTTTGCACGAGACCGGCCTTTACTCGGCTACGGTTGTGGCTGTTGCGAGCCAGCCAGGACGGGCGCAGCCTCGAATAGCTCGCCTAAGACGCGCTGAACAGCAGCCCTGACTACTGAGACTTCCGGCTGCGAAGCGCGCTTACTTGCTTGCCAAGTTCAACCGTGCCCTCATGATGCTCTCGATCTGGGCTCCCGAAGAGTCCCTGATGCTGGAGCGTCTGCTCCGATTCGGCACGACAAACTCCTGTCGTGGAAATGGGCCAACGACCGCCACTCGGCGATGCCCAGACCATACCTCAGCCGAGATGTCAGGCTATGTCCAGATGCCCTATCGATCCCCTCCAGCACATCTCTGGCCTGAAAGGTTTCTGATTCAGTAAGCACATTATTGCGCAGGTAGAGGACGCGGAACTCTTCCATCTGCGATCAACCAGCTAAGGCGCGGCTCAGTCGCTCAGGTTATAGCTGATTTCCCGCACCCCACCGCATCGTGCAAGAACTGTATAGTGGTCAAAAAGTCCGCCTGCTGGCAGGTCGGCGCAGAGCGGCGCGACTATAAGCCGCACAGAAGGAGGGGCTCGCCCCGAGTAGACCGGGCGAGCCCCTCCTCGTAATCGCTGACCAGCTTAGCGGTTCTGGCTCAGCAGCTGGCGATTGACGATGTCTGCCAAGGCACGCGAACCGCTGGTTGCCGTGCAGGCCGCATCGCCAGCCTTGCGGGCATCGGCGAGCAGTGCCACCGTGGTGCCGCAGACGTTGGCTGCGACGCTGATTGGCGCCTGTACGGTAATCGGCACATTGAGGTTGTTCAGGGCCGCAATCTGCGCGTTGTTAAGGAAGTTCTGGAGGATCGTAACGTCCTGAACATTAACGGTGACAAGACCCTGCGAGTTGTTCTGGGCAGCGGCCGGGACTGCTACAGTACCAGCTGCCGAAGCGGCGAACATCAGGGCTGCAATAAGGGGCTTACGCATAAAATCTGCTCCAAGTGGAAAAGGTTCGGCAGGATTGTGTCCCTGCTCGACTTAGTTGCGCATCAACCTGTAAGACCTTGAAAGGACCCTAGAATTACACCTCCGGAACGATGTAACGACCAGAACTCGGGGCGACACGCCGGTGGATTTCTGCAACGGTCGCCTCGCGGCAAATGTCACATTTCCACCCAAACCAAGGTATTGGGCGCAACGGAATGAATGTCTCGTCCGGAACGCTATTGGGCGTATAGCTCCCCGATCCTCGAACCCGGACCAGTGGCAGGTGTGCTCTGTGCTCCTGGAGCCACACCATCCGCCTAGGTTGATTGCGCCCGGCGCCAGAACGGCCCGGCAAGGAAACCTGTCGCCCTAGTCGCGTTTCGTGACTGAATGAGCTTTGTCCCTCAAGCCTCATTCTCGAAGGGTTGATGGTCCAGCTCTCTTGTCCCGAGGGCTCGGCCATCAGCTTCCGCCTACTAGGTAGGCTGCTGAGCGCTCTTTCCTGACCCAAGGCTGAAATCCAGCTCTATGCACGCCTAAGCGGGCAGAGCCGTCAATGAGGCCCGTCTCTTATGGGCGAGACGGGCCTCTACTCTCGGTCACGTTGTGGCTGGTGTAAGCCAGCCGGGAAGCACTTGGTTGCCTTTTGGCCGCATTAACGCCAAGGCCATTCATTGGTGTCGATTACACCGTCCCGGTTGGTATCATACTGCGCCCAAGCGGACGCGCTCCAATATTCTTCACTGCTCAACCAACCGTCGCCATTTGCATCAAAGGCTCGGTAACTTGGTTCCCACGTCGCGCGATTATAAGTCGGGTAAAAGCCGCCGCCATACCAGCAGTTCGCGTATTCAGCTCGGCTGATGCGACCGTCGCGGTTCGCGTCCCAATATACGTAGCCGCTTGTCCGGTAGTTGTTCCATTCGGAAGTTGAAATGCGGCCATCAGCGTTCGCATCGATGACGACTGAGCCGCAGGGGGCATATGTAGCATTCGGGTCGAATGCCGCTACCACTGAATTAACGTCGCTTGCAACGCCGCGAACAGTGTTGCACCCGGCAAGTAACATTGCGGAGGTGAGCAGACAGGCTGCCGTCGTGATACGCATCTTGAAGTCTCCTTTGTACTCGGAAAATGACTTCTAGCCTCTCGACGCCGAGAGGGTGCTCTGCTCAACCATCAAGGCACTAACGGCGTTCCGCTGCCATTGAGTCTGGAAACGATGTCACCTGAGGCGAGCGGCGTCGCTTACAGTCTCAACAGCAGTGACTGCTCATCCGGATACCACCCATTCGGCCGTCCAGGCTGAAGGACGGAGTGCGCAAAAAAGGAAGGGGCGCCTGCATGCAGGCGCCCCTTCGACCAGGCGTGCTCAGCTGGCCGATCTCGTTACAGGTTAGAGTCGCTATTCCTTGTTATCATCCTTGGGAGCATCGACGTCCACCGTCGGCACCTCGATTGTCTTGTTCTCGGTTCCGACGTTCACCTGAGGAGCGTCCACATCGAATTCTGGAAGTTGCCCACCGCTTGCGTTTACGTCCACGTCCGGCAGCTCGCCTTCCTTAGTCTGATCAACGTCGCAGGCCGTCAGCGCAAAGCATCCAACCAGCGCAAGAGGCGTGAATTTCCGGAACATGGTTACCTCGCAGAATGATGGTGCTGCTTCTTTAACGTGCTCTTGGCGGGGAAGGTTCCGGCGGTGGAACGAATGCAATCAGTCGGATTTTCCGGCGTTCGCTTCGGCTAACTGACTGCGCTAAGAACCACGCGATGATGAGGTCTGCAGCTGTCGAACGTGCCTTGTCAGGGGATGCCGCAGTATTGCTGAGATTGTCGGACGAATGCCCGATGAGGATAGAGCGGACGTCGAAGCTCACCTAAAGTGCACCATCAGCAGGCGAGAACTCATCCTGATCTGCAGTAATGTCTGCCTCGCGTCGCGCTAGCACCCAGCGGCCGCGGCCCACCTGGACGCCTGATCAGAAGTGAGGTTCAGACATGCGCCCGGCCGGCACGCCAATCTCCGGAATCACGCACCACGAACATCAGGTCAGGCGATTGCTCGTCAGGAGCAGGCCCGGTTACTACAACTCTGGAAACCCCAGCACCGAAGTCTGCGGTCGCGTTGCCAGAGCTCCGTCTTAGAATCCTCCCGGCGAGCTTCGGCGAACATAATTGCTGCGACGTCATCCTTGGCGAGGAACTCGTGAGGAGCCCTATTGAGGCGACCGTCACTGTCGAAGAAAAACAGGCGATATTCGTGCATTAACCCCACCCCAACGCAAGCAGCTCGAATACAACAGATTTCTGTATGTGCCATTTACATCGCTGAAGACGTCAGCGCCGCTGCCGGTGCCGAACGACATGAGGTGGCGAAATCTGAAGCCTTCCATTCAAAGGGAAGCCCATCCGGGAGGCGGCAGCTGGTGGGAAGCGGAACGGCCGCTTTCGGGTCCGAGCCGGCAGAAAGCAGACGTTCGCCCGTGGGTAGCCCGGGCGACGGCTTTGCGCCCATTCCGGACTCTCCCCGGCGTAGCCAGCGATGCCGTAAGCCAGACGTTTAACCAGGCAGTTGAGGCACGACAGCTTTCAGTCGATGCGCCGAAAAGCGCACCAGTTGAACGACTGCCTGGCTCCCCAGGGAGTAGCATGCTCCTCTGGCCAGCCGTCAATCAGCTGGAAGCCGTCACCCAGCTCTGCGGCAAGACTGACTGGGTCGTATCGCTGTACAGGAAGCCCGCTGCATTTTTCGGGCCCGTCGAGAGCGAAGGTCGCGATGATGACCAGCCCGCCGTCCGTAACTCCGCGCGACAGAGCAGTACGATACGCCTCGCGTTGCTCGGGTTCGGTAAGGAAATGGAAGACGGCACGGTCGTGCCACGCATCAAACTTGCGGGGTGGGCGCCAATTAGTGATGTCGGCTACCTCCCAGCGGACCTTATCGGCCATGGCACCAAGTCGCCCCTTTGACGCCTCGAGAGCGGGCGCGGCGATGTCCAACACGGTGAGATCCTGCCAGCCTCGCGCCAGTAGGGCATCGACGAGGTTAGATGCTCCACCTCCGACGTCGATCAGCGACGAGGTTGCCGACGCTCCGAAGCGATCAAGGGCACGGAGCGACGGCTCGGGAGTCTCCTGGTACCAGCTAACCGTATTAGGAGGCTTGGCCTCGTAGACATGAGTCCAGTGCCCGTCATCGTCCGGTTGTGTCATGGGAATCAGCCTACACCAGCCTCGGGCGGTTTCACACGTTGCTCCCAGTGCGGCGGCTCGCCGGCTTTGAGACCTCGGCCGGAGAAGCCCGAACTCTGATGGGGTGCTGAAGCCGCCCACGTGACTCCGCGCGTCGCTGCAAAAGGGCAGAAAAATCAGGTGCGCCAGCGCTGACCCAAGTGATTCAGAGCCTGCGACACGAGGCTGTCTCCACGCAATCTCGCAACCCTTGCATTCCTATTAGAGAATTCTAAATTAATGTCATCTAATGGAGAATGTGATGCAGCCTGATCTCGTCAACCAGTTCAGCCGTAACGCCGCTCAGGCGGTGGGCCTGCTGAAGGCGTTGGCCAGCGAGCCCCGCCTTCTCGTGCTTTGCTATCTCGCGGAGGAAGGGGAGATGTCTGCCGGCGATCTCACCGAACAGGTAGGCCTTAGCCAGTCTGCCCTGTCTCAGCACCTCGCCAAGCTGCGAGAGGAGGGCCTCGTCGCGACCCGCAAGGAGGCCCAGATGGTCTTCTACCGCGTCTGCGATCCCAAGGCCGAGCAGTTGCTCGTGCTTCTCCACGATCTCTTCTGCCCGGAGCTGGGCCAGGAGAGCGCCACCGGAACCAAGGGAAAATGATCATGCATCAGGACATCAATCTCGAGCGTGCTGCTGCGCAGGTGCAAGCCGTGCTGCAGGGAAAGATCCGCACGCCGCATGTGAAGGCGTTCTTCGATGAGCCGACCTTCACGGCGAGCTACGTCGTGCATGACCCCGCGACCAAGGTCGCGGCGATCATCGACAGCGTGCTCGACTTCGACCAGCCATCGGGACGGACCAGCTTCGACTCCGCCGACGCCATGATCGCCTATGTCGAGGAGGAAGGCCTGAGGGTCGAGTGGCTGCTCGAGACCCACGCCCATGCCGATCATCTGTCGGCCGCACCCTATCTCCAGGAGAAGCTGGGCGGGAAGCTCGTGATCGGCGCCGAGATCGTCACCGTCCAGAATGTGTTCGGCAAGATCTTCAACGAAGGCACGCGCTTCACCCGCGATGGCTCACAGTTCGACCGCCTGCTAGTCGATGGCGACAAGCTGATGATCGGCGAGATCCCCCTGATCGCGCTTCACGTCCCCGGCCACACGCCGGCGGACATGGCCTACATCATCGGCGACGCCGTGTTCACCGGCGATACCATGTTCATGCCGGATTACGGTTCGGCACGGGCGGATTTCCCCGGCGGCGACGCGCGTCAGCTCTACCGCTCGGTCCGCCGTCTGATGAAGCTCCCGGACCAGAGCCGCGTGTTCCTCTGCCACGACTACAAGGCGCCGAACCGCGACGAATATGTCTGGGAAACGACGATGCTCGCCGAGCGCACCGGCAATGTTCACGTCCACGAGGGCGTTAGCGAGGAGGATTTTGTCGAGATGCGGACGCAGCGCGACGCGACCCTCTCGATGCCGAAGCTCATCTTGCCGTCGATCCAGGTCAACATGCGCGGCGGCCGGATGCCGGAGCCCGAGGAAAACGGCGTCAGCTACCTCAAGCTCCCGCTCAACCAGCTCTAAGCGGAGACGAAAGTCATGGAAACGATGACGCCATTGATGGCGATCGGCGGCGGCTTGCTGATCGGCACTGCCGCCGCACTCCTCCTGCTCCTGACCGGCCGCATCGCCGGCGTCAGCGGAATGGTGGCCACCGCGACGAGGATGGGCGCGGGCGGTACGCCTTGGTCAGCGGCCACGGCCTTTCTCGTCGGTCTGCCGATTGGCGCAGTGCTGATCGCGTTGCTCGTGCGGACACCGGAGGTGATGGTCACCTCGTCGGTGCCGCTCCTCATTGTTGCCGGCCTTCTGGTCGGCTTTGGAACCCGGCTGGGCAACGGCTGCACCAGCGGACACGGCGTTTGCGGAATGGCGCGGCTGTCGCCTCGATCGATTGCCGCCACTGCGACCTTCATGGCGAGTGCCGCCTCCACCGTCTTCATTCTGCGCCACGTGATCGGAGGCTGACATGCGCAATCTCTTCCCTGGCCTGATCGTAGGCGTCATCTTTGGCGCCGGTCTCGCTCTGTCCGACATGGTTAACCCGGCGCGGGTGCAGGCCTTCCTCGACGTCGCTGGTGCCTGGGATCCGACTTTGATGTTCGTAATGGGGGCGGCGCTGGTGCCGTCCGGGATCGCTTACCTGATCCGACGCCGAATGACCCGGCCGCTGCTCGGCGAGCGCTTCTTCATACCCGAGAGCCGCACGCTCGACCGCCAGCTTCTTGTTGGTGCCGGCATGTTCGGCATCGGCTGGGGTCTCGTGGGCTTCTGCCCCGGGCCCGCCGTCGCCGGGCTGGTGCTGGGCGCATGGCAACCGTGGCTGTTCGTCGTCGCGATGCTCGCCGGCATGGCGCTGCACCACCTCTTCACTGCAACTCGGGCCCCTACGCCCGCATATGAAGGATAATCACGATGGAACTCGCACGACTTTCCGATCAACTCGCAACGGGGCCGCAGGTGCGGCCGGAGGATCTCCGCGAGATTGCCGCCTCAGGCTTTGTCGGCGTCATTAATTACCGCCCGGATGCGGAAGCGCCGGACCAGCCGAGCTCGCTCGAGCTCGAGGCGGAAGCGAAGCGGGTCGGTCTTGCCTACTGGCATGTCCCCGTGGTGCCCGGAGCCATGACCGACAAGGACGTGCGCGACTTTGCCGCCGCCCTCAGCGAAGCGGACGGGCCGGTGCTCGCCTTCTGTCGCACCGGCAACCGGTCCACGGCCCTATGGAAGGCTTCACAGGCGGTCTCCTGACCCGTCGTCCGATTGGATAACCAGTCATGCTCGACACCATTCAATATCTGCTTGGAGCCGGATCGGGCGTGCTGGTCGGCTTCGTTCTAGGCTTGGTCGGCGGCGGGGGCTCGATCCTCGCCGTCCCGCTCATGGTCTATCTGGTGGGCGTCCCCAGTCCGCATGTCGCGATCGGCACCAGCGCGCTCGCGGTCGCGGCCAATGCGCTGACCGGGCTGCTCAACCACGTGCGCCACGGAAACGTGAAATGGCGGTGCTCGCTGGTCTACGCCGCCGCAGGCATCGCGGGAGCCTTCGCGGGGTCGACGGCCGGCAAGGCTTTCGATGGCCAGAAGCTGCTCTTCCTGTTCGCCATCGTCATGGTCGTCGTCGGCGTGCTGATGCTGCGCAATCGGCGCCGCGAGGGCGATCCTTCCGTCGTGCTCGGCCGCGAGAATGCGCCCAAGCTCGTCGGCTATGGCGCCGGCACCGGGCTGTTCTCGGGCTTCTTCGGCATCGGCGGCGGGTTCCTGATCGTTCCTGGCCTGGTCGCCGCGACCGGGATGCCGATGATCAACGCGATCGGCTCATCGCTCGTGGCGGTGACTGCCTTCGGGCTGACAACCGCCGCCAACTACGCCTTCTCCGGCTTGGTAGATTGGGCCCTCGCCGGCGTCTTCATCGTCGGCGGCGTGGCCGGCGGCTTCCTCGGCGCGCGCCTTGCGAAGCACCTCTCTGGCACGCAAGGTCGCCTGACCACCGTGTTCGCCGGCCTGATCTTTGTCGTCGCCGCCTACATGCTCTGGAAGAGCGCTGCCGCGCTCTGACCGGACGAAATCGGAGAGTTGTATGACCTGCGCTTGCTGCCCACCCTCCGAATGGCACTGGTTCCGCTGGGTGATCGCCGCTCAGCCCTTATTGGCCGGAGTCCTTTACCTCTGGGCTTATGGTTGAGGCCGGTGCCGCCGGGGCTGGTGTCGCCCCCGTCTATTGTGGCCGCACTTCTCGCTGCGAGCGCGGTGCTGAGGTCTCGTCGGCTGGATGATCGCCAGGGTGCCTCGTCACCCTGCATAAGCTAACGGCCACCTTGCGCTTCCGATTGCCAGAAGCCGACGGTCTGCCTTCGTCGAGGATCAGTCACTCGGATACGTCTTCTAAAGCAACCTAAGTATTTGACTCGCTTTTATTTTCTATCCGATCTAAAGCTTGCTTCAAGCAGCCCTCCCCAGTGAGCCCGGACTGCTGAGAGTCTTAGCCACGCTCCCGCTCGAAGCAGGAGACAGCTATGTCCTCCCAGTTCCCAGTCGACGGCCGCGAGGCCCCGAACGTTCACGAATTCACGAATAATCACGCGAGCGACATAAGGCTTGACCTTGCTGCGCTGCGTAACAGCGTCACCCTTGCCTGGCAGGAGCGCGGCGTCATGCTCACACTGGAGGAACGAAAAGACCTACGGGACGAGATTCAGGATCTTTGCCGGTATCTTTCCGATTTAACGGCTTCAGGCGATTAGCCACGTCTCTGCCGCGCCAATAAACTCGATCGGTCGATCGCTGCCGAGAAGCGATCTGCCGACGAGGGGCCGCTCTATGAGATTGCCGGAGAAGTCCGGACCATCTGCTTCCGGCCACTTGCGGACGCTCGGACTATTCTACCCCGAACAGCTGGTTGTGGTGGGAAGCGGAACGGCGGCTTTCGGGCCCGCATCGGCAGAAAGCAGACGTTCGCCCGTGCGAAGCCCGGGCGACGGCTTAGCGCCCTTCGAAGACGCTCACGCCAGTCGGGTGGTCACCCGTGATCGGAAGTCCGTTCAGTTAAGTTATCGATCTCCGGGAGCAGCTTATTGCGGACGCCTCTCGCTGCACAGGTCAACAGTCTGTTGATGCTGTTTAATTAGACAGGCACATCCACTGCTACCTTCGGGTGGAGATTGGGGTCGGCAGTGGGGTGTCGGCCCTAGTTACTTCACGTGATCTAAGCCTAGCTCTTCAGGCGGTTCAACAAAGACGCCGCCAGCTATCCTGTCCCCCACCCACTTGATCTCAGCCCGCGCCCTTGACCCTCGTGCCGAGATGATAGTTACGAGATCTCCCGAGAGAAGCTCATCCTCGTGCCTAATCTTGAATCCAGCACGGGAGAGATCGAGGAAGTCAATGCTGATCGACCTTCCGTCCTCAGTTCCAAGCTCAGCAGGCTGAGACACGTCGATCCTCGGCAAGTACGTTCACATCAATCCCGCACACCGCCGCAGCTACCGAGACGGGCACCTGAACAGTGACTGGGATGTTGCTGATATCGACGCTGAGATTTTGAGCTAGGTTGTTCGCTACGTTGCTGACGTTGACCACGACTAAGCCGCCACCGACGTTCTGGGCTACAACTGGAGTAGCTATCGAAGCCGTGCCAAACGCAAGCGCGGCACCCTGGATCCATCACTCGGTGTTCGGCTGATTGCCGACTTCGAGTATATAGCGATCTAGGTTAGGGGATATGGCTACTCGGAGACCTGCACGAGATATCCGTCCTGGGTCGCTGAAGGTTCCCGTAAAAGAAGTGAGCGACCGGGTTCACAGACTGTGATCGGTCGCCCAATTCTGCGGCTTAGAAGGCAACTTGCAAGCGGAGCGCGCCGACGTCATTGCGCTCACTTCGGGATCCGTCCACTAAACGAATGCGTGAGTTGGTGTAGTTCGCCATCAGCCTAAGATTGCGATTGATGTACCAATTTGCGCCCCCAGTGATTGCGCGTCCTACGCCTCGCTGGACCATTCCATCGCTCAGATCTAAGCGGCTGACACGCGCGGCAAATTCGACCGCACCTTTCCCTTTGCGCAGCGCAGGACCGTTGAACACGCCTTGGCCCTCCGAATACTCGTAGCGCTTGGCGCCAAGCACGACCCAGCTCGCCTGCACGGTTTGCCCGTTGAACGAGAGATCGCTGGATTGGCCGCGTTCGAGCGATACCCTGTTGCCGTGCGCCTGAACAAGGAGCGGACCGTTAGCGAGAGCGACTTCGCCATTCCAGGCGGTAAGCTGGTCCAAGTCGCCGATCGTGCCCGAAGACATGAGCCTCGGAGCGAGCACGCTTCCGGCGTCGGCCGAAAAGGCGAGCTGTTCGGTCGTGCTGAACGACCTCCGCTCGCCGGCGCCGGCGAAATGGAGAATCCGGCCGCCCCGATTGATGGGCGCGAAGGTTACGCGTGCCACAATGCCCTTGCCCCGCTCGATCGAGCGGTTCTCATCGTTGTCCAGCGCATCAGTAAAGTAGCCCCCGCTCACCGACCAATGTTTGCCGTGTGCGGAAACAGCTCCACCGAGGCCAAATCCCGGCGTCAGGGCGGTCGCCAGAGACCGCTCCATAAAGGGCATCGTATTGGAGCTCTGGAGGTCCTCGCCGCTGAACGGGACGATAAAATTGCCCCCCTTGATCTCGACGTTCTTTACGGGCTCTGCCGAGAGCCACACATTTCGCCACCCCTTGGAATTGCCGGCGAATTCCTGATCGACCCGGAAGCGCACAACGTTGGCTACTCGCCCGGAGAACTCTAAGCGAGCACGGCGCACAGCCACGTCAGTCGTTTTGTTTCCTAGCATGTCATCGAACCTAGCAGCATCCACGTGAAGGCGGCCGCCCAGATTCAGATCGAGTGGCCCCGCTTCAAGCGAGACGCCTCGGTGATCCACCTTTACTCCGTCCTTGGCATTGGCCGGCGCAATCAAAGCGGCACAAAAACAGGCGCCGAAAGCAACATAACTCTTCAAAGCGTTTCCCCTAAGTGGTTGGACTTAAAACCGAGCAACGAATATGTGAGCGCGACAAGCCCCCGCCGTTGCGCAACGTCGAAATTGTGTCGTGTGCGCGGAAGAATGGTCAGTGAGCAGTCGGCATTCAGCCCAGATTCGCGCATCGCTTTGTACCATCGCCGGGCACGCTTGACCCGGTCCTTGCCCTGGAGAAGATCGAGGTCCGGCCGGCGACGCAGGGATTCGTCGGCGCGCGTATCGCGCTGGCCAACGATGATATGCAGGGCCAAGCGGGCCACGGCCTCCTGGTTGATCGGCTCAGGTGCATCGCGGAGACCTAGTGGCCAATCGATGGCCTCATCAGGCCAGCTGTACCACCCGGCAGACACGGGCACGCAAGTCCGTACACGCTCGGGGTGCAGCAGCGCGAAGCGATGGGCGAATTGAGCCCCACCGGAGAAGCCGAACAGATCGACCTTGTCTCCGCTGATTGGCCATCGTGCCGCGACCTGGGCCAGGATGTCGAACAAGGCGTCATCCGCGCGCAGCTGCCGCCGGCGATCGACCACCTGCTGGTAGGCTCCGTAGACGTCTTGTCGGAACAGCGGGGCAATCAACGGAACGCCGAAGTCTGCCGCTCCCTCGGTGAACCGAAGTATCAACTCGATAGCATTGCGGGAAATGCCGTGCACGAGCACCAGGGGAATGGAGCCCTTTCTCGCGGAGGACGGCACCAAGACAAAGTATTCGCGGGCCGGACTGCCAGGGATGCGATGGTATTGTGGGTGAGCGTTGGGCTGTGATCGTTCAGCCGCGCAGGTCGCCTCAACTGCTCTCATGCCGTGTCTCCCAGAGAGTGAGACTCGAAGCTGGAGATCAGAGCAGACTTCTCTTCGAGACCTGTTCCATCAAGCAACCACCGCCGATTAGCGAGCGCGCGGAGCTCGCTATCGGCTGTGGCGATCAGAACGACGCCTTCCCAGGATGGCAGTAGCCTGCGCAATCTTTGCACATCATCCGAGGAGACGGGCAGCTCCGCGAGATCAAGTAGCAGGACGGGCGGCTTTCCCGCGACAGCCCTGATAAGGTTAAGGCTGACCGGATTGCAGAGCCTGCTCGAAGGAGCGATACCCCAATAGTCGGCAATCGCCTGCAAATCCGTTTCCTTGAGATTTGGCAAACGGTATCGGATGTTGAGCGCGGCACTTCCAGAAACGATTGGAAGCGTGGCACTGGCGATCCCCACAAGATGGCGCCGGACTTTTGACGAACGAGCGACCAGCGAGCGGCCTTTCCAGCGCGCATCGCCCGACTTCGCGGTGGCGAGCCCCGCGAGCGTTTCAAACAGACGGCGGCGAAGCTCGGGCTCTCCATCTACTACGACGATCTCTCCGGAAGCAGCCTGAGCTTCGAGCGACGTTTCGCTGCCCACAACATGCAGAGAGGCGAGTTCAAAGCCGGTACCTGCACTTCTGCGCGGGAGCCCTATGGAGCGAGATTGCCTCGGCAAGCCCAGCAGTGAACGGATCCTCGCAAGTCCAATTCGCCCTGGGATCATGAGTTCGGCTGCCCGGGCAAGATCCCGCAGTGCTAGCGCAAGAATTCCTGTTGCGACCACACCGCTCGCGACGCCTGCGCTGCCTGGTTGCTGGTTGAGCAGCACCGCTGCAAGCATGGCGGTGGCGCCCAGATGCGGCAGTGCGCGCATGATCCCAGTAAGCCCTGCGCGTCGCAAAGATGCTTGATTTAGCCTTTCCACCCGCCGGTTCAGCCGCGCCGTCTCGCTATTAGCGCGGGCGCAGATAAGTACAGTTGCCTGGGCAGCGAGCCGCTCGGAAGCAAAAGCCGCAACTCGACCGCGCTCCCGACGCACCCTCTTAACCGCTCGAGTCAAGAACGGCAGAACGGCTGCGCCCGCGACAATGATTAGCGTAATGATTGCTGCAATAAGGGCAGCGATACGCGGCTGAGACAAGGCAAGCCAACCAAGCAATCCCGTGAACGCCAGAACTGCGACCAGGCCTCGCATGATGCCATCGCTAACCCACTGCCGAACGGCCGTGAGGTCACCTACGAATGATTGCAGCATGGCCCCATGTCGCCGCCGTTGAATGATTGCCGGTTCCACCGCCATGAGGTGCCTGAACAAATGTTCGCGCACCTCGGCCGCATAGGACAGGCCTACCGCCTCGCACAGTCGCCGCTGCAGCACCTCAGCCAGAAAGACGGTAATTGCGGCGGCAATCAGTGCCGGCGAGACGCGCGCCTCTGTATGCAGAGATTGCGCTACCACGATGGTAGCCGCAAGCTGCACAAGGGCGGAGCTAAATACGCCTGCAAGCAACCAGCGTCGCGAGGGACTTGCGACGGGGATCATTCGGCTGCCCGGAGTATTCCATCAGATTTAGTGGAGCAGAAGACGATCGTCGGGGCGTGAAGAGGATCGCGCAACTGCTCCAAGGTGCAAACCTTTTGTCCCATGGCCTCCTCAGCCTCCAGGCGCGCAAGCGGCGAGGCGGTAAACAACCCGGAAATAGCAAGCACATGATGGCCCCGGCGGAGCAGCCACTCGCGTCCCGCAAGGGCGCCCATGGCGTCCGCAGAGGCAAAGATTACGCCATCAACCAAGGAGCGCAAAAGAGGAGAGGTCAGCAGGGCTGCTGTTTCGCGCTGAAACAGTCCGTCGGCAATCTCCAAAACGATTACGTCAGGGCGGTTATCAGCAAGGTGAGCCACCAACGATGCTGCTATACTTTCTGTTTTCCCTAGAGCCATACCAGCGGTGGACGGGAAGCCCATATCGGTGAAATCCAGCACGCGTGACGCGCCAGCATCGAGCATGCTCCACAGATCATTCCCCGATCCTGTCCCGGTGACCTTCGCGGCTGCAACCTTGAGGCCTGCCCGCGCGAGACCGTGAATGATCCCAGCCGCCGTGGTCGTCTTGCCCGCGTTCATGGACGTACCCGCCACGGCAACAACCCGAGGGCGAGAGGCTGGACAAACGCGAGATCGAAGTGCGAAGTGTCGAAGGTTGAACACTCGTCCCGACGGATCAGCGACCAGTCCCACCGGCTGAATCCGTGTAGCACGACGCATGCGGCTGTGTTTGCTGATGACCTTGCTGGCCAAGCCCCCCGCCGCGACCAACTCGCAAGCACCAAGATCACTAGGCACGATCGACTCAAATTGATCCGGCGCATAGCGTTGGCCAAAGGCAACCAGGATCTCGTCGCCTTCGTACATCTCTGCCCGGCGCCCGTGCGGACTTTCCAGTTTCTGATGCTGACCGAGCTTCTCAACCCGAGCAAGCACGAGGTCGCCGGGTTCGGGCTTGGAGAATGTGCAAAGCTGTAGCCGCCCCTGCAGCTTCACGTTGCGGGTGGTAAAGGCCGTCTTCGCCCGAGTCAGACGCTCCTGGCTCAAGACCATCCGCCGCTCAGACGCAACACTCTCACTTTCGGTCTCGACGGACCGCTCCTCATGAAACACGCAAGGTACTCCACTGTCGTTCTCTCATAAGAACGACCAATGGCCCGTCTTTCTCCTGCGCCCGCCTAAGATGCTGTTAACGGTCCTCGCAGGCGGTAAGCGCAGGCATTTGGTACGAACGGCCGCTTTCGCGCGTCATCCCCGAAGTCCGGACGTTCTGCTGACGGCCACTTGCCGACACTCAGACTGGCGCCACCCAAAGTCCTCGACTGGTGGGAAGCGGAGTGGCCGCTTGCGGGTCCGCACCGGCGGAAATCAGACGTTCGCCCGTCCCCAGCTCGGGCATCGGCTTAGCGCCCGTGCGGACGTCCAACGGTAAACGGGAGCTTCTCCAAAGGGGCATACGACGCCTGCCAGTTGGGGTTAGGCAACGAGGCAGATGTCAGCGTTACTGCCGACGACCTATTGCGATTGACTCTCAATAGCGGTAGCTGCGCCCTGGTTTTCAGATCGGGGGGAGTTCGGGTGGTTATGTGGTTCGCGTTGATGTTGTCGGCTGCAAGCCATGGGGCGGTTTCCGTGGCAACCGTCAAAGACGATCCTAAGGACGAAATTGTCGTAACCGGCGCGCGCCTTCAGAACGACTATGCTGCCAAGGCATCGAACGCGGGAAAAATTGACGCCCCGCTACGCGACATTCCACAGACCATCGATGTCGTTCCGGCTGCGGTGCTTCGCGATCAGCGCGCTCTTTCGGTCCAGGACGCGCTCAAGAACGTACCCGGCGTCGGCTTTTCGACGGGCGACGGTCAGCGCGACCAGGTCTCCATTCGCGGCTTCTCAGCCATCGCCGACCAGTTCGTCGACGGCTTTCGGGACGACGCGCTCTATTTCCGCGATCTCAGCAACGTCGACCGCATCGAAGTGATCAAGGGCCCGGCGGCGGTGCTTTATGGGCGCGGCTCGTCGGGTGGCCTGATCAATCGCATCACGCGCAAGCCGGGCGTGGACGTAACGTCGGGAACGCTCACCCTGGGCTCGTTCGACACCAAGCGCGCCGAGGCCGACGTCGGACTTGCTGGCGACCTCATCTCGTGGCGCGCAACTGGTGCGATCGAGCGCAGCGACAGCTATCGCGAGGGGCAGTTCCTGAACCGCGAAACCATCGCTCCATCGCTACTACTGCGGCCGGGCGCGGCGACGGAAGTGCTGCTGCAGGCCGATTATCTTCGTGACAAGCGCCTGACCGACTTCGGCATTCCTGCCTTCCAGGGCCGCCCGGTCAACGTCGATCGGGACACGTATTACGGCGCGGCCAATGCGCGCGAAGCCGACTACAACCGGTCACGCGTGCTGTCGCAGACCGCCTCGCTCAACCACCGTTTCTCGGACGCCGTGTCGTTCCGCAACGGGCTGCGCCACTACAGCTACGACCTCGATCGCCGCAACACCTTGCCCGGCAGCGTCAACGAGACAACGCGCCGCGTCTCGCTCAACCGCTCGACCGTCCACCGCAATGAGAAAGGCTGGTCTAATCAGGCCGAGCTGACCCACAAGTTCGGGTTGCTCGGCATGCGCCACACAGTGCTCTACGGCCTCGAGCTTGCGCGGCAGGTGAAGGACGTCACGACCGTTTCGCGCAACAACATCGCCACGGTCGACCTGTTCAATCCGGTGCTTCCGGTCGTCCCCGTCGCGCTGCCCAATGCGCCATCGGCTGATAATCGCGGCATCTTCACCAACACCGCGCTCTATATTCAGGACTTGGTTGACCTCGGGCACGGCTTCAAGCTGCTCGCCGGCGCGCGGCACGACTGGTTCAAGCAGCGCACGGAGCAGCGTATCGTCACCCTGCCCAACGTGTCGCGTAAGGACAGCGAGTGGAGCCCGCGCGCCGGTCTCGTGTTCCAGCCCGATGATGCACAATCCTACTATGTGTCTTGGAGCCGGTCCTTCCAGCCCTCAGGCGAAGCCTTCTCGATCGCCGCCAACAATGCAGACATCGCGCCCGAGGAAACAACGAACCGGGAGATTGGCGCCAAGTATACTTTGCTCGGTGGTCGGCTGAACCTCACCGTGTCGGTATTCGAACTTGAACGGACCGGCATCAAGGCTGCGAGTCCGGCCGCCCCGACGGTGCTGATCCCGATCGGCACCCAGCGGACGCGCGGGTTCGAGTTGACCAGTGCGGTTGATCTCGCTTCGGGCTGGCGCGCGATTGGCGGCTACGCCTATCTAGACGGCCGCATCACCCGCTCAGTTGCGGTCGACGCCGGCCAGCGGATTGAAGGCAAAAGGCCGACGATAACGCCAACCCATAGCGCAAACCTGTTCGTCACACGCAGCTTCGGCGAGCGGTTCGGCGTAGGTGCCGGTGCGAACTATGTGGGCAAGCGCTATGCCAATCCGGGCAACACGGTTGAGCTGCCGTCTTACTTCACCGCAGATGCAATGGCGTGGACGCAGTTGGGCAACGTGAGGCTCCAGGCCAATGTCACCAACATCTTCGACCGTGAATACATCGTATCGGCCCATGGCACGTCGCCCAACCTGAACATGCCGGGTGCACCGCGAGCAGTGTTGCTGTCGGCGCGAGTGGCGATGTGATTGAGGAGCGGCCGCCGCAGCGCGCCAAGCGTCGGTGGCGACCGCTCCTCCGCTCATGCCACGCATGGAGTGGGCTGGTGCTGTCGCTGCTTTTGGCGGCCATGGCGACAAGCGGAACGGTCCTGTTGTTCAAGGACGATTTTCGGCGTCTCGCCCTCGGTGCCACGACGGCCCATCCTACGGGCGATTCGCAACGTCTTGGCGGAATAGCTAATGCTGCCAAGGCACGCTTCGGCGATGATCTTCGCTCGATCCGCTTCGCCAGCACTGACCTGCCGGTGCATGAAGCAGTGCTGGCCAACGGCGGTGCTTATCTAGATGCCGACGGCCGAGCGGTCCGCATCTGGACCGGCAAGCGACCGCTCGACCTGCTGGTCGAGTTTCACCACAATCTGTTCCTGGCCGAAGCTGGACGAGCCGCCCTGGGGGTGGTCGCCACCTTCCTTACTGTGATGATCGTCAGCGGACTAATTTTGTGGTGGCCGGTGCGCCGGACGTGGCGTGCTCGGGCATGGCCAAGGAGCGCACGCCGCAAGGAAATGATTGCTGTGCATCGCGACGTCGGGGTGCTCATCACGCCCATTCTGCTGATAACGGCGCTGACGGGGATCGTGATCTCCTGGCCGGCCCTCATCCAACCCTTGTTCGATTTCAGCCGCAAGCCGGGCGTAATCGACACCCGGTCCGCAGGCTCAGTTGACTGGCGCGGCCCGCTTCAATCCGCAAGCGCTGCAGTGCCGGGGGCGGCGATCCGCAGTTTGAACTTTGGGACGGGCAATAAGCCGAAGTTGCTTCGGCTGCGGCATCCGGAGGAATGGAACAGCCAAGGGCTAAGCTTTGTCTGGTTCGACGGCGTGGGCAAAATCGCCAAGATCACCGACACCCATTCGGAACGCCGTTCGGCGCACGCCTATGGGATGATCTTTCCGATCCACAGCGGGCAAACTCCACAGCCTCTTTTCCGCATTCTCCTCGCGATCAGCGGGATCGGGCTACTCTTGATCTCGCTGTTCGGCGCCACTGCTTTTGCTCGCAAGCTGTCAGCAAAAGGGCACTTGGGCCTACAGAGCGGGCGATCCCCTTGCGACCATCCTGAAACGAGGTCGCCATCGTCAGTTAGTCTTAGGCAAACAGAGCGCAGCTAGCTCAGCTCAATCATGGAATCGTCCGGAGAATAGATCGTGGAAACCCCTGCAGCGCGGGCGCACCAGGATGGTGCCTATACTCGTGAGTTCGTCTTCGCTGACTTCGCGGAGGCGTTCGGCTTCCTCGCCGAAGTTGCCTTGCACGCCGAGAAGATGGACCACCATCCGGAGTTCACTTCCGTTTGGAACCGGGTCCAGTTTCGTCTGACCAGCCATGATGAGGGCAGGCCGACCGAGCGCGACCGAGACTTGGCCATGGTCATTGATCGGCTGGCGCTGAAGGCGCTTGGCCGAGCCGACCGCAAAAACTAGCGTACGCGGCTGCGGACATCTGGCATTCAGGTCCGGGTCACGATAAGTTGAGCCATGACCCGTCCGGTTGCCGTCGCGAGCTATTGCTATCCCTACGAGGTGGGGATCGGCTGACGCGCGTCTGATAGACAAGCAATCATCTGCCCCGCCCGACCACCGTCAGGCGGGGTTTTTTGTGCCTGGAGAACCCCGATGTTTGTTGAATTTAAGTCTCAGAGCGTCCCCACCCGGGCGAGAAGCTCTTGGCAGGCGCACCTCGTCGATCAGAACTGGTGCGACTTCACGAGCGAGGATCATGCCGTCTGGGACATCCTGTTCATGCGACAAATCAAGCTGTTGTCGGGCCGGGCGATCAGCCCCTTCTTGGACGGGCTGGATCTTCTGGAGCTAGCTGCACCCGGTGTGCCGGAGCTTTCGGGCTTGAACGAGCGGTTGCTTGCGCGCACTGGCTGGCGCTGCGTCTCCGTTGCTGGACTTGTGCCCGACGAGGCATTCTTCGCGATGCTTTCAGATCGCCAATTCCCGATCGGGAACTTCATTCGGACTCGCGCGCAACTGGACTACCTAGAGGAGCCTGACTGCTTTCACGACATTTTCGGCCACGTGCCCATGCTTGCGCACACCGGAATGGCGAACGCCATGCAATTGGTTGGAGAACTCGGAGTAGAGGCGATCGCCGCCGGGTTGGGACATCATGTGGCTCGTCTCTATTGGCACACTGTCGAGTTTGGCTTGTGCAGGGAAGCGGATCAGATCCGTATCCTCGGTGCAGGGCTCGCCTCCAGCTTCGGGGAAGCTCGCGCCAGCCTTGAAGATGAAAGTGTTGAGCGACGGCGCTTTACGATGGAAGAAGCGATCTCAGCGCCCTACCGGCACGACGCAATGCAGCCCCTCTATTTCGTGTCGGATAGCTTGGACGCGGCTGTCGATGCTCTCCGAAGCACCACTCTATCTAACCTCACCGCTCTTGAGCCTACGTCCGCTTGAGTGTCAGTGGATCCGACAAGCTGCCGTTCTGCTAACGGCCAGAATCAGTCACTCGGATACGTCTTCTAAAGCAACCTAAGTATTTGACTCGCTTTTATTTTCTATTCGATCTAAAGCTTGCTTCAAGCAGCCCTCCCCAGTGAGCTCGGACTGCTGAGAGTCTTAGCCACGCTCCCGCTCGAAGCAGGAGACAGCTATGTCCTCCCAGTTCCCAGTCGACGGCCGCGAGGCCCCGAACGTTCACGAATTCACGAATAATCACGCGAGCGACATAAGGCTTGACCTTGCTGCGCTGCGTAACAGCGTCACCCTTGCCTGGCAGGAGCGCGGCGTCATGCTCACACTGGAGGAACGAAAAGACCTACGGGACGAGATTCAGGATCTTTGCCGGTATCTTTCCGATTTAACGGCTTCAGGCGATTAGCCACGTCTCTGCCGCGCCAATAAACTCGATCGGTCGATCGCTGCCGAGAAGCGATCTGCCGACGAGGGGCCGCTCTATGAGATTGCCGGCGAAGTCCGGACCATCTGCTTCCGGCCAGATATCACCCAAGAGATGGTTTTATCCCTCGGCCGCTGTTGGCCGAGGAGATGATCCATGGGACATTCGATCTACGACCCCGGACAAGACTGCCGCCCAGCGTGGAACGTTGGTCGGAAGC
>NZ_JBHTDI010000004.1:0-10315 GCF_042666415.1 Sphingomonas sp. GCM10030256
GCTTCCGACCAACGTTCCACGCTGGGCGGCAGTCTTGTCCGGGGTCGTAGATCGAATGTCCCATGGATCATCTCCTCGGCCAACAGCGGCCGAGGGAGAAAACCATCTCTTGGGTGATATCTGGCCGAGAGCAGCTGGTCTGCTTTGCGGCGCGAGGTGGGTTTAAGTGGTCGTTCGTTCAGCCAAGCTGCAAGAGATCGCTTTGGACCCACAGAAGACGGAGTTGCCCCCAGCGCGTAACGTCAGCGCGCTGCAAGCCAGGCATCACCGCAGACCAAGATAAGCTCTCGTCTGGCGTTGGGAGTCGCGAGATGCGCCTCGACTTCTGACCGCTCGTCGTCATCCAGCTGCCTGAGGATAGCGGCAACACTCCGGTGCTGCCCCGATTTTGCGAGATCAAAGGCGCGGTCGATGGCTGAAGACCTAGGCATTAGCCCTCAATAGGCCGGGCTTGCCTCGCCAGTCATGTCCTTCCGTCGATTGCTGGCCGTCAGGAGAACGTCGGGGCTGCGTACCTGGAGGGCTGATAGCGGACGCTCCGAAGCTAAGTAGCTAATGTCTGTTTTCGACCCATTGCGGACATTGACCTCTACGGTCAAAGTTGCGCACTGGCGCTCGGGAAACCACGTGAGCCGTCGTTGATGCTGGACTGCTAGCTCGAGCCTACTTGTTGTTCAGGTTGAGTTTTAAGCCGACATGCCATGGAGCGGCCTAAGAAAGTCGCTTTAATCGCGGCAGGAACAGGGGACTTCTAATGGCAGTCGCGGACACTTTGCCGCCGAACGAAGCCGAGCGCATGGCCGCGGTTCGGCGCTACGATATTCTTGATAGCCCACCCGACGGAGCATTTGATCGTATCACAGCACTCGCGGCTCGTCGGTTCGGAGTTCCGATCGCAATCGTTAGCATCGTTGACGAGGACCGCATCTGGTTCAAGTCACACCACGGCCTGCCCGTCAAACAGATAGACCGTGAACCCGGGCTGTGCGCGTCAGCTATCTTGGGCGACACTCCTTACCTGATCGAGGATGCACGAACCGACCCGCGGTCGCTGGCCAACCCGCTTGTGGCCGGGGAGTTTGGTCTGCGCTTTTACGCTGCGGTTCCCCTGACCACGAGCGACGGACACAACCTCGGCACGTTGTGCGTGATCGACAAGGAGCCCCGTCCCGTCACACAAGCGCAGATCGAGGACCTAAAGGACCTTGCCTCGGTGGTAATGGACCAACTCGAACTGGGACTTTCGGCGCGCCAGGCAGTCGGCAAGGCGAATTTGATGGGGAAAGAGATTGACCATCGGGTGATGAACAGCCTTCAGTTCGTTTCGGGTATGCTGACAATGCAGAGCCGCTCTCCCGAAGTGGGTGAGGCCGCCAATCACCTCCGGCAGGCCGCTAATCGTGTTGCCGCCGTGGCGCAGGTCCACCGTCATTTTTACGCGGATACGGCCGACGAAGTATCCTGTATCGCTTACCTGCGCCGCTTGTGCGAGGACCTGGCTGGGATTTTGGACCGAGAGATCGTGATCGATGGGGATCTGGCGATGGTGCCGGCCACTTCGATCCAGCCGATCGGCCTCCTTACCAATGAGCTGGTGACCAATGCCGCTAAGCATGGCGCAGGCAAAATTGAGGTGGCGTTCCGCGCCTTGGCCGGCATCAATCGCCTCATAGTGTGCGATGAGGGCACTGGGTTGACGCCAGGCTTCGATCCCCACTCAGCGACCGCCGGCCTTGGCATGCGAGTGATCACTACGTTGGTCCGGCAGTTGCAGGGTACGCTGTATGCTGGCCCCCGGGCTACCGGCCGCGGCGCTTGTTTCACCGTTGAGTTCCCCGCCGCCGATAGGGTCCATTAGAGCCAGGTCTTACCGGGGAAAGAGGCTACGATGTGCCAGCACTGGCTAGAGGCTCTAAAGCAGCCAAGGAACTCGTCTGTCTTTTGTAATGAACCGCTCGCACCGAAGTATCGTCCGAAGCCGCGCACGTACACAAGTAGCTACTTGCCGTGCACAGACGCAAGCTTCTTTTTGACGATGTGCTGAAGCTGTTCGGCTCGATAGGGTTTAGCCAAAAAAGTTCCGTGGTCAGGTAGGTCGCTGTCGCGGAGGTTGTTGGTTCCCGACGTTACAATGAGTTCGACGTCGGGTCGTGCGTCGTGGACATCCCTTGCTAGCATCAGACCATTGGTGTTGCTCGCTAACTCGATGTCAGTGAACAGCAAGCCGACCTTGGGGTGCATTTCGAGTAAATCTCTCGCCTCGTGAGCATCACTGGCCTCATACACCTTCACGCCAACCTCAGAGATCGCGTCGGCGGCAACCATGCGAGTGAGGGGTTCGTCCTCGACGACGAGAGCCTCGGGGTTGAGTTCCTTTTTCATCAAGCCACAACGTGCGCCTTAGTCCCGCGTTCCGAACTCGCCGTTCCAACGGGCCCGACTAATGTCTGCTTCCCACCCATAGCGGACATCCGTGACCGGGCATTCGACAGCCTGATTCAAAGTGCCGAATGTCGCGAGCTTAGGTCAGCCATTCGGAATAATGTGCGCCCGGATAGCCCGAATTTTCCAAGTGCCTTGGACCCGCGTCAGTAAGGTGCTGTTGAGGAAGGTCCGAAGGACGGTCCAGCGGCCATCCGCGTCCTGCTGCTCAAGGCGGACCATTTTGTCGACAAGAGCCAGGTAGGGCGTCACCATGTCGATACTACGTGGTTCGCTGACATGGCGCATCGTGCCGCGCCTATTCTCAAAGTCTCGGCCGAAAAAGGCGCGTATCGCTGCCTGACCTTCGAGAACGGAATTTGGGCCGGCTTGGATGGTAGCGTCCTGCGCGAAGAGGGTCGCGAAACCGGTCAAATCCTTGCGGTCCCAAGCGGCGTCCATTGCCGCTGCCGCACCATTCAGTTCCTGCTGAGCAGCCTCAGTCGCAGGCGCGGCACGACAAGGGGCAACGGACAAGGCTGCAGCTGAGATCACTACCAAGCCCGGCATGAATATACGCATATTCGTCTCCGAAATTAGAGAGAAGGCGCTCGGGGCAGTTGCGGCTGTGCTTGGCCCTTGAGCTAGGCAGGGTCATCATCGCGAAGGCCCCGTCTCGACAAGCAGGCTTTCGCCGACGGCGTCAGCTTTTTCGCCAGTGTAAGGACTATGCAGTTCGCGCAGCGCCAACGGATCGCGAAACCCCGGTCGTCGCGATGTCCGCTTGCCACCCAAGAGCAGACGTTCGGAGCGGAGCACGCCTGATCGTCGGCAAGTGGCCGTTATCCGACGGTCTGATTTAGTCGCCAAGCGCCGTCACTGTGTGATCCGGAGGGATGATAGGTAGGCGTCCGCCTGCGGAGCATCGTCGCCCGACCGGTGTAGGACCATCAATGTGTAGCCACGCTGGCCGATCATGTAGCTTCGGCCCTTCAACTCGCCGATGTCTGAGGTGATTGTAAACGCCAGCCCAAGATTGGCGCCAAGCAACACAGGAGCTTCAGAGGTAATCCTACCGTTGAGCCGCTCGGCGACCGCGTCGCGCGCGTTGCTGACGAACACGCTAGCCTTCACCCTCTTGACCAAGGCAACTGGGTAGTCGGCGGTCGTGACGGCGTAGACCACACCCTGGTCCTTCGCCATCCACTCCTGCGTCAAAACCTTCCCACCCGGGGTATCAACCTCGCTCGCACTTTTCGTCGGCGTGCCCGGCATAGCCAACGTGAAGCCGTCCCCGGTAATCGTGCCGAGCGTGGCGGCCGCGCCTGGAACTGCCGTGAGCGCAAAAGAGATGGCAAAGGCGGCGATCGGCAGGTGTTTCATCTAATCTCTTCAGGTGGGATCGGTGTTCAGCGCGCCGAGCTCATCAGGGGGAACGCGGTGAAAAATCTAGAGACGCGGCGCCGCTCCAGAGCTCGGCTTCGGGTGGGAACGTGAGCTATGCCTGACACACATTAAGAAAGCGCTGCGCAAGCCCAGGTAGCGCGGGCCCGCAGTAGCGGAGGGTCGAAATCTACCCTTAGTCGCAAGCTGAGAAAGCGTCCGCTTTCCGGCCTCGCCAAACGCCCACTGGGATGACCGGTTTGGGCGCTTAGCCGCTCGATGCTTCGCACGGGCCAACGTCCGCTTTCCGCCTCTGCAGACCCAAAAGCAGCCGTTCCGCTTCCCACCAGAAGTTGACGTGCCGAGGCGAGCCTGCGCGTCCGCAATTGACCCGTTTGAAACCGTCCGGTTCTCGCGCCTAAGCCGCCCAAGTGGACCCTGCTTCAGCTTGGCGGCTTATGCACGACCCCCGTTTCAGGCAGTTACCTCAAGAGTGAGGGACTGGGTGCCTGCCGGCCTTCCCCGGAGCGTGCCGGCCTCGAAGTCACCGCTCTTTGTGAGTTTGCCTCGCACAGGCGGGCATCTCACCGCCAAGAATGACTGAGCAGAGCGTCAGCCAGCGGAGAGCGCCGCCTGGTAGGCATGGAAGGCGTCGGTAAACTCGGCTGCCGCCATGGCGTCGGAGAACTGATATTCCTCCAGCACCCCGCCAGGGCTGGTGAAGGTCAGCCCTCCGTACAGGCACACAGGAATGGCATAGTTGTTGGCGAAGCGCCGATCGGGCGAGCCGTCCTTGTTCACCTTAGCCCAGGTCTGCCCCACGACCTTAGTGTCGCTCGGCACCCCCTCGTCCTCGTGAAAGTTGATCGGAGAGAAGCCGAGCGTGACCTCTCGCAAGTCGATCAGCGCGAAGGCGCCATCGCTTCGGGGCATGATCACCATCCCAGGATAGATCATGATCTCCTCGCCGTTGGCATTCTCGAACTGCATGGCGCGACCGTCGAAACGTATAAGGTCGCTGCCGGTGTAGCCCAGGCTGACCTTGGTGCGCGTGAGCGTTCGACCAGCCATGGTCCGTTCGACTACTTTGTTGGTCGACCGATCAGAGGTGACGTCCCAGATCGAGGCGCTGCAGCGAAGTTTCTCAAAGGCGCGAGTCAGCGCGCCATAAGCTTGCCGCGCCACCGGGCCGGTCTCGAAGGAGATTTCGATGTGGGTGCAGCACTGCCAATCGGTCAGCCGCTGGACCTCGGCTGCGGTCTCGGGAGCTGACTGCTCGAGCTCGGCAATGCGCTTCTTCATGAAATAGCGAAAGAAGCTGCGCTGGCGACGATCGAGCTCCTCTGTCTGCTGCCGCTGGAGCACCGTGGCGGCAACGAGATCCGCCTCCACCTCGTTCTTCTGCGAGCGAGCTTGGGCGATCATGTCGCGAAGTTCGACTAGGCTGTGACTGGTCAGCTGCTCAACGGTAGCGCTGTTGATTGATTGCATGGCCGGGACGAACGGCTGGTAGAAGTTGGGAGTGGACGGGATCTCAGGCGCTGGCTGGGGTGAGATGACGGCAGGATCGCTGCAAGTCTGCGGGGAGAAGGATCCGTGGTGATGCGTGTAGGAAAGCCCCGTTCCGGGCAGGCCAACGGTGCTGCGGACGCCCTTAGGTCCAACATTCACCGTTGCGCCGGGCACGCCGAAGCTGGCGCTGAGGCCGCTTTTGCTTACGTTCAGGCGAACGCCTGGGAAGAGCTGGAACGACTGCCGGAACCTTAACACCATACGCAACCCCCGATCGGGCAAGCAGCTTAGGTCGGGAGGCGCAAACGGCAAGCCTTGTAGAGAGGCTTCCCTACGTCGCTAAAGTTGGCCTAATCTCAGCTCACCGGCCTGGCCCAAGAAAGAGCCTGCTGCACGCCTGCCCTCAGGTGAAAGCAATCACGACACTTCCCAACCAAAAGGTGGCCGTCTTGACCTTCCGCCCGCCGCCTGAACGAACGTCCGATTACCGCCATCGCCACCCCGAAGCGGACAGGCCGCTCTCCACCACGAGGAGACGCCTAGATGGATCAGCCCGAAGGTCGGCAACTGGCCGCTTGGAGAACGTCCGCTGATCGGCGCCTGCGCTCAAAACCACCCCCGGACTATCCTTGGGCTGACGCTTGAAAACTCGGCGCTGGGAATGTCATAATTGTTAACCATTATTCCCGCAGAATTTTCCGAGAGGACATTTCAGGGCCTTGAAATAAAATTTCACTTACACCAAACCCAATTAGCTCGGTAAAACGACGCTTCGGGGGAAGAGTAATGCGTTTGATTTTGGCCCTGTTATTGCCGTGGGCGCAATTCCTGACGATCGGCAAGCCATTTGCCGCTTTGATTTGCTTCGTTTTGCAGATCACGATTATCGGGTGGCTGCCAGCAGCGATCTGGTCCGTTTACGCGCTTAGTCAGTACAAAGCGGATCGGAAGATTGAGGCAGCCCTGAAGGCAAGCGCGCCAGCCTAAAGTCTGTTACCGACAGGTCCGGTAATCTTGGCTGTTCTCTTCCGCTATCGGATTGGAATCGCTCAGAACTTCGCAATCTTAGTCCAGTGCCCTTGCGCCTCAGATAGAGACGGACTCCGGCTCTCCTGACCGCAACCGATCGCTGACGGCTAAGGGCATCTGCTGGTGGCAACCAGATAATCATATTCAAAGAGGCAAGTAATGCGTCGGGCACTAATTCCGGCGAGCGTCATCTCGCTCGCCTTTACCCTTACCGCCTGTGGCGGTGGTGGCACGTCCGGTGGTCCTGCCACCATCCCAGCTCCGCCGACCTCTCCGCCAGCTCCGCCGCCGCCGCCCGCAAAAACGGCTGCCGAGATCGAAACGGAGAATTCGAAGGCTGTTCTCGCGTCGAAGGCCAGCTACGCTCATGACCGTGGCTATTCCGGCAAGGGCGTCACGATCGCTATTATCGATACCGGCATCGACACCGATAGCCCGGAATTCATGGGCCGCGTCGCCAGCACGAGCTCTGCGATCCAGTCCCGCTATGCGGCTTGCGCTGAATGCCCTCCGCAGACCACCAATTACAATGTTGAAGACCGGGATGGGCACGGCACCTTGGTTGCTTCGATTGCTGCCGGCAGCCGCAACAGCACGCACATGTACGGCATGGCCTATGATGCTAATATCATGGCGATTAAGATCGTCGCGCCTGACTTCGCCAACCTCGTCAACGGCGTTCCTCAGGAAGGCACTAGCCTCAACTCCTCAGGGATAGCTCCAGCGATCCGTCACGCTGCGCAGAACGGCGCCTTCGTCATCAACTTCAGCGCGAACGGCACATCCAGCGGCTCCATGGCCGTCGAGCAGAACGCTGCCATGGACATCGTCCGCCAGCAGAATCTGCTGCTGGTCGAGTCCGTATCGAACGATCCCGGCGACAGCTTCGCCAATGGCTCTTTCGCCCAGGCTCTGGTTGGCGCGGACTTCGAGAACAAGAATTGGTTCCTGTTTGGCATCGGTCTATTCGGCGACCTCAGCCCGCGCGCCGCCAGTGGCACGCCGGGCCTCCTTGCTGATCGGACCTTGTCGGTCGTATCTCATAACGTGCCGGCTACTGGCCTCGACGGTCAGCCACGTACGGTGACTGGAAACAGCTTTGCTGCTCCCGCCATCGCTGGCGCTGCTGCGCTGCTCAAGCAGTATTGGCCACAGCTCGGCGGTCAGGAGATTTCCAAGATCCTCCTTGGCACCGCCACCGACCTCGGCGCCCCGGGCGTGGACCAGATCTACGGCGTTGGCGTTCTGAACGTCGAAAATGCCTTCAAGGCCCAAGCCCCGACGATCAGCACGAGTTCCGTAAAGGCATCTTCCGTTGATGCCACCTCGCTCGTCGTCTCGCCGGCATTCGGCGGTGGTGATGGCAAGGCAACCTTCAGCGCAGCCGCGGGACAGGCAGTCGCGATTGATACCTACGGCCGCGACTACAAGGTCAACATGGGCGTGCTTGCCCGTGGCGTGCAGGCCAGCGGCATCAGCCTTGCCAGCTTCGCTCAGGAGAACTCCGGGCGCTTCAGCAGGCGGTCGCAGGACGGTCTGTCTCGGGTTGACGGCTATGCCGATGCTCCGGAAGCTCGTGCTTTCGGCTTCAGCTTCGGGCGGAGTGCCACGGTCACCGGAACGGTGCACAGTTCGATCGACACCGACGAGATGATCACCGGCTCCATGCTGCGCTCCAGCGGGATCGCAACCGTTGGGTCGGAGTTCACCCTATTTGCCAAGGGCGGCCGAGTCAGCTTCGCTAAGGCTCGCAGCGAATTCGGTCGCACCAGTTCGGCTACCAGGCGCGCCAGCATTGAGACGCCGCACGGCCTTACCTTTGGGCTCGCCCTCAACAAGGAAGTCGGGTCGGCCCTCGGCATGACCGGTTCAGGATCGTTCAACATCGAGGGCGCCTCTTCAATGTTCACAACGGCCGGATGGAACGGCCACGTAGGCGATTTCGACCTCTCGGCTGAGGGCCTTCTCGGCCGCACCAGGGTGACCACCCGCAATGCTCTGATCCAGTTGGCCGACCCGGTCCTCTCTAGCGGCTTCCGCTTCTCGGCCACTCACGGCATCTTCGGCGGACGGGCCCTCTTCGGCCTAACCTCGCCGCTCAAAGTGGAACGCGCGCAGCTGCGGTACGAGGCGCCGACCAGCTACGACCCCGAGACCCGCTCGACCATCGAAACGGTCCGCCTAATCAACCTGGCACCCAGCGCGCGGGAGCTAAACGTTGAAGCAGGCTGGAGCCGCGCCTTCGGCGCAGCCCGCCTTTCGCTGGGCGGCGCCTACGGGATCAACACCGGCAACGTCCGTGGCCAATCCTCGGCCGCTGGCTGGCTGCGCTTCAACAGCGGTTTTTAAACGCTGTTCGCACCCTGCCGTCGCTCGATCAACACCAACGGGAGAACACACCCATGCGTCTAATTTCTGTTGCTGCCACTGCGCTGCTTTTTGCGCAGCCCGCTTCCGCCCAGTCGATCTTCGACCTTGTCAAACAATTGCGTCCGGGAACCTCCGCGAATGCGGCCCGGCAGAACGGACCAACTGTGTCCCTCGCGACCATCACATCGAAGCAGACCGCTGCCATCGACGGATTCCTCAACACTCCGCTGCAGGATGGGGTTACCGCCGCTGACCGTGCCGCTGCCGCTCCCCTAGTCCGCCAGGTGGTGGCGACGCTGTCTTGCGCGCGCGATTCAGCCGCACTCAACAGCCTGAACCGGCAGCACCTCTTCCCGCGGACCTTTAAGCCGCCGTTCTACAACGAATATATCCCAATGCAGAACCTTAGTTACCACGACAATAATACTTGCCTGGATGTACTGCGCCTGACCGACTGGACTAAGCCCGCGAACAACACCCTGAAGTTCGCAGCCCACTACATCTCGCCGCAATCAGGTGAAGCCAAGCGGCAGACGTTCGAGTTGCAAAAGGCATCCGACGGCCAATGGATGATCCGCGATATCGGAATGGGCCTACACTAAGACGGGACCATCACTTACTTGGAAAGCCGGTCTTCTAGGTCCGGCTTTCTCCTTTATTCCAAAAAAGGTGCCGACATGCGATCTATCACAGTAGCGGCCTGCTTTCTTGCACTCATCGCTCCAGCCAGCGCGTCTGCAGCACCCCACTCATCGAAAGCGAGTCGCACTTTCAAGGTCGGATCAGCAACCTTCACCGGCACGCCAAAGACGATCTGCGTCATCGAAGGTCGATGGGCGGATGGCGATCCGTTCCGGTACGAAGCTTGGGATAGCTGCACGAACATGACCGTGACCCGAGTGCCCCCGAAGAGCCACGATCAAGTGATTGAACAGGTTCTCGGCCCCAATCGCACATTTAATGTGCCGGCTGGTAGCGAAGGATTTCACGTTGGCAACGATTACAGCACGGTTTGGCTGTTCCGGAACAAGAAGGGCGAGATGGAAGAGATCCTGATCAGCGATTGACTCAGGCCAACGCTTGTCCGCTTCTGCGGACGCAGGCGCGCGGCTCCGAGCGACTGCTAGGGGCGCTCAGCCCCTCTACCCTTCGCACGGGCGAACGTCTGCTATCCGCCTCTGCGGACCAAAAACAGCCGTTCCGCTTCCCACCAGGAACAGGCGTTCGGGTCAGCCAGCCTAAGCGTCGGAACCTGGCCGTCCCCGGCCAGTCCAGTTGCGCCGCGTAGAGCCGGGAAGCAGACGTTAATTGAGCTAAGTTGCTAATGTCCGGTTTCGACGGTGGTCTCAGAAGGTCGTCGCAACACTAAACCTGGTGAGGTGAGGTGATGCGATGGCGAAGAGACGACGGCGGATGTTCACGGCGGCGGAGAGTGCCGAGGTCTGGGACCGGTGGCAGCGTGGCGAGGGTCTAAAGCTGATCGGCCGGGTGTTCGACCGGTCATCGGGAGCGATCTTCCAGCATCTCAAGCCGCACGGCGGGATCCGACCGGTACCGCGACGACGATCGCGACGTGTGCTGAGCCTGGATGATCGCGAGG
>NZ_JBHTDI010000005.1:0-812 GCF_042666415.1 Sphingomonas sp. GCM10030256
TCCCTCGGCCGCTGTTGGCCGAGGAGATGATCCATGGGACATTCGATCTACGACCCCGGACAAGACTGCCGCCCAGCGTGGAACGTTGGTCGGAAGCTCGGCGCGAAGCGTCCATTCCATCCCAAGCAGGTCTGGGCAGTGCGGTTCTGGCTCGAACAGGAGCATCGCCTCCGAGACCGCGCCCTCTTTGACCTCGCGATCGACAGCAAACTGCGAGGCTGTGATCTGGTGAAAATTCGGATCGGCGAGCTGGTGAGTGGCGCTCGAATCCGCCAACATGCCATTGTCATTCAGCAGAAGACCGGCAGGCCGGTGCAGTTCGAACTTCTCGAACCGGCGAGGACGAGCTTGTTGGAGTGGCTGGAGCGCCGAGGTGGTTCGCTCGATGACTTTGTCTTTCCCAGTCGGGCAGACCGATCCGATCACATCAGCACGCGCCAGTACGCCCGGCTTGTCGACGAATGGGTGACCGCCGTTGGGCTGCGGCGGGTGGAGTACGGCACCCACTCACTCCGGCGCACGAAGGCAGCCCTCATCTACAAACAGACTGGTAACCAAGCGGGCTGTTCAGATCCTCTTAGGTCACACGAAGATCGAAACGACGGTCAGATACCTCGGTGTTGAAGTCGAGGACGCTCTGACCCTGGCTGAGGCCATCGAAATTTGAGGGTGTAGGTGAGCTGGTCGAGGCCGGCTCACCGCTTCCGCGGAGTGCGTCCTCGGTGACCACTGCACAGCTCCAACAAGCGCCCGGCGAGCGGACCTTTGTTCGACTTCGCCTCATGTCTGCGGCTGGTGGGAAGCGGAAAGGC